>JAYVTG010000080.1:0-20796 GCA_043774625.1 Polaromonas sp. | reverse complement strand
CAAGGCACTGAAGGTGCTGAACGGCACCAACCTGGCCGCCGAAATGGGCCCGATTGTGACCAAGACCGCCTTTGACCGCATCACCAGCTACATCGAGGTGGGCGTGGCGCAGGGCGCAGACTTGCTCGTCGATGGCCGCCAATTTGACGCGTCCAAAGTAGGCGAAGGCTGCGCAGACGGTTTTTGGATGGGCGGCACCCTGTTTGACAACGTGACACCCAACATGCGTATCTACAAAGAAGAAATCTTTGGCCCCGTGCTGTCGTGTGTGCGCGTGAAAGACTTTGGTGAAGCCATTAACCTTGTAAATTCGCACGAGTTTGGCAACGGCGTGAGCTGCTTCACCCGTGACGGCAACGTCGCCCGCGAATTTAGTCGTCGCATTCAGGTTGGCATGGTCGGCATCAACGTGCCCATCCCCGTGCCCATGGCCTGGCATGGCTTTGGCGGCTGGAAGAAATCGCTCTTTGGCGACATGCATGCCTATGGCGAAGAAGGCGTGCGTTTTTACACCAAGCAAAAATCCATCATGCAGCGCTGGCCAGAAAGTATTGGCAAGGGTGCAGAGTTTGTGATGCCAACCAGTAAATAATCTTAAAGTGATACAATAATATCACTTTTAGGAGCCAACCATGATGACTGCAACATTGCGCAACTGGGGTGGGTCGGTCGCTTTGCCTATTCCGAAAAATCTTCTTTCCCTTGCCCATTTAGAGGCGGGAAACGAGGTCACTATAGACGTGCGCGACGGCCAAATCATCATCGCTGCAAATCGTCCGCAGTTCACTTTGAAGCAACTGATGCAAGAGCATAAAAAGCTGGCATTGCCGCGCGACGAAGAATGGCTGGGCTTTGACGAGCTGCCGTCGGAGCGAGTTTGATGGCATCCAGTCGTTTGCCGCAGCGCGGAGAAATTTGGCTAGTCGATCTAAACCCCGTCAAAGGCCGCGAACAAGCGGGCACGCGGCCCATGTTTGTGTTGTCCCCCGCCGATGACAGTTTGGCTATCGTATTGCCGATCAGCCAAGGCATCACCTTGGCACGCAGCCAGGGGTTTGCGGTGTCCCTCACTGGATCGGGCATGCAAACTCAAGGCGTTGTGATTTGCAATCAACCGCGGACAGTAGCCCTGCGCGAACGCGGTGGCAAAAAGATTGAAGTGGCGCCTGACTTTTTGGTTGAAGAAGTATTGGCGCGTATTGCGCCGTTAGTAACCTAAGCTTGCCTTATATGTCACAACCTGAATTCGACTACGTCATTATCGGTGCGGGCACCGCTGGCAGTTTGCTGGCTAACCGCTTGAGTAGCGACAAAAAAAAGCGTGTTCTGCTCATCGAGGCCGGTGGCAAAGACGATTACCACTGGATTCACATTCCCGTGGGTTACCTGTACTGCATTGGCAACCCGCGCACCGACTGGCTCTACAAAACCGAGCCTGATTCAGGGCTGAATGGCCGCACGCTGCGCTACCCGCGCGGCAAGGTGCTGGGTGGCTGCAGCTCCATCAACGGCATGATCTATATGCGTGGCCAGTCGCGTGACTATGACAGTTGGGCGCAGGCCACGGGTGACGATGCCTGGCGCTGGGACAATTGCCTGCCCGACTTCAAAGCGCATGAGAGTCACTACACTTTAGATAGTGCTCTGCGCAATAACGGCGCTGGCAATGGCACTAAATTGCCTGCAGAGCTGGAAGAAATAGCCAAATACCATGGGTACGGCGTAGCAGGCACTGGCCCTGGTGCAGACAAGCAGGCGGGCGGCGAATGGCGTGTTGAAAAGCAGCGCCTGCAGTGGGACGTGCTGGATGCATTTGCACAAGCGGCGGTGCAAGCGGGCATTCCCGCCACGGCCGACTTTAACCGTGGCAATAACGAGGGTGTGGCCTATTTTGAAGTGAACCAAAAGAGTGGTTGGCGCTGGAACACGGCCAAAGCCTTTATTCGGCCCACTTGTTATGCTCGCCCCAACTTTGAAATGTGGACGCGCGCCCAGGTGGCGCGCTTGGTCATCGACACGCATGCGGATGGCAGCAAAAAATGCACGGGTGTGCAGGTGTGGACAGGCAGCAAGCTGACAACCGTCACCGCGCACAGCGAAGTCATTGTGTGCGCAGGCTCCATCGGCACGCCGCAGATCTTGCAGCTCTCGGGCATCGGCCCGGCGGATTTGCTCAAAAGCAAAGGGGTGGAACCTGTGGTCGATCTGCCAGGTGTCGGAGCCAATTTGTCTGACCATTTGCAAATTCGCTCGGTCTACAAAGTCACGGGTGCCAAAACCCTCAACAGCATGAGCAATAGCTGGTGGGGCAAGGCTCAAATCGGGTTGGAATATGTATTCAAACGCACCGGCCCGATGAGCATGGCCCCCAGCCAGCTCGGTGCTTTCACCCGCAGCAGCGCAGAGCATGCATGGCCCAATATCGAATACCACGTACAGCCACTCAGCCTGAATGCATTTGGTGAGCCACTGCACAGTTTTCCGGCCATTACCGCCAGTGTGTGTAATCTGCAACCCACCAGTCGCGGCACGGTCAACATCACCAGCAACCGTTTCGAAGACGCACCCGCGATTGCCCCCAACTACCTGTCTACAGCCCAAGACCGCAAAGTCGCCGCCGATAGCCTGCGTGTCACACGCAACATCGTGGCGCAACCCGCGTTTGCCAAATACCAACCCGAAGAATTCAAGCCCGGCCCACAGTACCAAAGCGACGAAGACCTGACCACATTGGCAGGCGACATTGCCAGCACCATCTTTCACCCCGTGGGCACAGCCAAAATGGGGCGTGCAGATGACCCGCTGGCCGTAGTCGATTCGCATTTGCGTGTGCGCGGCGTAGCGGGCCTGCGTGTGGTGGATGCCAGCGTGATGCCAACGATCACCAGCGGCAACACCAACAGCCCCACGCTGATGATTGCCGAGAAGGCCGCGCGCTGGATTGCGCAAGGCGTTTAACGCCTTGACGGCTTCAACGATTTCAGCCCAAGCCGTTGCTCGATGCGCTCAGGCGTTTATTTTGCCTTGGCCTTTTGGTACAACGGGTCTACTTTGGGCAGGTTCCTTTCGATCTCTGCAATCCGCGTGCCACCGCTGGGGTGGGTGGACAGCCATTGCGGTGGTGCGCCTTTGTTGGCGGCGCCCATTTTTTGCCACAGACTCACACCGGCGTGCGGGTTGTAGCCAGCGCGGGCAGCCAGTTCCATGCCGACCAGGTCGGCTTCGGATTCGTCACCCCGGCTAAACTTGAGCGTGAGCAGTTGCGCGCCGCCGCCGATGAGTTGCTGACCCAGGTGACCTGCGCCCAACACCTGGCTCAGTACGTTGGCACCCAGGCTGGTGGCTGCGTTTTTAGCCATACGTTCACGCGCGTGTTCACGCAGTGCGTGGGCGATTTCGTGGCCCATGACCATGGCCACTTCGTCGTCGGTCAGTTTCAACTGGTCCAAAATGCCGCTGTAAAAAGCTATCTTTCCGCCCGGCATGCAAAAAGCGTTCACCTGGTTGCTGCCAATCAGGTTGACTTCCCACTTCCAGTCTTTGGCACGCGGGTTCCATTCGTAGCTGAAGGGAATAATTTTTTGCGCAATAGCGCGCAGGCGTAGCACCTGGGGGTCATTGGCTGCCCCCAGAGATTGTTTGCTGGCGGCTTGCTGCAAAAGCTGCGCATATTGCTGCTGGGCAGACTGTTCTACCTGACCTGCAGGCACCAGACTCGCCAATTTTGAATTTCCGCCCACTTCAACACCCTCGCGTGCCTGCACGGTGTGCACCGGCAGGGCCAGCAGCAAGGCCAGAGCCGTGCTACACAGCAGCCAGTTGTGGGGACGATGTAAACGGGTAGCGAACGATGAGATGCTCAGCATGGACATAGTAAAGACTTCTTTCAAAAATGCAGGCACAGTGTACCCAAGCAACTACCTGCATAACGCTGGCCACATGCCAGCAGCGGACAGACGGGCAATTTATATTGAAACCCAAAAAAACGGCCACCCGAAGGTGGCCGTATCCATATCCCTTATAGGACGTCGTTGGGAAACTAGTAAAAACTTGTTACTTCTTCTTCCCTAAATACGCATTACTTGTTGCTATATGTAAACTAAAAGCCTTCGTGTGACAGCGAAGTAGCTATTGTGCAAGGCTTGGACGCATTTGAACATCCCCAATTGATGGGATGGATGCAGCTTTTGTGAGACTTATTGCGCACAACCGTGACTTTTTACAGACGCTGCGGTACAGCATGCGTGTATTTTTACCTAAAAAAAGCAGTTTAGGGCAATTTCAGGATGAAGCTAGCGCCCCCGCCGTCACGTGCCTGGCAGCGCACGCTGGCCCCAAAACGCTGGGCGATGGACTTGACCAGTGCCAGCCCCAAGCCCACCCCGCCGTCGCGTTCGCTGGCATGGCTGGCGCGGTAAAAGGGTTCAAAAATGCGTTCGCGTTCAGATTCGGGCACGCCGGGGCCCCGGTCGCTCACTTCGATGCTGCCAGGGCGCAACAGCATGCTGGCATCGTTGCCGCCATAGCGGCGGGCGTTTTCCAGCAGGTTGCGCAGCAGGCGGCGCACCAGTTTGGGCACGCCTTGCATGTGCAGGCTTTGCACTTCGCATTGCAGGGGCACATTGCTGCGTGCGCATTCTTCGGCTGCCATGGCAATCAGGTCGATGGTTTCTACCGTGCCCACGTCCAGCTGCGGGTCGCGCTGCGCCGCGTCCAGCCGGCTGGCCAGCAAAATTTCGTCAATCAAGGTGTCCAGCTCGGCAATATTGCGCGCCAGTTCTGTTTTAAGCGCGGGGCTGGGCGCGCTTTCCATCAGCTCAATGCCCATGCGAATGCGCGCCAGCGGCGAACGCAGTTCGTGCGACGCGTTGGCCAGCAGCGACTTGTGTGCTTGCACCAGGCCTTCGATACGGTCAGCAGCTTCGTTAAAGCGTGCGGCCAAAAAGGCTACTTCGTCGTGGCCGCTGGCGTCGACTCGGGCGCGCAAGTCGCCCTGGCCCAAACGTTCAACGCCGCGTTGCAGACTCTCCAGCCGTTTAGTCAGGCGGCGCACTACAGGGTAGCTGCCCAAGGCGACGGCAAAAGCCAAAATGCCCATGAGCCAGAGCAGGCCGTTGGAGCTTTGCGGCCAGGTGTTGGGACCGCC
Source organism: Polaromonas sp. (assembly GCA_043774625.1). Lineage (GTDB taxonomy): Bacteria > Pseudomonadota > Gammaproteobacteria > Burkholderiales > Burkholderiaceae_C > JAAFIP01. The sequence continues at coordinate 15,650 of JAYVTG010000080.1, read as the reverse complement.
GCGTGGTGGAATGCCCAAAGACAGGGGGGGCAACATATCGGGTGAACCTGCACCGCCTGCTTGTCTGCCGCGTGGCGGCATCTGGATGGCCAGGGTGCGCCCATCGCGCATGGTCACCACAAACTCCAGGCCCTGGCCAGGCACCCGCACAGGCCGCGCGCTGGCCTGGCCCACTATTTCGCCAGCGCTGTCGCGCACAATCACCTCGCGTGCCGGCTGGTCCTGGTTGCGCTCCATGCGCAGCCGTTCCATGTGGTTGCGCCATATCCAGCCAAAAGCGATGGTGATCAGCAGCACGCTGGCTACCACGGCCAGCCAAATGCGAACGTACAGGCGGCTAAAGAAGTTTTTGAACATGAATATGTCTTATGCCAGCGCCAATACTGCGCAAGCAGCTATGAAATAAAGAGCAAACAGTGGCAAGTCATCAGTCTTGCTGTTTGGCAAAAACATAGCCCACACCGCGCACGGTCAAGATGCGTTTGGGGTCTTTGGGGTCGGCTTCCAGCGCGGCGCGAATGCGGCCCATATGCACGTCGATGGATCGGTCAAAGGCCTCCAGTTCGCGCCCGCGCACGGCCTCCATGATCTGGTCGCGGCTGAGTACCCGGCCCGCTCGTTCGGCAATGGCTACCAACAAGTCAAACTGGTAACTGGTCAGCTCGGCATTGGCACCCGCGACCGTCACGGTGCGGGCATCGCGGTCAATCTCCAGGCTGCCAAACACCATGCGCTTGGCGGTGCTGGCCGTTTGCCCGTTGCGTCGCAAGATAGCGCGAATGCGGGCCAGTAGCTCGCGTGGCTCAAAAGGCTTGGCCAAATAATCGTCAGCGCCCAGTTCCAGGCCGATGATGCGGTCCATTGCGTCACCCTTGCCAGTCAGCATCAACACCGGGGTGCGGGACACATCGCCCGGCATGGCGCGCAGGCGGCGGCACACTTCCAGCCCGTCGATGCCGGGCATCATCACGTCCAGAACCACCAGGTCGGGCGGGGCGGTTTGCAGTGCTGCCAAACCTGCCTCGCCGTCCACGGCGTGGTCGCAGGCCAGTCCGTTGCCCCGCAGGTATTCGGCCACCATCTGCGCCAGGCGCACGTCGTCTTCAATCATCAGCACTTGGTTCATAGGCGCATATTACGCCAGCGGCTGGTCAACATAAAGACGTGCGGGGCTTGCAAAGGCCATGGGCTCGGGTTTAGAAGCCAAACCCGCCACCAAAACCGCCGCGTTCACCATGCCCACCGTGTCCGCCGTGGCCAAAACGGCCCCAACCACCACCTTCGCCACGTTTTTGCATGCGTTCGGCCACGTTGCTGCGCTGGGTGGGCGTCAGCACCTCGGCGGCGTCTGCCATGTACTGCACCATGCGTTTGCTGAGGCTGTCACCCAGGGACATTTGCTGGGCGCGCAGTTGTTCCAAAGCGCGGCGGTCAATGGTGGGGGCGGCCAGCAAAGCCATTCCCTGCATGCGGGCAGCTATATGCTGTTCGCGCAGAGGATTCATGTCGGCCATGGCAGTTTGTGCCAGTTGGGTAAGGCGGGCTTTCTGGTCGGGCGTGCCATCCACCGATTTGATCAAATGGTCGATACGCTTTTCAGTAAAGCGGGCCATGTCTTGTGGCGAAGGACCACCAGGAGGCGGGCCGCCAGGGGCGGTTTGGGCCTGTGCCCGGTTGGCCAGAAACGCCAGGCTACCGAAAGCGGCAAGAGTAGTGAAAACGCGGCGACGGGGAGAGTTATGCATAGTGCAAAGTCCTTAAAAAAACACTGAATGCCAGTGCGATGAAAGCAGTGTCTGCCCCACATGCCACCGGCGCATGAAGACGCGGTAAAGTTAGGTAAATGCTTTTCACGCTGCCGCCTGCCACCCTGCCCGAACTGCTCGCGCTACAGGCGCAGGCCCGTGGGCCAGCGACCGCTGTGCGTTTTGAAGGCCGGCACATCAGCTACGCCGCGCTGGCCGATTGCACCCCCCGTTGTGTGCTGAGCGACGCGCATTGGCAGGTGCAGGCCAACAGTCTGGCAGCACGCGCCTCGTTGGCGCGCACGCTGCTGGACGCCTTGCTGCCTGACACGCATACGCAAGCAGCGGTTTCGCATGCGCCCGCAAGCCCTGCGCAGCCGCAGCACCCCGCGCTGCTGGTCTACACATCGGGAACCACGGGCTTGCCCAGGGGCGCGCTGCACACACAGGCTAATTTACTTGCAAATATGGCTATTGCCAGCGCCAATAGTGCGCAAGCAGCTACTGATTTAATAGCATCTGTGTTGCTGCTGTTTCATGTCGGGGGCTTGTGCATTCAAACCTTGCCAGCCTTGTACGCAGGCGCTCAAGTCATCTTGCACGCCCGTTTTGACGCTGCTGCCTGCCAATCTGGTGCAAGCCTTTCACGCGCGTGGCGTGCCGGTATGCAATGTGTACGGCAGCACCGAAACGGGCTCCTTTTCCATCGCCTTGCCACCGGCTTATGCCTTCAGCCACGCAGGTTCTTGCGGCTGGCCTGCAAGCCCCGCTGTCAAAGTGAAATTGGTCAACACTCAGGCGGGCGTAGGTGAAATCTGCATCCGCGCCCCCAAGGTCGCCACCCGCTACTGGGCAGGCCAGCCCCTGCAAGACGCAGAAGGTTTTTTCCATACAGGCAACCTGGCTTACTGCGCGCCCGATGGCAGCTACACCGTGGTGGGTCGCGCCAAAGACATGCTGATTTCGGGCGGCGAGAATATTTACCCCGCCGAGCTGGAAAACCTGATGGTCGCCCACCCTGGTGTGGCCGACTGCGCGGTCGTGGGCTTGCCTGACGCCCAGTGGGGCGAGGTGGTTGTAGCCTGCGTGGTCTGCACGCCTGGTTTGACTACGACCGTAACAGCCTTGCAGAGCGAATTGCACGACTTGCTGGCCAGCCAAATCGCCCGCTACAAGCTGCCGCGCCGCTGGGTCTGGCTGCCCGAATTGCCCCAAACGGTGCTAGGCAAGGTGCAAAAGGACAGGCAGCGGCAGAGTTTGACCTCTGCTTCTCAATTTATTGCTCCGGCTTGAAGACGACTTACGCCGCATAGCGAACCCTCCGATCCTGAAGGTAGCGGATTACACGCTCAGGATGCTGGTTTCGAGGCAGCCAAACTCTTTGGCCAATTCGCTGGAGCGACGGCCCGCAGCAAACAGTTCGACTATTTGCTGGTGAAACTCTGGTGGGTAAGGCGGTTTGGGGTTGTAGTTACTGGGCATATCGGGATTTTTTTCGTGACGATACGATGTCTGTGAAATGGGTTTAACTCCAACTATCGCATTAGCCTAAAATCGGACAGATTACTTGCTACGGCACCGGACAGATCATTTGCACCGTACACCACGCATTGGTGTTACCTTTTAGGGATTACATGCATATACAATTCTGACAGTATCTGGCAAATTGATTGCTGTTGTGCTGTTGTGCTGTTTGCACTTCTCTTATTATTTTTGGAGACTCAACATGAAGTTTTTTGTTTTATCTGCGCTCGCTATTGTAACCACCTCCGCCAGTTGGCAAGCGCTTGCGCAATCTGCGCCGCCCGTCAACCCCGTCACCCTCATCAACCAGTTTGAGACCAATGGTGGCAAATTTGAGGGCTACAGGCGATCAGGCGCGAAAGGCATTTGTGCGACTGGCGAATTTGTGGGCACGGCCGATGCACGAAGCCTGTCTAGCGCCTCGGCTTTTAGCGGCAACCCCGTGCCGGTGGTGGTGCGCTTCTCGATTGGTGGCGGCAACCCCAAAGCGCCAGACAATGCCAAAAGCCAGCGCAACTTGTCTCTGCAATTTAATTTGCCGGGTGGTGAGCAATGGCTGATGGGCAATATCTCTGCCCCCGTGTTTGGCGCCTCCAGCCCTCAACAGCTGTTAGATTTACTGGTCTCGCGCCAGCCTGACCCAGCTACCAAGGCGGCAGATCCGGCCAAAGTCAAAACCTTCAACGATGCCAACCCTGAGGTGCTGCTGCAAGGCCGCCACTTTGCCTCGCAGCCTGTGCCTGCCAGTTATGGCGGTGTGAACTATTGGGGCGTACATGCCTATGGCTTTGTCAACGCCGCTGGAGCAAAGCAGTTTGGTAAATGGATTTTCGAGCCCGTGGGTGGTCTGCAAGGCCTCTCCGACGACGAAGCCAAGGCCAAAGGCGCGAGTTTTCTATTTGACGATATTCGTCAGCGTGTGAAAGAAGGCAAGGTCGCTTTCAATTTCAATCTCGAACTTGCTCAGGCGGGTGACAAGCTCGACAGCGCGACAGTGCCCCTGCCCGAGGGGCGCAAAAAAGTGAACTTAGGTACTTTAAAGATCACTGCCGTCTCTGACGATGCTGCTGGACCGTGCTTGGCCATCAACTTCAACCCCATGGTCATGCCCAAAGGAGTCGAGCCCTCCGCAGACCCGATGTTGGCCGCTCGCGCTGCGCCCTATGCCATTTCTTTGGGTCGCCGCTTGACTGAAGGCTTAAAACAGCAGTAAAACCCTAGCGATCATTCACTCTTCACATTACGGACACAAGATCATGAACACACAACGCCGCACCTTGATGATGGCTGTAGCAGGCATCAGCGCAGCCAGCGCGATGCCTGGTTTTACACAAACCGCCAGCACCGACATGGTCAAAGATACCGATCCAGTCGCTGTTGCCCTGGGCTACTCCAGCGACGCCACCAAAACCGATGTTAAAAAATTCCCGCAATATGCCGCTGGGCAAACCTGTTCATCTTGCGTGCTCTACACGGGCCCGGCAAGCAGCGCCAGCGCAGCTTGCCCCGCCTTTGGCGGCAAGGCTGTCTCGGCCAAAGGCTGGTGCAGCGCTTGGGTGAAAAAAGCTTGATGTCTGGGCACTCAGTTATTGCTCCGGCCTGAAGAAGTCTTAAACCGCATAGCGAACCCTCCGATCCTGAAAGTAGCGCATCACACGTTCAGGGTTTTTCTCCAACACCGCCATAGGATCGTTGGCAGCTTCGCGTAGCTTGGACTTGGTTCTAACAGGCACACGCTTACCCATCTCCTGCTTCAGATCAGCGTTTAACCGCTTATTTGGAATGAGCCGTGGGCTATAGCTGGGCAGGTAGAACAGCTCAATAGCAGAATACTCACCTTCGAGCAGGCTTGCACCGCCACAGGGTTTGGTTTCTTGCTCTTACTTTTTGCATGTGTCTTGGAGTGCGCGAATGTCAGAAAATCCAGACTTTGTTAGGCCGTATCTAAAGTCAGCCACGTTGACACCAGTCAGCCCATCAAGCCAAAGCCTGCGCAATATCCTTGGCTAGAGATTGCGGGGTATTCTGCGGCGCATAGCGCTTGATCACCTGCCCGTCCTTGCCAACCAAAAACTTGGTGAAATTCCACTTGATCGTCGCGCTTCCCAGCAAGCCAGGCGCTTCGTTGCTTAACCAGTGAAACAGTGGTGCGGCATCGGACCCATTCACAGCCACCTTGGCCATCATCGGAAAAGTCACCCCGTAATTGAGCTGGCAAAAACTGGAAATCTCTTCATTGGTGCCAGGGTCTTGCCCGCCAAACTGGTTGCACGGAAAACCCAGCACCACCAGGCCGCTTTTGCCGTATTGCGTATGCAAAGCCTCCAGGCCCGCAAACTGGGGCGTAAAACCGCAGGCACTGGCCGTGTTGACGATGAGCAGAGGCTTGCCCTTGAACTTTTTCAAGGCCACGGTCTTGCCGCTCGTATCGAGGGCTTCAAAATCATAAACGGTTGTCATGCCGGCTCCTGGCGTGTGTGAGACTTACAATGAATGCGTTGTTTCATTGTCCTTGGCCATGCATTTTTGCACATAGTCCTCAACCATACACGCCATAATGCAGCTATCAGATTGTTTGGGAACCCCGCTGTGCATACAATTCGCCCTCTATCAAGCGCTTACTCACATAGGAACTCGCGATGAGTAATCCTCACAAAATCGTACTCATTGGCTTTTCATCGTTTGAGCAGTCAACATTTGAATCATTCTTTCGGCTGGCTGCGCGCCGTGCGCCGGGCTATTTGCTGGTGCCCAGCGCCTCAGAGGCCAATCTGGCTGTGGTCAATGCAGACGACGCAGCCACCATGAAAACCGTGGTGGCCCACAAACCCTGTGCGCAAGTCATGCTGGTGGGGGCTTCAGACGGCGGTACCGGCTGGTCTTTGCAACGCAGGCCTTTGAACCTGATGAAAGTGCTGGCCAATGTGGAGCAACTGCTTGGCGGTGGCGCGCCACCAGCGGCCAGAGCGGCCACCGCCACTGCCCCAACGTACCCTCTGAATGCGCCCAGCCCTTTGGTTCCAAGCCATGCTGCGCCCGTCACCCAGCTGGTCAGACCCGTGGCAGCTCCAGCGCCCTTGGCGGCTCCTGCGTCACGGCCTGTATGGACTCCAGCACCGCTTGCTGCCCCGGCTCCTGTGCGCAGTGTGCCCGCGTGGTCAACGTCTGGCTTGTCGCCATTGCAAGATGCCACGCCCAGGCAGCCAACAGTTCCTGTGGCAGAGGCTAAAAAACTCACAGACCAGCAGCGCAACAGTATCCGCGTGGGCGCGGCAGACTTTGGCCCTAGCAGTAGTGAATCTCCCATTCTGGGTGCAGAAACACGCCCATCCAATATTAATGATGGCATGAACATGGACCACATCATGGTGGTGGACGACAGTGATATTGCCCTCAAGTTCATGCGTAACCGCCTGACCCGGTTTGGCTTTCGAGCCGACCTGGTCAGCTCTGGTGAAGAAGCCTTGGGCCGTTTGAACGTGCGTCCTTACAAGTTTGTTTTTCTTGACGTGATGATGGAGGGGCTGGACGGCTACCAAACCTGCCGTGCCATTAAGCAGCGTAAATACACCGAGGGCAAGCCCCCTGTGGTGGTGATGCTTACCAGCCGTGGCGGCACCATCGACAAGATCCGTGGCACCCTGGCTGGTTGCGATGCTTATTTAACCAAACCGCTCAATGAGCGTGATTTGATCGCCGTGTTAGCCAAGCATGACCGCAGTGTCGCGCGTGGCTTTCAGGAAACCAATTTTGGCCCTAGCGTCAAAACAGGCTTTGATGCGATTCGCTAACACGACGCATGACCTAACTGCTTTGTAATTTTTAAATTTCTGTATTCAAGAGGAGCCCATCATGAAAAAAGTACTCGTCGTTGACGACGCCCCCGTTGACGCACAAAACCTGCAGCGCATTTTTGCCGATGCGGGCTGGATGGTCATTTCCGCCAGCTCGGGTGCAGAGGCAGTTACCAAGGCCAAGGCCGAAGCCCCCGACCTGATCATGATGGACGTGAACATGCCTGGTCTGGACGGTTTTTCTGCTGCGCGCCAGTTGATGCAAGACCCTGCGACCAAGGGCGTGCCCGTAGTGTTTGTGACGTCCAAAGACCAAAAGGCAGACCGTGTGTTTGCCCAAATGCTCGGTGCCAAAGGGTATGTTACCAAGCCTTATACAGCGGACCAGATTCTGAACTCCATCTAAGCACTTGGGGTTTGATGAAACAACTGCATTCAACTTTCTAGAAGACTACACATTTGAAGCTGGCACAAGGTATTGTTTGCGGTTCGTGGGCGCTTGCTTTCTCGTTCGATTGGGCGCGCCAGATAGTTGACCGTTATGAGTTAAGCGCCATACCCAAAGCGCCCGCGTGGCTTGCTGGTGCTGTCAACATTGAGGGTAACGTTCTGCCCGTGGTGGACCTGGCCCAGTATTTCAGCCCCGAGCTGGCTAGTCTGTCCAGCGTTCAACAGCGTTTATTGGTGGGTGGTTTGAGCGGGGACGATGCGGACGAAGCGGTTGCGATGCTGTTTGGCAGCTTGCCCATTCAATTGACTTACGAGTCGCAAGAACTGACCTATGCCAGTGCATTGCCACCCAGGCTGCGTGAAGTATGTGATGGTATTGCGACAGATGCTACTGGGCGAAGCTTTCTTGAAGTGAATACCGAAAAACTCATGGCTGTTTTGGCCGATGAACTGTCCTTGCTGTGATGAGATGAATAGAGCGACCATATGAATATTCGGCAAAAAATGCTGCTGGCTGCGGGTCTGTTGACCTTGGTGCCCGTGGTCATTACGGCGGCACTGCTGATGCAGGGCACATCTTCCTTTGTCGATACTGCACTGGAAGGTCGCACACGCGACCAGCTCACATCTTTGCGCGACACCAAGCGCCAGCAGGTAACTGAAGAAATCAACGCCCGCGTACGTGCGCTGCAGGCGCTGGCAAGCCAGCGCTCCACGATTGACGCTATGCGCGGCTTCAAAACTACATTTGGCAGCGCAGCCAAAGACAGCGGCATCACGGCCGATGCGTCAAACGCTGCCTTGACCAATTACGCCAAAGGCCAGTTCGCACCTGAATTTGCCAAACGCAATGCTGGCAGCGCACCAGAGTTGAATGCCGCCATTGCGGCACTGAACCCTAACGGCCTGGCTCTGCAAACAGACTTTATTACCAATAACCCCAACCCCTTGGGCCAAAAAGAAAAGATGCTCAAACCGCAGGGCAACTATGCTTACGCACAGGCCCACGCGCAGTTTCACCCCGGTTTGGAGCGTGCTCAAAAACTGTTTGAGTTTTACGATATCTTTTTGATCGACACCGAAACCGACAGCGTGGTCTATACCGTCTTCAAAGAATTTGACTTTGGCTCCACCCTCAAAGGCGGTGGCATTGCAGCCAACACCAAGCTGGCAGAGGCCTATAACAAGGTCAAGCAGTCACCTAACCGCGACACCTCTTACCTGTCTGACTTTGCGCCCTATTTGGCTTCTTACGACGACTTGGCCGCTTTTGCGGCTGTTCCGGTTTTTGACGGTGACCAACAAATTGGCGTGATTGCCATGCAATACCCCGTAGACAAAATCACCGAAGTGATGAGCTCTAACAAGGGTTGGAAAAAAATGGGCTTGGGCGACTCTGGCGATATGTTCTTGGTGGGCAATGACAAACTGATGCGTACCAATGCCAGGTATTTGACCGAAGACAAAGAAGCCTTTGCCAAGCTATTGGGTGACAAACTGTCTGCCAGCGCCCGCGCTGGCATGCTCAAGAAAGAGTCAAGCATTGGTTTTGTCGCTATTGATTCAGCCGCCACCCGCGCTGCATTGGCCGGGCAAGATGGTTTTAGCAAGTTTGTCGACTACCGGGGTATATCAGCGTACGGTGCCTACGGGCCGTTGAAAGTGCAGGGGCTTAACTGGGGCATGGTTGCCAAGATCAACGAAGAGGAAGCAGATATAGCCTTGGACGACATCAACCGCCAGACCTTGATCCGCTCCCTGCTGATAGGCTTGGCCGTTATCACCATTGCGGGTATTTTGACCGCCATCTTCTTGCGTCGTTTTCTGGCACCCATTCAAAAACTCACCGACACCGTGCAGCAAGTGGCCTCGGGCAATACAGCAGCGCGTACTGAACTCAAGGTGCAAGACGAAATCGGTGAGCTGGGCCGTTCCTTTGACGGCATGCTGGACGAGCGTATTGTCACGATGGAAAACGCCACTAAAGAAAATGAATCTCTCAACAACTCTGTGATTGCGCTGCTGCAAACGGTGTTCCAGTTGGGTAACCGTGACTTGACTGTGCGCGCTCCAGTCACGCAAGACATTATCGGCACGGTGTCATCGTCCATTAACCAATTATCTGAAGAGACAGGACATACGCTGGCAGGTATTCGGCAAATTGCTGAACAAGTGTTGAAAGCCTCTGAATCTGTACGTTCGCAGGCCCAGGTGGTGGACGCCACGGCTGAGCAGGGCGAACAATCACTGCGTTCCATGGCTACCAGCCTGACGCAAGCGACGCAGCAGCTGGTGCAAGTGGCGCAACTGTCTGGCCAGTCAAATGAAGTGGCTGGCAAAACCGCAGCCGCCACCCAGTCTGCCCTGGAAACGGTGGGCTCCACGGTGGCGGGTATGGTCCAGTTGCGTACTCGCATGGCCGAGATGGAAGGCCGCTTCAAACAACTGGCCGAACGTACCAAAGAAATTTCTACGGCCGTGGGGCTGGTAAACACGCTGACCGAGCGAACCAACCTGGTGGCGCTCAGCGCGTCAACACAGGCGGCAGCGGCGGGCGAGGCTGGTCGCGGCTTTGTGGTGGTGGCGCAAGAAGTGCGCCGCCTGTCAGACAGCTCGGCGCAGGCTACAGCGCAAATTTCGCAGTTGGTAACGAACATTCAGATTGAGACCAATGACACGCTGACCACGATGACCCGATTGATGGGCAATGTGACCCAGCAAGCCGCAACCGCCCAAAAAGCCGGTGAAGACATGATCCAGTCTCAAGCAGCCACCGCTGAACTGGTGACCATGGTGCAACGTATTGCCGCATTTGCACAGCAACAAACCCAGATTGCCGCGCAGTTGCAAAATGACTTGGGTGCTGTGCGTGCCGGTACCGAAAAAACCGTGCAAGCCAGCGCCGCGCAAATTAGCAGTGCCGACACTTTGGTGGACTACTCGCGTCGCCTCACTGAGTCGGTGGGTCAGTTCAAGCTGGATGCCGCAGCATAGACAACAACGACTTCCATTTGCCTTGCCAGCAAAAAGCAACCCATCAACGCTCATTAAAGAACCATCATGTTATCTACCATCCGCAGCCAACTCATTGCCCTTGCGTTACTTACACTTCTGGCGGTGCTGCTAGTAGGCGGTACTGGCTTATACGCTCAAGGCCGCTTGGCTGCTGCTTTGGCTGAGGCAGAAGGCGGCGGTGTGGCCATGCGTCACCACATGCAGTCTGACATGTTGCACGACAACTTGCGCGGTTTGGTCGAACAGTACGACGGTGCTGTCCGCGCCAACGACCCAGCGCGTATTGCTGACACAGTGAAAGAGCTGACGACCAACTCCAAAAACATTCAGGACGAGTACGGCAAGAACAAAGATGCAGATACTTTGCCAGAAAGTGTGCGAGCTGAAATCAGCCGTGTCGATCCCATTGTGAAGACCTATGCGCAGGCTGCCTTGTCTGTTGCCCAGGGTGCAACCAATGACCCTGCAGCTCTGGAAAAAGCGCGCGCCGACTTCACCGTCAAGTTTAAAGTGTTGGAAAAAGAGTTGGGCGATATTCGCGACAAGATCGAAGCGGCTGTGCGTGATGCCAAGGAACGCGGTGCCAGTGTTGCCCAATTTACCACTTATCTGACTGCTGGCATGTTGATACTCGTGGTGTTTGTGGTGGCTCTCGTTACCTTTCTGTTTTACCAAAGCCTGTCGGGCAACATGAAAAGAATCAGCCAAACCATTGCGGATGTAAATAGTGGTCAGCTAGAAGCACGCACAGGCATTACAGCGGCTAACGAGTTGGGTGATTTGGGACGCTCGTTTGACAACTTGCTGGACGAGCGTGTGGGGGCACTACAAAAGCAGGCTGCAGAAAACGACACACTGAACAACTCGGTGGTGGGCTTGTTGCAAACCGTGTTCCAGTTGGGTAACCGGGACCTGACAGCCCGCGCTGCGGTGACCGAAGACATTATTGGGACAGTGTCGTCCTCCATTAACCAGTTTACCGACGAAACTGGTCGCACGTTGTCTGAAGTACAAGACATTGCCGAACTGGTACGCCAAACGTCTGAGGCCGTACGGGTGCAGTCGGTGATGGTGGAAGAAACAGCTCGTTCAGAGCGCGAGGCCTTACAGAGCATGTCCAGTGGTTTGACGCAGGCGACCGAGCAACTGATCCAGGTGGCCAGCTTGTCGGATCAGTCCAACACCGCAGCCGAACAGGTGACCAAGGCCACGCAATCTGCGTTGGCAGCGGTGGACGGTACGGTCAAGGGTATTGACCAGCTGCGCGAATCGATTTCGGACATGGAAAAACGCTTCAAGCGCTTGGGCGAACGCTCACAGGAAATTTCGGGCGCGGTGCAATTGATTAACAACATTTCTGAACGGACCCACGTGCTGGCGTTGAATGCGTCCATGCAGGCGGCAACGGCCGGTGAAGCAGGCCGCGGCTTTGCGGTGGTGGCGGAAGAGGTGCAGCGTCTGTCAGACAGTTCGCGTCAGGCCACGGGTCAAATCTCGCAATTGGTGGGTAACATTCAGGCTGAGACGAATGAAACACTGTTTACCGTGGACCGTTTGATTGGTGATGTGGTGAAACAGTCTGAGCTGGCGCAGCGCGCTGGTGCGCAGATGACGCAAACGCAAACCACCACAGCACAATTGGTGGGCTTGGTGCGCCAGATTGCAGCATTCTCTGACCAGCAAGCCAAACTGGCCAGCAGTTTGCAGCAGTCGGTGGTAGACATTAACCACGGTAACGAGCAAACGTCGGTAGCTATTGCCGAACAAACTACCAGTACCCAGACTTTGGCAGAGTTCTCGCGCCGCTTGACGCAAGCTGTGGGCCAGTTCAAGTTGGCTGACAAAGCGGCTTGAACTCCAGAAGTGGTGCCATAGATAGCCACGCAATAAATACGCAATAAGCATCCCATGACATTAGACGACCTGCTGACTTTGCTGCGCGAAGAGTTCGTGCTGGACGTTCCAGGCACGCAAGACGCCATGATGCGCGCTGCGTTGGAGCCTGCCAGCGCTGCCAGCGAGCTCGAACCCATGCTTGGTTTCATCGACCGCTCTATCCAGGCCAGCGCCTTGGTGGCTTTGCATGGCTGGGGCGGTTATTTGCAGCAAATTGCCGAGTTTGCGCAGCATCAACGCAAGCAACCTGACGCAGATGCCCTGGGTTGGCTCATGGGCTGGATGGAGCCCGCGCTGAATTACCTGCAAGCGCCAGCACAGGTAGAGAGCTGTAAAGAAATTGTAGATTTTTTGCGTGCCTGCCCAGTGCCGCCTGACGAATCTATCGTTGGCTTGCTGCATGACATGCTGCTCATGCCTCCCGCTCTGTCGGCAGAAGAAACTGCGGCCGCCAACACACCTTTGGAGCCTGCACAGACGCAAGACGTAAGCCTGGCTACCGAAGACCTGGACATGGGCTTGCTGTCGGCCATGCTGGCCGACGCACCCGAGCAGCTAGAACTGCTATACGGTCACCTGGAAAAGCTGGAAGCGGGCCAGGCCAATACTGCGCAAATGATCGAAGCGCAGCGCATTGCGCACACATTCAAAGGCTCGGGCAATATCATTGGCCTGCCCGGCATTGGACGCATGGCGCACCGGCTGGAAGACGTGATGGAATGGGCGCTGGAGTGTGTTGAAAAAAGCATCCCCGTTAACCCGGCAGCAGTGCGCGACATGCAATATTCGGTAACGATTTTGCAGCAAATGGTCGCTCACCTGCAAGGTGAAGAAGCCGCCCCCGAAGGCGCGCTCGAATGCCTACAGCGCCTGCTCGACTGGGTAGGCTGGATTCGTGATGGCAGTGTGGATGAACAGGTGCCAGAAGCCTTGGCTGCAACGATTGCTACTAATTTAGTAGCTGTTCGCGCAGATTCTGCGCTGGCAAAAGGCCAAAACGATGCGCCTGCAGCCGCTACAGACGTGCAAACCCTGCGTGTTGGCGTAGACCGCTTAAGCCGGATCTTGCGCCGTGCGGGTCAGTCCATTGTGAACACCCAGCGCCTGGGGCAGCTTGTGCGCGACGCTGAGGCGCGTCTGGGTGCGATGGAGTTACACCACGTTGAGTTGAGCACACGTTTGCGCGAACTGGAGCAAACGGTGGACAAGCAGGTGGTGCAGCTGCGCGAACAGCGCGAAGCTGGAGAAGGATTTGATCCGCTGGAAATGGACCGTTACGATGCCTTGCATGGTTTGTCCCGCTTTGTGACCGAGGCCGTGCAAGACGAGCTGGAAATGGCCCGCGAGGCCCGTAGCCACACCAGCCGCGCTCTGCAAATGCTGCGCGATGAAGACCATGTCTTGCGCGACCAGCACCGTGACTTGCTGCAAGCCCGTTTGGTACCTGTGAAAACAGTGGTAGCGCGTTTGAAGCGCAACGTGGCGCAAACCGCATCCACCACCGGCAAGCTGGCGCAACTGGTAGTAATAGGTGAGTCTACGTCCATGGACGCTGACGTACTGACCCGTTTGACTGAACCCTTATTGCACCTGCTGCGTAACGCGGTAGACCACGGGCTGGAAACACCAGAAGACCGCAAGATATTAGGCAAAACCCCTATGGGCACGGTGACGCTGAGTTTTAGGCGAAGCGGCCAAGAAGTCGTGGTCACATGCAGTGACGATGGACGCGGCCTGGACCTGCCCACGGTGTACGACAAAGCCGTGGAATACGGCCTGATTGCTGCTGGCACCAAGCTGTCTGAAGACGAACTGCGCCGCTTGATTTTGCGCCCCGGCTTTAGTACCAAGGGCGAGGTGACCGAAGTGTCTGGCCGTGGCGTGGGCATGGACGTGGTGAATGACCGCGTCACAGGCCTGAAAGGCCGCTTGGACATTGACAGCACACCGTTTGAGGGCAGCACCTTTACTTTGCACGTGCCAGTGTCCAGCGGTGCAACGCAGTCGCTGGTTGTGAGCTGCTCGCAAGAATGGGTGGCGTTGCCTGCAGACCAGGTGGTGCAAGCCATGGCGGCGGACGAAGTGATTGTTGTGGATGTGCAAGGCACACCGCAGCTTGACTACCAGGGCACACATTACCCGGTGTACGACCTGAGTGTGTGGCTGGGTTTTGAAGACAAAGCCGTCATGGTCTCGCGTACCCGGCCTTGTGTGTTGGCACGCGCTAGTATGGGTACGGTAGCCTTGCTGGTAGACAGCGTGATTGATGCACGTGAATTGATTTTGCAAGACATTGGCCGTTTGGCGCGCCGTATCTCGGGTGTCGTTGGCGGGGCTTTTCGTGCCGACGGTAAACCCATGTTTGTACTGGATGTGCCAGCGCTGGAACGCGCCGCCAAGTCTAGCGGGCATGTGACAGCATCTCTGGCTCTACGCAGGCGCCTGGCTGTCAAACGCACCCGTGTGCTGGTGGTGGACGACGCGCTCTCGGTACGCCGCTCCATGGAGCAGTTGCTCGAGGACGCGGGGTACGAAGTAACCAGTGCCAATGATGGCTTTCAGGCCCTCGACAGTTTGCGCGCCAAACCACCAGCTCTGGTACTGACCGACCTGGAAATGCCCAACCTGAACGGCCTGGACTTGACCCGCCGCATCCGCGAACTGCCGCAGTTCATGGGTCTGCCCGTAGTGATGATCACCTCGCGCGCGAGCGATAAACACCGTGCCCTGGCCGAAACGGCAGGTGTTGATTTGTACCTGACCAAGCCCTACACCGACGCGACTTTGCTGGAGCATGTGCGCAGGCTCACGGCGCAAGATGCTGCTGCGTTGATGTTGTAATTCGGCTATCACTTGGCGCACGGGGCACGCCCAGTTGATGAGTGGATGTTGGGTTTGCGCTTAGGGGAGTACATCCAGCTTGGTGGGATTGCAAAGGAACACGCTCAGTTGGTGGGATTGCAGAGGAACACGCTCAGTTGGTGGGCTAGCGCCGCGCTCGGGGTATGCGTTGCAAAAAGTTTTTAGAAAACACGCGCGAACTGCGTCTTGCAGCACTCGACCTTGAACAACGCGCGCCTTCCTAAAAATTTTTCAACGCATACCCGCTCACCCGTCGCCCGCTTGTTTGGCGGGTTTGCCTTTGAATACCCGATACCGAATACCGCAAACCCGTGGGGCTTGGGTTTGTAGCTTTGCGGCCTGGTAAGTTGGGTAGCTTTGCCGT
>JAYVTG010000079.1:0-14026 GCA_043774625.1 Polaromonas sp. | reverse complement strand
TAGTGCGCAACGGTTGAATACCCACAGCTTCTGAGGTCGTGACCGTCCGAATATTCACCATCCACGCAGCAGGGTGAGCGTATGCTGTTGACCCGATTTTAGGTACTCCTACATGAGGGGCTGCAGCATACGCTCACCCTGCGTACAAGAGCTGCACAACGATCCCATGCTCACCGTATGTACAGAACCCAGCGCATCAAACACGCAGGAACAACCAACACCTCCTCAACATTGCAGTACGATCATTCACCATGCAATTACCCACCAACCCCCTCAAAGCCAAACTCGCCAACCCCAGCATCTGCGCTGGCGTGTGGGCCAGCTTTGCCAGCGCCGCCACCGTCGAAGCGCTGGCGTATTCCACGTACGATTGGATGCTCATCGACATGGAGCATTCCCCGGTGGACCTTGGCACACTGCACCAGCAACTGGCTGCCACCAGCGCAGGCACCTGCCACCCGGTGGTGCGCCCACCCTGGTGCGACATGGTCACCGTCAAGCGCTTGATGGACCTGGGCGTGCAAAGCTTCATGTTCCCCATGATCGACACGCCCGAACAAGCGCGTGATGCCGTGTCGTTCACGCGCTACCCGCCGCTGGGCGTGCGCGGCATTGCTGGCGGTACACGGGGTAGACGCCGCCTTCATTGGCCCCAACGATTTGGCCGCATCCATGGGCCACCCTGGCGAGCTGGATCACCCCGCCGTACAGGCCGCCATTACCGAAGCCATTGCTAGCATTCGCGCAGCGGGCAAGGCTGCGGGCATCTTGGCCACCAGTGTGCAAGATGCGCAGAGGTATTTTGCGCGTGGCGCTACCTTGATTGCCTGCGGGTCTGATGTGCGCCTGTTGACCCGTGCGGCAGACGAGATGGGCGCTGCCTTAAAAGCGCTGGGTAACGGCTAAGCACGACCAGGTGAGACCTGGTGCGACCAGGCACAACTACCAGCGCGATTTCATCTTGCTGTAGGCATAGTTGCCAAACAAGCTGTGCGCAGCGGGTGTGGGGTACCTGTCGTCCGCAAAAACGTACTTGGTGTAGTCTGTGCCAGCCACTACCGTCGCCTTGGTGCAGGGTACTGCGGTGGTGATGGGCACCGTGGCGCAGACCGCAGCATTGCTTGTGGTCAAACCGTAAGAGTTGGGCGCGTTGATGAGCAGGTTGAAGTAGTATTCGGCATCAACAAACAGCACATTGGAACCCAAATCCACAATGTTAACCAGCAAGGCGGTGTTGAACTTGGTGCTAGCTTGGCTGAGCAAAGCCGTCTCGCCCAAAGCAATGGCATAGGGTGATTTGCCCAGGTTGTAAGTGCCTGCCACCACCACATGCTGGCCTCCCGCTGCCACCAGGCGGCGGGCCTGGGCGGCCAGGTCTTTGCCCGCTTGTTCTGCATTGGTCAGCACATCTGCCGCGCTGATGCTGCCCGCCTTGTAAGCCGTGGCCAAAGCCACGAGATCACTCAGACCGCCGCTCACCATCACAACGTCCTTGGTGCCCATTTTGTCGGCAGCCAAAAAACTGTCAATCTGCTCAGCCACGCTAGGTACGCCAGTCACTTTTTGGCTGATGCGCGCATTACCCACTGCCCTGTTCAGGCCACCAGCAGATTGCGCCGTCACCGACGAGCCGTAGCCACCCGCCACGGTTTGCACCCAGATATTGTTGCTCCCATCGTTCACGGTATAACGCAGGTTGCCTGTTTGACCCACATCGCTCAAACCATCACCCAAAACCACGATGCGCGTTGGCACCAAAGGCTCCACCGTAGTGCTGGAGCCGCAAGCCGCCAACAGCATGGTGCCCATGGCCAATGCCATCACGATGCGGCGACTAATGCATCGACTAAAGTGTCCGGTTACATTCACATTCACATTCATTCAAAACTCCAAAATCTGCACGGTTAACACGCTGTTGCGTACCGTGCTGTCAACCCGTTATCTTAACTGGGCTTTGTATAGGGGGCGTGTACGCAGCGGTAAGGCCTGCTTACGCCGCCGCGCGCTCCAGACGGTCGCGTACACCGTCCCAGGCCGGGTCATTGGGCGGGGTTTCTACCCAAATGAGCTTGACCTGTTGCGCATCAAAGTCGCGCAACACGGCAAACAATTGCTGCGCCGTGGCCAGCGCGTCGTCGGGCATGCGGCGGCGGATAATGTTGTCGGACTTGGACGTGAGGATGACCCGCGAATAAATGGCAATGTGGGCAGCCGCGTCGCCCAGCAAGTTCAGCGCGGTTTGCAATGCCTGAGCATCCATCAGGCGCAGGGTGGCGCAGGGGGCGTAGTGTGATTCGAGCGTGCCCGACGCTCTGGGCGTTGCCTGCGTTGTGGAATCAGCTGGCAAAATCCCTTCTTGCCAGCGTGGAATATGCGCGAGCAGCTCCTCATTTAATAGCAATTTTTGTCCCATCGCAGCTTCCAGCTCGGCGCGCGGCAGCACACCGGGGCGCAGCAGCACGGGCGCACCACGGGTGCAGTCGATGATGGTGGACTCTATGCCCACACTGCACGGGCCGCCGTCCAGCACGGGCACAGCGTCGTTGAATTCGTCGCGTACATGCTGGGCGGTAGTGGGGCTGACCTTGCCAAATTTATTGGCACTGGGTGCCGCCAAACCCTGCACGCCCAGTGCGGCGCACTCTTGCAGCAATTGCAGGGCTAGCGGGTGTGCGGGGCAGCGCAGGCCGATGGAGGCTTGCCCACCGGCACTGGCAGCGGCCACACCTGTACGGCGCGGCAAAATAACCGTGAGCGGGCCAGGCCAAAAAGTGTCGATGAGTTTTTGTGCAAACACCGGCACCTGGGCTGCAAAGGCAGGCACCGCTGTAGCGCTGGCCACATGCACGATGAGCGGATGGTCTGCAGGGCGGCCTTTGGCGGCAAAGATGCGCGCCACGGCGGCGTCGTTGCTGGCGTCTGCACCCAGTCCATACACCGTCTCGGTTGGAAAGGCGACTATGCCGCCAGCCTTTATGATGTCTGCGCAAGCAGCTACTGAAAGCATAGCGTTAGTGGTATGGCAAACCCAATATTTGCGCGGCTGCGCGGGCCGTGGCACGCGCCGCGTCTGGTGTGGCGGCTGTAATGTTCAAATGCCCCATCTTGCGGCCCCGGCTGGCATCTAGCTTGCCATACAGGTGTAGGTGCGTGCCGGGCAAGGCCAGCACGGCTCCCCAGTCGGGCGATTTGGGCGATTTGGGCGATGGGGCCACCGGCTTTTGGCCATGGCTGGCAGAATTGTCAAACCACAGATCACCGAGCAAATTAAACATGATGGACGCTGAATGCTGGCGTGGCTGGGGCAGGTGCAGGCCGCACAGGGTACGCACTTGCAGCTCAAACTGGCTCACATCGCAGCCGTCCATGCTCCAGTGGCCGCTGTTGTGCGGGCGTGGCGCCATTTCGTTGACAACCAGGGCGCTGCTCTCGCTCACACCGCCGTTTGCGTCTTTCAAAATAAAAAATTCCACGCACAGCACACCGATGTATTCCATGCTTTCAGCTATGGATTTAGTAGCTTCTTGCGCACGTTCTATAAGGGCTGCAGGCAAATTACCTTCGCAAACCTCGCTCACGGCCAAAATGCCGTTGATGTGCACATTGCGCGCGACCGGCAAGCTCACCATACTGCCTTGTGCACCCCGCGCCACGATCACCGAGCACTCTGCCGCCAGCGGGGCCAACTGCTCCAGCACGCAAGGCACGCCTTTGAGCTGCTGCCAAGCGTCCACCAGTTGCGCACGGGTAGTCACTTTCACCTGGCCTTTACCGTCATAACCCAGGCGAGCAGTTTTGAGAATGCCGGGCAGCAAACTGTCAGGTACTTTTGCAATGTCTGCCTCAGTTTCTATCACCGCGTAGGGCACAGGCTGCACGCCAGATTGTGCGGCGCAGTCGGTAAACATGGCTTTTTCTTGTCTGCGGTCTTGCGCAATGCCCACGCTTTCTGCACTGGGCGCTACGGGGCGCTGCGAGCCGAGCGTGACCAGCACCTGGGCAGGCACGTTTTCAAATTCGGTGGTGATGGCTGCGCACCGCTGCATCAATTGCGCCAGGCCTTGCTCGTCCAGATAGCCAGCCCCAATGTGGTACTGGCTAACCTGGCCCGCTGGGCTGGCCGGGTCTGGGTCCAGCACCGCTGTAAAGTAACCCATGCGCTGGGCGGCTTGCACAAACATGCGGCCCAACTGGCCCCCGCCCAGCACACCCAGGGTGGGTTGGCGGCCGTCAGGCAGGGATGAGCCGGGGAGAATGGTTTTGATCATGGTGAAAGGGTTTCGGTAGAGCGGGTCTGTTCTCGCCAAGGGTGACTATCAGTTCGCTTTTTTTCGGGTTGACTCAGTGCACCATGGATCATTGCACCGGCGGCAACACGGTAGAACGTGCGGCCTCGGTTTGCGCCAAACGGTAGGCATCCAGCTTGCTGCGCAGCGTAGCGTCGTTGCACGCCAGCATGCTGACTGCAAACAGCGCCGCATTGGCGGCACCAGCCGCGCCAATGGCAAAGGTGGCCACGGGCACGCCCTTGGGCATTTGCACGATGCTGTGCAGCGAATCAACACCGTTTAAATGTTTGGAAGCCACGGGCACGCCCAGCACGGGCACCGTGGTTTTGGCCGCCAGCATGCCCGGCAAATGCGCCGCACCGCCCGCGCCCGCGATGATGGCCACCAGCCCCCGCGCGGCGGCAGATTCGGCATAGGCAAACATGTCGTCGGGCATGCGGTGGGCCGAGACGACTTTGGCTTCGTGCGCAATGCCAAAATCGGTGAGAATTTGTACGGCATGCTGCATCGTGTCCCAGTCAGAACCAGAACCCATCACCACACCGACCAATACGGCAGTTTGTACTTTTGCTGAACTTGTCATAGCTTGGATTCTACGTTTTCGCCTTCAAGTGTCAGACAATACGCTTTTACCGCCCCTTTTTGACCCTTTTCAGACAAAGACCTCCCCATGATCGACGCGACCATCCAGAATTTTGAAGACGAAGTCATCCAGGCCTCGATGACCGTGCCCGTGCTGGTCGATTTTTGGGCCCCCTCGAGCGCGCCCTGCAAAACCCTAGGCCCGATTCTGGAAAAGCTGGAAGTCGCCTACGCAGGCCGCTTTAAACTGGTCAAGATCGACTCCGACCAGGAACAGCAAATCGCCCAGGCCTTTGGTATTCGCAGCACTCCAACCTGCGTGTTGCTGATCGAAGGCAAGCCGGTAGACGGTTTTCAGGGCGCGCAGCCCGAGAGCAAAGTGCGAGAGCTGCTGGACAAGCACTTGCCGCCCGCATTGGATGAGCCTGAAGACGAAACCGCAGAAACCGCACCCTTAACGCTTGACGAGCAACTGGCGGCCCTGCAAGCATCGGTCGCCGCAGACCCCACGAACGACAGTACGCGCTTTCATTACCTCAAGGCCTTGCTGCTGGCAGGCCGCGACGACGACGCCAAAGTGGCCTTGGCTCCGGCAATCAACAAACTGGGCTTGTCACGCCAACTAGACGCAGTCCAGCGCTGGCTGGATGCACGTGATTTAGCTCATCCCGTTACTTCGGGTGCTATTAATTCAGAAGCTGCTCACGCACAATCCACGCTGGCCATAGCCGAATTAGAGACCAAAATAGCCGCCAACAAGCGAGATTTTGATGCACGCTTTCACCGTGCGCAGTTGCTGATGGCGCACAGCCGCTGGACAGACGCGATGGACGAGTTGCTGGACATTTTGATGCGCGACAAGACCTGGTCTGAAGATAAAGCCCGCAAGACTTTCATCGCCATTCTGGAGATCATCGCCACACCGCCGGTGAAGGTGGCCGACGGTCAAATTCCACCGGAAGACCCGACGGTGGCTACGTATCGCAGGCGGCTGAGTTCTGTGGTGCTGAGTTAGTCTGTCCCTGTGCATTGGCTTTGATCGTCGCGTACCGTTACGCAGTTGCATTTGTACGGACTTGGCGAGGTGTTTGCGGTTGCGCTCATGATGCGGCATACGCATAAATCGCGGAGCCCACAAACACCTCGCCAAGCCTTGAAATGGTTGGGGCGCAACGGTTGAAAACCCACAGTTTCTGAGATCGTGACCGTCCGAATATTTACCGCAATCGCAGCGGGGTGAGCGTATGCTGTTGACCCGATTTTAGGTACGCCTACATGAGGGGCAAGTGCATACGCTCACCCTGCGTACAAGAGCTACACACGAACAAACCGCTCACCCTGCGTACAAGAGGTAACTCTTCGTGCAAAGACCAGCAACCAACTCAAGCAGACATACGAACGCTGACACAAAAGCGCATGATCACGCAAAAGCCTAAGAGAGCGCCGCAAACTCCCAAACCCGCGCCGTCCCAATCGCATCGCCAGCCTCGGCAGCCACAGCAGGATGGCACATCAACACGGTGCCCTGCGGGGCGTCTCGTAGCCACTGCAACAAGCGAGAGCGGTACGCGTTCTCGCCGCCGGTAAAGTCATAAATCCCGCTCAAATAAGGCCGCACTGAAATACCAGCCTGTGTAGCAAGCGCTATCAATTGCGAAGCGCCTTGCGCATTAATTACGCGGGTTTTGAAGGTTTTTTCTTTCTCAACCGGGCTGGAAATGCGCAACCACAGCTTATGGGCCGGGTAGCGCGCCACAATCGCCTGCACCAGCGCCTGGCGAATGCCCGCAAATTGCTGCACATGCTGGTGACCGTCGATATGGTCGGGCGGTGCGCCCCAATGGGCTTCAAAAGCGTCCAACTGCGCGTCGATGACGCGCCGGGCTGCGGCGGCGTCAAACCCGCCTACAGTGGCAGGCAGCCAACTACGCAACATGGCAGCGCCCAAACCCATGCCGTGACCTGCGGCAACGGCGAATTCGCTTGTCCAGTCCAGATGCAAACCCACGCTGATCGTGCCGCGCAGGGGTTGTAGCAGCGCTGCGTCAATAGCCCAGCGGGGTGACAGCACCATGGCGCTGGTGGCGTGGATGTTGCCTTTTGCGGCCAACTTGGCAATGCCCGCAGAACACGCCGCGTTGTAGGCAAAGTCGTCTGCGCAGATGACCACGCGCTGCGTGCTTAGGTTGCGCAGGGCGTCGCTTGTCATGTGCCGCCTGTGCCGCCCATATTGTGGGGGCCACCCGTTTGCCAGTACTGCGTCTGGCCGTAGTGGTGCTTCAAATAATCTACCCACAGGCGCACACGCAGGGGCAGGTGTTTACGCTGTGGGAAAACGGCGTAAATGCCATTGGCCGGCGCGGCAAAGTCGTCTAGCAGTGTGACCAGGCGGCCAGCGGCTATGTCGCCTTCTACCTCCCAGGTGCTGCGCCAGGCAATGCCGTAACCGGCGAGGCACCAGTCGTGCAAGATTTGCCCGTCGCTGCAGTCCAGCGGGCCGCCGGGGCGCAGGTGTTGCAACTCACCATCCACCATAAACGCCCAGCCACGTGTTTGCGATGCGTCGCTGGACAGGGTCAGGCAGTCAAATTTGGACAAATCATGCGGGTGCGCGGGCCAGCCGCGTTGCTGCACATAGCGCGGCGTAGCGACGCACAGGCGGCGGTTGTCGGCCAGCCGCACGCTGACCAAGGACGAATCGGGCAAATCACCCACGCGCACGGCGCAGTCAAAGCCTTCGGCGGCCAAGTCCACCACGCGGTCAGACAGATTGAGCGTGATGCTCACGTCGGCATGCAATTCGCGAAAGCGCGGCACCAGGGGCGCGACGTGGCGGCGGCCAAAACCGGCGGGCGCGGTAATGCGCAAATGCCCGCTGGCCTTGATGCCACCTGCGCTGACGCTGGCCTCGGCATTGGCGACGTCGGACAACACGCGCTGGCAGTCTTCCAAAAACGCGCTGCCCTCATGCGTGAGCGAAATGCGCCGCGTGGTACGCACCATAAGCTTGACGCCCAGGCGCTCTTCCAGCGCGTCTAGCCTGCGGCCAATGATGGCCGCTGCAACGCCTTCGGCTTGCGCGGCGGCGGTCAGGCTGCCCTTGCTGGCCACCGATGCGAAGGTTTCGAGCTGTTTGAACTTGTCCACGGTACGATTATGGCAATTTTTGGGTGAATCCGCTGTGCTTTAGGCTATTTGCCAGCGTAGATAGTGCGCGAGCAGCTATTTATTTTATAGCGAATGGTGCTTACCAAGTGCATGGATTTGGCTTCAGGCTACGGCCAGTTGTGTGATTGTTTGCAGGTTACTGGCACCACCAATGCCCCAGCAGGCTAGTGCCAATGCCTGGGTACGCTGTGCGCCAATCACAGGCGTGCACAGGCCGGTAAATTTCGCTTGAAGCATCGCGTCGGTCAAGGGGTTTTGCAGCGAGCCGATGGCGTGTTTGACGAAAACGTGCACGCGTTCGCCGTTTTTGAGCACGGCCACCATGTCGGCCTGCTCTTCCTTAATGTCGTCGTCCACCGTGGCCACCACCTTGGCGCGCAGGTCGATCATGTCTTGCCGGGTGACCAGTGCGTCGTGGTATTCGTCTTCAGTCGCCTTGCCAAACATCAGGCCACAGGCCACGCCGTGGTACACGCTGAACTTGGCTTGCAGGCCGTCTTGCGGTGTCTTTTTGCCCGTCAGTTCCAGCACGAGGGAATGCACACGCAGCTCGATGCGTTCAATGTCTTGCGGCTTAACACCCTTGGCACGCAACTGGCAAGCACCGTCAATGCTGGGGTGGATGACGATGCCACAGGCAAAGGGCTTGTAGCTGTTGAAAGAAATTTCAAAGCGCTGCCCCAGCTCACCCGTCACTTCCGTCCAATCGCATTTGTCCGAGATGGTTTGCACAAAACCGCGCGGCGCTTCCAGCGCGCGGGGGCTGGAGGTAAAGCCATGCTTGGCCATCAGCGCGCTCATTAAACCCGCGCGGGCGGCAGCGCCAGGGTGAAAGGGCTTGGTCATGGTGCCAAATTGCTCACGCAGGCCAATGGGCTGACTGGCCGCAATGCCCAGCGCCATCTGCGTTTGCTGCACATTGAGCTTGAGCAAACGTGCGCAGCCCGCTGCCGCGCCCAGCATGCCGGTAGAGCCGGTAATGTGCCAACCCCGGTCGTAATGGTTGGGGTACATCATGTTGCCAATGCGGCATGCTACGTCAATGCCGATCACCAGGGCGTCGATCACTTCACGCCCGGTGTTGCCGTTCACCTCGGCCAGCGCCAGCAGCGCCGACGCGACAGGGCCCGCAGGGTGGATGATGGTTTTGAGGTGGGTATCGTCAAAGTCAAAAGTGTGGCTGGTGATGCCGTTGAGCAGCGCCGCGCTGGCCATGTCTACCCGCTCGCTGCGGCCCAGCACGGTGGCCTGGGGGG
The DNA here is from genome assembly GCA_043774625.1 of Polaromonas sp. Taxonomy (GTDB): domain Bacteria; phylum Pseudomonadota; class Gammaproteobacteria; order Burkholderiales; family Burkholderiaceae_C; genus JAAFIP01. The sequence continues at coordinate 4,731 of JAYVTG010000079.1, read as the reverse complement.
CGGGTTGCAGCATCTGCACGGCGAGCAGCGCAGCGTCTGCCGCCTCGTGCTTCGCAGCGCCCACCGCACAGCCCAGCCAGTTGAGCCAGGTGCGGTGGGCTTCGTGGTCTACCGCGTTGCTCCAGCCGCAGCTGGGGTGGGTGGCGATGTAGTTGGCCAAAATGGCGGTGATGGCCGGTGCGTGGGCGTCGGCTTTGACTTGGGTATTGATGGCCATGTGAGTTGGTGGGCAGGAGTTGAAAAGAGAATTAACTGTCGAGCTGAATATTGCGTTCTTTGGCAAGCCGGGTCCAGCGCGCAATGTCGGCGCGCATGAAGTTGCTAAAAGCCTCAGGTGTCATGGTTTGCAATTGCACCGCTTCGGTGGCAAGTTTGTCTTTGAAGTCCGGTTGCGCCAGCACCGTGGCCAGCGCATCGTTCAGCGTTTTGACGATTGCTGTAGGCATGCCCGCAGGGCCAACGATGCCGTACCACTGCTGCGCGTCAAAACCTTTCAAGCCTGCTTCTTCCAGGGTGGGGATGTCTTTGATGACCGGGTGGCGCTGGTTGCCTGTGACCGCAATGGCCCTGATGCGCCCACCCTTGAGGTGGGGCAACGCAGCCGCCAGGCCAGGAAACATGACCTGCGTTTGACCACCCATTAGATCAGTCAGGGCAGGTGCAATGCCACGATACGGAATATGCACCATGAAGGTGTTGGTTTGCAGCTTGAACAGCTCGGCCGTCAGGTGGGTGAGCGAACCTGCCCCGCCGAGCCGTAACTCACTTTGCCCATATTGGCCTTGAGGTAGTCAATCAGCTCTTTCACATTTTTAACGGGCACATTGGCGTTGACGCACAGCACATTGGGTGTAGTGCCAATCGAGCCAATCGGTGTGAAGTCTTTCACCGCGTCATAAGGCAGCTTGCGCGTGGCCGGTGCCGTGCCGTGCGTGGCCACGTAACCCTGCATCAGCGTGTAGCCATCGGGCGCGGCCTTGGCAGCACTTTGGCTGGCAATCACGCCGCCGCCACCGCCCTGGTTGTCTACCACGATGGGTTGGCCCAGCACTTTGGACAAACGCTCGCACACCGCACGACCAATCATGTCTGAGCCGCCGCCGGCTGCTACGGGCACGATGTATTTGATGGGCTTGTTCGGGTAGGCCTGGGCAAAGGCTGCATCGGTCAACACGCTGCCCGCGCTGAATGCGAGCGCGTGGGTCAATAGGTTTCTGCGTTGCATAAATAGCTCCAGACAATGGGTTAACGCGCAGAGCCTGGGCTTTGCCATTGGGGTTTGGGGTGATGGTTTGGAAAATACAGCATGACCGATTTTATTCACAAGTGTTGGCCTGGATTTGGCGTTGGTTCACTCGCAGTGGGTGCGCATCGCGCCGGGATCGGGGTATGGGCTGCAAAAAATCTCCGAAAACACGCGCGGACTGCGGTAGTAATAAATCTGCCTTGTGTAGCCACGCGCCTTCCTGCGATTTTTTCATCCCACACCCCTCACCCGACGCTTGGCTGGCGGGTTGGCGTGCATTGGGATACCTAATACCCGCAGTTCATGTATTTGTATTTACTATAAATTTTATAGCTGCTTGCGCATATTTTGCGCTGGCTACAGGCTAAATTGACTAGCGATTTATCTTTGCGGCCATACCTGTAGCACATCCAACGGGCTAGACCTCTCGCCCACCGTGCTTGCGCCACATACGCGCAATACATCTGCCAAGCTGCGCGGCCAGTCGCTTGTATTGCCCTTTCAAGGGTCTCATAATACGTGGAAAGAAGCAGGGCGATTGATTCAGATCCCCGCACCCCAAAAACACAAACCACCGCTACTTTGACGATTCAGTCCAACATGGTTTATCTGCTGCCAATGACATCCTCGCTTTGTACAAACGCTGTGGCGCGGATGATAAACGCTCGTTATTAGCCCCCACATGCCATTTTCCCACGCAACTCCATACTCAAGGCTCACCGATGAGCAACATATGCTCATCGGAATGTTTGTGTCGGAGTGGGCCACCGCTGAGTTTTTTCTTGGCCTTATCTTGGGCAGATTGCTTCTTGCTCCAGAGTACCTTTCGCGAACATACACAGACTCGTTAGGGGCTGCCCAGATTCAAGACTCCATTAGCCAAGCCGTGGGGATTCAGAAGGAGCGATACAGAGGGCACCTCATTGCTGATGATCTGCTTGATGAAATTCTTGCACTCAACAAAAAAATTAAGCAATTGCGCGCTCTCAGAAATAAGTTTGCACACCTTTGTTGGATGAGGGATTCAGACGAAAAAATATTCGGCACAAACTTCACTGGCGCGGCTCTGGGTGACAAGCGGCACAAGAGATCCTTCGCATCACTAACGGTTGTAGAGATCCGGCAGCAGTACCAAGAACTATTCTGTGCTGTCGAGCGGCTGCAGGCAATCGTAAAAAAAATTCCAGGGGTTTCTGAGGAAGCGGCTATAGCCGCATTCAAGGAATCAAAAGATGACCCCAAATAATTCAGTCAAACGGGAATGGCTACAGCCAGCCCCTTACCTTTACGTTAGGCTACAACGAGTCACCCTCCCATGTCCTCGCACCATCTTCCCGTGATCCTTCGTCTGATGACGGAGCACGACCTGCCCATGCTGCATGACTGGCTCAACCGGCCTCACATCGTCGAGTGGTGGGGCGTCGAAGCAGAACGCCCTAGCTTTGAAGATGTGAGGAACAACTACATGCCAAGCGTCTTGGCAAAAGAGTCGGTCACGCCGTAAATTGCAATGCTGGGAGAGGAACCGATTGGATATGCACAGACCTACGTGGCGCTTGGTAGCGGTGGCGGTTGGTGGGAAGATAAAACCGACCCCGGTGTGCGAGGAATAGATCAATCACTGGCCAACCCTGCCCAGTTGCACAAAGGCTTGGGCACGAAGCTTGTTCGCGCCCTTGTTGAAAAGCTGTTTGAAGACGCAATGGTTACGAAGATCCAAACAGATCCAGCTCCAAACAACCACCGAGCTATCCGCTGTTACGAGAAAGCAGGGTTCGTTCAACAAAAGGTCGTCACCACACCCGATGGTCTAGCGGTGTACATGGTCCAGAGTCGTAAAGCCATTGAAAGCTAGCGCAGTGCTGCCTAAAATCACTCGTCCAGCGGGTACACCTAGGAAATGCACATGTTGATGTGGCACAAGGTCATCATCGCAACGGTGGTCGAACTAACTTACGCAGTCATCACTCGTACCTGGTTTCGCCAACACCTTGATGGGGTAGCCCTTGAATTGGCCGTGTCTGCCTTTCGCGTTGCAACTATCGTTGTCTATTGGGGCTTGTTTCAGGGCCTCGTCCGGTCTCGGGCCAAGGCATCGCACGCGCTTTCGCATCCGCTCTTGGTCATTAGCGTTGTCATTGTGTTGGCAATCCCCTTCCTCTTTCAGGGCTGGTCACCCGGTGGCGGCTTGGGTACGGCCATCGTTTTCGCCCTAACCAGCATCGTTGTCGGTCTGCGCGAGGAGCTCCTTTATCGCGCCGTATTGCTGAATCTCTTGCAGCCCCGTATCGGCGTTGTGGGCGCTCTGCTTTGCTCAACAGCCATCTTCATCGCGTACCACTATGGCGCTCAACCCTTTACGGTGCTTTGGCTTACCGAATGCACCTGTATATCACTGCTGCTGGGCCTCGTTTATATCCGTAGCGGCTCTTTGCTCACGGTTGCGGCCATTCATGCACTTTATGACGGCATATGGTTCTTCGGCCCTTATCTCAACACTCCCATTCCAGATGTATGGCGGCCGGTATTCCTATGCTCGGCGCTCGCCGTAGTCATTGCCTGGCGGCGCTTTGGTGCCCTACCCTACAGCCGAGGGGACGCACCGCGATAATGCCGCGTTGCGCAAGTCACTTTCACGTTAGCCCTTGCCTCCACGCCTGTTTTTTGCGGTTGACAAAGCGTACGATATTGCGTACCATTTGACTCAACCGTGAGGAACTTAAACATGCAGGCACTTACCGCTAGCGAAGCTCGCGCCAACCTTTACCGGATCATTGATGAGACGGCGCAGTCTCATGAGCCGATCATCATTTCCGGAAAGCGCACCAGTGCTGTCTTGTTGTCGGCTGAAGATTGGGCTGCCATTCAAGAAACCTTGTATCTGCTTGCAGTGCCAGGTATGCGTGAATCCATCAAGGCGGGTATGGCGGAACCGTTGGCAAAGAGTGCAAGGGCACTGAAGTGGTGAGTTGGGAGGTTGTCTTTGCCAAGCAGGCGCTCAAAGATGCAAAAAAACTTGCCGCCAGCGGGCTAAAAGCAAAGGCGCAAGAGCTGCTTGAAGTTCTTGCCATCAATCCATTACAAAATCCGCCGCCCTATGAGAAGTTGGTTGGAGACCTTGCTGGCGCATACTCGCGTCGCATAAACATTCAGCACCGCATTGTGTATGAGGCTTTCCCAAACGAAAGGGTTGTTCGTGTCTTGCGAATGTGGACGCACTATGAGTGAGTGGGTTAACCGGTCGGCCCACGCGCGTCAAGCCGAACGGCACCGGCACGCTCGCTGCTCCTGGTGTCGATTAACCCGACTGCGCGGCGAATCAAGGCAACTTGTTCTGCATGCTGCATGGTGGGCTTTGGCGGCTTCAGATCTTCTCAAAGTCACCATGACGGCCCAGGCCGCTGGCAAAGCGGGCGGCACCGTCTGCACCTTCCTGGTAGTGCGCTTCGACGCCGTTGACCCACTCGCGGCGCAGGGCTTCACGC
>JAYVTG010000078.1:0-2333 GCA_043774625.1 Polaromonas sp. | reverse complement strand
CTGGCGGTCCAGGTCTTTGCGGTCCACCACAAAGAGGCACTTTTCAATGTCAGGGTTGTCTTTGAGCAGGGTGGATGCTTTGAACGACGTGAGCGTTTTACCGCTGCCGGTGGTGTGCCAGATGTAGCCGTTGCCGCAGTTCTGCGCAATGCAGTCCACGATGTGTTTGACGGCGTACACCTGGTAGGGCCGCATCATGAGCAGCTTTTGTTCGCTGGCCACCAGCACCATGTAGCGGCTGATGGTCTGGCCCAGCGTGCACTTCACCAAAAACTTGTCGGCAAACTCGTCCAGCTGGGTGATCTTGTGGTTGGCCTCGTCGGCAAACTGGTAGACGGGTAAAAAGCGCTCGTCGGCGTTGAACGCAAAGTGGCGCGTGTTGTTGTTGGCAAAGTAATAGGTGCTGGTGCGGTTGCTGACGATGAACAGCTGCAAAAAGCACAACAGGGTTTTGCTGTAACCGTTGCCTGGGTCGTTTTTGTAGTCAACGATTTGCTCCATGGCGCGGCGTGGGTTGATGCCCAGGGTTTTCAGCTCAATCTGCACACACGGCACGCCGTTGATGAGGATGAGCACGTCATACCGATGGTGGCTGTAGTCGGTGTTGATGCGCAGCTGGTTGACCACCTCAAAAGTGTTTTTGCACCAGTCTTTGATGTTGACAAGGGTGTAGTTCAGCGGCGTGCCGTCTTCCCGGGTGAATGCGTTGATGCCGCGCAGCGTTTTGGCGGCGGTGAAGACGTCGGGGGTGACGATTTGATCGAGCAGGCGCGCGAATTCACTATCGGTCAGTTTGACACGGTTCAGTGCCTCGAACTTTTCGCGAAAATTGCGCTCCAGCGAGGCGCGATCGCGGATGTCTGAGCGGTATTCGTATTTAAGGCCCTGCAGCTTGCCAATAAAGCCGTATTCGATCTGCTCCTCTCTGACAACGTGGGCCGGCACGCTCGGGGACAGGGCATAGTTGAAATGGGTTGAAGACATGGGTTGTCGATTGACGTGATCGGCTGATTATGGGGCGTTCGCGCAGCCAGTGACCCGTCCAGAAGAAGTCTGGAGTTTCGTCAAACCCATCGCTGCTCTCTTTCACTCGCACTGGCGGCACTTCGGTGCACCGGCCATGCGCCACATGCAGCAGTCTATTCTACTAAAAAATATTAGTTTTAATTTTATTAATTATATTATAATGATAATAAATTATTAATTAATGATACATTTTAAATATCTAATATATGTGATAAAAACTAGGTTTATATCCACTTAGTACTGTTTTATTTACCATCTTGTATATTTTTATAAAAATACGCAAACTTACAGGGTCAAGACGAGTGAGCCTTGGGCCACGTTGCAGGGTGATTTGGTCTTGTGCCAGGCCACGGTTGGCCTTTACGCAATGGGAAACCTGAGCCTGCAGGCCCTTTTTTGAAGCCGTTCTGGGCCGCATACGCTGGTACAGCCAACGCCGCAGTGGTTATCCAGAAAACTGGACGCGCACCGTCCCCAGCCAGCCAAAGTCGGCCTCAACGGCTTCGCCTGGCTGCACCGCAATAGGCGGCACGCAGGCACCTGTGGTCACAAACTGACCGGCCTGCAGCGTCAGGCCTGCGCGGCCCAGCTCGTTGACCAGCCAGACCAGGGCCTCCACCGGGTCGCCCATGACGTTGCGACCCACGCCTGTAGCCACGCGCCCGTCGCCCATGCGGGCCCGCACGATCAGGCTGTCCAAAGTGTTGACCCGATCGTCCAGTGGCAGGGCCGCAGCGAGCACCATGTCGTTGGTGCAGGCGCAGTCGGCCGTTAGTTGGGCGGCGCCGGCCAGTTCAAACTGCACAAAGCGTGAATCCGGCATTTCCAGGCCCGGCCCCACGCTGCCCACGGCGGCCAGAACCTCACTGCGGGTGAAGCCGCCAGGCTGCGGGGCCAAACTCGCCCGAAAGTGGAACACCACCTCGCATTCGGCCACGCGCATGCGGTTGGCAGCCAGCGAGACGGTTGCGCCATCGGCTTGAATCTTGTGTGCAAACACCGGGCCCGCCAGCGGGCCACTGACCGCGATGTGTTTTTGACCGGCCTCGCTGGTGGCCGCAATCTTCCAGCCCGCCACCGGCTGTGCCAACTGCCCGGACCACAGCCCCTGGACCGCATAACCCTGTGCCAGCGTGCCGGGTCGGCATTCGGGTGGCAACTGTTCAAGATGCTGGCCGGCCGACCAGGTGCGGGCCAGAAGTGCGGCAGCTTGCGCGGCAGGAGTGGGTGATTGCATGGCCAAATGATAGCCACTTGAGCTAGACCGGTTCACTTTTTCCCCCGAACACCCGCCTGCCCGCGCTGCT
>JAYVTG010000077.1:0-33878 GCA_043774625.1 Polaromonas sp. | reverse complement strand
TAACTGCCCACCCGGTCAACCCGCATCAGCTGTGTGTGGCCACCAGACACCAGCAACGCTACAAACGGAAATTCTGGCGGGTCAGCACTCAAAAATGGCGACAACAAGTGCCCTTCCAGGTGGTGCACGCCCATCACTGGTTTACCCAAGGCGGCAGCCATGGCGCAGGCCACCCCCGCGCCCACCAGCAACGCACCCGCCAGGCCGGGGCCACGCGTGTAGGCCACCACGTCCACATCTTTTAAAGTTCGCCCCGAATCAAGCAGCACCTGACTTGTCAGCGGCAGCACGCGGCGTATGTGGTCGCGGCTGGCCAGCTCGGGCACCACGCCGCCATAGGCCTGGTGCATGGCTATCTGGCTATACAGCGCATGCGACAACAGGCGCGGCACGCCCCCCACCGACGCAGCAACCGACGCATCCACCAGCGCCACGCCAGTTTCGTCACAACTTGATTCAAATCCCAGTACCAACATCATCCAAGTGTATTGGCAGCTTCAAGTTGGCTTAAATCTTGCACGAATCAGGCCATGACACCCTCACAGTCATTGCGCCTTGTTGTTATTGCTCCCGATCTGGTGGATTTGGTGGCCAACGACGAGCGTGCCCGTGATCTGGCTGAGCGCTCGCGCCAGTTGCGCATTGGCCTGCTTGAAAACGGCTACAACATCGTTGCGGTGCTGCCGGCAGACACCTTTCTGGACGAGCGGCTGACGCAGCTACAGCCCGACATGATCATTGTCGATGCCGAAAGCGAGGCACGCGACAGCCTGGAGCATGTGGTGATGGCCACACGCGATGCACGCCGGCCTATCGTGCTGTTCACCAACGACAACGACACCTCGCATGTGAAAGACGCGGTGGCGGCTGGTGTGTCCGCATACATCGTGGCGGGCTTGTCGCCGGACAGGATTCGCCCAATTCTGGATGTGGCAATGGCCAGGTTTGAACACGAGCAGGGTTTGCGGCAGGAACTGGCCCTTGCCAGGGGTGAGCTGCAAGACCGCAAGGTGATTGACCGCGCCAAGGGCTTGCTGATGCAGCGCCAGAATTTGAGCGAGCAAGCCGCCTATGACAAGCTGCGCAAAGCGGCGATGGACAGGGGGCTGAAGCTATCTGATGTAGCGCAGCGGATTCTCGACGCAGCAGAGTTTTTGACTTAGTTGAGCCATCGAACGCCCACCTGGCCAAACCCATACAAGAACCGGAAATGGTGCAGCGCACAAATTTAGTGCCAAATCCTGTCCGCAGGCAATTTGAAAGATATTTATGCCGTTAGCCAGCATGGGTATTGCGCTAGCAGCTATTAAATATATAGCATATAGAAGTTCATCAGTGTTGGCACGCTTCTGGCATAGTAAAAGCACAGGTCATTGACGACCCTACTGATTCACCCGTTTGCGCAAAGGCGCGCAGACATTTGAGTCAACCCAGAACGAAGGCGTTCTCGGCGCATGTTAAGCATCCATCACCCACGTGAGGATGCAAATTACATGCTGCAGAGAGCGCTTTTTTTGTTTTTATCGCAATTGGAGAAGACTATGAACGATTTGCCAATCACCAAACTCAGCCGTCGCACCGTGCTGCAAACTATTGCCGTAGGCGTTGCAGGCATCAGCCCTGCCCTGCGCAGCGTGGTGTACGCGCAAGGCTCAGACGCGCCAGAAAAGAAAGAAGTGAAGATTGGTTTTATTCCGCTGACCGACTGCGCCAGCATCGTCATGGCATCGGTTTTGGGTATTGACCAAAAGTATGGCGTAAAGATCATCCCCAGCAAAGAAGCCAGTTGGGCCAGCATCCGCGACAAACTGCTGAGCGGCGAGAACGACATGACCCACCTGCTGTACGGCATGGCCTACGGCATCAACAACGGCGTGGGCGGCCCCAAGAAAGACATGAACGTGCTGATGACGCTGAACCACAACGGCCAGGCGCTTACCTTGTCCAAAAAGATAGCCGACAAAGGCGCAACCGACCTGGCTGGCTTGGCCAAGCTGATGCAAACCGAAAAGCGTGAGTACACGTTTGCACAAACTTTTCCCACTGGCACGCACGCCATGTGGCTGTATTACTGGCTGGCATCTGGCGGCATTGACCCGCTACAAGGTGCCAAGGTGATTACCGTGCCGCCACCGCAGATGGTGGCCAACATGCGCGTGGGCAATATGGACGGTTTTTGCGTGGGCGAGCCGTGGAACCACCGCGCCATCATCGAGGGCATAGGCGTAACGGCCGAGACCACGCAGGGCGTGTGGAAAGACCACCCCGAAAAAGTGCTGGGCGTAACTGCCGAATTTGCCAAGCAAAACCCCAACACTTGCCGCGCAGTAACGGCTGCAATTATTGAAGCAGGCAAATGGATTGACGCGTCGCTGGCCAACAAGAACAAGATGGCTGAGACGATTGCAGACAAAAGCTACGTCAACACCAGCGTAGACGCGATCAACCAGCGCATTTTGGGTCGCTACCAAAACGGCTTGGGCAAAACCTGGGATGACCCGAACCACATGAAGTTCTACAACGACGGCGCTGTAGGCCTGCCCTATTTGTCGGACGGCATGTGGTTTATGACGCAGCACAAGCGCTGGGGTTTGATGAAAGAGCACCCAGACTATTTGGCTGTGGCCAAAAAAGTTAACCGCATCGACATTTATAAAGAGGCCGCTTTGGCCGCCAAGGCCAGCGTCCCCAAGTCCGACATGCGCAGCAGCAAGATGATTGACGGCGTGACCTGGGACGGCAGCAACCCAGCCAAATACGCCGACGGATTCAAGATCAAGGCCTCTGCGGCTTAACCCAACAAAGGAGCGCACACCATGGTTGCTGCTGTATTCCACTCGCCGCTGGGCACCCAGCCTGATAGGGTTGAACCTACTCGTTCATCCGCTAACGCTACAAAAACAGTAGCTTCTCGCGCATATTCCACGCTGGCAACAGGCCAAAATACCTCACAAAGTGCAGTTCAAGAGCTTGAGAAGGCCCCCAGGCTGCCATTTGACTGGCGTGGCCTGTGGCTCAAGGTGGTGCCGCCGATTTTGGGTTTTGCCTTGCTGATTGGCATCTGGGCCGTCATCTCCATCAAAAGTACCACCAACTTTCCATCGCCACTGGAAACTGCGAAGCAGGCGGTAGATGTGTTCAGCGACCCTTTTTACACCAAGGGCCCGAACGACCAAGGCATTGGCTGGAACATCTGGAGCTCGCTCAAGCGTGTGGCTCTGGGTTTCGGTCTCGCGGCGCTGGTGGGTATTCCACTGGGTTTTGCCATTGGCCGCTTTACGTTTTTGAGCCGCATGTTCAACCCGCTCATCAGTCTGCTGCGCCCGGTTTCGCCGCTGGCGTGGTTGCCTATTGGCCTGCTGGTTTTCAAGGGCGCGCACCCGGCAGCGATATGGACGATTTTTATCTGCTCCATCTGGCCCATGGTCATCAACACCGCCGTGGGCGTGCAGCGCGTGCCGCAAGACTACATGAACGTGGCGCGGGTGCTCAACCTGAGCGAATGGAAGACTGTGACCAAAATTTTATTCCCCGCAGTGCTGCCCTATATGCTTACCGGCGTGCGCCTGGCTGTGGGCACCGCGTGGCTGGTCATCGTAGCGGCCGAGATGCTGACCGGCGGTGTGGGCATTGGTTTTTGGGTATGGGATGAGTGGAACAACCTGAACGTGAAGAACATCATCATCGCAATTTTCGTCATCGGTATCGTCGGTTTAATTCTGGAGTATGCGCTGATCAAGATTGCTTCAATATTTACATATGAAGAGGTGAAAGCATGAACAAACACAAAGAGAAACACCTGGACAAGTACATTGAAATTACCGACGTAGAACAAACTTTCAAAACCGCTAAAGGCAGCTTTCCTGCACTACGCAACATCAATTTGACAGTAGCCAAGGGCGAGTTTGTCACGCTGATAGGCCATTCGGGTTGCGGAAAATCCACTCTGCTTAACCTGATTAGCGGCCTGGCCACGCCCACCCAAGGTGCGCTGCTGTGCGCAGACAAAGAAATCAAAGGCCCAGGGCCACAGCGCGCAGTCGTTTTTCAAAACCATTCGCTGCTGCCTTGGCTCACCTGCTTTGAGAACGTGTACCTGGCGGTAGAGCGCGTATTTGGTGCAAACAGTCTGGTCAACGGCAAGACGGCAGAAACCAAGGCGCAACTGAAGGCGCGCACCGATGACGCGTTGGCTTTGGTAGGGCTGACCGCAGCCGCCCACAAACGCCCTGGCGAAATATCGGGTGGTATGAAACAGCGCGTGGGCATTGCCCGTGCGCTGAGCATGGAGCCGCAGGTGCTACTCATGGATGAGCCCTTTGGAGCACTGGACGCGCTGACCCGCGCCAAACTGCAAGACGAACTGCTAGCCATCGTACAAAAAACCCATAGCACCGTGGTGATGGTGACACACGACGTGGACGAAGCAGTGCTGCTGAGCGACCGCATCGTGATGATGACCAATGGGCCTGCAGCCACCGTTGGCGAAGTGTTAAAAGTGGACCTGCCCCGTCCGCGCAACCGCGTGGAATTGGCCGAAGACAGCCGCTACGTGCATTACCGCAAGGCCGTGATCGACTTTTTGTACACCCGCCAGACACATGTGGAAAAGTTGGCAGCTTGACAACTTGCGCACTATGGCGGGCTGCACAAGCTTGGTGCAGCCCAAGTTGGCACGTTTCTCGCACTATCCGTGTGAAATCATTTCTTAAGGGTATTGCATGTCCGGTTTTCGTAGCTTTTTAAAGTCTGGTCACGCGCCAACATTGGGCGCAGCGTTTTTTTACTTTGCCTGTTCTTGCTGCATTTGGGTGATGAATGGTGCCATGGCACCGTTTATCTCGGAAACCTATTCACTCACGCCAGCGCAAAAAGGCGTGATGCTGTCGATCCCGATTTTTGCGGGCGCGCTGATGCGTTTTCCGCTGGGCGTTTTGTCACAGTACGTGGGGCGTAAAAACGCCACGCTGATTGAGATGGTCATGATCGTCGTGGCTTTGCTGTTTGGTTATTTTTACGTCAACTCCTACAACAGTTTGCTCGCCATGGGCGTGCTGCTGGGTGTGGCGGGTGCCAGTTTTGGTGTGGCGCTCAGCTTAGGGTCTGGCACCTTCCCGCCGCGTTACAAAGGTCTGGCCATGGGCCTGGTGGGTGCTGGTAACGTGGGCACAGCGGTGTCGGTACTGGTAGCGCCCCTGCTGGCGCAACGCTACGGCTGGCAGGCGGTGTACGGCATTGCGGCCGTGTTCATGCTGCTGCCAATTGCCGGCATTATTATTTTTGCCAAAGAGCCGCCGGATGTGGACAAACGCGCATCGCTCAAAGAACACGTGGCCTGCCTGTTTGAAAAAGACGGCTGGGCCTTCAGCATCATCTATGCCATCACTTTTGGCGGCTTTATTGGCCTGGCCACATTTTTGCCCAGCTATTACTACGACCAGTTTGGCGTCACCAAGGTGCAAGCGGGGCAATTGTCTATGCTGGCCGCTTTTATGGGCGCGGCCGTACGTGTGTTTGGCGGCTGGATTTCGGACCACTGGGGCGGCGTGAACACCCTCACCGCAGTGCTGGCCGTGGTAGCTGTGTGCCTGGTGCTGTGCGGTCTGGCCAATGGGTCGCTGGTGGCCACCACGCTGCTCTTCATGCTGTGCTTTGCCGCGCTGGGCGCAGGCAATGGCGCACTTTTTCAACTGGTACCCCTGCGCTGGCCCCTGGCCACGGCGGTGGCGGGCAGCATGATTGGCGAGATTGGTGCGCTGGGCGGTGGCCTCATTCCCAACGCCATGGGCCTAAGCAAGACCTACACCGGCACCTATATGTGGGGGTTTGCAGGCTTTGCCCTGTGCGCCGTATTGGTGCTGCTGATGCTGCGCAGCATGCAGATGCGCTGGACGCGGACGTGGGCGGAAAAAGGTGGACGGGCGAGGGTAGCTGCTTGAGCAGAATGCCAGATTCCCTCGTGGAATATGCGCAAGCAGCTCCTAAATGCATAGTGTCCTGCAGATTGGCACACCAGCATGTTGCGTCAAATCTCGTTGTAATCCTTCAACACATTAGCCCGTAGCGCAGCTTCAATCCCTTCTCCTGCTTGCTCCATGCGGTTCAGGACTTGCGCTGCGCTGGCAGTGTGTGCTTTGTAAAACGGTTGCTGCAATGCCGTGGGCAATGGTGCGGTACGGCATTCAGAGCGCACTGCGTCAGGCACAACGATGTAGTCAAAGAGTTGTTCCAAACAACTGAGCGCGTCGCCTTTGGCCAGTTTAATGAGCGACGAGGTGTCGCACACCAACATGTTCAACTACCCAATGCCTTGGCCAAACGGGCGCGCCCTTGTATATGAATGCCTTGCACGGCAACCGGCCCAAGCCTGGAGCCAGGCACAGCACGCGCTTGCAACCAAGCCATAGCGGAGGCAATTTCCAAACCCAAAAATTCTGCCAACTCGCCCAGACTCAAATCGGCGCGCAGATAGCGCAGCAGCAAAAAGCCTTCCATCAACTCTTGCCCAAGCTGCGCTTGCGACAAGCCGCCTTCCATGCGCGTATCGCTAAAGTAAATTTCGCCATGCTGGCGATTGATCATCAGTTGTGCGTTCATAAGTAGTACCGGCTTTATTTCTACTGTTTTACTACGACTTGCAGCCTGGGTATTTGTAGGTCATTTATGCAATTTCGACTTGAACTCAAAAAATAAGGATGCCTGAACATCCTCGGTTTCTTTCTTTTCGTTGTTGCACTTCGCACTTGAATCCACCTCGGATAAGTACAACGTTACTACAAAATGAATAGCTGCTCGCGCACATTCCACGCTGACATTTGGCATTTTTGGCATTGAAAAGCAAAATACTGCGCTTCCAAACTCATTTCAACAGACTTTCAAAACAAGCCACTCCAGTGGGCACTGGGGACATTCGACGTGCCATCAAACCACGTTGGGACAGTAATCCCAAGCCAACCTTCTACTTCGGCAAAAAGAGCAGCCAATACACCAACATCAAGTTAAACAGCACGCTCACGGCCAAGCCAATCTTCCACATGGCCGTCGGGTCACGCTGCATCAACGGGGTAGGGATGGGGGCGTTGATAGGCCGCGACGCACCCCGCTCCAGTGCCAGCAAAAACTCTTCCGCCGTCTCAAACCGTTGCCTGTAATCCCGCGCTACGGCTTTCAACACGATGTGGTCTAGCCAGATGGGTACTTCGGGGTTCTGGCGGCTGGGGGGCGTGGGGTCGCGGAAGTAGCGGCCCGTTTGGTAGGGCAGCACTTCGCCATAGGGCAGCTTGCCGGTGAGGCACTGGTACAGGGTGACGCCCAGTGCGTACAAATCGCTTTGCGCCGTGGGTTTGGCGTTTTCAGGCTCTGCGTCTGCATCGCCGCGTACGCTGTAACCAAACTGCTCGGGGTTGATGTAGCTGGGTGTGCCTGCATGTAAGGTGCGCGAGGCTTCGGGTTCGCTGCCGCTCAAGGCAACGCCCAGGTCCAGCACACGCAGCACGCCATCGGCGCCCAAGTGCAGGTTGGCGGGTTTGATGTCGCGGTGAATGACGCGCTGGCGGTGCAGGCGGCTCAGGGCTTTAAGCGTGTGCGTGGCAGCAGATATGGATTGCTGCACACTGAGCTTGCCGCGTGCGTCTAGCATGTGCTGCAAGGTTTCGCCTCCATGCCAGTCGTACAGCAAATAAAAGCTGCTGGGGGTGTGACCGAACAGCGCGTCATGCACCTGCACCAAATGGTCTGCCGCGCGGCTGGTTTGCATGCGCTTGGCCAGCCAGGCTTCGTGCGCCAGCATGGCGCGTTCTTGCGCGTCCTGCTCGCGTGCAGGATGTAGGGTTTTGAGGGCATACAGGGTTTTGGTATTCGGGTCGCGCACCTGGTACAACAGGTTGATGCCGCTATCAAACACCAGAGCGGTTACCACCAAGCCGTCGATAAGCTCGCCCACTTTCAACCGCTTGGGAATGGGCAGCGCAATTGACGCGCGGCTGGCATCGCGTAGCGTGGCGTCCAGCACGCTCAGCACGCGCACCACCAGGGCGCTAGCGTTGTCTGCGCTGCCGTGGTCTAGTGCGGCATTCACCAAATTGTCACAGCTGGTTTGCGCGCTATCTGACAAGGCAAAGGCTTGCAACTTGCGTTGCGACAGGATGCCGTGAACGCCGTCGGTCAGTAGCACAAACACATCGCCCACCTGCAAGTCGCCCTGGGCGTAGTCCACCATCACACGCTCGTCCATGCCCACCGCGCGCAGCAATTGGTGCTGCATGTCTGGGTGGTCGGGTACGTGGTCGGTGGTGATTTGCGTCATGCGCCCGTCGCGCACCAGATAAGCGCGGCTGTCACCCACATGGGCCAGCGTGTAGGTTTGGCCGCGCAGCACCACGGCGGTCAGGGTGGTCAAACCACATTCCGTCTTGCGGCGCTTGTTGATGCCCGCCAGCCAAGTGTTGTGCGCGCCAATCATGCGGTCTAGCGCTACGGTGGTGTCCCAAGTCTCGGGCGTGCCAAAATAATCGCGTACCAGGCTCATCACCGTCGTCTGCGCCGCCTCTTTGCCTTTGCCGCCCGTGCTGACTCCATCGGCAATAGCGCAAATCGCACCCATCGCCTCTTGTCCCACCTCGGGCAGCATAGCGGCGCAAAAGTCTTCGTTGACGCTTTTTTTGCCAGCGAGCGAGGTAAACCCAATATCTAATTCAAATGCCATGCACAAGTTTAAGCAATTGCTGTGCCGAGATGGTGCTTTTCTTTACACCTCCACCTTAAAACCCAGATCAACGTCGCAGGCAGCTTGCTCATCTTTGTAGCATCGATATTTTGGGAACGCATAAAACGATATGGATTGTGCGCACCAAGACGCGCATACGTATCGAAACCCAGTCCCGTAAAGAAGATTAATAAACTGCTCCGCAACGCACCATTTGAGTGCAATTCCAACCAAATCAATTGGCACGACCTTTGCAATAAACATAGCAGTCAATGCGAAGGATGCGTGTGAAGAAATCGAAATTGGTAATGGTGGGTAACGGCATGGCCGGTGTGAGGACGATTGAAGAGTTGATCAAACTGTCGCCTGATTTGTATGACATTACAGTTTTTGGTGCAGAGCCACACCCCAACTACAACCGCATTTTGCTCAGCCCCGTGCTGGCCGGTGAGCAAACGCTGGATGAAATTGTGTTGAATAGCTGGGACTGGTACAAGGAAAACAATATCACCCTGCACGCTGGCAAAAAAGTGGTGGAGGTTGACCGCATCAAACGCATCGTCAAAGCTGAAGCCACTGACGGTTCGTGCACCGAAGTGGAATACGACCGCCTGCTGATGTGCACCGGCTCCAACCCCTTCATCTTGCCCATTTCCGGCAAAGATCTGGAAGGCGTGATTGCCTACCGCGACATTGCAGATACCAACGCCATGATCGAGGCGTCGAGCAAATACAAAAAAGCCGTGGTGATCGGCGGCGGCCTGCTTGGCCTGGAAGCTGCCAACGGCCTGATGCTGCGCGGCATGCAGGTCACTGTGATCCACGTCATGCCCTGGTTGATGGAACGTCAGCTAGACGACGTGGCAGGCAAACTCTTGCAAAAATCGCTGGAAGAGCGTGGTTTGAAGTTTGTCATGGGGGGCCAAACGCAGGCGTTGATTGGCGACAAAGACGAGGGCAAAGCAGGCCGAGTGATGGCGTTGCAATTCAAAGACGGCACCGAGATTCCTACCGACCTGGTGGTGATGGCGGTGGGCATTCGCCCCAACACGCAATTGGCCGAGAGCATGCGCCTGCACTGCAACAAAGGCATTGTGGTGAACGACACCATGCAAACCGTGACCGATGCACGCATTTACAGCGTGGGTGAATGCGCGGCACACCGTGGCATTGCGTATGGTCTGGTTGCTCCACTTTTTGAACAAGCCAAGGTGGCGGCTAACCATTTGGCGCAGTTTGGCATCGGGCGCTATGTAGGGTCACTCACCTCTACAAAACTCAAAGTCACAGGCATTGACCTGTTCAGCGCGGGTGAGTTTCAAGGTGGCGAAGGCACCGAAGAAATTGTGATGAGCGACCCGTTTGGTGGTGTGTATAAAAAGCTGGTGCTCAAAAATAACAAGTTGATCGGCGCATGCCTGTACGGCGACACCGTGGACGGCAGTTATTACTTCAAGCTACTGCGCGATGGCCGCAACGTAGCCGATATTCGTGACAAACTGATGTTTGGCGAGTCCAGCATTGGCGACACTGGGCACGAAGGCCACACCAAGGCGGCCAGCATGCCTGACGAAGCTGAATTGTGCGGCTGTAATGGCGTGAGCAAAGGCACCATTTGCAAAGCCATCAAAGAAAAAGGCTTGTTCACATTGGAAGAAGTGAAAAAGCACACCAAGGCCAGTGCGTCTTGCGGGTCTTGCACCGGCTTGGTGGAGCAGATTTTGATGTTTACCGCTGGTGGCGATTATTCGGCCACACCCAAGCTCAAAGCCATGTGTGGCTGTACCGATCATGGCCACCAAGCCGTGCGCGACGCGATCCGCACACCCCTGCCCGATGGACGCAAGCTGCTAACGATTGGCGACGTGTACAAATTCATGGACTGGAAGACTCCCAATGGTTGTTCAAGCTGCCGCCCTGCGGTGAACTACTACCTCATCAGTACCTGGCCGAAGGAAGCCAAAGACGATCCGCAGAGCCGTTTTATCAACGAGCGGTCGCACGCCAACATCCAGAAAGACGGCACCTACAGCGTGATTCCGCGCATGTGGGGTGGCGAAACAACGTCGAGCGAATTGCGCCGCATTGCAGATGCGGTGGACAAATACAAGATTCCTACGGTTAAAGTCACCGGTGGCCAGCGCATCGACCTGCTGGGCGTGAAGAAGGAAGATCTGGTCAATGTGTGGAAAGACATCGGTATGCCGTCGGGCCACGCCTATGCCAAGGCGCTGCGCACGGTCAAAACCTGTGTGGGCAGCGAATGGTGCCGCATGGGCACGCAAGACAGCACCCAAATGGGCAAAGACCTGGAGCGCGCCATGTGGCGCATGTATGCACCGCACAAAGTGAAGTTTGCCGTGAGCGGTTGCCCGCGTAATTGCGCTGAATCAGGCATTAAAGACGTAGGCGTGATTGGCGTGGACAGCGGCTGGGAAATGTACATTGCCGGTAACGGCGGCATCAAGACTGAAGTGGCGCACTTTTTGGTGAAGGTAAAGACTGCTGTGGAAGTGCTGGAATACACAGGCGCATTCTGCGAGCTGTATCGCCAAGAAGGCTGGTACCTGGAGCGCACCGTGCACTATGTGAACCGCGTGGGCCT
Source organism: Polaromonas sp. (assembly GCA_043774625.1). Taxonomy (GTDB): domain Bacteria; phylum Pseudomonadota; class Gammaproteobacteria; order Burkholderiales; family Burkholderiaceae_C; genus JAAFIP01. The sequence goes on along the minus strand of JAYVTG010000077.1, from coordinate 22,569 downwards.
GGACTACGTGAAGAAAAAAATCCTGGAAGACCATGCGGGCCGCAAAGTGCTATGGGAACAGTTGCAATTTGCACTGGACGGTGAGCCCGACCCGTGGTTTGAACTGCAAAAGGCTCAGGTGGATACGAAGCAGTTTGAGGCTTTGTCTGTGGGTTAGGTTATCTATACGTTATTGAATACCTTTTTGAACGCGAAAGACGCAAAAGTTACACGAAAGTCACGAAAGTAATTCAAAACTAAATAAATACAAAAAATCCTTTTGTTTTTATTTTTTGCAACTTTCGCGCAACTTTCGCGGCTTTCGCGTTCAAATTCCCCGTAATTTTTCAGCACACCCCGAACCATGAGCACTTGGAAAAGAATTTGTTTTGTAACCGACATACCCGTCCTGGGCGCACGGCGCGTAGCGCGCACGCAAGGCATTGACGTAGCAGTTTTTCGCAACAGCGAAGACAAGGTGTTTGCGCTGCTGGACCGTTGCCCGCACAAGGGCGGCCCCTTGTCCCAGGGCATTGTGTATGGCGAGTCTGTAGCCTGCCCGCTGCACAACTGGAATATTCAATTGGGCGACGGCTGTGCCAAAGCGCCGGACGAAGGTTGCACCCCAAAGTTTGCGGTGCAAGTGAAAGACGGTACGGTGTATCTGGATGGCAATGAGCTGGCAACACATGCCATTGATTTGCCCAAACCGCTGGCAGGGCCTGCGCTCAAAGAATCTTGGGCTGCGGGCTAACATCTTCACTACATGAGTTTGAAAGAAACCAAATCTACCTGCCCCTACTGCGGGGTGGGTTGTGGTGTGATTATCGAGTCTATCGACACGCAGATAACCAACGTGCGCGGTGACCCGGACCACCCTGCCAACTTTGGCCGCTTGTGTACCAAGGGCTCCACTTTGCACTTGACGGCAAGCGCTGCCATCACACAGCATACGCGCCTGTTGCAACCGATGCGGCGCGAGCATCGGGGTGAAAAACCCAAGGCTATTGCTTGGGACAATGCACTGAATTTTGCTGCAACCAGTTTTGCTCAGATCATCGACGAGTATGGGCCAAATGCGGTAGGTTTTTACATCAGCGGGCAATTGCTGACGGAAGACTATTACGTGTTTAACAAGCTCGCCAAGGGTTTGATAGGCACAAACAATATCGACACTAACTCGCGCCTGTGCATGAGCAGCGCGGTGGCGGGCTACAAGCAAACCCTGGGCGCAGACGCACCGCCTGCGTGTTATGACGATGTGAGCCATGCGGGCTGCATTTTCATCATCGGTAGCAACACGGCCTACGCACACCCTATTTTGTTTCGGCGAATTGAAGACGCCAAGAAAGCCAACCCTACGCTAAAAATTATTTTTGTAGACCCGCGCAAGACGGACACGGCCGAGATAGCAGACCTGTACCTGCCTGTCCAGCCCGGCACCGACGTGATGCTGTTCAACGGCATGCTGCACATCATGTTGTGGGAAGGCTGGGTAGACAACGCCTACATTGCCGCCCACACCAATGGGTTTGAGGCACTAAAAACCACGGTGCGTGAATACACCCCTGAATGGGTTGCACAAGTCTGCGGTATCAAAAAAGAAGACTTGCTGGCCGCAGCCAAACTGTTTGCCACCAGCAAAGCGACCTTGAGCTTGTATTGCCAGGGCCTGAACCAGTCCAGCAGTGGTACCGCTAAGAATGCAGCGCTGATCAACCTGCATTTGGCCACTGGCCACTTGGGCCGCCCCGGCGCAGCACCTTTCTCGCTGACTGGGCAACCCAATGCCATGGGTGGGCGTGAGGTAGGCGGTTTGGCCAATCTAATGAGCGCCCACCGCGACATGGCCAACCCAGTGCACCGCGCAGAAATTGAAAAACTGTGGGGCTTGAGCGCTCTCGGTAAAACCGTGCCCGACAAGCCTGGCAAAACCGCTGTGGAAATGTTCCAGGCTGCTGCCGACGGCGAAATTAAAGCCTTGTGGATTGCTTGCACCAACCCTGCCCAAAGCATGCCCGACCAATCAACTGTGCGCCGCGCGTTGGAACGTGCAGAACTCGTCATCGTGCAAGAAGCCTTTGCCACGACTGAAACCTGCCAATATGCCGACCTGCTGCTGCCCGCCACCACCTGGGGCGAGAAAGACGGCACGGTAACCAACAGCGAACGCCGCATAAGTCGCGTGCGCTCCGCCATTGCCGCACCGGGCCAAGCTCGCCACGACTGGTCCATCGCGGTGGATTTCGCTCAACGGCTTGAAAAGAAAATTAATTCTGTTCTGACCCTATTTAATTACGCCAAGCCAGAAGAGGTTTGGTTGGAACACCGAGAGTCCACGCGTGGCTATGACCTGGACATTACCGGCCTGTCTTACGCCCAGCTAGACGCTGCGCCGCAGCAGTGGCCGTTTAAGCAAGGCCAGACGGAAGGCAAGAAGCGTTTGTATGAAGACGGCATTTTCCCCACTACTGACGGCAAAGCCAGCTTCGTCAACACCATCTACAAACCCACCGCCGAGCAACGCGAGTCTCGTTACCCGTTTAGCCTGAACACGGGTCGTCTGCGTGACCAATGGCATGGCATGAGCCGCACGGGCACGCTGGGCAGATTATTCGGCCACGTCGCCGAGCCGTCCATCCAGATGAACGTACAGGACATGGCGCGTCGTTTATTGAAAGAAGGTGACCTAGTGCACGTGACCAGCAAGCGCGGATCCATCGTGCTGCCCGTGCAGAGCAGCCCCGAGATTGGTATGAGCCAGGCTTTCGTCGCCATGCACTGGGGCAGTGCATATTTAAGCGGGCGCAGCAGCACGGGTGAGCGTCTGGGGGGTATTAACGCCATTACCACCAGTGCGTTTTGTCCCAGCAGCAAACAGCCAGAGTTGAAACACGCAGCGGTAAAAATTTTGAAAGCCCAATTGCCATGGACGCTTTTAGGCGTAGCCTGGTTGCCAGAGGATGAAGTGCATCTCGCCAGAGACGCATTGCAAAAGCTGATGGTGCGCTTCGAGTTTGCCACATGCGTGCCCTTTGGACGCGAGGTGGGAATCGGCGACGCTGATAACTTAGATTCAGGAGATGGACAAGCCAGTTCGAACCGAACGGGTATTCTCTTTCGCGCAGCAGCCAACTACATGCCTGAAGACGACAGCATCACGCAAATCGAACACCTGCTGGGCTTGAACACTACAGACACGCTGCGCTACAACGACAAAAAAGCAGGCCAGCGCCGCGCGGTTCGCCTGATACGCTTGCCCCATGGCACAGCGCAATTGCAAGGCTTTGTACTGGCCGGTGACACCAGTGCAGAGGCCTGGATCAAAACCCTGCTGCAAGACCAGTTGGAGGCGCAAACCTACGGCCGCCTGCTGCTCAGCCCCGGTGCAAAAGCACCGATTGCCATCCAAAGCAAGGGCGCACAGGTCTGCACTTGTTTTAACGTGACCGAGCCCGCAATACAGACGCAGTTGAAACAATGCCAAGGCAGCGACGACGAACGCCTGAGCCAGTTACAAACCGCCCTGAAATGCGGCACCAACTGCGGCAGTTGCATCCCACAACTCAAACGGCTGGTACGTGCAGCCAGTCCGCTCAATTCGGTACTGGAACCTGCCTAAAACCAAAGCTTAAGCTCATAACCTGTAGTCATCAGCCATAGACGACAATTGCGTTATGGGTATAGCCAAATACATCAAGGAAATCGGTCGCGGCAAAGATGGTGCGCGCGCACTGACGCGCGAACAGGCGGCAGACTTGATGGGTCAGGTGCTAGACGGCACGGTGAGTGACCTGGAGATGGGCGGCTTTTGCCTGGCCATGCGCATCAAAGGCGAAACGGCAGACGAGATGGCCGGTTTTTTAGACGCACTGCACGCGCGACTGCACAAGGTGCAAGCCCCCCGCCCCATTGTGGTGCTGCCCAGTTACAACGGTGCGCGCAAGCTGCCCGTACTCACACCACTGCTGGGTGCGCTGCTGGCACGCGAAGGGCAAGGCGCAGGCTTTGATGTATTGATCCACGGCTGCCAAACTGAAGATACCCGCGTTGGTAGCGAAGAGGTGTTGAAAGTTCTCAATGCACAGTTTTCACAGTCAAATAGTGCTAATGCCAGCGTGGATATTGCGCGAGCAGCTATTAAATATGTAGCATATGACAATTTGCAATACGTGCCTACACGCGCCTTGCACACGGGTCTGCAGCGCCTGCTGGACGTGCGCCGCGCTGTCGGCCTGCGCAACAGCGCGCACAGTTTGGTCAAGTTAATGAACCCCACAACCCAACCGCACGCATTGGTAGTGGGCAGCTACACCCACCCCGAATATTTGCACAGCATGACCGCTACCCTCACATTAACGGGTGCACACGCCCTGCTGCTGCGCGGCACAGAAGGCGAGCCAGTGGCCGACGCACGCCGCATGCCTCAGATGGACGGATTTGCCCACGGTGTGTGCACCGTTTTGCAAGCAGCGCACACTGGCAGCTTGGCTCAGTTGCCCGACTTGCCCAAACAGATAGACCCAGAGACAACCGCCGATTACATTCTTGAAGTATTGCTCGGTAACAAACCTGTGCCGCCACCGATTGCACGGCAGGTGGAATGCATCTTGCATATGTTGAAGCACACGGTAGCACTCGAGAAGATACAAGAGAAAGCCACACCATGCGACGCGATTTAAGCAAAACCCAAGGCAAAGTCATCTTGGTTGGCGCAGGACCCGGCGACCCGGAGTTGTTGACGCTCAAGGCAGTCAAAGCCATTGCCGCAGCGAGCGTCATTTTGGTAGACGATTTGGTCAACGAAGCCGTTTTGCAGCACGCCAAATCCAGCGCTCGCATCGTGCACGTGGGCAAGCGCGGCGGTTGCAAGTCTACGCCCCAGGCTTTTATCGAAAGGCTGATGCTCATGGCCGCGCGCGAAGGTGAGACGGTGGTGCGCCTCAAAGGTGGCGACCCATTCATCTTTGGCCGAGGTGGTGAAGAAATTGAAGCACTGCACTCTGCAGGCATTGATGTGGAAGTTGTCAATGGCATCACCTCTGGCTTGGCCGCCCTCACCTCACTGAACGTGCCGCTGACGCACCGTGACCATGCCCACGGCGTAGTCTTCGTGACCGGCCATGCCAAACCAGGTGATATCGGCACCAACTGGGCTGCTTTGGCTGCCACCGCCGCGCAAGCCAAACTCACTTTGGTCATCTACATGGGTGTGACGGACTCGCAGCACATACAAGACGAGCTGCTGCAAGGATTGAGCGGCCACACACCAGTCGCCATCATCCAGCACGCCAGTCTGCCCCAACAACGCCATGCTGTCACCACGCTGGCCCATTTGCGCAGCACCATAGAAACCCAGCAACTGCAAAGCCCCAGCGTGATTGTGGTGGGTGATGTACTGCAAGGTATTAGTGCCATCGCACAAACGCCACAGGCTGTACGCGCCGCTTGATCTGCACCGTGTGACGCGGACGCGCTGTCGTTACAACCGCAACGCCAAAGCCAAACGTGCAGCCCGTGCCCAAGCCTTGCAAACCTCGAAAATGGTCAACTGCGCCCATTGGATGAAGAAGGATACGATTTGATTTGGGATTGAGTGGTTTTTACAGCTAAGTTCGCCTGTTCTTCAACAAGTTGACCATACCTTCAAAACACCCAATCAAGTGTTCAACGTTTCACTCAAGCGCCGTGCACTTCGCGCTTGAATCCGCCAATCTAGGGTTGGAAATTTCAACTGAAAAATAAAATTTCCAACCCTAGATTGCAAATAGCCTAAATAACTAGTTCGTGAGGTAGTTTTGTGGAAAGAAGTGTCTTTCGATCAACTCAATCAGGATGTGCAAAACTTTGATGTGCAGTTCCTGCACACGATCCGCAAACTGTCCGCCAGGTGTGTACACGTAGACGTCGCTAAGCGCTTCCAGGTCTGGATTGCGCCTACCTGTCAAGGCAATGACTTTCATATCCAAGGCCTTGGCCGCATGTACAGCTTTGATTACATTCTTGCTGACACCACTCGTAGTGATTGCCAGTAAGCAGTCACCTGCGCGGCCATGTGCCTCCAAGTAACGGGAGAAAACCAGTTCGTACCCCAGATCGTTACCTACACAGCTCATATGGCTGACGTCACTAATGGCAGTCGCAGAAAGCGCTGGCCTGTCCATTCGATAACGACCAGTCAGCTCCTCTGCAAAGTGCATGGCGTCGCACATGGAGCCGCCATTCCCGCAAGAGAATACACGACCTTTGTTCTCGAATGCATGAATGATGACTGTTGCGGCGCTCGCAATATCCTGGATGGCCTTGTTGTCTTGCCGCAAGTTGTCGAGGGCCGTGTGCGCTTCCAGAAGGCTGGTTTCAATGTTCTTAATCATAAGGCTCATGTTACGTTAGAAATGGCTTTGGCAGATACGCACCTAACGGTGAAGATTCCGTATGACTTGGGGCAAATCAGACATATTACTGAACAGTCTGTGCGCACCTGCCTTGGTCAACATTTCAGCATGATCTGATCTGATGTGACTTCCCCCCAGGAATCCAAGAACAAGCATGCCTGCAGCCCTTGCCGCAGTAACACCGGTAACGCTGTCTTCAATCACCAGGCATTGTCCTGGTGTAAAGCCCATGAAACGGGCCGCACCAAGGTATACATCTGGAGCCGGTTTCGGACTCGGTACCTCGTCACCGCTGAATATATTGGGGCCCACAAGGTCAATCAGTCCGGCGCGTCGCACACACATCTGCAAGCGCTGCGGCGCGCTATTTGAAACGATACCCAATGGCAGCGCCAGCGCCTCGTACACCTCACGAACGCCAGGCATGGCGGGTGCTTCGCGTCCGATGCGGGCATCAATGTCCATATGCATGAAGGAACGTTTCTCTGGACTGAGGACAACACCCATGCGCCCTTCCAGCAACAGGATGATGTCCATGACTCGTCTTCCAAACAAGTCCTTCATGTGGACTTCCAATACTTCATTATGGAAGGCTTCCTGCAGTACCTCCTGCATGATTTCGTCTGCGATCTTTTCGCTGTCCACAATCACACCATCGCAATCACTCAACAAACAGAGCGGGAACTGGCGATTTTCACTTGGAAGTTGCATTTAATTTCAGTGTATTCACACAATCATAGGGCGACTCATTACCTGAATGGTATGCCCCAGCAGGGGCGTACCATTCAAAGTTCAGAGATGATTTTCTTGGAGCTGAGAATGGATGCAGGGCTCATGCTCAATTCGGTTACGCCCATCGCAACGAACTGGGGTATGAGCTCTGGGTTGGCTGCAGCTTCACCGCAGATACCAACCCAGATACCAGCCCGTTGTGCCGCCTGGCACGTCAACTCAATAGCTTTTAGCACTGCTGGATGTTCCGTGCGGTACAGCGAAGCGATCTGCGCATTCGAACGGTCGGTTGCCATCACGTACTGGGTCAGATCATTGGTACCGATTGAAAAGAAGCTCACTTCGGCCGCGAGGGTATCTGCTTGCAATACCGCTGCAGGCGTTTCAATCATGATGCCCAATTCAAACTGCGCACAGTCCACGCCCTCGCTGTTGAGTTCGGCCTCGCATTGCGCAATCAGCTCGCGCACTCGGTGTACCTCATTCACGTCGCTGATCATAGGTATCATAACTTTGATATTGCCTGCCAGTGATGCCCTCAATAAGGCACGTAACTGGGGCTTGAAGATTTCAGGGCGATCCAGGCACATGCGTACGCCACGCCACCCAAGGAATGGATTTTCCTCGCGCGGAAAGTCGATTCCAGCGACCGGCTTATCGCCACCAATATCCAAAGTCCGGATGATCACTGGATGCGGGTGGAACGCGTTGGCCAATTCATGGTAGACCAGTGTCTGCTCATCTTCATTGGGCAAGCTTCTGCCCTGCATAAACAACAACTCGGTTCGGAATAAGCCAACGCCTTTAGCTCCCGCTTTTTTCGCCAGCTCGATTTCTCCCAATGAGCCCAGGTTGGCCGCAATGTCGATCTGACGCCCGTCTTTAGTTGTGGGGTGCAGATCCCGGTATTTGTACAGACCCATGCGAGCATCGGCTTGCGCATCCATCCTCACTTGGCACTGTGTCTTTTGCGCATCCGTCGGATTGACTATGACCTCACCGCGGTCACCATCGACCGCTAAATATTGAATAAACTGTAATTCCTCTTCCGTAAGCGGAACTCCCAGCACGGCAGGAATACCATGGGTTCGAGCCATGATGGCAACATGCGAAGTTGCAGAGCCGCCGATACAGACAAGTCCCTTCACATTGTCGACGGAAACTTTGGAAAACTCCCATGCGCTCAAGTCATTTGCCACAAGAATGGCACCAAAGGGAATGCTAGAGAGATCTGGCAGTGACTGGCCCAGCAATGCCGCTGCCAAATGCCTAGTGACGCCACGGATGTCTTCTGCTCTTGCACGTATGTAGTCATCTGTCATTGCCGCAAAAGTGGCAGCCAGCACCTCACCCACACGCAAGGTCACGGCACCAGCATCGCCTTGCGCCTCGATGCCACGGATAATGGCGCCCACATATTCCTCGTCCTGGGCAACCTCAATTAGAGCCAACAAGATGGCGCGGTCCTGCTGCGCTGCTGGGCCTTCTGTTTGAACAGAACTCTGTTTCGTCAACTTGGACTCCAGGCCAGCCAATGCGGATCGAAAGCGATTGAGTTCGCTAGAGATTTCCTCTTCGGGAATCACCTGCCGTTGAGCGATAAGTTTCTGTGGGAGATAGACGTGGGCAGGCCCCAGTGCTGTACCACAGCTTCCAGCGATCCCCTTGAGACCTTCGCACACATGCACATCTGAAACTGAATGTGCCTGCTCATCCAATAGTGCCTTCTCGTGCTCTGTATTTTGCGCATGATCGATATTCATGCCAAATTGAGGATCACCGAGGCACTCAACCAAGTGATCGGTGGCTTCCCTCTCTTCCTCACCATCAGCACGGATGAGCACATCTTCACCCTCTTTGACCTGCAACAGCATCAGCTTGACCGAACTTTTGGCGCTGGCGGACTTGCCCCGGCAAACCAGCTCGACATTGCAACCAAACTTTTTCATTAATTTGGCCATTTGTGCGGCTGGCCTTGTGTGCAAACCTTCAATGACGCGCACGGTCGCACTTGTTTCAATCATGCTGCTCTCGAAAATCTTGTGAGTTAATGGTGTTCTATGGTCGATTAAAGAGAAGAACTTTAGCCCTCTACGGCTATCAAGCAGCCCCTGACCAGAGCTGCTTTAACCAGCTCAGGGTCAATGGCTTCTACGCAGATTTCGCCAGGCCGCTCCGCCGTAGCAGACGCATTGAAATTGATGACCACATGTCCAAGTTCTTTCACCTTGTGCCATGCGGTATCACCTATAGCGGTAACCGTGGTTTGCAGATTACCCAACTTTATTTTTGAACCTACAGACGGCATGTGACCCACGATTGCGTCTTGCACCTTATGCAACACAGAAACCTCTGCCAAGGCTGGAGGAGCACCATGTGCGTAAAGGATCAAAACACCACCATCGAGCAAGTCAGCGACCTCCTCACCTACTTCAGTCACAGCCGTTATGTAGCAAATCATTTTCTTGACCGATTCAAATTAAAGTGCAAAGCTTGCAACCCAAGCAATCAGCACAGACACAGGGCCCATGATTTGCCGCGAGATCAGCACTGCGGGCACACCAATGCGGATCGTATCGGGCTGCGCTTCACCCAAGGCCATACCCACAGGAACAAAATCGCAACCGACTTGTGTGTCGTAGGCAAACAAAGCTGGCAGAGCCATTGCAGGAGGGATGGTTCCAGCAGCGATAGCTGGTCCAATGATGGCCGCTCCAATCACCTGCGCGATAACAGCTCCCGGTCCCAAGATAGGAGACAGAAACGGTAAACCGCAAATAGCAGATAGCACTAACAAACCAAATATATTGCCAGCCAACGGCTCCAGCACGTGGGCCAGTACGTTACCCAGACCCGTGGTAGTGATGACACCGATCAACATGGTCACAAAGGCCATGAAGGGCAACACATTACGAATCACTTGATCGATGGACTTGCGGCCGCTGTTAAACAGGACGCCCACGACACCACCCATCTTGCGGCCAATCCAAGTGATAAAGCCCACCATGCCACCTTGCGCCTCTTGAGGCTGGGCCGGACTACTTGAGGCGGCAGGTTTTACGCTCGCATCTGCGGCTTGCTGGGGCATTTCCGATCCATCCGCAAAAGAGAGGTTGCTGATTGTTACACCAGAGACATAGATGTCCTCGGTAATGAACTGTGCCAAGGGGCCCGACTGACCCACAGAGTTGGTATTGATCGTCGGAATGCGTTTGCGGGGGTAGACACCGCAGCGAGCAGTACCACCACAATCCACGATAACAGCGGCGATTTCACTCTCCGATGGAGGTGCGCGGAAACCATCCACGACAGTCGCACCAGTCATCTCAGCCAGCTTTTTGGCAAGCTCAGGTATCTCACCGCCAGTGATGGCGACAATTTTGTCGCGCTGTGCGGTAGGCGTGATCACCAATGGGCCACCCCATCCTTGTGTACCATGGGTAACTTTGACGGATTTGAATGTTTTGTTGAAACTCATATTGATCTCCTTAGATGTACTTTTTATGATCGATCACAGAATGACGCCTTCGCGTTTCGCGATTACTGCAGTCAACCACTCAGTCACAATGCCTTTGAGCAGGTTAACAAACAGTCCGACTAAAAAATAGGTCAGCGCGAGCTTGGCAACCGAGAAAGGGGCATTACCTGTTTCTGCCAACTTGGTAATAGCAGTAGCCACACCCAGCCATACAAAAAGTTCACCTGGATTAGCGTGCGGAAACAGACCCGTAATAGGGTGGCAAAGCGAAACCGTAGAGTCGTAGAATGCTGCCTTGTGTTTTTCTTCCACAAACATGCCGAAGGTGTAAGCCATAGGGTTTGTCAAAAAGAACATCGCCAGCAGGGGCAGCACGGTGTAACGCGTAATTATGTTGCCGGCTGCGAAACGTGCCAGACGGTGCACACGCTGCTCACCAACAAGTTCAATAATTGCGTAAACAGCGGTCAACAATACAATCAGCGTTGGGAGAATCCCGCTCACAAAACCAACGAAAGTTTTTCCACCGGCGTTAAATACACCGATAAATGCTTCAGCGCCTCGCGCGAGAAATTCAAATGCTTCCATTTTCTGTATCCTTTTAAATTTGGTTTTTTGACAAAGTTTTTTTCTATGGTGTCGGTGGGTGGTCTGTGGTGTTAGGTTTTGCTTCTTACCTCCTCGATTCGCTGAATGGCATCTTGTATTGCCTTTGAAACTTGCGCGTTCGCTTGTTTGCTTTTGACAGTCGATGCAAGAGTCTCCAGTGTGATGCCCTCGTAGGCAGCAACGTCTTTGAATCGAGCGAAAATGGACATACCAGTCATAATCTGAACTTTCTTTACGCGCATATCCTGGGATACGACGACCATTGCAATCGCACCAAATCCAAATTTCCGACGTGACTTTCCAACGCCCAAGTAGCCCTGCTTCCAGTTTTCGCGGTTACCCGCAACGGACTGCTTATAGTGGCGCCACTGCATCCATGCACCGGCAGTCTGCAACACCCAAAATACAAACAACAGCGTCAAGGCTGACTGTGTAAATCCCATGTTTGTCTCCTCATCTTTAGTTTTGATCCGAGAGGCAATCGCACTCAGATTTGCATATTTTGCAACTTATATCAATGATACATTTGTTCTTTACGTAGTCAATATGTTCATCATCAGGGTATACCCTAGAGTCAACATGCAACCATAGAATTGATCAGGAGTAATCACATGATCGAAGCGCAATTAGCGGGGCAATGGGCAGCGATGCCCGACTTTCCAAACCGTATTTCCAGCTGGACGTGGTTCAAAAGTGCGGTGAGTGAATGCTTGATACTGACCGCGCAAAGACTACATTTCAGATGCGAGCTGCGCAATGGAGATTTAGCGGCAGCCTTCTTCGATTGGGCAGACCATCTCGACAGCAATCAGAACTTCTCGAAGCTTGACTCTGTGGACTTTGCGCACTACATGAGTGGTGTCTTGCTCAGAAGTTTTGTACTTTCGCAACCGATCTCCGTCATCGAAAAGCAAGCCTTGAACAACGATGCCGATATGACCTTGCTGGATCAAATGAACTGGCCTGAAGACATTGTCCTAATCTGTTTGACGCTGACCCTTTTAGAGGGGTGGAGACTGCACTTGGGCGCTGAACCATTGGTGATCAATTTGGATTTGATCAAGCGCCACTGGGATAGCTTTCATGAAAATGCCAGAGAGGACTCTTTCTCTTCGGTGCCATTCCTCGACCTGTTTCTTGGTTTGCAGCCTTCTTGGGAAAATCCTCTAACTGTCGGCAACCGATCCGCAATGCGATTGGCTGTGTCTAAGCTGCAGTCTTCGCACGCTTAAGGCCCATAAAAAAGGCCGCATTCCCTGGGTCTGCAGGAAAGTGCGGCCAATCTATTGCAGCCCAATGGTTAGCGCATTTGCTCCATCAGCAAGGCTGCAACTACGTCTGTTGCCTCAATGTATGACAGATGCCCCACATCTTTGAGAACATGGAGTGCAACGCGGCCTGGTAGGCCCTGGGCGTGCTTTAAGGGAATGATCCTGTCGTCATTTCCCCAAATCACTTTGGTTGGCACCTTCAGACTTTCCAGCGCCGTACGTTGGGACGTAGCCTGGATGCCATCTGGCATTAGTACACTGGCCATTGCTCTCAGAGCGTAACGTTTTTGAGCCGACTCTAATTGCTTATAGGCTGTAGCAACAAATGAACTGCTGAGCAGTCCTTTGTCATGGAACAGTTCGGCCAACCAAGGTTTCAAGCTGGCTTCACTATTTGCCCGGCACAGGCCATCAATAAATTCTCCGTTGATATCCGCGCCTAGCCCAGCAGGGGCCAAGAGGGTTATGGACCTCAGTCGTGGCCCAACCATCGCAATCATGGCCATCGCTGTTGCACCACCCATGGAATGTCCAAGGAGGTGAAAATCTTCTACACCTTCACTATCTAAACGTGCCACCACAGCGGTAGCCACGTCGTCCAACGATCGTATGGTGCTGGTGCCTGATTTGCCATGGTTTGGCAAGTCAATACCGATGATGGATACGCCTTTGACCTGTGCGGCCAGGCTGCGCCAACCACCTTGGTCTGCACCGAAGCCATGTAGAAGCACCAAAGGTATGCCGTTGCCCCGAGAGATCCAGTTCAGGTGCAGCTCGGCAGTCACACCTTTGCTGGCAACAGTCTCTCCCATCGCCTGCATGACATCTGTGCCTTGCACACGACCATTGGGACCACTGCCAGTCATAGACAGCAGATCAACCCTATTGGTACGCGCCAAACTGCGAGCCAGCGGCGTCGCACGCAAAGACGAGTGATCAATCACATTCTTGTTTGCGGAAGCATCTGAGCCGGCAGCGGGGGCCACCTCAGAGACTATGACTTCGTTGGTTTCTATAGGTTGTGCAGGTTCCGTTAATTCATGGGAGTTTTGCGACGGCAGTGCTTCACCTTCCGCGAGAATCCAGCCCAGATTGGTACCGACTAAAACCGACTCTCCTACGGCGCCGTGAATGCCGTTGATGGTTCCCGCAACCGGAGCGTCCACTTCCATGGTGGCCTTGTCGGTTTCGATTTCGAAGATGACTTGACCTTTGGTAACTGCATCGCCATTTTTTACATACCAGACAGCAATTTTTCCTTCCGTCATGTCCATGTCGACACGGGGCATAATGACTTCAATAGCCATGTTCAGTTCCTCCCTTTCACGCTTTGTCTTATTGCATCAACAATATTAGGCACCTGAGGTACTGCAGCTTTTTCAAGTTCGGGGTTATAGGGTAGCGGGCAGTCCGCACCACCCAAACGAATGATGGGAGCATCCAGCCGGTCAAAGGCCGCACTCTCAGCAATGGCGGCGGCCACTTCCGTACCAATACCAAATTGCTTGGTGCCCTCATACACACAGATTAGACGGGTGGTCTTGCACACGCTGTCAATCAACGTGGAGTAGTCCATTGGGCGCAATGAGCGCAAGTCAATGACTTCAACTGAAATTCCATCTTTTTCTGCAATTGCAGCAGCTTCTAGTGACTTGTGCACCATGATGGCAGACGCCACGATGGTCACATCGGTGCCTTGGCGACGAATCTTGGCCTGGTTCAGCGGCTCGGTGTAGTAGCCCTCTGGCACATGCCCTTTCATCTTGTAGAGCAACTTGTGCTCAAAAAACATGACCGGGTCTGGATCTTCAATAGCCGCCAGCAACATACCCTTGGCATCTGCAGGGGTTGAAGGTTGAACCACCTTCAAACCAGGAACGTGCGCAAACCACGACTCTAAACTTTGGCTGTGCTGTGCCGCAGCACCTGTACCCGAGCCACAAGGAAAGCGCATGACCAAAGGCACAGAGGTCTTGCCTCCCAACATGAAGCGAATTTTGGCGGCCTGGTTAACGATTTGTTCCATGGCAAGCGCTGCAAAGTCAGAAAATTGGAATTCATACACAGGACGGCGATTCAACAATGCAGCACCCACTGCCACGCCAGCACCTGCAAGTTCAGAAATCGGTGTATCCATGACACGGTCTTCACCAAAGCGATGGATCAGGTCGCCTGTGACCTGAAAGGCACCACCATAAACACCGATGTCCTCACCCATCAAAAAAACCCGCTCATCGCGTTCCATGGCCAAGCCCAGGGCTTCCTGAATAGCTTGCGAGTAGCTGAGTTCACGTATCTCATTAGACATTGCTGGTCTCCGAATTCTTGTTGGTGTAAACAAAAGCAGTTAGGTCTTCAACTTTCGGATCCGGACTGTCTTTTGCAAAGTTAATCCCAGCCTCAATTTCGTCTTCGACGCTCTTCACCATAGCTGCAATTTCATCTTCTTGAATCAGATCGTGCGCAAGCAGGTTGGCTTGGAATAGTTGAATAGGATCGCGAGCGATCCAGCTTTCAATCTCTTCTTTGGTGCGATAGCGATTGCGGTCACTCTTGGAATGCCCACGATGACGATAGGTCAAACTTTCTAGCAAAGTGGGGCCTTCGCCGCGGCGTGCACGCTCGATGGCCTCACCAGCAGCTGAGGCAACCTCAGCGAAATCGTTGCCATTAACTGTGACACCCGGAAAATCGTATGCCTGCGCACGCTGAGAGATATTTTTCACAGCTGTCGAGCGTTCGACCGAAGTAGACATGCCGTACTTGTTGTTTTCGCAGACGAACACTACAGGCAGCTTCCATATGGCCGCCATATTCAAGCTCTCATGGAAGGCTCCTTCGTTGTTGGCACCATCGCCAAAAAAGCAGATGACAACATTAGGTTTTTTTGTCTGCTTGAGTGCCAGCGCAGCACCGACGGCAATCGGCAGGCCACCGCCCACAATGCCATTGGCACCCAAGTTGCCGTTGGCCACGTCGGCAATGTGCATGGAGCCTCCACGTCCTCGGCAATAACCGTTATCTTTACCAAAAAACTCGGCAAACATGAACTTTGGGTCAGCGCCTTTTGCAATGCAGTGCCCGTGGCCACGATGGGTCGAGGTAATGTAATCGCCAGACTCCAACATGATGCCTACACCGACGGCACTTGCTTCCTGACCAATGGACAGGTGCATGGTTCCATGCACAAGCCCGCGCATATAGGCTTGCTCGGCGCCTTCTTCAAATAGTCGAATTAAATGCATCTGGCGCAAGGCCTTGTGCAGCTTTTTCTTGCCAAGCTGTTGATAGATAGCAGGCTGCGCCTGGTTGATACGGTCGTTCATGATGATGTCCTTTTACTTGCCGTAAACGAGCGCGTCCTGACGCTTGCGGAATTCGACGATTTTTGAAGTGGTGTCCACGGCCGTGTTGGCATAAGTCAGCAGCTCGCCCTTCTTGATGGCTTGGGTAACTATGCCTTTTTCCAATAGGCCGCAGGGTACGGCCTTCTGTTCAAAGGCTTCGGTCGCAGCCATGGCCCAAGCGCGGTAAGTGTATTCACCGATAGCATCCAGGCGATCGCCTGGTTTCAGGTCGCGCTTGGCCACAGCCGTCACTTCAGCAGTGGGTACGGGAATCGGTGCCATATCGGCGCGGCCGTAGAGCACAGCACGTGCGCAGGTCAAGGGCACCTCCAGGCTGCACAGATGGTAGGGGCGATAGAAGGTGTAGTAGGGACCTTTGCCCAACTTTAGGTAGTCCATGCGTTCGCGTAAACGGGGATGAGCCATCTCGGCCACTACAAACACGCCGGGTGCCACACCCTTGCCAATTGTGTAGTCCACCACACCTTTACGGGTCAGAATGCCGCCATCGGCAATCGGACACAAGACCTTATGCAACTCTTCGAGCGAGGCCGCTGGGCCATGCATACCGGGCACGTCGGGAATCAAGCCGGTGGCATTCGCAATGGCGGACATTTCTACCGCTGTCTTAGATCCGTCTACAAATTCCACCAGCATGCGTGGGTTCAAGGCCTTACTCAGCGCCTCGGCCGCGTAGTCATCTGGCGTTGCATCAATGTTCAAGGGGTTGTTTTTGCCTTTGCCTGCGGCAATCACAGGGTAGCCCAAGGCCGTTACAAACTGGATGAGTTCAATGGTGGAACTGGGTTCGTCACCGGCACCCAATGAATACACCACACCGAGCTTGTCGGCTTCGTGCTTGAGATACGAACCGATGGTGACATCGGCCTCGACGTTCATCATCACCAGGTGCTTGCCATGCTGCATGGCCGTCAATCCAATTTCTGCACCCACAGCCGGTTTGCCCGTTGCGTCCACTACAACATCAATCAGGCCACTTTTGCAAACGAATTCCGAGCTCTGGGTGATTGCCATCTTCCCGGTTTCTATGCATTCATCAAAACTGCTTTGGGTATCCACCAGACGGTGCGCATCACCAGGATGGCCTGCAGCACTCAGGGCAGCAACTGCTGCACTCACATTAATGTCGGCAATCGCGGCCACCATGATGCCCTGCATTTGCAGCACCTGAGTGACGATGTCGGTACCCATCATTCCAGAACCAATCAGCCCAATGCGAATAGGTTTGCCCGTCAACGATCGCGCCTGTAAATCTGCGGCCAGACCGCTGAGATGAAATTTCGACATGTTGTGTCCTAAATGGTTTTGAAGGGAAGTGAAATCTGTAAACTGCACATTTGTATTCTATTGTTGCACAATGTTCATGTATTGTGCAAGTGACCCTGAAGAAGAAAGTGGTTTGAAAATAGGAGGCGTAGGTATCGTCAACTTAAGCTGGGCATAGCGGTAGCTCCGAGAATTCAGGCATGAATTGCCCCAACTGCAACCATCGCATCAACAAACAACTTGGTTTGAAGTTTGAGCAACGCCAGCACAAAGGGTTGAACAATAGCTGCGAAAATTCACACTAGCCCACCAAGGTGCAAGAAAAGCGTGATGCGCCCAGTGGATGAAGAAGGATACGATTTAATTTGGAATTGACTAGCTTTTACGGCTAGGTTTGCCTGTTTTCAACATGCTGACATACCGTAGCTCCTATATTCTTTAAACAGAGGGGCGCTTGCCAAAGGCAACCGCCAGAATGATGATGGCGCCAGCCACCATGTATTGCTCGCTCACATCCAAGCCCATGATGATCAGACCGTTGTTGATGGTGCCGATAAGTAGCGCGCCGACGAAGGTGCCGATGATTGAGCCCTTGCCGCCATACAGACTAGTACCACCCAAGATAACTGCTGCGATAGCAGATAGTTCGCCGCCAGTGCCAAACGTGTAGCGCGCGGTTTGCATCATTCCAGAATACAACATGCCCGCCAGAGCCGCAGCACAGCCACTGATCAGAAAAGCGTAGAGCTTGATGCGTGCTGTGTTAATGCCTGAGTAGCGTGCCGCCGCGCGGTTACCGCCGGTAGCCAGAATCTTGCGGCCAAACGGTGTGTATTTGAGCACTAAATGTCCCACAGCAGTCGCCGTCAAAGACCACAGAAATAAGGAGGGCAGTATGCCCAAGCTACCTTGCCCAAACAATTCGTTAAATGTGTCATCTGCAATAGCCACCGGCTTGGTATAAGTAACCCGCATGGCCAGCCCGCGAATGAACTGCATCATGCCTAGCGTCACCAAAAATGACGGGATGTTCATATAGGTGACAAAAAAACCGTTAAGCAGGCCTACGCCCAATCCACAAAGCAGACCAGCAGTCATGCCAGCCAGCCAGCCGTATCCGGCTTGCATAGTCAGACCCGCAATCAGCGCGGCAAGTGCAGCGGTGGACCCAACAGACAGGTCGAGTTCGCCGACAGAAATCACAAACGTCATGGCCACAGCCATCACCACAATCATGGAAGTTGTACGGGTGATATTAAACAAGTTGTTTAAAGTCAGAAAACCTCGATCGCCAATGAGAATAGAGAAGATGATGACGACGAGGAGGAAGACTATGTAGACGACATAGTCTTGCCAACCAGCTATGAATTGAAGAAATTTCTGCATTGCAAGTACCGGTGAAGTGAATTAGAAGAGGCTAGGCTTGTACCGCGTGGTGTAACATTTCCTCGGACTCGATGTCTTTGCGCTCGAGCAAGCGAGTGGGTCGGCCGTTGCGCAGTACCAGCAGGCGGTCACTCATGGCAAGCAGCTCCTCAAACTCGGAAGAAACCACCACGATGGCTGTACCTTTGCTGGCCAACTGGCGCACCAGTTGCACAATTTCAGACTTGGCACCAATATCTACGCCAATTGTGGGCTCGTCTAACAGCAGCACTCGCGGAGCCCGCGCCAGCCACTTTGCGAGCACAACTTTTTGCTGGTTACCACCCGATAGCAAGCCGACGGTCTTGTACGGGTGGTCTGTCTTGATGTGTAAGCTTTGGATGAAGTCTCTCACTGCTCGCAACGCATCCAACAGTTTGACCACGCCACCGCGCTGAAACATGCCAAGGTTAGGTAGTACAAAGTTATCAAGTACCGAGTGCGATAGCACTAGGCCCTGTGTTCGGCGGTTTTCTGGCACAAGCGCTACGCCAGCTTCAATGGCCTCTGTTATGTCCCTCACAAGCATGCCATTGATTTGAACAGTGCCCCTAGTGGCCACGTGCAAACCAAAAATTGTCTCCATTACCTCGGTTCGCCCCGAGCCCATGAGACCGGCCAAACCGACAATTTCGCCAGGGTAAACCGCAAGGTTAACGCCATGAAAGTATGGCTCATGAGTTAGATTCGTGAGCTCCAGCGCAGGTTGAGCGCCAAGCGCATGAATGCGTGGCTGCCAATGCATGGATGCACCAGCGGAGGTGCCCAACATGGAGTCAATCAGGGACTCCATCGTCATATCTGCACATGAAGCGCTTAGCACGTTCTCGCCGTCGCGCATCACAGTTACTCGGTCACACAGGCTGAAGATTTCGGCCATGCGGTGCGAGATGTAGATGATTGATATACCATTATCTCTGAGCTTTCGAACAAAGTTGAAGAGGCGATCCACCTCAGTTTCGGAAATAGATGAAGTGGGTTCATCCATGATCAAAATTCGTGCGTTTTTAGACAGCGCTTTTGCAATCTCCACGATTTGGCACATTCCCACACTAAGGCGTGAAACTGGTGTGTTTGGATCAATGTCTTCTCCCAGCTCGTTCAGAATGGTGCGCGCGCGGCTTACCAGTTCAGCATCGTCGATGAGCAGGCCCGCGCATTTGCGTGGCTCGCGATTGAGAAAAATGTTCTGAGCCACAGTGAGACTGGGAACCAGGCTGAACTCTTGGAAGATCATGGCCACGCCCAGAACCGCAGCGGCATTGGGGCTGTCGATTTGTACTGTGTGTGCGTTAATGCGAATCTCTCCACCGTCCGCTCTGTACACCCCAGTGAGTATCTTCATAAGGGTAGATTTTCCCGCACCGTTACCCCCCATTAGTGCGTGCACCTCACCTCGGCGCAAGTCGAAGTGGACATTTTTTAGAACTGGGTTGTTGTTGAACTGCTTTTCAATCCCCCGCATCTCCAACATGGTCTGTGCGTGTGCCATGACTATCCGATCAGAAAATGTATCAGGAGGAGCTGAGATGCGGCCCGCACGGTTCCGCACCTCAGAGCTTAAGTAATTACTTCTTTAGATCGGCTGCCATAGCAACAGGTAGCTCTGTGCGATAGATAGTCTTGTAGGAAGCGGGCAGGTTGCTGCGTTTCACTGCCAAGGGAGGAACCACTACGTAAGGAGGAGTTTGTGCACCTATCAAGGCCAGCGCTCCAACAGTAGCTTCGGCAACGCCCTGGTCGTAAGGGCGCTGCGAAGAGATTCCGGCGATCAGCCCATTCTTGGCCACATTGCCAGCCACGATTTGATCGAAGTTTTCGCACACGATCTTAAAGTTACTGCTGTTCTTGCCTGCGACGTTTGCAGCTGCTGCAGCGCCCATGGCCGGGATAGACCAAGAGCCGTACAAGCCTTTAAGGTTGGGATAACGTGCCATTAAGGCTTGCGCCACTTCCTGTCCTTTGTTGGGGTTGTCGTGCCCTGCCACTGCAACCAGGTTGATGTTGGGGTACTTGGCCATGATGCGGGCGACAAAGCCCTCGTATCGCAGATTGGTCACATAAAAATCATTAGCGAAAAACATGGCACCCACGTCGCCTTTGCCACCCACCGACTCAGCCAGCAGATCGGCTACGTACATGCCCAGAGCTAAGTTATCTGAAGAGATGATGGAAGCGTAGTCTTTGCCGGGGTTCATTCCGTCTACGGCCTGGTCAATGAACACTACCTTGGCACCAGCTGCCTGTATTTTCTTGTAAGCGGTGGCGGTAGTCTTGCCATTGAGTGGAATGGAAACCAGCAGACTAGGCTTGAGCACTCCGATGGCGTCCAGGTCGGCAATTTGCTTGGCGTCATCCCAGTCGGCATTGGTTTCTGCAACTACTTTGATGCCAAGTTTGGCAAAGGTTTCTTTTAAGCCCTTAAGCTGCTCCGATGCCCAATCATCACCCAGCCAGCCCATGGAGATGGCAACGGTAAATTTACCAGCTTTGATTTTCGCTACTTGTTCAGGTGTAATTTTAAGGGAAGATGCAAGTACACCCTTTTCACCGCGCTGGCCATCGCTCACTACGGTGTTGGACAGATCGTCAACCTTGGCGAGCTCCAGCGTTTTGGCAGAAGGTGCCTTGTACCAAAGTGGATGTTGTAGCTTGCCGATGGGTGTCTGTGCACTTACAGGGATTGCGACGGCGGCAACAGTAGTCAGCGCCAGTTGGATGAGCGTGCGTTTTTTCATGAGAATCTCCTAGGGGTTATGTTGATTTCGACAGTTGATTTGCGAGGCACTGGCTTGGGTCCGAAGCAGGCGGTGCCCGCGCCGGCACCTGTTCGGCGGAAACATTCAGGCTCCGAGCATGAATTCACGGAGCATCTTGGCTAAGCGTGTTTCTGCTTCCAGAGCCAAGCTATGGCCGCAGGCTTCAAACACTTCTGCCCGCTGCACGCCCACTGAAACGTCGCGCATTTGCCGCTCCACCAGATCACCAAAGAATTCTGGGGCTCCTACGGTCATGATGGGTAGGTTGAGCTTGGTCGCGGCCAATTCTTGGTTAATTCGACCGTTTTTTAGTCCAGCGCGATAGGTCTCCATGCAGCCTCGCAAGCCGCCGGGCGCACTCAAGCAGGCAATCCACTCTGCCAACGCCTCTTCCGAAATGGCATTTGGATTCCATGTTTCTGCCTTGATCCAGAACTCCCAGAACTCGCGCTCGTGGCCTGCAATCAGCATTTCGGGGAGGTGTGGGATCCAGAAGAAAGGGATGTGCCATACCCAAACACCCTTCTGACGAAACTGCGCCGAGATGTTTTCTGGGGTGAAGTTGGACCAATTCTCTAGTCCAGCGCCAGACAGCAGCATCTCGCAGAATGACAGCGTTTTTACTCGGTCACGTTGTGTGGCAGCCAGGGCATAGGCGAATTCCGCACCACGGTCCTCGCCGTGGACGTGAAATTTGTCGTGACCTAGTTGGGTCATCAATTCGCTCACGTCTCGTGAATTTGTAAGTGAATCGTAGCCCTCTTCTGCTGGTGGCTTGTCTGTGTAACCAAAGCCGCGCAAGTCTGGAGCCACTACAGTGAAGTAGGGTGTTAGCAGAGGGATTAGCTTGTGCCAATAGAAATTTGTTTTCGGGGTGCCATGCAGTAGCAGGAGAGGTTCACCTTGGCCCGCAGTGACGTAGTGCATGCGAATGCCATTGACACGAGCGCGGCCGTGCGTCACTGGTTTGCCTATGTGATCGTACATCTGTGCCATTGCATTTCCTTTAATAATGAGGATTCACCTAAGACTTCAGCCAGGCTTTTGCGTGCATCTCAGCAAGTCAGTGGGTTGGCGCCTATATACCTCGCCTTCGCCTGAATGATACATTTGTATTTATAAAAATCAATATGTACATCCATAGGGTTTACTCTATGTGTGACGGTATTGTCAACTTGTTGAAGAACTGGCGAACTTAGCCGTAAAAGCCAGTCAATCCCAAATCAAATCGTATCCTTCTTCATCTACTGGGCGCAGCTGACCACGTCCCAGGTTTGCAAGGCTTGG
>JAYVTG010000076.1:0-5582 GCA_043774625.1 Polaromonas sp. | reverse complement strand
CTCACGATATCTGCGCTCGTCACAAACCCCGGGGTTACGCAGTTGTCTGGCGGTAATATTCCGGCCTCCAGCTCATGCATCATTACGGTCAATACCATGAGCGCTACAAACGGCACGTACACCAATACCTTGGCGGTGGGCAGTGTAACTTCTACCAACACGCCGGCAAATACCGTCGCGGCCAGTGATACGTTGCTGGTTGGTCGAGCCAGATTGGATAAGTCGTTTAGTGGGGCACTGACGATCGGCGGAACAGCAACCTTGACCTATCAAGTCATTAACACTGCGGCTGTGGCGGTAAGCTTTACGGACACTCTGCCGACTGGCTTACGCGTTGCATCGCCATCGTCGATTGCCGGCACTTGCATAGGGGGCGGTGTAACGGCGACTGCGCTGTCAAATACCATCACTGTGGCAGGGCGTAACAGTATCAATGGCACTTGTACCATCACCGTAAACGTGACCACCGCAGCAATGCCGACGTCAGGCTCGTGTCCACAAGCGAATAACACCAACGGCAATGGCAATATTTCGCTAACGACCAACATTGGTGCAGACATCACGGATTCTGCGGCAGGCGGCGGAACGCCAGCAAGTGGCGCTGGTGCCTGTTTGACGGTGCTTGCCACGCCGACTGTTGCCAAATCCCTTGCAGTGGCTAACCTAGCCAGTGGTAACAATACCAATTTGACGGTGACCATTGGCAACACCAATGCGGCTGCGATCACGCTATCGAGCCTGTTCACCGACACTTTCCCGACAGGCATGACCATTGGCACGGCGGGCAACACTGGCACCTGTACGGGCGTAACGGCAACGGCGGGGGTGGGCAACTTCACCATCGCCAACGGCACCAGCATTGTCGCTGGTGGCTGTACGGTGATCGTCAATGTGACCTCGAGCACGGCTGGCGCTGCGACCAACACCATCGCCATTGGCGGGCTCTCGACCAATGTTGGCAGCAACACGGCGGCGGCCTCGGCCACGGTCAATATCTACGCGCCACCGACTGTGACCAAGACCTTCACGCCTGCCACCATTGGTGCGCTCGGCACATCGAGCATGGTCATTACCGTCACCAACCCAGCGGCTAACGTCGCCAACATTACCGGCGTTACCATCAACGACACCTACACTGGCAGCTTGGTCAATAACGCTGCGGGCAGTGTGGCGTGTAGTGGTGGTGGCTCAGCCACCTTGACGGGCGGTGTGAATGCGGGCGCAGCCGTTGGCTTTAATGTAGGCATCATCGAGCCGGGTGGCACCTGCACCATCACCCAATCGGTCACAGCAAGCAGCACCAACATGAACACCACCACCGCACCGACGGCCACAGGCCCTGTTGCGTTGACCGGTGTAGCGGCCAACGCCACCTTAACGATAAGTGTGCCCACGGTAGCTAAAACCTTCGTCAGCAGCACCATTGATGATGGTGGCACGACCAGCCTACGCTTCACGCTCACCAATGCTGCCGCACTAGCCCAACCAGCAATCACTCTAGACGACACGCTGCCCATCGGATTACGCTATACCACCACGACACCCAGTGTGACCTACGCAGGCACGGGCGGCACCTGTACCGGACCTGGCACGGCAAGCTACAACATTGGCACGCGCGTATTGGGCTTAACCGGTGTGGCACTAGGTGCGGGTGCGACCGCTTGTAATATCGACATTGCAGGTTTATCCAATGCAGTTGCGCAGACAGGCGTCTGCCCAAGTGCCAACCAAACCAACCTCGCCGCTAACATCACCACGACCAACGCCACCAACGCGGCTACCGACCAATGTTTGAATGTAAGCCCATTGCCCATTCTCACCAAAGCCTTCGGTGCAACCAACATCGCCTTGAACGGCACGACCACACTCACCTTCACCATCAACAACACCGTAGCGGGCAGTGTGGCACGTAGTGGCCTAGGCTGGATTGATGAATTACCGTTAGGCTTAACACTAGGTTCAGCCACCGTCGGTGGTAGCTGTGCTGGACAAACCCTGCAGTCACGTGCGGCCAACGGCATGGGCACCTTTGGTGCCGCCACCTTGACCCACCCCTCCATCCAGATAGCCAGCGCCAGTGTCGCCGCAGGCGCAAGTTGCACCGTCATTGTTACCGTCACAGGGGCCACCGCAGGGGCTAAGACCAACACCACCGGCAACGTCACCAACCTAGTCGGCACACTCACCAATGGTGTCACCGCACAAGTGGTTAATGTTTATGCGCCACCGACAGTGACAATAGCCTTTGGCAGCGCCATTGACACCGGCGGCAACACCACACTCACCTTCACGTTTACCAATCCTGCGGCCAACCCAGGGGTTGTGAGCGGCATTGCGGTGAACGACACCTTCCCCATCACGCCAGCGGCGATGACGCTCTTTAATGGCGTGGTCAATGGTGGCACCTGTACCGCCACCGCCTTAAACCAAGTCGCAGGCACACCAGTCGCAGGCAACTCTGGCCTACAAGTGTCCGCCATCAGCCTAGCCGCCGGTGCGTCTTGTACTGTCATTGTGAATGTCACTGCACCCACAACGGGTAGCTATATCAACACCTCAACGATAGTCACGGCCACCACCCCAATCGCGCTAACGGGCACAACCGCAACTGACACTTTAGTGGTGAGCCCACGGCCAAACCTCACCAAGTCGTTCGGTGCCAACCCACAAACCATCGGCGTGGGACAGATCGCCACACTGACCTTCACCATTGACAACACTGCAGTGGGCGCAATTGCCAGAACAGGACTAGGCATTACCGACACCTTACCAGGGGCAGGCGCACTAACCGCAACCGCTTCATCACCACAATGCGGTGGCACGGTTGCTGTTACTGGTGGCAACGTCATCACCATCAGTGGCGCAAGTCTTGCCGCCGCCATGAGCTGCACCATTACCGCCAATGTCACCGGTGTGGCCGCGGGCAGTTACATCAACGGACCGACTAACACCTCTATCGCCGGCGTGACGGCAAACTTAACCAATGCCGTCGTTGATCAAACGCTAAACGTACGCCAAGTCGCGCTCACCAAGAACTACGCCCCGGCGAGTATTGTTGCCACCGGCACATCGGTGCTCACCTTCACACTCACCAATGGTGTCGGCAATCCAGCACAGTCCAACATCACATTTACCGATACGTTGAGCGCTGGTGCGGGTCTAACCATTATTGGCGTGACCGCACTCTCGGGCACCAACTGTTCGGCGACCACGCCGACCTTTAATGCGACCAGCAATCCGAGTGTGACCTTGACGGGGGCGACGATGGCGCTGACCGCGACCACCTGTACGTTCACGGTCACGGTACAAGGGAATACGGCGGGGACTTACGCCAACCCGGCGGCCAACGTCACTGGGGCCACGGCGGTGGTCAATGCCAGTGGTGTGAGCAGCACGCTCACGGTCTACAACCGCGCCACGTTAAGCAAAGCCTACAGTCCGACCACGGTCGGTATTGCCCAGAGTTCAACGCTCACTTTCACCATTGCCAATGGTGCGAGCAATCCGGCGCAGAGCGGATTAGCCTTTACCGACACCTTCCCGGCTGGGCTCACGGTGACGGCGGTCAGCGCCATTGCGGGCACCGGTTGCTCTGGTACGCCGAGCTTCACGGCCACCACGGTTGTATTGGCCAGCGGTGCCATCACCGCAGGCAATGGCCCGTGTAGCTTCACGGCCACCGTACGCGGTGATACGGCGGGCAGCTACACCAACGCGGCGGGAGCCTTCAGTGCTGTTGGAGGCGGACTCGACACTGCGGCGACCAGCGCCACTCTGGCGGTCTTCTTGGCACCTACGATCACGAAATCGTTTGGAGCCGTGTCATTTGATTCCGGCGGTCCGACGACGTTGACGTTCAGTTTTTCGAATCCAAGTGCGAACCCGACAAATCTCACTGGCATCTCGGTCACCGACAGCTTCCCAACTACGCCGGGCGCGATGACTCTGGCGAACACAACGGTTACCGGGACATGTACGGCGACTGTGCTGAATCAAAGCGCAATGGCCCTCGCAGCTGGGAATACGGGCTTGCAAATATCTGGCATCACGCTCGCGCCGAGTGCTTCGTGTACGGTGATTGTGAGCGTGACTGCGACGGTGGCAGGTTCCTACACAAACACAAGTGGCGCGGTGACTGCCGCTGGTCCGTTGGCGCTGACGGGAGCAACAGCCATAGCGTCGGTAAGTGTTGTGCCACGGCCAACGCTAACCAAGTCGTTCGGCGCTAATCCACAAACGATTGGTGTGGGTCAGGCAGCAACGCTCACCTTCACTATCGACAATACTGCTGCGGGTGCCGTG
Source organism: Polaromonas sp. (assembly GCA_043774625.1). Classification (GTDB taxonomy): domain Bacteria; phylum Pseudomonadota; class Gammaproteobacteria; order Burkholderiales; family Burkholderiaceae_C; genus JAAFIP01. The sequence goes on along the minus strand of JAYVTG010000076.1, from coordinate 1,280 downwards.
TTGCGTAGTGGAATGGGGTTTGTCGATACATTGCCCGGGGCAGGCGCGTTGACAGCGGTGGTAGCCACTCCCCAGTGCGGCGGCGGGACTGTAGCCGTTAGTGGCGCGAACAACAACATTATCACCGTGAGCGGTGCGAACGTGGCGGCAGGAGGTAGCTGCACGATCACGGCCACGGTAACGGGAGTGGCGGCGGGCAGCTACGTCAACGGCCCGAGCAATAGCAGCATTAGTGGTGTAACCGCCAGCCTCACCAACAACATTACTGATCAGACGCTGAACGTGCGGCAAGCCACCGTCGCCAAGACCTTTGGTGCCGCGAGCATTGCTGATGGCGCGACGACGTCGCTGATCTTCACGTTGAGCAACGGTGCGAGCAACCCTGCCCAATCGGGTATTGCGCTTGGCGATACCCTGCCAGCGGGACTACGCTTAAACACGGCGACGCCGGCTGTTACTTACACGCCAAACATGGGTGGCTCGTGTAGCGGCCCCGCCAATGCGGCGTACGACACAATGACGCGGGTGCTTTCGGGCATCACCGGTCTGACGATGGGGGCGGGCACCACAACATGTACCGTCGCCGTTGTGGGACTCACCAACACGGCAACGCAGACCAACGCCTCCTGTACGGGCAACCCGGCTGCGTTCACCAACCTCGCAACCAACGTCGCGACGACGCGCGCGAGCAACACATCGACCGACCAATGTTTGGTTGTGGCGATCGTCAACCCAACACTGACCAAAGCGTGGTCAAGCGCCACCATCAACGACGCCGCCACAGCGAACCTTATCTTTACGTTGACTAATTCGGGGACATCACCAGCACAGTCGGGCATCTCATTTACCGACACGTTGCCCGTCTCGCTGCGGCTGAGCGCAAGCCCAAGTGTCGCGTTCGGTGCTGGGTGCGCCGGGACAAGTGTATTGACACCCGGCACGCCCGATACGATTGCCATTAGTGGCGTGTCGATGACCGCCAACACGACGGCATGTACGATCACGGTGACGAGCGTCACCAATCGCGCAGGCCTTGTGAATAGCAATTGCGCAACAAATCCAGCGGCCTTTACCAACGGTGCGGGCAGCATCACCCCGAGCACGGGGGTGATTAACGGCGTCACAAATCAGTGTTTGGTGGTAAACGCACAACCACCTTTGCTGACGAAGGCTTGGGGTGTGGCCTCGATCATTGATGGCGCATCGGCTACGCTGGTTTTTACGCTTACCAATACAGGCTCAAACCCCGCACAATCAGGCATCGCGTTTACAGAGTCTTT
>JAYVTG010000075.1:0-4396 GCA_043774625.1 Polaromonas sp. | reverse complement strand
TATTACAACGTTCTGAAAGAACGCTTTAAAACTGAAATAAAAATAGCCAAGCCCGTTCGCGCAAAAGCTGATTTACTGACCAGCCCTGATACCACTACCACCCAGTAGTGGCGCTATAATCTCATCTCTACGGTGGCTGTAGCTCAGTTGGTAGAGTCCAGGATTGTGATTCCTGTTGTCGTGGGTTCGAGCCCCATCAGCCACCCCAGAATGTAAAAGCCTGCTATCTAATAAATAGCAGGCTTTTTTTGTTTTGCATCTGTGAAAGCTGTGCAGCCAGAAATCAATGTTTTCATGGCCTGTAGTCCTTTACCCTGTCTTTACTGACTGGCGTCAACAGTTACACCCGGCCTGCCGTTAAAGATGGGACCCGACAAGCCATCAGGTTTGACGGCGCGGTTAGTCAACTCAAAGGAAACACCATGAAAAAATCATCTGTACTCGCATGTTTCATCTCTGCTTGCGCCGTGTCCAGCTTTGCGCAAACACCTGCAAGCGTAGAGGGTGCCCGCCTGGTAGCGCTGCGTGATGCAGCCTATGCAAAGGCACATCCAGTGACCGCCATGACGCCTGGCAAGCCTGTGGTCAAGCACCGTGCGCATCGCAAAGCGGTAAAAAAAGTGGCGAAGTAAAACGCTGGGCGCTGAGTTTCATTCAGTAGCCAAAAATTGAAAGCCGGATTAACGTCAAAGTTAATCCGGCTTTTTTACTGGAGCAGTTGATCTTCGGTTAATTCACCATCACCAGCTTGCCCTTCACCCCGCGCGAGCCCATGTGCGCGTATGCAGCCTTCAACTCACTCATGGGCATGGTGCTGTCAATCACGGGTTTGATCTTGCCTTGGGCGTACCAGATGGCCAGCTCGGCCATCATGGCGGCGTTGGCTTTGGGCTCTGCTTTGGCAAAGCCGCCCCAAAATACGCCGACGATGGATGCGCCTTTTAGCAGGGGCAGATTTAACGGTATTGATGGCGTGGGGCCTGATGCAAAGCCGACCACCAGGTAACGGCCGCGCCAAGCGATGGAGCGGAAGGCGGGCTCGGTGTAGTCGCCACCTACCGGGTCATACACCACGTTGGGGCCTTTGCCGCCTGTGAGCAGCTTGATTTGCTCGCGCAAGTCTTGCGTTGTGTAGTTGATGGTTTCGTCTGCGCCGATGGACTTGCACAGTGCGCATTTCTCATCGGTTGACGCGGCGGCAATCACGCGTGCGCCGACTGCCTTGGCAATTTGAATCGCCGATGTGCCCACGCCGCCTGCTGCGCCCAATATCAACACCGTTTCACCTGCCTTGAGTTGCGCGCGGTCAAGCAGTGCGTGGTGTGATGTGGCGTAAATCATGATGAAGGCCGCTGCATCAACAAACGGAAAGCCTGGCGGCAGCGGCATGCACAAGGCGGCGGGCGCAATGGTGTGGGTGGCAAAGCCGCCTGTGCCTGACAGGCAGGCCACGTGCTGGCCGACGGTGAGGTGCGTTACGCCTTCACCCACGGCCTGCACCACGCCTGCGTATTCAGAGCCGGGTACAAAGGGCAGGGGCGGCTTCATCTGGTATTTGTTTTGCACAATCAGCAGGTCGGGGAAGTTGAGCGACGCAGCTTTGATCTCGATCAGCACCTCGCCCGCTTTGGGGGTGGGGGTGGGCAGCTCTTGCCATGTCAGGGCGTCAACGCCGGTGGGGTTCTCGCAAAGCCAGGCATGCATGGTGCTCTCCGTTAGGGTTTTGATACGTCATCATAGGTAAATTACAACGTGGTTATCAGCATCTTGTGTCACCTTTGTCCTGCCCGTCACCTAGAATCAAAAACATGAAAATTCTTATCTCCAACGACGACGGTTATCAGGCCACGGGCATTGTGGCTTTGTACGAGGCTTTAAAAGACATTGCCGACGTGGAGGTGGTGGCACCCGAGCAAAACAACAGCGCCAAGTCAAACGCGCTGACGCTGCACACGCCGATGTACGTGCAGACGGCCGCCAACGGCTTCAAGTACATCAATGGCACCCCGGCTGACTGCGTTCACATTGCGTTAACGGGCCTGTTGGGCTACAGGCCTGACCTGGTGGTATCGGGCATCAACAATGGTGCCAACATGGGCGACGACACGATTTATTCAGGCACCGTGGGCGCAGCGATGGAAGGCTATTTGTTTGGCATTCCGGCGATTGCTTTCTCACAAACAGAAAAGGGCTGGGCGCACATTGATGCGGCTGGCAGGCGCGCGCGGGCGCTGGTGCTGCAGCTGATGCCGTCATTAACTCCCGTTACTTCCAAGCCAGGCCACCCCTGGCTGCTGAATGTCAACATTCCCAACCTGCCAGATGCCGAGCTGAAAGAAACAAAAGTCGTGCGTCTGGGCCGTCGCCATGCGGCTGAAAAAGTCATCACCCAAACCAGCCCACGCGGCGACACCATGTACTGGATAGGCGGCGCAGGCCCGGCCAAAGACGACAGCGACGGCACCGACTTTCATGCAGCCAAACAAGGCCACGTGTGCCTGACACCGCTGCATGTTGACCTGACCGAACATGCGCAGTTGCCGCATTGGGCAGAGCGCATGGCGACGCTTGAAAATACAGCCAGGCAAAATAGCGCATGAAGCCGATTGATGTTGTCCGCAGACCCGGTTTCCCGCTGCGCATGCCGGATGACACTGCTCAGGCAGGTAAAACGTTTGCTCCTAAAATAGTAGCTGATCGCGCCCGTGAAATGGCGGTTACAGCCCTAAAACATGTTCCAAATCGGTCTCAAAAGCCGATTTCAAGCGTTGCAGTGGGCATTGCAACCGGTTTGGGCCTTGATTCGCAAGCCGTGCGTGCCCGCATGGTGCAAAAGCTGGCCGCGCAGGGCGTGCAAGACAGCCGTGTGCTGGCCGCGTTGGGACAGGTCGAGCGACACCGCTTTGTGGATTCAGCTCTGGTGAACCAGGCCTATGAAGACACCAGCCTGCCCATCGGCCTGGGGCAGACCATCAGCAAGCCGAATGTGGTGGCACGCATGCTGGAATTATTGGTCAAGGACCGTGAAGGCAAGCTGGGCCGGGTACTTGAGATTGGCACCGGCTGCGGCTACCAGGCAGCGCTGCTGGCGCAACTGGCCACGGAGGTCTACAGCATCGAGCGGCTGCGCGGCCTGCATGACAAGGCACGTGACAACCTGCGCCCGCTGCGGGTGGGTAATTTGCACCTGCTGTTTGGCGATGGCATGGTGGGCTACGCCAAAGGCGCGCCGTATGCTGCCATCATTGCTGCTGCCGGTGGCGAGGCACTGCCGCAAGCCTGGATAGACCAGTTGGCCGTGGGCGGGCGGCTGGTAGCGCCGGTGCAGGGCGCCAATGGTGCGCAAGCACTGGTGGTGGTTGACAAGACTGCGCGCGGCATCACCCAGACGCTGCTGGAGGCCGTGCACTTTGTGCCTTTAAAATCAGGCACAAGCTGAAAAAGCTCTTTTAAAGACCATAGGCAGGAAACAATGCGTTCAATTCTCCATACCGTGCTGCATGCTTTGCTGGCCATGACCGTCGTACTGGCAACGGGTTGCAGCACGCGTTCATTGACCAACGCGCCCGTTGAAGACCGGGGCACTGGCCTGTCGCGCCCAACCGCTGGGGCGGTAATAGACAAGTCGATTTCACTCGTTAGAGTTTACTTTCGTCACACGAACACGCCGTTGTCGGGTCGTGGGTGATTTTACTTCTGTGGCGGGGTTTCAACTTTTCTCTACTGAAAGAGAAGCTAGCTGATTCCAAATAAGCTTATTGTGGTCTCACTAGCTTGGGACCGGATTACGAGAATCTGGGCGCGAGCAAAAGAAGAACTCTATTGTTGTGCTGATGGGTAACAATGTGATTAATTACAGAGTATAACAGAAGGATAACAGCATGGCCTAGAAACGAGTGGATCGGATCGTCCTCGAGCCGGAACGTACGTAACGAACAGGCCTGTACAGTAGTACGATCAGCTGTATAGCTGTACGTACAGCTGTGCGGGTCACAAGCCGATTGAGAGTGAACAGATTATATAACCGATGTCCACAGAGATAGCCGGCTATATCGTAGACTTTGTGTTGAAGAGTGATAGAAAAGAGGTATGAGGAATCATTAGGTCGTTCCATAATAAAATTGTCCACGTGTAGCCCCTTACTGAAGTGATGCCATCGCCAATAGTTTTTGTAGAGAAAATCCTCCAAGTAGACAAAATTTAAAGTAGTGTCTGCGTCAGGATTTATTCCTTTCACCTCATTTGCCTCATTGTGGAACAAAGATCTCATCAATGGAAATCCGTTGAAGATTTTCACTGCAGCATCCCTGATTTGGCACCCGTCAGCTTCGAATGCAACTATCATAAGCTTAGCATTCTTCATTCTCTTCTCAAGTCCACCGCTGGTTGGAGTCAC
>JAYVTG010000074.1:0-57879 GCA_043774625.1 Polaromonas sp. | reverse complement strand
TTTCACGACTTCTGCGTTGGGAATCGCGTCACGCTTCCCGGCCACGTAGTCGTACCAGCCTGCACCAGTCTTCTGGCCAAAGCGACCTTTCTCGCACAGCAAATCAGCGGTCTTGCTGTATTTCATGCCTGGCTTTTCAAGGTAGCGACGTTTGCGGATTGCAAAGCCGATGTCGTTACCTGCCAGGTCACCCATGCGGAACGGACCCATGGCAAAGCCGAATTTTTCGATGGCCTTGTCAACTTGCGCGGGCGTGCAGCCTTCGTCCAGCAAAAAGCCGCCTTGCCGACCATATTGCTCGATCATGCGGTTGCCAATAAAGCCGTCGCAAACACCCGATACAACGGAGGTTTTACGAATCTTTTTGCCCAGCGCCATCACTGTAGCCAACACGTCTTTTGCGGTTTTTTCGCCGCGTACGACTTCGAGCAGCTTCATGATGTTGGCAGGGCTGAAAAAGTGCGTACCAATCACATCCTGGGGGCGCTTGGTGAAGGCCGCTATCTTGTTCATGTCCAGCGTGGAGGTGTTGGATGCGAGGATGGCTCCAGGCTTCATCACGCGGTCAAGCTCCTTGAAGACCTTTTCTTTCACCCCCATTTCTTCGAAGACCGCCTCAATCACCATGTCGGCATCTTTCAGGTCTGAATACTGCAAGGTCGTGGTTAGCATTGCCATGCGCTGGTCATACACCGCCTGCTTGAGCTTGCCTTTGGACACTTGCGATTCGTAGTTTTTACGAATGGTGGCCACGCCTCGGTCCAGCGCGTCTTGCTTCATCTCCAGCATCTTGACGGGAATGCCCGCATTCAAAAAGTTCATGCTGATGCCGCCGCCCATGGTGCCCGCACCAATCACGGCAATCGACTTGATCTCGCGCTTGGGCGTATCGTCCGGCACATCGGGGATCTTGCTGGCAGCGCGCTCGGCCACAAACAAATGGCGCAGCGCCTTACATTCGGGCGTGAACATCAAATTGGTAAAAATCTCGCGCTCGACCGCCATGCCCTGGTCAAACTTTTGCTTGGTGGCGGCTTCTACAGCGTCCACACACTTGGCGGGCGCCGGAAAGTTCTTGCTCATGCCTTTAACCATGTTGCGCGCAAACTGAAAATACGCATCGCCCAGCGGGTGCTTGCACGGCAGATTGCGCACCAGCGGGAAGCCTGTGCCGTCTTTAGCGTGCGCAGCAGCTTTTTCGCGGGCCAGTTCAATCGCTTCCTGAATCAATGACTCGGGCGATTGGGCCATTTTGTCAAACAGCTTTTGACCAGGCAGGCTTGCCAGCAATTCGCTCTTGACCGGTTCGCCGCTCACAATCATGTTGAGCGCAGTTTCCACACCCAGCACGCGCGGCAGGCGCTGCGTGCCGCCCGCGCCGGGGATGAGCCCCAGCTTGACTTCAGGCAAAGCCACGTTGCAGCCGGGCGCAGCCACGCGGTAATGCGCGCCCAGTGCCAGTTCCAGCCCACCACCCATGCACACCGTGTGCAGGGCAGCCACTATGACTTTGGGCGAGTTCTCGCAAGCCAGAATCAAGCCCAGTAAATTGGGGTCTTGCACCGCCTTGGGGGAACCGAATTCTTTAATGTCTGCGCCGCCAGAAAAGGCTTTACCAGCACCTGTGATGACGATAGCCTTGACGGCTGGGTTGAGTTGCGCTTTTGACAGTGCGTCAATAAAACCAATGCGTGTGGCGTAGCTCAGGCCATTGACGGGCGGGTTGGCCAGGCTGATCACGGCAACATCGCCGTGCACTTTGTACTCTGCGGTCATGGGGAATCCTTCTTAAGATAGAAAAGTACGATCGTTCTTTTTTAACATTCTACGCATAAATTATGACCCTGCCAGTGCAGTCTGTCACGTGTGTTGCAGATGGCTTTAGGCACTATTCAGGAAGGAAATATGCCTAAAACCATCGTCAAATATGCGCGAGCAGCTACTATTTATATAGCAAACCGTTTCGCGTGCTTACCAAATAATCACCTTGGTGGCTAAACTTCCAGCCATTCCTTACGGGTGTAAGCGTCCGCCCGTAGCGTGTCTGGCGTTCCGTCAAACACGATGCTACCGTGGCCCATGACCAAGGTACGGTCGGATATTTCCATGGCAATGGTCAGTTTTTGCTCAATCAGCAGCACCGACACACCACGTTTTTTCAGTACTTTGAGGTACTGGGCCACCAACTCCACGATCTTGGGAGCCAGGCCCTCAGTGGGTTCGTCGATGATGATCAGATCAGGGTCGCCCATCAGGGTGCGGCACAGCGTGAGCATTTGCTGTTCGCCGCCACTCATCACGCCTGCCTCGGTATGCTGGCGCTCCTTGAGGCGCGGGAACATGTCGTACATGTCGTCAAAGCCCCAGCGCGGGGTTTTAGCACCGCGCTTTTGGCCGAGCATGAGGTTTTGGTGCACCGTTAGCGTGGGGAAAATGTCGCGGTTTTCGGGCACATAGCCTATACCTAGGTGTGCCACCTCAAAAGCCTTTTTGCCAACAATTTCCTGGCCCTTCCAATGCATGGAGCCTTGCGCGTCCACCAGACCCATGATGGCTTTGGCTGTGGTACTGCGGCCCGAACCGTTACGGCCCAGCAGGGCCACAATTTCGCCAGCACCTACCGAAAAGTGCACACCGTGCAGCACATGGCTTTTGCCGTAGAAGGCGTGCAAATTGTCTACTTTTAATAATTCTGTCATCTCAGTGGCCTCCTGCACCTGCGCTTGCCCCATTGGCGCTTTGCGCATCTGCAATATGCGAGCCTAAATACGCCTCTTGCACCTTGGCATTCGCACGTACCGCCTCGGGTGTATCAAAGGCGATGACCTCACCATACACCACCACAGCTATGCGGTCTGCCAGGCCAAACACCACGCCCATGTCATGCTCCACGGTCAGCAAGGTTTTGCCCACTGTCACGTCTTTAATCAGTCGAATAAAGCGGCTGGTTTCGCTCTTGCTCATGCCTGCCGTAGGTTCGTCGAGCAAGATCACATTGGCACCGCCCGCAATGGTGATGCCAATCTCTAACGCGCGTTGCTCTGCATAGGTCAGATTCATGGCCAACACATCGCGCTTTTTGTCCAGTTTGATCATCGCCATTAACTCGTCGGCGCGTTCATTGGCATCGTCCAGGTCAGCCAAAAACTTGGAGAAAGTGTACTTGTAGCCCAAGCTCCACAGCACACCGCAGCGCAAATTTTCAAACACGCTGAGTTTGGGGAAAATATTGGTGATTTGAAAGCTGCGCGACAAACCCATGCGGTTAATTTCAAACGGTTTTTTGCCGTTGATGCGCTGGCCATTGAGCAGCACGTCGCCGCTGGTAGGCTCAAAGCGGCCACTGATGAGGTTAAACAACGTGGACTTGCCTGCGCCGTTAGGGCCGATGATGGCGACACGTTCACCCGGGTTCACCGCAATGTTGGCACCGCGAATAATCTCGGTTTTACCAAAGCTTTTGCGCAAGTCTTTGAGTTCTAAAGCGTAGGTCACATGACTTGTCATAGCGCAGCCTCCCTACGTTTCACTTCTTTTTCAATGTCTTGCTGAATCACACCCCATTCTTGCAAAAACTGTCTGCGGATCACCTCAAACAAACCCAGGCCAGTGAGCATGACAAAGATGGAACCAAACCAGCTATTAAGGCCCTTGGCGTTCATGGACATACCTAAAAATTTCATCTCTGAGCCTAATGCTGCATTGAGCTGCAAGTGGTACACCATTTCGATCATGGCCGCAGCACCCAATAACGTGATCAAGGCGGTAACGGCCAAGCCAAGATAACTCACCCACAGTTTGCGCAAGAACCCAAAAGCTGCCACGCGCAAGTTCATCATGATGAGGGACGCAACGCCGCCAGGAGCGTAAATCACCATGAACAAGAAAATCAAACCAAGGTAGAGCAACCAGGCCTTGGTCAGCTCTGACAACAATACAAAGGCCAGCACCATCATGATGGCACCCAAAATGGGACCAAAGAAGAAGGTGGCACCACCCAAAAAGGTAAACAGCAGGTACGCACCAGAGCGGTCACCACGCACTACTTCTGACGTGACGATTTCAAAATTGAGCGCTGCCAGACCGCCCGATATGCCTGCAAAAAAACCAGCCACCATAAAGACCATATAGCGAATCTTTTGCGTGTCATAACCAACAAATTCCACACGCTCGGGGTTGTCGCGCACGGCGTTGATCATGCGGCCCAGGGGGGTGCGGGTGAAGGCGAACATCAAGCCAGTGCAAATAAAGGTGTAGATGGCAATCAGGTAATACAACTGAATTTGTGGGCCATAAGTAATGCCTAAAGGTTTAGCCCCTGCTACACGATTACCACTGACGCCGCCTTCACCGCCAAAAAATTCTGGAAACATCAACGACATGGCAAAGACCAGCTCGCCCACGCCCAGCGTGATCATTGCAAAGGGGGTGCCCGCCTTTTTGGTGGTGACGTAGCCAAACATAAAGGCAATCAGCAAACCCGCCAAACCACCGATCAAGGGAATCAGGCTCACCGGAATATTGAACTTGCCACTGCTGACCAAGTTGAGTGCATGAATAGCCAAAAAAGAACCCATGCCCGAGTACACCGCATGCCCAAAACTGAGCATGCCGCCTTGGCCCAGCAGCATGTTGTAGCTGAGGCAAACAATTATGGCTATGCCCATCTGGCTGAGCATGGTATGGCTCAAACTAGACGTAAACACTGCGGGAGCAGCTACCATAATGAGAGCATACAAGCTCCATACCAACCAACGCCCAATGTTGAGCGGCTTGAATTCATAAAATTGTTTAGACATGGTTTAACCTTCCCTCGTACCCAGCAAGCCCTTGGGCCGGAAGATCAGAATCAACACCAAAAACATATAGGGCAAGATGGGCGCAATCTGGCTGATTTTCAGCTTCCACAGGGCGTAGCCAAACGTCTGGGGCGTGACGTTCACACCCACGGTTTGCAAACCACCCAGCAGGGAGCCGTCAAAACCAACGGCAAATGTTTGAATGACACCAATCAGCAGCGAAGCCACAAAAGCACCCGACAAAGACCCCATGCCGCCCACCACCACCACCACAAAGATGACCGAACCCACGCTGATCGCCATGGCAGGTTCTGTCACATACGCATTGCCGCCAATCACCCCTGCCAAGCCAGCCAAGGCTGCACCACCGCCAAACACCATCATCAGCACGCGCGGTACGTTGTGGCCCAGCGCTTCTACTGTTTGCGGATGTGTGAGCGCTGCCTGAATCACCAGGCCAATGCGCGTGCGCGTGAGCAGCAGCCACACACTCACCAGCATGACCAGGGCTACGGCCATCATGAAACCGCGGTACATGGGGAACTGTGTACCATAAATGGTAAACAGCGGGCCATCCAGTATGGCAGGCACCCGGTAGTCCATGGCGCTGCGCCCCCACACCAGTTGCACCAGTTCCAAAATGATGTAGCTCAAACCAAAGGTAATCAGCAGTTCAGGCACATGGCCAAAGTGGTGCACCTTGCGCAAGCAATACCTTTCAAACCCTGCTCCTATCAAACCCACAATGATGGGGGCAACGATCAAGGCGGGCCAAAAGCCAAAAATGGCTGTGGTGCTGTAGGCAAAGTACGCGCCCAGCATATAGAAAGAGGCATGGGCAAAATTAAGCACGCCCATCATGCTGAAGATCAATGTCAACCCTGAACTGAGCATAAACAGCAGCAGCCCATAGCTGATGCCATTAAGCAGAGAAATAGTGAAAAACTCCATAAACGGTTCTCGTCAGTCAGGCAAATTCATCTACAGACACGCAAGCAAACACGATAACAAAAAAACCGGGCGAACCCGGTTTTTGAGCATCACTTACGACACATTTTTAATTACGCAGGCCGCTTCATCTGGCAGCTGGTGGGTGTGCTGGACACGTATGGGTCCATCTGCTTGATAGGCACAAATGTATAGCCTGTGTTTTCTACGCTGTACGGGTTCTTGGCATCTATTTTTTGCCATTTGGTAATGAACATGGACTGCTGCAACTGGTGGTCGTTCTTGCGCATGGTCACTTCGCCCGCAAAACTCTTCACGCTCAAACCTTCCATGGCCTTGGCAACTTTGGTAGGGTCAGTAGACTTGGCGTTGGCAATAGCCTGACCCAAGAGCGTTGTACCGTTCAGCGTGGCATAGGTGTAATAGTCGTCGTTAAACTTCTTTTTGAAGTCAGCATTGATGGCGTTCAACTCACCTGTGGGGTTGGAATGACCATAGGCCACGACATACACCTCGCTGTCACCACCAGCGGCCAGCGCCGTTGGCGTACCCGTTACACCGGCGTAGTAGGTGTACATGGGCAGCTTCAGGCCAGCGTCGTTCAAAGCCTTGACCAGCAAGGTCAAATCGGTGCCCCAGTTGCCGGTGACGATGGTGTCAGCACCCGACTGCTTGATCTTGGCTACGTAAGGAGAAAAATCTTTGACCTGGCCGATGGGGTGCAGGTCTTCGCCAGCGATTTTGATGTCAGGACGCTTGCGCGCAATGCCCTCTTTAAAGAACTTGGCTACCTGCTGGCCGTGCGAATAGTTTTGGTTGAGCAAGTAAACGTTTTTGACGCTTGGCTGGTCTTTCATGAAAGCGGTCAGCGCTTCCATCTTCATGGTGGTGTCTGCGTCCAGGCGAAAGTGCCAATAGTCGCACTTCTCGTTGGTCAGGGCTGGGTCCACGGCAGCATAGTTCAAAAACACAACCTCTTTGCCTGGGTTGCGTTCATTGTGCTTAGCCACTGCGTCAGAAATAGCCAGGGCAGCGCCAGAGCCGTTGCCCTGGGTTACGTAGCGAAAACCCTGATCAATGGCAGCCTTGAGTGAGTTCAGGCTTTCTTGTGGAGAGCCTTTATTGTCAAAACCGGTGACTTCAAACTTGACGCCAGCCGGATTTTTGGCACCACTCAAGCGCTCGGTAATAAATTGCCAGCTTTTGAGCTGGTTTTGCCCTACGTTGGCAAAAGGCCCAGACAGGGGGTCAATAAAAGCGATCTTGACAGTCTCGCCTTTCTGTGCAAAAGCGCCTGTAGCGCAGGCCAATACTGCGCAAGCAGCTACGGTTTTAATAGCGAATTTCATAAAAGTCTCCATTGGAAAAAACAACTACTAAAGCGTACTAGACAACGGCCTGTCTGCCCCTAGGGGATTGCCCGTAATCCCTATCTTCTTTGAGACAACTAGGCCGGCAATTTGTAGTCTTTGAGCATTTCGCGCAGCTTCATCTTTTGCATCTTGCCAGTGGCACCTAATGGAATGGCGTCTACAAACACCACGTCGTCCGGGATTTGAAACTTGGCGGTTTTACCATCGTAAAACTTGATCAGCTCTTCCCGGCTCACATCCAGGCCCGGTTTTTTGACGACGACGACGATGGGCCGCTCGTCCCACTTGGGGTGGTGCACACCAATGCAAGCCGCCATCAGCACGCTGGGGTGGGCCATGGCAATGTTTTCTACGTCAATCGAGCTGACCCATTCGCCGCCTGACTTGATCACGTCTTTGCTGCGGTCGGTGATGTGCATATAGCCGTCAGGGTCGATCTTGGCCACGTCACCCGTGGGGAACCAGCCGTCGCCCTGCGCGTCTTTGATGATCGGGTCGCCGCCCTCGCCCTTGAAATAACCGCTCACGATCCACGGCCCGCGCACCAGCACGTCGCCAGATGCTTCGTTGTTCCAGGGCAGCTCGCCACCGTCTTCACCCACAATTTTCATGTCTACGCCAAAAATACCGTGACCCTGGCTTGCCTGCACGGCATAGCGCTGTTCGTCGGTCTGCGTCAAGTGCTTGGCTTTGAAGGTGCTGGCGGTGCCCAAAGGACTCATCTCGGTCATGCCCCAGCCCTGAATGACTTGCACCCCGTATTTGGCATTGAAGGCGCGCACCATGCCCAAGGGGCAGGCTGAGCCGCCAATTACCGTGCGGTTCATGGTTGAGAATGTGAGGTTGTTCGCGTCCATGTAGGCCAGCAAGCCCTGCCAGATGGTGGGCACGCCCGCCGACAGCGTCACGCCTTCGCTCTCAAACAGGTCATGCAAAGACTTGCCGTCCAGACCGGCCCCGGGGAACACCATCTTGGCCCCCACCATGCAAGCCATGTACGGCAAGCCCCAGGCGTTGGCGTGGAACATGGGCACCACCGGCAAGATACTGTCGTGGGAGGAGCAATTGAGCGCGTCGGGCAGCGCGCCGCCATAGGTGTGCAGCACGGTAGAGCGGTGGCTGTACAGCACGCCCTTGGGGTTGCCTGTGGTGCCACTGGTGTAGCACATGCTGGAGGCAGAATTTTCGTCAAAACTAGGCCAGGCGTAGTCGTCGCTTTGCGCGCCCACCCAGGCCTCGTAGCTCATCAAACCGGGAATGCCGGTGTCCTTGGGCAGCTTGTCGGCATCGCACAGGGCAATGAAGTGTTTGATGGTGGTGCAGCGCGCATGCACGGCCTGCACAATGGGCAAAAAACTCATGTCGAAGCACAGCACCTGGTCTTCGGCGTGGTTGGCAATCCACACAATCTGGTCAGGGTGCAAGCGCGGGTTCAGCGTGTGCAGCACGCGGCCCGAACCGCTCACACCAAAATACAGCTCCAGGTGGCGATACCCGTTCCAGGCCAGCGTGGCCACGCGGTCGCTAAAAGCCAGCTTCAAGCCGTCCAGCGCCCGCGCCACTTTGCGCGAGCGGGCTGCAACGTCTTTGTAGGTATAGCGATGGATGTCCCCTTCTACCCGGCGCGACACCACTTGCGCGTCACCATGGTGGCGCTCGGCAAATTTGATCAGATCAGAAATAAGTAATGGTTGCGATTGCATCAAGCCGAGCATGGCTGTCTCCTGGTTGTGAATGCCCCGAGTATCGCGCAGACGCAGACGGTTTGCATGCGGGAATATCCTAAAAATCTATTTGACGGGCTTGTAGGCTTTTGGCTCGCTTGGTTGGCAAGCTTCAGACTAGCTCAGTTGGTGGGCAGGCTTTGGGCTATGGGGAAATATGCCAAGTTGGTTGGCAGGCTTTGGACTCGGGGTATGCGCTGCAAAAAGTTTTTAGAAAACACGCGCGAACTGCGTCTTGTAACGCTCGATCTTGAACAACGCGCGCCTTCCTAAAAATTTTTCATCGCACACCTCTCCCCCAAAGCCTTCGAGAATAGTTGGTGCGCCTTTGAATACCAAATACCGAAAACGGAAGAGCGACTACTCAAGACGCAGTACGAAAGTTCCGAAATCGAGCACCGGCAGCCTGCAATTCGACCTGGGTAACGCTGCGTAAGCGTTATGACGCGTTTTAGCACTCAAATATGCCTGTTGCCAGCGTGGAATATGCGCGAGCAGCTACTAAATACATAGCAATTGCACAGTAACTGTAAGATTACAAGACGCTAAAGTCACAGGTCACCAAGCTGCAAAGACACGGGTCACCAGGCTACAAAGTCACCAGTCGCAGCACGGCAAAGCTACCCAACCACCAGGCCGCAAAGTTACAAAAGCCAAGCCCCACGGGTTTGCGGTATTCGGTATTCAAAGGAAAACCCGCCAAACAAGCAGGCGACGGGTGAGCGGGTGTGCGTTGAAAAATTTTTAGGAAGGCGCGCGTTGTTCAAGGTCGAGTGCTACAAAACGCAGTTCGCGCGTGATTTCCAAAAACATTTTGCAGCGCATACCCCGAGCGCGGCGCTAGCCCACCAAGCTGGATGCATTCCTCTGCGAACCCAACTACAAGGCATATTTTGAGCCGATTGCGTCAATCCAGGCGGTTACTGCGTTGACTGAGAGACAATCACCCTATGCAATTCCAACCCAGCAGCTTTCACGCCCTCGGCCCCGCCTTTTTCACTCCCGTGCAACCCAGCCCCATGCCCTCGCCCTACTGGGTGGGGCGTAACCGCGCTTTGGCACAAGACCTGGGTTTATCTAACGAATGGCTACAGTCGCAAGAAGCGCTGGATGCATTGACAGGTAATACCGTGCTGCCCGCCAGCCAGCCACTGGCCAGCGTGTACAGCGGGCACCAGTTTGGGCAATGGGCAGGGCAGTTGGGCGATGGGCGGGCGTTGCTGTTGGGCGAACTGACAGCGCCAGACGGCAAGGCGCAAGAAGTGCAGCTCAAAGGCGCGGGCCTCACACCCTATTCCCGTATGGGCGATGGACGGGCCGTGCTGCGCAGTTCGATCCGCGAATTTTTGTGTTCTGAAGCCATGCAGGGCCTGGGCATACCCACCACGCGCGCGCTGTGCGTGACGGGTTCTGCGCAGCCGGTGCGACGTGAAGACATCGAAACGGCCTCAGTCGTCACCCGCGTGGCACCGAGCTTTATTCGTTTTGGGCATTTTGAGCACTTTAGCTACAACAACCAGCAGACCGAGCTCAAAGCTCTGGCTGACTACGTGATAAACCGCTTTTACCCAGCATGCAAAGATGCCCCAAACCCTTACGCCGCCTTGTTACAAGCCGTGGCCGAACGCACCGCCAAAATGGTGGCGCAGTGGCAGGCGGTGGGCTTTTGCCACGGGGTGATGAACACCGACAACATGAGCATCCTTGGCTTGACGATTGACTATGGTCCGTTCCAGTTTTTGGATGCTTTTGACCCCCACCATATTTGTAACCACAGCGATACCCAAGGCCGCTATGCGTTTAACCGGCAACCCAATATTGCCTACTGGAACCTGTTTTGCCTGGGCCAGGCGCTGCTGCCATTGATTGCGGCAGACGGCTCGCAAGACAAAGCGCTGGCGGCGCTGGAACCGTTTAAAGCCATCTTTCCTGCCGAGCTGGAAATGCACATGCGCCACAAGCTGGGGCTGGCTGAGTCTGCCGAAGGTGACAAGGAGCTGATTGACTCCTTGCTCAAGCTGCTGGCAACCAACAAGGTGGACTACACGATTTTTTGGAGCCGCATGACGCAGTGCATCAGCACCAATATGTGGGACCCGGTGAAGGATTTATTTTTGGACACGCAGTCCTGGACAGTCTGGTTGCTATCATATTCAGAGCGGTTCGCGCATATTCCACGCTGGCAAATGGCAGATTTGATGGGTAAAAGCAATCCACAGTACGTTTTGCGCAACCATTTGGGCGAACAAGCCATTCGCGCGGCCAAGCTGGGCGATTTTTCACACGTTGAGCGCTTGTTAAGCTTGTTACAAGCCCCATTTGTTGAACAACCCGGCATGCAGGCGTATGCTGACTTTCCGCCAGACTGGGCCAGTTCGATTGAAATTTCCTGCTCCTCATAAGTTTTGAAAGCTGACACCATGACCACCAAAATCACCAAAACCGATGACGAATGGAAAGCCATTCTCACAGCCAAAGGTGCTGAGCCCATGGCTTTTGAAGTAGCGCGCCACGAGGCCACCGAACGCGCTTTCAGCGGCAAACTGGCTGACAACAAAGCCGCTGGCACCTACCGCTGCATGTGCTGCAGCAAGCCCCTGTTTGACGCCAGCGCCAAATACGACAGCGGCACCGGCTGGCCCAGCTACTTCGAGCCTATCCACCCCGACGCTGTGGGCACCAAGGTAGACGGCATGCTGTGGATGAAGCGCACCGAAGTGCATTGCTTTGATTGCGGCGCGCACCTGGGCCATGTGTTTGAAGACGGCCCCGACCCCACGGGCCTGCGCTACTGCATGAACTCGGCTTCGTTAGAATTCGTACCTGGTTAAGCCTTGGCTCCTACAGCTCATTTCCCTACCCCGCACCTATGAAACAAATCCTCGACTTCCTGCCCATTTTGCTGTTTTTTGGTGCTTACAAGCTTGCCGATATTTACGTTGCCACAGGCGTGCTGATGGCAGCCACCGTCCTGCAAATGGCCATAATCTACTACATCGACAAAAAGCTACAGATGATGCACCAGGTCACACTCGCACTGGTATTGGGCTTTGGCGCTTTGACCTTGGGTTTTCATGACGAGCGTTTTATCAAAATCAAACCCACCGTGCTCTACCTGCTGCTGGGCGGCACCTTGGGTATTGCCTTATGGGGCTATGGCAAAAACTTCCTCAAAATGATGCTGGGCGCGCAAATCAAGCTGCCAGAGGCTGTGTGGCGCACATTGACTGCCGCCTGGGTGGTGTACGCCCTGTTTATGGCCGCCATCAACGCCTTTGTGGCCTGGTTTTACACCACGGAGCAATGGGTCAATTTCAAAATATGGGGTTACGCATTTCCGCTCGTTTTTTTGGTAGCGCAGGGTCTGTATATTGCGAAATACATGGAACCGTCGCAAGACGAAAGTTAAACCATGCTAGCCACCGCACCCCAAGTCGCCGCACATCTGGCGCACACTTTGCAGACGCAGCAACTCACGGTCACCGATGAGTCCGCTTCGCATGCCGGGCACGCAGGCAACCCTGAGGGCACGGGCGTGGGCACCCACCTGCGGGTACGCATCTGGTCACCGCTTTTTACAGGCAAGACCCGCGTGGCCCAACACCGGCTTGTGTATGATGTTTGCCAGGGCTTTATTGCGCAGGGTTTGCACGCGCTGGCCATTGAGATTGCACCCGCAGATGAACCTTTTGTAAAAACCTGACACCAATCTAGCGTATGGGACATTTGACGACTATTCATACGCTATAATTTTTATAGCTGCTCACGCAATATCCACGCTGGCAAACGCCCTATTTCGTATTATTTTTTTAGTTTAATGAGAGGAACCGCATGAAAAAGCAAGTTTTATCCGCTGTAGCGACAGCCATTTTGGCCACCAGCGCCGCATGGGCTCAAAACCTGGCCATCGTCAACGGCAAACCCGTGCCCAGTGCACGCGTAGAGGCGTTGACCCAGCAGGTGGCTTCTCAGGGCCGCCCTGTTACGCCAGAAATTCAGGCCCAGATCAAGGAAGAAGTCATCAACCGCGAGGTGTTTATGCAAGAGGCGCAAAAACGCGGCATTGACAGCACCGACGAGTACAAAACCCAGCTGGAACTGGCCCGCCAGGCCATCATGATCCGCTCCCTGTTTGCCGAATTCCAAAAGAAAAACCCGGTGACGGACGAAGAGATCAAGGCTGAGTACGACAAGTTTGCAGCAGCCAATGGCGGCAAAGAATACCGCGCCCGCCATATTTTGGTAGAAAAAGAAGACGAAGCCAAAAAACTCATCGCCGACATCAAAAAAGGCGGAAAGTTTGAAGACCTGGCCAAGAAAAACTCCAAAGACCCAGGCTCTGGCACTAACGGCGGCGACCTAGACTGGGCCAATGCTGGCAGCTACGTTAAAGAGTTTTCTGACGCGATGACCAAGCTGGAAAAAGGCAAGATGACCGACGCGCCCGTGAAGAGCCAGTTTGGTTACCACATCATCCGTCTGGACGATACCCGCCAAGCGGCCCTGCCCCCAATGGACCAGGTCAAGCCACAAATCAGCCAGCAACTGGTGCAGCAAAAACTGGGTGCGTTCCAGAAAGAAATGCGCGACAAAGCCAAGATTGAATAATCTGCCTGCGCGGCAACAAAAAAGCGGCTCACGGGCCGCTTTTTTTATGGGCTGACTCAAACGTTGGCTTAATCATCATCGCCAGCGTCCAGGCCCGGAAACAGCACCTCGGTAAAACCAAATTGCGTGAAGTCCTTAATTCGCATTGGGTACAAAATGCCTTGTAGATGGTCACATTCATGCTGTACCACGCGGGCGTGAAAGCCGCTGGCCATGCGGTCAATCGGGTCGCCGAATTGGTCAAACCCCGTGTAGCGAATATGGGCAAACCGGGGCACCACACCGCGCAGGCCAGGTACAGACAGACAACCTTCCCAACCGTCTTCCATCTCTTGATTTGCTACATTTTTAATAGCTGCTTGCGCAATATCCACGCTGGCATTCGATGGATTTTCGACTGAAACGATGACTGGATTGATGAGCACCGTGCGCGGCACGATGGGTGCGTCTGGGTAGCGCGGGTTGAGGGCATTGGTGCCAAAAATCACCACTTGTAAATCTACCGCAATTTGCGGTGCGGCCAACCCTGCGCCGTTGGCTACAGCCATGGTGTCCAGCATGTCGCTAATGAGCAGATGCAGGGCATCGGTGTCAAATGCAGTCACACGCTGGGCTACGCGCAAAAGGCGCGGGTCACCCATTTTGATAATTTCACGAACAGCCATACAGATTCAGACAACGATTGGTTAAAGGAATTGAAGGTAAGCGCCATGCGCAGCTACACTTTGTACTATAACCAGTGTGCAGAAAAGTTAATCCTATGAATCTCCCGTCCACAAGCCTCTCTAACCGCATTAGCCCCATAGCGCCTGCGCTGCTTGACACCCCTGACTTTGCCGAGCTCGATGCCATTTTGGACGACCTGCGCACGCGCTATGACGAGACACCGCAGTGGGAGTTTTGCGAAGGCTTTATGGCGGCGCTGGTCTGCTGCCGTCGCTCTATTCCCATGGACGAATACCTGCCGGTTCTGCTGGCAACGCCGGATGCGGATGAAGAGCGTGCTATCGCTGTAACAGCGAACGACTCCACTGATGCAGAAGGATCG
This sequence comes from Polaromonas sp., assembly GCA_043774625.1. GTDB lineage: Bacteria > Pseudomonadota > Gammaproteobacteria > Burkholderiales > Burkholderiaceae_C > JAAFIP01. The sequence continues at coordinate 43,379 of JAYVTG010000074.1, read as the reverse complement.
TTTACCAACGACGCTCAACGCGAACGTTTTATGCAGTTGTGGACGCAGCGCTGGAATGAAGTGACCAACGCATTGGACCAAGCCGTTGAAACGCTGGAAGACGAGCGCTGCTACACGCCTGAAGTCGTAGACCTGCGCAGTGCTTTGGCCCACATGACTGAGGAAGAACGAGCCAACTTCCAAACCGAAGCCTTGCCCTCGTTTGCACAGGTGTGGGCACTGGGTTTCATGTTTGCTGTAGAGGCCTGGCCCGAAGAATGGGTAGCTCCGCGCGACAAGGACGCCGCAAAGTGGCTGAATGCATCGCTGCAAGCCATTGTTGCGATGACCGAAGCCGACACCGGCAAGCCAGAAATATCCCCACTGGACGGCAGTAACGACACCCCCAGCACCAGCATTGCGCGCCTGAACGCTTTTGGTGATGCTATTTGGGCGACTTATGACTTGCGCGAGATGTGGAGGACGATAGGGCCACGGATTGAGGCCATTCGCAAAGTGGCTAGGCCGGGACGCAATGACTTATGTGACTGCGGCAGTGGCAAAAAATACAAAAAATGCCACGGCGCGGGTTAGTTGTAGCCGGCGCGCTTAGCGGGTCTTGATGGGTTGGGTAGCCTCGTAATCACCAAATTCGCTGGCTGGAAATGTTTGCGTTGCAGCAAATCCACTGTTTTCATCACCTGGCTGTTGCAAGCCCAACTCTTCGTCCCTGATGCGCATCAGCATTTCCACGTCTTGCAAGGCCTGCGCCTTCTCGTCTGCCTTTGCTTGTTCTGTAGCCATAGCGGCCACCAAAGCTGGACTTAAAGGGGCTACTTCGGGCACTGCCGGCGCAGAAGGGACAGCACTGAACAGCTCAACGGGGGGCAACATAATGTCTGCAGTGCTTGCCACGGCCGCCGCCGCAAGTGCAGTTGCAGGCACCATCATGGGCTGCGTCTCCATATAGGAGCGGTGTTTGCCATCCACCCCCCAAAAAGCCCGATCTGGCATGCCGCCGTAAGGGTAGTCTTGCGCAGTGTCCAACTGCCAGAAAATACCATGCAGCCACTCTGTAGCCAAGGGTTCAAAACGAATAATGTCGGCCTGTAACGATTTTTGAAACGGTATGGCGTAGCGCAAAACGCGCTCATCCCAGTGTGTAAGTATCAATCGCACGTGCATGCCAGGACCCTTGCTGTTACTGGTAGACACCTGCATTTGTAGCTCGACCCATGCGGCCGGAATGCCGTGGCGGCGCAGGGCATCGCGCAGCAGCACTTGCACCAGTTGGCGTCGAATGCCGTTTTTGGACTCGTCCTGAATAGTCGCGTAACCTGACATGCTGCCAGGACCAACGCTGGCACGCGCGCTGTGTTGCGAATTCGCCCTCAAGCTGACAGGCGATGACACGCCGGGTTTCGCAGGGTCGTTTTTGAATTTCCTGAACAGCAAACGGAGTAAATTTTTCAAAGTTTGTGTCTCTCTTACAGTGCCGGTTGCAGACGAAAAGCTGTGAATAAATCACAACTCATCATCCTAACATACCCAGTATTTCTGATTCGCTGATTACAGATATGCCCAGCTCTTTCGCCTTTTCCAGCTTGCTGCCCGCCTCTTCGCCCGCCAGCAAATAATCTGTCTTTTTGCTGACACTGCCCGCTACTTTGGCACCTGCGGCTTCCAGCATGTCTTTGGCCTGGTCGCGGCTCAGGGTGGGCAGGGTTCCGGTGATGACAAAAGTTTTGCCCGACAGGGGTTGCGGTGCACGCTGCGCAGGCTCGGCCTCTTGCCAGGTCACGCCGCAAGCGCGCAGCTGTTCGACCACCTCGCGGTTATGCGGCTGGTCAAAAAAGGTACGCAGACTCTGCGCGACGATGGGGCCTATGTCGTTCACCTGCAGCAGTTGCTCCACGGTGGCATCCATGATGCTATCGAGCTTGCCAAAATACCTGGCCAGCTCTTTGGCTGTAGCCTCACCCACGTGGCGAATACCCAAGCCGAATAGAAAACGCGGCAGCGTGGTTTGCTTTGATTTTTGTAGCGCTTGCAGTATATTTTGCGCCGACTTATCGGCCATTCTGTCTAATGCAGCCAGCGACGATAGCCCCAGGCGGTACAGGTCAGGCAATGTTTTGATGATGTTGTCATCGACCAATTGCTCCACCAGTTTGTCTCCCAAGCCTTCAACTTCGACCGCGCGGCGTTGCGCAAAATGCAGAATGGCGAATTTGCGCTGCGCGCTGCAAAACAGGCCACCCGTGCAGCGGTAGTCAGCCTCGCCCTCTTCACGCACCGCTGCGCTGGCGCACACGGGGCACACCTGCGGCATGGTGAACTGCTGTGCGTCAGGCACGCGTTTGTCCAGCAGCACGCTCACCACTTCAGGAATCACATCGCCCGCCCGTCGCACAATAACCGTGTCGCCCACCCGCACGTCTTTACGGCGGGCTTCGTCTTCGTTGTGCAAGGTGGCATTGGTCACGGTAACGCCGCCCACAAAGACGGGTGCCAGCTTGGCCACGGGTGTGAGCTTGCCCGTGCGACCCACCTGCACATCAATGCCCAGCACGGTAGTGAGTTGTTCTTGCGCAGGGTATTTATGCGCCACGGCCCAGCGCGGTTCGCGGCTCACAAAGCCCAGTTGCTTTTGCAGCGCCAGGCTATTGACCTTGTACACCACGCCATCAATGTCATAGGGCAAGCTGTCTCGCAGAGCGGCTATTTTCTGGTGGTATGCTATCAATTGCGAAGCGCCTTGCGCACGTTCTACCTGGTCTGCCACCGGAAACCCCCATTTTTTTAGGGTTTGCAGAAGTTCAAAATGGGAGGGCCATGGCAGCGCGTCGTCTTTGAGCGTTACCTCGCCCACACCATATGCAAAAAAACTCAAGGGGCGCTGGGCGGCGATTTTGCTGTCTAGCTGTCGCACAGCTCCAGCGGCTGCGTTGCGCGGGTTGACGAAGGTTTTTTCACCTTTTTCACCAGCAAATATTTTGGCGCGTTGCTTTTCGTTCAAGGCTTCAAAGTCATCGCGGCGCATATAGACCTCGCCGCGCACTTCCAGCACCATCGGCGCATCTTGAGAAAGCTTTAAGGGAATTTGCCCTATGGTGCGAATATTGTGCGTCACGTTTTCGCCATATTCACCGTCACCACGCGTCACGGCTTGCACCAGTGTGCCTTTTTCATAGCGCAGGTTAATCGCCAAGCCATCAAATTTGAGCTCGGCGGCGTATTCCACGGGCTCTAGCGTTTGCGTCAACCCCAGTTCTTTGCGCACTCTGACGTCAAAGTTTTGCGCACCGCTGGCCTGTGTGTCCGTCTCGGTGCGAATGCTCAGCATGGGCACTGCGTGTTTGACGCTTTTAAAACCGTCCAGCACCGTCCCAATCACGCGCTGGGTGGGTGAGTCTGGCGTCAATAATTCCGGGTGGTCGGCCTCCAGATTTTGCAGCAACTGGAACAGCCTGTCGTATTCAGCGTCTGGGATCTGCGGATCGTCCAGCACGTAGTAACGGTGGGCATGGTAATGCAAAGCTGCATGCAAGACGTCACGTTGCGCTATTGGATTTGCTATATTTTCAATAGCTGCTTGCGCATATTCCACGCTGGCATTCGGCATATTTGACGATAAAAATAGGTCTGAAGTGACCATCAAGGCCTCAGCTAAAAAAATAGAAGAGATTTAACTGAACAAGCGGCGCGCCTGGGGCGACCCTGCAGCCAGATCGTGTGCGTCCAGCGTGTCATACAGTGTTTCCAGGTCTGCGCCAATCGCGTCCAGCGCTTCCATGCGAATCACATTGCCATGGTCGTCGGTAATCAAGCCGTCCATGCTGGCAGCCAGCGCCACAGCCACCTCGCGCAGGCGCATGAAAGGTTGTTCGCTACGGGCAACCTGGGGCACGTCAATCGACAAAGTAACGTCGCGCAGCGCGGTTTGCTCAGGCACATCGTCGGCAATGGCAGCTAAGGCAGCCTGGGTGTCAAAGCCCAGGTGCAGCACCGGCGGCAGGCCCTGCTCGCTTGCGGCCAGTACCATGCGGCCTGGTATGGCACCATGCAACAAGCCCAGGCGCGACGCATGCTGCTGCACGTAGCCAGGGCTCCAGGCCGTGCTGCGGGCGCGCAGGGTAAAGCTGAGCTGTGCGTCGTGGCTGCTGGCAAACTGGTCCAGCTCGCGGGCGCGCACAACCTGGTCGCGCATTTCAGGAAAGTCGGGCATGCCGCTCACGGCATCCGCAAAGGCCTGCGTTTTGACGACAAATTCCGAGTATTCAATGTCGTTAAGCGCACCCGTGCGGTTGGCCAATTGCACACCCGTCTGAAAAGCGCTGTAGGGCTGGCCTGCCACGGGGCTTTCCCACATTTGCGTGATGGCATTGCGCCCTTCTATGGCAAAGGGTTTACTGCCCACACGGCGCGTGGGCGGCAGGTTAGACACTGCAATACCGCCTGCAATGTCTTGCTCCAACGCAATAGGGGTGATCACGTCAATCAAAGCGTCCAGTAGAGGCCGCCTATCGGGCACGCTCAGCGGCACCAGGTTCGAATCGAAAGCATGGCTGTGTGCAAAATGGGCATTGCCCGCGAAGCCTTGGTCTGGAAGTAATGCTGCCTGGCTTGCATCTGCGTTCAGGTCTGCAAAACCATCTGCATCCAGCCTGGGTTCTGACCGCTCGGCCAGTCCATCATGCGCAAAGGCAGGCCTGGTGCCCGTTACTTTGCCATCGGGCACCGAGTCTGGCTGCGCCACGCGGGGCATGTTGCGCCGGTTGTTCCATGCACTATGCGCGACAACACCTGCCAAGACGAGGCCTCCTAATACGGCAAGGCCTACCGTAAGGTTACTCATACAGTTTCAACCATACCAACAGCAGACTCCATGTCCACTGCAACGATGCGCGACACGCCCTGCTCTTGCATGGTCACGCCAATCAACTGCTCGGCCATTTCCATGGCGATTTTGTTATGGCTGATGAACAAGAATTGTGTGCCGCGCTTGCTCATGCTTTGCACCAGCTTGGAATAGCGCTCGGTATTGGCATCGTCCAGCGGCGCGTCCACCTCGTCCAGCAAACAAAAGGGTGCGGGGTTGAGCAAGAAGATGGCAAACACCAGCGCAATAGCGGTCAGTGCTTTTTCGCCGCCTGACAGCAGGTGAATGGTTTGGTTCTTTTTGCCTGGCGGCTGGGCCAGCACCTGCACGCCACTGTCTAAAATTTCTTCGCCTGTCATCACCAAACTGGCATGGCCGCCGCCAAACAATTCGGGAAACATTTTGCCGAAATGCTCGTTCACTATTTTGAAGGTGCCCGAAAGCAGCTCGCGCGTTTCAGCGTCGATCTTCATGATGGCGTCTTGTAGCGTCGTCATGGCTTCGGTCAAGTCGGCTACCTGCGCATCCAAAAATATTTTGCGTTCGCGCGAGGTCGTTAGTTCTTCCAGCGCGGCCAGGTTCACCGCACCCAGTACCTGTATGTCGCGGTTGAACTGGTCAATAGCGTTTTGCAGGCCGCCCAGTTTGACGTTACCGGCGGTAATGGACGCGCCCACCGCTTCCATGTCGGCCTTGGCATCAAGCAGCAGTTGGGTGTATTGTTCAAGGCCAATGCGCGCGGCTTGTTCTTTGAGCTGAAAGTCAGTGATGCGCAGACGCAGCGGGTCGAGTTCGCGTTCCAGCTTCAAACGGTGTTCATCAGACGCGCGCAGTTTGGCGGTCAGGTCGTCGTATTCGCTGCGCTTGGCACCCAATAAAGTCTCGCGTTCCAGCTTCAGGGCTAATGCTGTTTGCAAACCAGCTTGTGCAGAAGCAGCGGTCAGGCGGGTCAGTTCTTCATGCGCATGCTGCTCGTCGGTCACCAGCGTCTGGGCCTGGTGCGCTGCGGTTTCTATAGCGCGGTTGAGTTCTGCCTTGCGTGCTAGCAGCGTGCGCAGGGTGTAGCTGGCTTCGGTGCTTTGGCGTTCGAGTGCGCGTTGCTGCTCCCTGGCCTGTGCAACGGAGCGTTCGCTTTCGATCACACGCTCGTCCAATTGGGCGTGGCGTTCTTGCGTGTCGGCCAGTTGCATGTCCAGCTCTTCAAACTTGGCCTGTGCCATGGCTTTACGTTCTTGCAGGTCGGCCAGTTGCGCGTCAACGTCGGTCAGGTCACCAGCAATTTGGCTGCTACGGGCGCGGGTTTGTTCGGCCAATTGCGTCAGGCGCAGTGTTTCTACTTGCAGCTCGTGCGCACGGCTGGTCGACTCAGCGGCTTCGCGCCGCGCACTCACCAGGCGTTGCGATGCATCGGTGTAGGCAGCCTCGGCGCGCACCAGGGCGCTGCGACTTTCTTCGTTGATGAAAGCTTGTGCCTTGAGCTGCTTGTCCAGGTTTTCAATCTCTTGCGCGCGGGCCAGCAAACCAGCCTGTTCTGAGTCTTGCGCATAAAAGTTGACACTGTGCGCGCTGACGCAGTGGCCTGCTTTCACGTAAATCATTTCGCCAGCTTGCAGTTTGTCGCGCGCAGCCAGCGCGTCTTCCAGCTTGTCGGCGGTGTAGCAGCCTGCCAGCCAGTTAGACAGCAGTGCTTTTTGACCCGCATCGTTCAGGCGCAGCAGGTCAGCAAGGCGCGGCAAAGCGGCCGCTTTTTCAGGCAAACCCGCCTGGGGTGTGCTGTAAAAAGCCAGTTTGGCGGGCGGCGCGTCTGATGCAAAGGCGCGCACCATGTCCAGCTTGCTCACTTCCAGGCTGGCCAGTCGCTCGCGCAACGCGGCCTCCAAAGCGTTTTCCCAGCCTTGCTCGATGTGGATCTTGCTCCACAAGCCCTGCAAGCCGTCCAGCCCGTGCTTGCTAAGCCAGGGCTTGAGCTTGCCGTCTGTCTTGACCTTTTCTTGCAGGGCTTTCAAAGCTTCCATACGGGCAGACAAATCGGCCTGCTTTTTAACTTCGGCATTGGCAGTTTCTTGGCTTGCGCGGCGCGCTTCGTCCAGTTGCGGCACGCTGCCCTGCAGCTCGTGCAAACGCGCGTCGTGCATGTCTTTGGCTTCACCCGCTTGCAGATGCTGTGCGGTCAGGTTCAGCAGGCGCTGCTCGTCTGGTGTTGCCAGGGCGTTGCGGTCAACGCTCAGCTTTTCGCGGCGTAGCGTGTAACTGCGCATTTGTTCGTCAATATTGCGCTGGTCTGCGGCCAGCACCTGAATTTGCTGCTGCACGCTACCCACACTGGCGCGTTGTTCGTTGGCCTTGGTTTGCGCACTGCGCAATGCGTCTTCCAAATCGGGCAGACGTACGCCCTGCTCTTCTGCCTGGGCGTGCAGCAGAGCCGATTTTTCTTCGCCATCTGCCGCTTGCACCGCCAGGGTTTCTATCTCGGTCGTTGCATCTTGCTTGCGTGTGGCCCATTGGGCAGCTTGTTCTTTCAATTGCGTCAAGCGCTGCTCTACGCGCTGGCGACCTTCCACTACAAAGCGAATTTCAGCTTCCAGGCGGCCAACCTCGGCGCTGGCTTCATACAGCAAGCCCTGGTGCTGGTTTACATGGTCACCCGCTGCATAGTGCGCCTGGCGAATGGTTTCCAAATCGCTTTCAATGCGGCGCATATCGGCAATGCGAGACTCCAAGTCATTCACCGCTTTTTGCGCTTCGGTAGCGATGCGCATTTGGTCAGCCTCGGCTTCACCGCGCTTCAAAAACCACAACTGCTGCTGCTTGAGCGATACATCGGCCTGCAACTGGTTGTACTTTTGCGCAACTTCGGCCTGCTTTTCCAGCTTGTCCAGATTGGTATTCAGCTCGCGCAAGATGTCGTCCACGCGGGTCAAATTCTCGCGGGTGTCTGACAAACGGTTTTCCGTCTCGCGGCGACGTTCTTTGTATTTGGACACGCCTGCGGCTTCTTCTAAAAACAAACGCAGTTCTTCGGGTTTGGATTCGATGATTCGGCTGATGGTGCCCTGGCCAATGATGGCGTAAGCGCGTGGGCCCAAGCCAGTGCCCAAAAACACGTCTTGCACATCGCGACGGCGCACGGGCTGGTTGTTGATGTAATAGCTGCTGGTGCCATCACGGGTCAGCACGCGTTTGACGGCGATCTCCAAAAACTGGCTCCACTGGCCACCCGCACGGTGGTCGGCATTGTCAAATATCAATTCAACAGACGAGCGAGAAGCGGGTTTACGTGTAGTGGTGCCGTTAAAAATCACGTCTTGCATCGATTCGCCGCGCAGCTCGCTGGCTTTGGATTCGCCCAGCACCCAGCGCACCGCGTCCATGATGTTGGACTTGCCGCAGCCGTTAGGCCCCACCACACCGACCAGTTGGCCAGGCAGCATGAAGTTGGTAGGCTCAGCGAAGGACTTGAAACCTGATAGTTTTATTGAATTTAAACGCACACGAAACCTAAAATTGGGTCTGGGTTGAGCCGACAGACAGCGATACGTGGACAGGCACGCAGGCCAGTCAAGTCTGTAATGTTACCTGAGCCAATTGGTCAAATTTACAAAATTAAAAACTGTTTTTAAACACAGCTTTATTTTTCGTCTGGCATAGCGCGCGACTGTTGCATCGCGCCTTCAACGGTCTGCTTTATCTGCTGCTGAATCTGCTGGCTTTGCTGTTTGACCGACGCGTTCGGGTCAACCGTGACAGGGGCCGCGCCAGACACTTGCGGCACTTTAATATCACCCACGGCACTGACCTGCTTTTTAGCCAGCACACTCACAATGGCCAGCACGATAACCAGACTGACGAGTCCAAAAACGATACGCATGGTATGATTCTTTCCAATAGTGGGGTATCCAATTACTATCAATTTAGTAGCTGCCTGCGCATATCCTACGCTGGCTATTAGCCATTTTCATACTCCAATTAAACTTTGACGGAGCCCAGTCGCTCCATCCAGCTTGCCAGCGCGCGTTCATGCTCATTGCCCTGCGCATACTGCGCATGCATGGCCACCTGCGCCTCTGGCCGGTGCTGGTTGAGCTTGAGCTTGCATTCCAGCTTGTCCACTTTCAGCTCAAACGCGACTATGCCTGCGAGCATTTTGTGCTGATATTCCGTTCCCAGGTCGCGCCACTGCTGCGCGTACGGCGGCTCGTGGTCGCCAATCAGCTTTTTGAGCAGCGCATCTTTGGCCTCGGGGGTGTCGATAATGGACGCGGTCACCACGCAATGCACCGCCAGATAGTTCCAGGTGGGTACCCGCGCAAGGTCAGGGTAGACACTTGGCGACATATAGGCGTGCGGCCCCATAAACGTCACCACCGCCTGCGGCCGCGCCTGTAAATAACGCCAGTGCGGGTTGGGCTTGGCGCAATGGCCTAAAAGTACCATGTGCTCGCCCTGCATCTCAGGGTGAAGCGGCAGATGGGTGACAAAAGGTAAACCGTCATCGTCGTTGGAGATCAGGGAGGCAAACGGGTAGTCTTGCATCACCTTCAGGGCATGGGCAGCGTGTTTGCTGTTGAATTGAGGCGGCATGTACATGGGGAAACTACTCCTTCAGGTGGTCATGGGCTATCGTAATCTGTGGTACCTGTAAATTGGCAGATGCTGGGTAAAAAGACCATCCATTTGACTACGTTGACAGGCCGATATCCATTGGCCTGTATTGACTTTGCATCAAGCAGGAGAAACACATAGTCAACCTGGTTGTAGCCCAGGTTCATATGGAATCAAGTATTCAGAAAAAAGAAATTCTTCTCTCAAAAAGTTTTTGTCCTTCTGAATATCCAATTTTTCAGGTCCGATAAGCTTAGCCGGTACCGTGCGTAGTTACCTTCGTAAAGATGGTCCAGGTCTTGTGTCACGGCCTCAATAAAGGGCTCAAAATCTAGGTAGTGCAACATTCGTTCTGTAATTTCCCCGACCGTTGAAACTGAACCTGTTTGGAAGTTTCTGGTTTTGGGATTTTTTAAATCAGGCCCCTACCAGGCCGCCGGAGGCCCCCCCCCGGCGACTGACTCGCAAGCCTGGACCGACACAGAAAGAACGTATTTCGATGGCACAACGAACTCAACTCGATGACAGCAACAACCCGTTGCATGAAGCCTATGCCTGCCTGCTCGCCAACGGCCTGGATGGCGCTGGTGAAGCCTTGCGCATCCTAGTCAACGAAGCCTCCCGCATTGAGCGTGCCCAGCACCTTCAAGCCACACCGTATGAGCGCTCAGCCCAGCGCGTGGATTACGCCAACGGCTACAAGAACAAGACCGTCTTGACCCGCATGGGTGAAGTCACCTTTGAGGTGCCGCAGGTACGTTCTGGTGGCTTTTATCCCAGCGCCCTGGAGCGCGGCAGCCGCTCCGAGCAGGCCATGAATCTGGCGCTGGCCGAGATGTATGTGCAGGGCGTGTCCACCCGCAAAGTCATCACCGTTTTGCAAAAACTGGTGGGGCTGGAAATCAACATCTCCAGCACGCAAATCAGCCGCTGTACGGCGCTGCTTGACACAGGTTTGCAGGCTTGGCGGACCCGCCCCTTGGAGGAGACACCCTACGTGATTCTGGATGCCCGTTATGAGCGGGTACGTGAGGCTGGTCGGGTGGTGGATTGCGCGGTTTTGGTGGCCATCGGTGTGACGTCTTCAGGGCACCGTCGGGTACTGGGTGTATCTGTGGCACTGTCGGAAGCCGAGGTGCATTGGCGGGCCTTTTTGGACAGCCTGATTGAGCGCGGTCTGCGCGGTGTGAAGTTCATCGCCAGCGATGACCATGCGGGCCTCAAAGCGGCGCGCAAAGCGCTGTTTCCTGGCGTACCCTGGCAGCGCTGCCAGTTCCACCTGCAACACAATGCGCAGGGCTATGTCAGCCGGCTTGACCAACGCACGCCAGTTGCCCGGCAAATACGCGGCATCTTCAATGCAAGTGATGCCATTGAGGCTCAGCGGCTGCTTAACGCTGCACTCAAAGACTGGCAGCTCAGCCACCCGCAACTGGCGGCCTGGGCCGAGAAGAATCTGCCTGAGGGCTTTGCCGTCTTCGACTTGCCCGAGGCACACCGGGTGCGCATGCGCACGACCAACGGCTTGGAACGCCTGAATAAGGAGCTCAAGCGGCGAACGCGTGTGGCAACTTTGTTTCCTAACTCCAACAGTTGTCTGCGCCTCATCAGCGCACTATTGGCCGAACAAGATGAGGAGTGGATGACCGCAAAAATCTACCTGACCATGAAGCCCTGAGCACTGCAAATGAACAACACCCAAAACTAAATTTTGCAAATTTACAGAAAAGAAGTTGCTTTATCCGGCTGATTGCGAAGTTGTGGCAAATACTTGCGCACGTATAGGCGCTACGATCAGAGCAACCGTTGCAGCATTTTTAACGTTGACTGCCTAGCGAGGCACAATCGACGAAAACTGGCGCACAAGGCGACAGGAATGTCGTGCCAACATGAGCTGAGCAACAACTAAGACCAAAAAAGTAGGCAGATAAAACACTATGGGACGACTCGCAAGGTAGGGTACCTACCAAAAAACTATATTTACATCACCTAACTACAACCCAGCGCAAATTGAAGACGTGAAACCCGGCATGGCCGATGCGTTGTTTGTGAGCCCTAGGCCTTTCAGGCTAACCTACTGCGCTATTTAAGGTACAGTAATTGAAACAAAAAGGAAAACTAAGGGTTTACCTTGATTAAATACTTGGAATATTTTGTCGCGTCTGAACCTCTTTTACTTTGAAGATACATCATAGGCACGCATGTTCGGTACAAATTTATTCGGTGCAAAAGAGCGCCTCTACAACAGTTGGATTAAAGACCACTACCGCTTTTTATTTAGAAGCGCCTGGGCTTTGACGCGCAGCCGTTCAGTGGCTGAAGAGGTTGTACAGGACTGTTTCGAACTAGCTTGGCGGCATATGGATCAGCTTAAAGACAAAGCATTAGCTCGGCCGTGGTTATTTCAAATCTTGCGGCGTGAAGCGTTGCGTAACTTATCTGCACCGGATGAGCTATATGACGAGGATCTTGACACACGCAGCAGCACTGACGAGTTAGGCAAGCTAGAGCAGCGCATGGATATTTTGTCGGCCATGCATCGTTTGTCAGTTTTGCACCGAGAAATTCTGACGCTGTTTTATTTTGAAGATATGGCGGTGGCCGACATGGCTGTAGCGCTTGAAGTCGCACCTGGTACGGTGCTTTCCAGGCTTAACCGAGCGCGTGAGTTACTCAAAAAACGCATGCAGTCGCAAGATGATCAGAAAGATTGTGATCACCATGGTGCTGACATCGTTGACATGCGAACAGCGGTCAACTCACGACATCGAAGCGATTAAATATTTTCAAACCTGACCCTGAAGACCGACCACAGAGACTGACAATGATGATTGATCACCCACCGCAGCATGCACGCCCCGAATGGACATCTGGCGACTTTGCTACATCTGCAGCATTAAAAGATGCAATGGATGTGCCTGATGCACCTGTTGGGCTTTTTAGAAAGCCTCGCTATGCTCGCGCTGCCAGCGCCTTGGCGGGCAGCACGCTTACCTTGGCGCTGAGTATTTGGGGCTTTTACGCTTGGATTTATCCGCCCGAGCTGGTACGAGAGGCGTTGGTGCACGAGCACCGCGAGGCCATGTTGCGCGGTGATTTTCAAAAAAATAAACTTCCCATGCTGATGGCTATGGGTTTGAAGAATGGGGCTAGTCTGCCGGGCTTGCTGCAATTACAACGCCCCTGCGAGATTGCCGGAAAAACCGCTTATCACCTCACCACATTCATTGAAAAAGGCGGTGGTATTGTGACGATTTTGGCCTTTGCTGAGCCAGTCAAATCTGCACTGACTGGGCAAGGTGGTTGGCTGGGGCGGCACTGGCGTTTTGTAGAGGACAGCCCCGGAAAAACCATTTTGCTAATGGCTGACAACCCCAAAGTGCTGCGCGAGACCGAACGCCTACTCAAGCAATCGTGAGCCAAACCTTGTTCCAATTTTTTTAAATCAAATAATATTTACCATCGGAGACTACCATGATCCACGTACCCGACATCATTGAGAACTTGCCCCGCCGTCATTTGCTTAAAGGCAGCGCCAAAGCGCTGGCCTCTGTTGGTTTGGGCGGCATGGCTTTGAAAGCCCATGCAGCAGATGCTGTGTCAGCTTCGCCCGCAACCGCGAGCGCCTTGCCCAAGCCACTGCCCGCTTACGTGGCCTGGAAAGATCCATCCGCCATGATCGTTCACACCAGCAGCACACTAGAGACCAAACGAACGGCATTCGGAACCAGTATCGTCACGCCCAACGATCAGGTCTACATTCGCAACAACCTGCCCGCACCCGGCCCCGAGGTGGTGGCCGACCGTGACAGTTGGGAGGTTGCCATTGAAGGCGTCAACGCTGCCAAAACATCTCCGCAAAAATTCACTGTCAAGCAGCTTAAAACGATGGGCTTAGAAACTACTGCCATGGTGCTGCAATGCTCGGGCAACGGGCGCGGGCTGTTCCCCAGCAAACCCAGTGGCACGCCCTGGCAAGTTGGCGCAGCGGCCTGTGTGGTGTGGAGCGGCGTACCCGTGCGCCAGTTGGCAGAAGCCTTGGGCGGTGTGGCCAGCGGCATGGTCTACATGACGGGCACTGGAGGCGAAAAGTTACCCGAAGGACTCGACCCCAAAAGTGTGATGGTCGAACGCTCTGTTCCCCTCAAAGCCATGGGTGATGCCCTGCTGGCGTGGGAGATGAATGGCGTACCCATTCCTCTAGCGCATGGTGGTCCGCTGCGGCTGATCGTGCCGGGCTACAACGGCGTGAATAACGTCAAGTACATCCAGCGCCTGGCATTCACCCTGGAGCAAAGCGATGCTGCGATTCAAAAAATCGGCTACCGCATGTCGCCACCCGGGGAAAAAGGCGACCCAAGTCAGCCATCGGTGTGGGAGATGTCGGCCAAATCATGGATCAACTCGCCCGCCCCTGAGCTGGGCGCGGTACCCGCAGGTATGGTGCAAATCAAGGGCGTCGGTTTTGGCGGCTTGAATGCGGTCAAGGCTGTTGAGGTATCCGCTGATGGCGGCAAGACGTGGAAAGAAGCGCGCTTGGTTGGCCCGGACTTGGGCAAATATGCGTGGCGGCAGTTTGCGCTGGGCGTTAAGTTTAGCCCTGGCCCCGCCGTACTAATGAGCCGCGTGATTGACAGCCAAGGTATTGTGCAGGCGGAAAGCAGATTTGAAAACGCAGGCGGTTATTCAAACAGCAGTTGGCGTGACCATGCTCTGCAAATAAATGTTGTTTAAATTCAAAAAACTCAGAAAAATTCTCATGAAAAAGACAATTAAAAATTTAACCTTAGCTTCTTTTTTTATAGCTGCTAGCACAACTATTCAGGCCCAAGACGTGATGGTAGAAGGTAAAAAACTGTTCGCACAAGCAGTGCCAGCGTGCGCACTATGTCACGTGATGAGCCATGCTGGTAGCGTGGGCGAGATAGGGCCGTCACTGGACGAGCTCAAGCCTGATGCAGCGCGAGTGGCAAAGGCTTTGCGCAATGGCATTGGCCAGATGCCCGCCTTTAAAACATTAACAGATGAGCAAGTGATTTTGTTGTCTAAATATGTTGCAACTGCAACCGGGGCTGAAAAGTAAAGCGAGTCGTCAGATGTGGGCGCTGTATACACTATTGTCAGCGTTTACGACAAGGCCAAAATGTAAAAAAACTTGCTGCGTAGCCTGTGTTTAAAACCGGTTGAGCAGACAGCTGTCAGTTCTTGACAACGCGCCATACGTTCATGAAACCGTCACCCGTTTTGTCACCTGGCTTGGCATCTTTTGCCCAGTAGTACAGCGGTTTGCCTTTCATGGCCCATTGTTTTTTGCCATCGTCTCGGGTGATGACCATGTAATCGCCTGCGGTCTTGTCGGTGTCAAGAGCCATGAGTGGTGGCCAATTCGCAGCACATGGGCCGTTGCACACAGATTTGCCGCTGGCCACGACATCGCGGTCAAATGTGTACAACGTCATGCCGTTGGGACCGACCAGCACGCCACCGGCCATTTTGGCAGGACTGTTGTCAGTCATGGTTGCACAGCCGCCCAGCAGCGCGGCTGTCATTAAAGCGGTAGATAAAAATTTCATAAAAGACTCCAGATAAAGATTAGAAAAGCTCAAACAACAACATTGTTAACAGCCTGTTGTTTGCAAACATATAAAGAGTAAATATCTACGATTTGTTCCCTATCGTTAAACATTTTTTAACGATTGCGCCACTTCATACCCGTTCAACTTCCCGCTTCCGTTCACGATCTTTCACGCTATCACTCTTGTCGTGCTCGACTTTGCCTTTTACCAGACCTATTTCACACTTGGCCTTACAGCAATAGTGTTCGCTTTACTGAGTCGGTCTGATATAGAAGAAAAGCTGTGCCTATCAAAATGAAAGACTCTGACTACTAGCCTTAAATCATGCAGTTGTTGTAATTATCGCCTCTAAATTTCACGCTCAAAAAATTCACTCCCACTCGATTGTCGCAGGCGGCTTGCTACTCACGTCATAGGTAACCCGATTAATTCCACGCACTTCATTGATGATGCGGCCTGATACTTTCTTCAATAAGGCATACGGTAACTCTGCCCAATCTGCCGTCATAAAGTCGCTGGTTTGCACTGCGCGTAATGCCACCACGTAGTCGTAGGTGCGGCCATCGCCCATAACGCCTACGCTCTTGACGGGCAAAAAGACGGTGAATGCCTGGCTAGTGGCTTCGTACCAATTCTTTGGTGCGGTACGCCCTTCGACGGGCTCAGGGCGAGCGGGTGTGAAAGGAAAATTACGTAGTTCTTCGATAAAGATGGCATCGGCGCAGCGTAGCAGGTCGGCGTATTCTTTTTTCACTTCGCCCAAAATGCGCACGCCCAGACCAGGGCCGGGGAAGGGGTGGCGATAGACCATCTCGGGCGGCAGGCCCAGGGCCACGCCCAGTTCGCGCACTTCGTCTTTGAAGAGGTCGCGTAGTGGCTCCAGCAGCTTCAAGCCGAGTTGCTCGGGCAGGCCGCCTACGTTGTGGTGGCTTTTGATGGTGACGGCTTTTTTGGACTTTGCGCCGCCGCTTTCAATCACGTCGGGGTAAATGGTGCCTTGGGCCAACCACTTGGCTCCTTTAACTGCTTTACTACCTGCATTCGCTCCGTTTTTAATAGCGCCTTGCGCAGTAAGTGCGCTGGCTTGCGCCTTAAATACCTCTACAAACTCGCGCCCGATGATCTTGCGTTTGGCTTCGGGGTCGCTCACGCCTTTCAGGTGGCCGAGAAACTGTGCTTCGGCGTCTACGCGAATCACCTTGGCGTGCAGCTTGCCCACAAACATGTCCATGACCATGTCGCCCTCGTTCAAGCGCAGCAGGCCGTGGTCTACAAACACGCAGGTCAGTTGGTCGCCAATGGCGCGGTGAATAAGTGCAGCGGCCACCGACGAATCTACACCGCCAGACAAGCCGAGGATGACTTCTTCGTCACCCACCTGTTTGCGAATAAGCTCCACGGCTTCGGCAATATGGTCGCGCATGATCCAGTCGGGTTTGGCACCGCAAATGCCAACGACAAAACGCTCCAGCAGCGCCTGGCCTTGAATGGTGTGCGTCACTTCGGGGTGAAACTGAACGGCGTAGAACTTGCGCGCTTCGTCGGCCATGCCGGCAATCGGGCAACTGTCGGTGGACGCCATGAGCTTGAAGCCGGGCGGCATCTCGGTCACCTTGTCGCCGTGGCTCATCCACACGTTCAGCATGCCCTCGCCTGCTTCGGTCGTAAAGTCTGCAATGTCACTCAGCAGCGCGGTGTGGCCATGCGCACGCACGGTGGCTGCGCCAAATTCACGCTGGGCATAACCAGCCCCTGCGGTAGCGCCCGTTTCTACCTTGCCGCCCAGTTGCTGCGCCATAGTTTGCATGCCATAGCAAATGCCCAAAACCGGCACGCCCAGTTCAAGTACGGCTTGCGGGGCGCGGTCTGTCGTGTCTTCGGTCACGCTGGCATGGCTGCCCGACAAGATCACCCCCTTCAACGCGCCGTCTTTGGCGTAGTCACGCACCCATTCGTCGGTCACGTCACAAGGATGCACTTCGCAAAACACATGGCCGTCGCGCACGCGGCGGGCAATCAGCTGGGTGACCTGGGAACCGAAATCGAGAATGAGGATTTTTTGGTGAGACATTGCGAGCAAGGGGTGCGAAGAATGCGTGGTGAGAATAAAAAAAGGCCAGATAACTGGCCTTTTTGGGTGCGCGGGCTTTACGCCAGCGCCGGGATGATCAAATTCTGGCCAGGGTATATTTTATCGGGGTGGCTCAACATGGGCTTGTTGGCTTCAAAAATAACGGGGTACTTGTTGGCGTCGCTGTAGACTTCTTTAGCGATTTTGGAGAGCGTGTCGCCTTTCTCCACCATGTGGTACTGGCATTCTTCGGCAGGCTCACTGCACTGCATGTCGTCTGCCACACCGGCCACGCCGTGCACATTGCCGCAGCAGGCGACGATTTTTTCTTTGGTGGCCTGGTCGGCTACCAAACCGCCCACGGTGACGATCTGGTCTGCACCGTTAAACGCAATGTTCAGGTCACTCCCCGGCAGGCCTTGGGTATTGATGTAGTCGCGAATGGCACCACTGGCCGCAGTGTTGGCTGCGACCAGCTTTTCTTCGTTGCTGGGCTCTGCCACTGCAGCGGCCACTTCGGGCTTGTGGCCAAACAGTTTTTCACCCGCTTCTTTAAAAAAAGAAATCATACCCATAGTGTTGCTCCTAAAGTAGTAAATGAGGGGGTCATTGTGCCCCATGCAAGTTGCCCCTGTCCTGATTTTTTATTCGGATCTGTAATTAGGCGCTTCTTTGGTGATTTGTACATCGTGCACGTGGCTTTCGCGTATGCCAGCGCTGGTAATTTCGACAAACTCTGCCTTATTGTGCATGTCTGGCACCGTGGCACAACCGCAGTAACCCATGCTGGCGCGCAAACCACCCGCCATTTGAAAGATGATGGCCACCACCGAGCCTTTATAGGGCACGCGGCCTTCGATGCCTTCGGGCACCAGCTTGTCCGCATTCGGGTTGCCTGTACTGCTTTCTTGAAAATACCGGTCTGCACTGCCTTGCTGCATGGCACCAATGCTGCCCATGCCGCGATAGCTTTTGTAGCTGCGGCCCTGAAAAAGCACCACTTCGCCCGGCGCTTCTTCAGTGCCGGCAAACATGCCGCCCATCATCACCGTGCTGGCACCAGCGGCAATGGCTTTGGCGATGTCGCCACTGTAGCGAATACCGCCGTCAGCAATCAGGGGCACCCCGCTGCCTTTGAGGGCGGTAGCCACGCTGTCAATAGCCATGATTTGCGGCACACCCACGCCCGCGACGATGCGGGTGGTGCAAATGCTGCCAGGGCCAATACCCACCTTGACCGCGTCGGCACCTACGTCGGCCAGCGCACGCGCTGCTGCGCCGGTGGCGATGTTGCCGCCAATCACGTCCACCTGCGGGTAATGCTGCTTGACCCAGCGCACGCGCTCGATCACGCCCTTGCTGTGGCCATGCGCCGTGTCTACCACGATGGCGTCAACGCCAGCCTCTACCAAGGCAGCTACGCGCTCTTCGGTGCCCTCGCCCACGCCCACTGCTGCGCCTACACGCAGCTTGCCGTGTTCGTCACGGGCAGCGTTAGCAAAATTGGTTTGCTTGGTGATGTCTTTGACGGTAATTAGGCCCTTCAATTCAAAGCTGGACGTGACAACCAATACCCGCTCCAGGCGGTGCTTGTTCATCAAAGCTTTGGCATCAGCCAGCGGCGCGCCCACCGGCACCGTCACCAAGCGCTCACGCGGCGTCATAATTTCGCTGACCGGTACGTCCATACGCTGCTCAAAGCGCAAGTCTCGCGCAGTCACAATACCCACCACTTTGCCGCCGTCCACCACCGGAAAGCCGCTCACACCTAATTGTTCGGACAGTGCCATCACCTGGTGCACCTTAAAGTCGGGCGGAATGACCACTGGGTCGCGCAGCACGCCAGATTCGTGGCGTTTGACCTTGCGCACCTGGGCGGCCTGGTCTTTGGCGGTCAAATTCTTGTGGATGATGCCCATGCCGCCTTCTTGCGCCATGGCAATGGCCAGGCGGGCTTCGGTCACGGTGTCCATAGCGGCAGACACCAGAGGCAGGTTCAGGCGGATGTTGCGGGACAGTTGGGTGGACAGGGAAGTGTCTTTGGGCAGCACTTCAGAGAAGGCCGGAACGAGCAAAATGTCGTCAAAAGTCAGGGCTTTACCAAGCAAACGCATGGGGGGTTCTCCAAAAAATGGATTGTACCGTTGCCAAAGCGCCCAACTGGTGCAAACCCTAGGTATTTTGCTCAGTCCATGCCCTATCAAAAACTGACCAATGGCTACAGACTGCGGCTAAACGGCAACGAATTGGTAAGCCATTGTGCACCGCAACCTAACCGGGCGCGTTAAACTTGGAATATGAAATTTGCAACCAAACTGCTTCATGGTCTACCCACTCTCATCATCAGCGCTGGCCTGCTAATGGCCGCTACGGCTCACGCCCAGTGGGGCTGGACGGATAAAGATGGCCGCCGCATCTTCAGCGACCAAGCGCCTGCCAGCGAGGTGCCCGATAACAAGATATTCAAGCGCCCCGGTGGTACCAAAGCCATTGCGGCTGCGCAAGCCAAGGCCGATACAACCGCCAATACACCCGGATCAGACGCAGTAGCCGCATCTGGCGCTGTAGCTGCTGCGTCTGCCCCCAAGGCCGCAGCCAGCGGGCTGAAGGTGAGCGGCAAAGACAGCGAACTGGAAAAAAAGAAAAAAGAAGCCGAAGCGGCTGAAAAAACTAAACAAAAGGCTGAAGACGACAAAGTAGCCGCTGCGCGTGCAGAGAACTGCAAACGCATTCAAGCCAGTTTGGTTACCTTCAACTCGGGCATTCGCATCGGCAAAACCAACGATAAAGGTGAGCGCGAGTATATGAGCGATACGGACCGCGCTGCAGAAACAAAGCGTCTACAAGAGATTGCCAAAACAGATTGCAAATAGAAGGGTTTTTCTCTTCACGCCAAAAAGGCTACCTTGGTAGCTTTTTTGTATCTGCAATGCCTTTATTTATGCTTTTCTGCCAAATGCCAGCGTGGTTATTGCGTGAGCAGCTATAAAATATGTAGCAACCTCAACTACAAATTCTCAAAGCTTAGTAGCCGGGTTTAGCCCCCGGCCTGCGTTTGGCAAACAAACCCGAGGTGCGTGCGCCCTGCTTGGCAAAGCGCTCTCTGCGCGCCACTTTAGGGTCTACGCGCAGGGGGCGGTAGGCTTCTACGCGGTCGTCGTCGTGCAGGGCGTGGTCCAGGCTGGCTTTGTGTCCCCATATGCCCAGTACCAGGGCTGCGGCGGTTTGCAGGTCGGCAAAGCGGGCATCGCCTGCGCCCGCAGCCAAGGCATCGCGCAGTTTGGCCCCTACTGGCAGGGTTAAAGCCAGTTCATGCACTACGCGCGGCGCTGGCGAATAGGCCAGGGTAATGTGCAAGGGCGTTTTGGCTTTCTTGTGGATGTTGCCAGAGGAGTGGCCAGGGGTGTGGCCAAGGGTGTGACTAGGCACCATACACCTGCTCCGCCCGCTTCACAAACGCGTCTACCAGGCTGGAGGCGATTTTGTCGAACACGGGGCCTATCAGGGCGGCCAGGGCGACGCTGTCAAAGCCGTAGTTCAGTTGCAGTTCTACCCGACAGGCGTGCTGGTCTGGCGCGCCTACGGGGATGAAGCGCCAGGCGCCGTCTAGCCTGGAGAACGGGCCGTCTACCAGTTGCATGGCCACTTCGCTATGGGTGGTGTGGGTGTTGCGGGTGGTAAAGCGCTGGCGAATGCCGCTAAAGCTGATGCCGATTTGCGCGGTGGCTCCGTGGGGGTTGACTTCGACCACATAGGCAGAGTCGCACCAGGGCAGAAACTGGGGGTAGGAGGGCACGTCAATCACCAGGTCAAACATTTGCTGGGCGCTGTACCAGATTAAGACGGACTTTTGAATACTCTTCACGGTGTGGACGCGCTGGCTCGTAAAATGCTGTTTGCTAAGTAATTGTGCTAGCCCATTGTATTGGGGCAGCATATCCTCATCTTTCTCACATGACAAAAAAGCCCGAATCCGCAGAAAAATCCAAAAAGCAACCGGCTAACAGCCGCATTGCGGACAACAAAAAAGCGGCTTTCAACTACTTTTTTGAAGAGCGCTACGAGTGCGGCATGGTGCTGGAAGGCTGGGAAGTCAAAGCCGTGCGCGACGGCAAGGTACAGTTGACCGACGGCTATGTGCTGGTGCGCAATGGCGAGCTGTTCATCATGGGTTGCCAGATCAACCCGCTGAAGACGGCCTCTACCCACGTCAACCCCGACAGCGTGCGCACCAAAAAGCTGCTGATGAAGAAGGACGACATTCTCCGCCTAACGGGCAAGGTGGAGCAAAAGGGCTACACCCTGGTTCCCATCAACTTGCACTGGAAAAACGGGCGCGTGAAATGCGAGATTGCCTTAGCCAAAGGCAAAGGCGAGCATGACAAACGCAATGTGATTGCTGACCGCGAAGGCAAACGGGAAGTAGCGCGAGCCATGAAGGTACATAACCGCTAATTTAAGTAGCAAAATTAGCCTATTGCCAGCGTCGCATATACATAGTTAGCTATACTATTTATAGTAAATAACTCTACACCAAGTCGCGCAAAGGATGCGCTTTTTGAGGCCACGGGCTGCTGAAGAATGCTTGCACCATCTCGGGTGTTACGTCTTCAATGCGCGCGGGGTTCCACTTTGGCGTGTGGTCTTTATCAACTGCCAGTGCGCGAATGCCCTCTACCGTTTCGCTGTGCGCGCCACTGCGTTGCAAGTGCTGGGTGTGAAAGCAATGGCGCACCAAGTCGCGTTCCATGCGCAGGTCGTCGGCCAGACTCATGCTGCGCGCGCGGCGTATTTGCTCTAGCACGACATGCAGCATGAGCGGGGAACGCGTGCGCAGTGTGGCCTGTGTTGCACGCGCCCAGTCACTGCTGTGTGCATGTAGCGCAGCCAAGATGTCAACCACACCGGGAAGACTAAAAATACTATCCATATCGGCTGTATCGCTTATAGATACTGCGCAAGCAGCTACTTTTTTAGTAGCAAATTGATCTGCGACCCATGCATTTACATCGTCTGCATCGGTAAACCGGGCCTGGCCCAATGCGTCCCACAATGCGGGCAATTCAGCAGCGTCACAAACCGTATCGGCCAAACCGGCGGCTACAGCGTCTGCCGCGTTTATCACCCGACCGGTAAGGGCCAGGTATTCGCCCAAACTGCCTGGACAACGGCTTAAAAAGTACCCTCCCCCTACATCGGGGAACAAGCCAATCCCCGTCTCGGGCATGGCCATCTTGGTGCGCTCGGTCACAATGCGGTGGCTGGCACCCTGGCTGATGCCCATGCCGCCACCCATGACGATACCGTCCATAAAGGCGACATAAGGCTTGGGGTAGGTGTGAATCAAATGGTTGAGGGCGTATTCTTCACTAAAAAAATCTTCCAACTCTGGGTTGCCTGAAAGCGCTGCCTGGTGAAAGAAGCGAATGTCGCCACCTGCGCAAAAACTGCCAAACGGAGCGCTGCCAGACAGGCTGTTCGCGTCCTTGCCCATACCGCGAATTGCTACACATTGAATAGCTGGTTGCGCACGCCAGTCAAGCAAAGCAGCCGTTATTTGCCGAATCATGGGGAGTGACAAGGCGTTCAAGGCTTTGGCACGGTTCAGCGTGATCAGCCCGGCGTTACCTCGCACTTCCAGGGTGATATGGTTGTCTGATTCGTTCATAGTCGTGTTCATCTGCTTTGATTCCAGCTCAAAATTTCATTGACCAACAGCGCACCAATCACCAGCGCGCCACCCAGTAAAACCGTTGGGCCAGGCACTTCGTTCGCGCCGATCCAGGCCAGTGCAATGCCGAAAATCACCTCCAGTAATGCCAGCAAAGACACTTCTGGCGCTTTGAGCACACGCGCGCAAACCACTGACAACATGCACGGAATGCCCAGTTGTACGCTGCCCAGCAATGCCAGCCACGCGACGTCTTTGCCACTGGCCATGAATGGGAATGCAAACGGCAAGGTGACAACGGCAGAAATCACCCCGCCCACCAGTACGCAGGGCACCAGGTCGAGCTTGTCACCATGCGCCTGCGCCTTTTGTACCACCGTCCAGTGCGTGGCAGCGGCAAAGGGCACACACAACGCCACCAGGCAGCCTAGCAGTGCGCCCTTTTCGCCCAGATTCATTTGCGCGCCAAACATGTAGGCAATGCCGCAGCCCGCCACCGCAATGGCCACCCAGGTACGCGCGGCCAGCTTGTGTCCGATAAAAAAACGTGCCATCACGGCAGTTAGCAGCGGCCCCACGGCCATGGTGACCAGCACATTGCCCACACTGGTGAGCATCAAGGCCATCATAAAAGCAGTGAACATCACGCTCCAGCACACACCCGATATCCAGAACGAACGACTACTCCAATGCATGTTGCGAAACACGTCTTTGCCCTGCCACAGGGGCAAGATGATCAGCAGCGTGAGCACGGTAAAACCACTGCGCCAAAAGGTCACTTCGAAGCTTTTAGCATGCTCCAACTGGCGCGTAACCACGCCAGCGATAGACCACATCAAAGTGCAAGCCACCATAAGCAGCACAGCCTGGCGGTGGGTGAAATGGATACTTTTGTAATTCATTGCGTTAACACAAGCATGGGGTGGTAAAGCCGGTGCGGCTTGCGCTGGGCTATTTTAGAGCGACCTGGTAATTGGCTTTGCACACAAAGAGCTGACCAGTTTACGTAGACAAAACAAAAAAAGCGGCCACATGAACCGCTTTTTTAATTGCCAAACGTCAAGAACAATTAACGATTTTTCTTGCGCTCATGTTCTTTCAGGTGGCGCTTGCGCAAGCGGATAGATTTGGGAGTGATTTCTACCAACTCGTCGTCTTCCAAAAATTCCACAGCGGTTTCCAGGGTCAGGATGATCGGCGGTGTGATCTTGATCGCGTCTTCTTTGCCGCTGACGCGGAAGTTGGTCAACTGCTTTTGGCGCACGGCATTCACAACCAAGTCGTTGTCACGGTTATGGATGCCGACAATCATGCCTTCGTACACCGGGTCACCCGCTTTCACGACCATGCGGCCACGGTCGTCCAGCTTGCCTAGTGAATAGGTCACGATCTCGCCATCGTCCATCGAAATCAGCACGCCATTCTTGCGACCTGGAATGTCACCACGGAAAGCCTCGTAGCTGTCAAAAATGTTACTGGCCAAACCCGTGCCGCGTGTCAGGTTCAAAAACTCGTTACGAAAGCCAATCAAACCACGTGCTGGAATACGGTATTCCAGGCGCACGCGGCCACGGCCATCCGACTCCATGTTCACCAAGTCGCCCTTGCGCTCACCCAACGCCTGCATTACACCGCCTTGGTGGCCTTCTTCAATGTCCACAGTCAACAATTCGATAGGCTCGTGCTTTTCGCCGTTAACTTCTTTGTAGACCACACGCGGCTTGCTTACAGCCAGCTCATAGCCCTCGCGGCGCATAGTCTCCAGCAAAATGGTCAAGTGCAATTCACCGCGACCAGATACTTCATAAATACCCTCTTCGTCCGTGTCTTTAACGCGCAGTGCCATGTTGGACTGCAGTTCTTTGTCCAGACGGTCACGCAACTGGCGGCTGGTCACAAACTTACCTTCGCGGCCCGCTAATGGCGAGTTGTTCACGCAAAAATTCATGGTCAGCGTAGGCTCGTCAACCTTGAGCATAGGTAGCGGCTGTGGGGCGAGCGGGTCGGTAATTGTCACGCCAAGCGCAATGTCTTCAATGCCGTTGATCAGCACAATATGGCCGGGCAGCGCAACTTCACCAGGCTGCAGCGCATGGCGCTCCAGGCCTTCAAAGGTCAACACCTGGTTGATGCGCGCCTTGATGGTCTTACCCTCTGGGCCAAACATCATCAATACGTCTTGCGGCGATTTCAGCGTGCCTTGGTTGATGCGGCCAATACCGATGCGGCCCACGTAGGTTGAATAGTCGGTACTGGAGATTTGTAGCTGTAGCGGTGCAGCCGGGTCGCCAGCGTGCGCAGGTACATGGCTTAGCACGGTTTCAAACAAGGGGGCAAGGTCTTTACCCCACTGCTCGCCAGGTTCGCCTTCTTGCAGGCAGGCCCAGCCGTTCAATCCGCTGGCATACACCACGGGAAAGTCCAGCTGCTCTTCTGTAGCGCCCAGCTTGTCAAACAGCTCAAAGGCCGCGTTGATAACGTAGTCTGGGCGCGCACCGGGACGGTCTACCTTGTTGACCACCACGATGGGTTTGAGACCCAGGGCCAAAGCTTTTTTCGTTACGAAACGGGTTTGAGGCATGGGGCCTTCTACCGCGTCAATCAGCAGCACCACGCCGTCCACCATAGACAAGGCGCGCTCTACCTCGCCGCCAAAGTCGGCGTGACCAGGGGTGTCCACGATATTGATGTGGGTGTCTTTCCAGCTAACAGCGCAGTTTTTGGCCGTGATGGTGATGCCGCGTTCTTTTTCCAGATCGTTGTTGTCCATCACACGCTCGGTGACTTTTTCGTTCGCGCGAAAGGTGCCAGACTGGCGCAGCAATTGGTCTACCAGGGTGGTCTTGCCATGGTCCACGTGGGCAATGATGGCGATGTTGCGGATTTGTTTATTCATGGCGTTCTCTCTAGCTTTTCACTTACTTAAATAGGTTTAGACAAAATTTGTTCAATCTCAAGCGGTGACAGCAAGCGATCTGGGATCAGCTCACCGCCCGCGATATGCGCCGCGCCCAACAAAGCACGCGGACTGTCTCCGTAAACTGCTACCTGCTCTGCGTCAGGCATTTTGACTCTGCGTCGCAAGCCGCTTAAAAAGCGTCCTGCATTCTCACTGTCCAGCGTGACGGTGGCATGACCCTGCAACAGGCTTTCTACCGGCTGCAAGCAGGCCCAGCGCTGCTCCTCGTCCATGGCTTCCAGTTGCAACAAGGTCACAGCCTTGTCAACACCCAAACCGCCTGTTTCCGTGCGACGCAGCACGCTTAAATGCGCGCCACAGCCTAACGCCTCACCAATGTCTTCACCCAGAGTTCGGATATACGTTCCCTTACTCACAGTTGCTACTATTTTAATAGCTGCTTGCGCATATTCCGCGCTGGCAAAGCTTATATTTAGCTTATAAATCTCGACATGGCGTGCTTCGCGCTCTACGGTAACACCTGCACGTGCGTATTCGTACAAAGCCTTGCCGTCTTTCTTCAAGGCACTGTACATCGGAGGCACCTGGCTTATGGGGCCCGTGAACTGCGCTTGCACGCGGTCCAGGTCGGCTTGGGTCACGTTCACGGCGCGCGTTGCAATCACTTCGCCTTCTGCATCGCCTGTAGTCGTTTTTACGCCCAATACAGCAACCGCTTCATACGTTTTCACGGCTTCCAGTTGCAAAGCGCTGAACTTGGTGGCCGCACCAAAGCACAGCGGCAGCACGCCGGTAGCCAAAGGGTCTAGCGTACCGGTGTGCCCCGCTTTTTCGGCGCGCATCAGCCATTTGGCTTTTTGCAGTGCGTCGTTACTCGACAAACCAAGCGGTTTGTCCAGCAAAATCACCCCATGTACGGGGCGCCTCACGACCCGTACATGGGGTGACGTGCCCCCACGCTCCCCCGCTGCGCGTGGGTCGCTGCCCCCCAAGGGGGCGTACGCACCTTGGGGCGGCCCTGCGGTGCGCATACTAGTCGGTATCCTCGTTCTTGGAACGCGAGGCCACGGCCTTAGAAATCAAGGCGTTCATGTCCGAAGCTCGTTCAATGCTGCGGTCAAATACAAAATGTAGTGTAGGCACCGTGTGGATGTGCAATTTCTTGAACAAGCCGTTGCGCAAAAAACCTGCCGACTGGTTCAACGCCGCAGTAGATTCGGCTGGGTCGCCCATCAGCAAACTGAAATACACCTGTGCATGGGCATAGTCGGGGGTGACTTCTACGGAATTGATGGTGACCATACCCACTTTCGGGTTTTTCAGCTCACGCGCGATCAACTCTGCCAAATCACGCTGGATCTGGTCACCGACACGGATGCCGCGGTTGGGAGTGGATGCGCGTTTTGGCATGGTATGTATGCAGTATTTACAGTGGCAGCCACAGGCGTTCTTTACGCGGCAGATACAGCAAGTCTGGGTTATGCGAAATGGCGACGCGTGTGGCCTGGCCTGTGACACGATGCACGTCGATAAAACCGATAAAACGCGAGTCGTTGCTGTTGTCGCGGCTATCACCCAGCACCAGCACATGGCCTTGCGGCACTTGGACTGCATCAAAGTCACGGTTCAGATTGCGGTCTGCCAGACGTGCTACTTCAATCTTCTTGCCATTGATTTTCTCGCCCCACACTTGCACAGATAGTGGTGCGGCTTCGGTAGGCACCAGGCGCGACTCATCAACCAAGCTGCGCTCAATGGGTGTGCTGTTGACGATGACCGTGTTATCGCGCATCTCTACCACGTCGCCCTCTACAGCCATCACACGCTTGATCAGGTTCACTTCGTCTTTGGGTGAGTCAAAGGTAATCACATCACCGGGCTGCGGGCTGCCCCAGCGTGCCAGTTCATGCAAAGTAAATGGAACGCGCAGGCTGTAGGCTAGCTTGTTCACAATCACCCGATCTCCCGAAATCAAGGTGGGGTTCATCGAAGAAGACGGTACGTAGTTCCAGTCTGCAACTGCAGACCGAAAAACAAACATCAGGCCTACAAAGAGCACAAAGCCCTTATTGTTGCGCCATAAGGTTTTGAAAGCAGACATACCGATCTCCTTTGAACTGCTTTATGCCGTGGCTACTGGCTTGGTAGCCTCGCCCAGCGTACGCGCCACTTCGCGAATTTCAAAGAACTCCAAAACGTCTTGTTCTTGAATGTCGTTGTAGTTCTTGATGTTCAAGCCGCACTCAAAACCTTCCTTGACTTCGCGGGCATCGTCTTTGAAGCGCTTCAAGCTGTCCAGCTCGCCCGTGTAGATGACCATGTTGTTGCGCAAGAGGCGCAGCTTGGCAGAGCGACGTACCAGGCCACTGGTAACCATGCAACCAGCAATCGAGCCCACCTTGGACACTTTGAATACCTGGCGGATTTCGGCCGTACCCAAAATTTCCTCTTTCTTGTCGGGCGTCAGCATGCCGCTCATGGCTGCCTTCACGTCGTCCACAGCGTCGTAAATGATGTCGTAGTAACGAATGTCGATGCCGTTGGACTCAGCCAACTTGCGCGCACCTGCGTCTGCACGGGTGTTAAAGCCAATAATGACGGCCTTGGAGGCAATGGCCAGGTTGATGTCGCTCTCGCTGATGGCACCCACAGCCGCGTACACCATCTGTACCTTGACTTCATTGGTAGACAACTTGAGCAGGGACTGGGCCAGAGCTTCTTGCGAACCTTGTACGTCGGCCTTGACAATAACGGGCAGCATTTTCAGCTCGCCTGCGGCCATGTCGGTAAACATGTTTTCCAGTTTGGCGGCTTGTTGCTTGGCCAGCTTGGTGTAACGGAACTTGCCCGCGCGGTAAGTGGCAATTTCGCGCACGCGGCGCTCGTCAGCCATCACCATAAATTCGTCACCCGCTCTTGGCACTTCGGTCAAACCTTGAATTTCCACCGGAATGGACGGGCCAGCTTCTTTGATGGTTCTGCCGTTTTCGTCCAGCATGGCACGCACGCGGCCATAGGTGGAGCCCGCCAGCACCATGTCACCCGTTTTCAGTGTGCCAGACTGTACCAGGATGGTAGCCACGGGGCCACGGCCTTTGTCTAGCTGGGCTTCTATGACCAGGCCCTTGGCCATTGCGTCAACTGGCGCTTTGAGTTCCAAAATTTCGGCTTGCAGCAATACCTGCTCCAGCAAGTCGTCAATACCCACGCCGGTTTTTGCCGACACGGACACGAAGGGCGAATCACCGCCAAATTCTTCTGGCACCACCTCTTCAATCACCAGCTCGCCCTTAACGCGCTCTGGGTTTGCATCAGGCTTGTCGATCTTGTTGATCGCCACCACGATAGGAACACCAGCCGCCTTGGCGTGCTTGATAGCCTCTTTGGTTTGCGGCATCACGCCGTCGTCCGCAGCCACCACCAGAATAACAATGTCGGTTGCCTTGGCACCGCGCGCACGCATGGCCGTAAAGGCTTCGTGACCGGGGGTGTCCAGGAAGGACACCATGCCGCGTGGTGTTTCCACGTGGTAGGCACCAATGTGCTGGGTAATGCCACCGGCTTCGCCGCTGGCCACTTTGGCACGGCGGATGTAGTCCAGCAGCGATGTTTTGCCGTGGTCTACGTGGCCCATCACGGTTACTACGGGTGCGCGCGGCAGGCTTTCGGCCTTCTGGCCTTCAATATCTTCGTCAGTAAATGCATCGGGGTCGTCCAGCGCAGCAACCATGGCTTTGTGGCCCAGTTCTTCCACCACGATCATGGCGGTGTCCTGGTCCAGCGACTGGTTGATGGTGACCATCTGGCCGAGCTTCATCAGCTTCATGATGACTTCGGATGACTTGACACTCATCTTGTGCGCCAATTCGGCCACAGTAATTGTCTCTGGCACATGCACTTCAATGACGCGTGCTTCGACCGGCGCGGCTTCGACGTGTTCTTCACGGTCATCACCACGACGTTTGCCGCGTGGGCCGCCGCGCCAACTGCTGCGGCCTGCGCCGCCACTGGAGTCGCCACGGGTTTTGATTTCTTTCTTCTTCGCAGGATCTCCGCCCCAGCTAGAAGACAGTTTTTCAGATTTGACTTCTTTTTTGCCGTCGCGGCCCACCGTGGTGGTTGCACCGGGCGCAGTAGGCTTAGTGGCGGGCTTGGCTGCACCGGGCACAGCCACGGGCTTGTGCAGGGTGCCTTTGACAGCAGGCTTGGGCACTTCAGGCTTTTTAGCCACCATGACACGCTGCGGTGCGCTCATCATGGAACGGATGCCCTCGGCTTCGGCCAGGGCTTTGCGGCGGCGCTCGTCCAGGTCTTTAGCGCGTGCAGCATCGTCCAACTTGGCTTGGGCGCTGGCTGCAGCAGCATTGCTGGCAGCAGTTTTTGCGGCTTCTTGTTTTGCAACGGCAACGGCTGCCTTGTCAGCTTCAGCGGCAGCAGCTTTTTCGTCTGCAGACAGGGTCTTGGCCTTGGCTGCAGCGGTTTTAGCCAGTTCTGCGGTAGTTTTTGCAATTTGCGCAGTATTTTTGGCAACGCGTTCAGCCAATTTGCGCTCAGCATCTTGCGCCTGCATTTGCGCTAGCGTTTTAGTAGCTGCTGGCGCAGTCTTGGCAGGCTCCGCAGGATTTTCTGAAGTTTCAGCAGCTTGCGCAGCTTCCTGGGCTGTGGCCAAATCGCGCGCTTCCTGCTCTTCACGCAGGCGGCGACGCTCGGCCAGCTCTTGCTCTTGGCGGCTGAGTAATTCGGCCTGATGGCGCGCTTCTTCCTCACGACGTGCCAGTTCGGCTTGCTCGGCTGCAGCCGCAGCGTTCGCAGCCTCATTGGCAGCGGTGTGTGCCGCCTCGGCATCAGCTTCTTCGTCGCGCTGAATAAAGGTGCGCTTTTTACGCACCTCTACCTGGATGATGCGCGCTTTGCCTGTAGCGTCAGCTTGTTTGATCTCGCTGGTGGATTTTTTCACCAAGGTAATTTTTTTGCGCTCACCCGTGGCTGTGCCGTGGCTGGTCTGCAAATAGCCGAGCAGCTTTTGCTTGTCCGCGTCGGTCAGCGTATCGCCAGGTGATGCCTTGGGCACGCCCGCTGAACGCAATTGCTCTAGCAGCGTGTCGGTGGTTTTTTTGAGTTCGTTTGCAAACTCGGAGACTGTGGTGCTTGACATATGTATGTGCTCGTATCCATGGTGTTATTGCGCCGACTGCGCCGCTGGTGTGGCTGCACCGGGCACAGAGCTTGCGGTCACTGAGCTTGCGGTCACTGAGCTTGCGGGAGTTACCGCAGCAGCGTCATTGGCAAACCAATGCTCGCGAGCTTTCATGATCAGGGCTGTGGCCTCTTCTGCGCTTTGCCCCGTAATGTCGGTCAGCTCGTCAGTGGCCAGGTCGGCCAGGTCGTCACGGGTTTTGACACCGGCCGCCTCCAATTTGACAATCAGCTCTGGCGTCAGGCCGTACATGTCGTGCAGATCCTGGCTTACAGCTTCGGCAGACTCTTCCTTAGCAATGGCCATGGTCAGCAATGTGTCTTTGGCGCGGGTGCGCAGCTCGGTCACGGTGTCTTCGTCAAAGCTTTCAATTTCCAGCATTTCCTGCAACGGCACATAGGCCACTTCTTCCAGGCTGGTGAAACCTTCTTCGATCAGAATGTCGGCTACTTCCTGGTCTACGTCCAGCTTTTCCATGAAGAGTTTGCGGATCGAATCGGTCTCATTCGCCTGCTTTTGCGCAGACTCCGCAG
The DNA here is from genome assembly GCA_043774625.1 of Polaromonas sp. Classification (GTDB taxonomy): domain Bacteria; phylum Pseudomonadota; class Gammaproteobacteria; order Burkholderiales; family Burkholderiaceae_C; genus JAAFIP01. The sequence continues at coordinate 11,948 of JAYVTG010000074.1, read as the reverse complement.
CGTCCATGATGTTGATTTTCCAGCCGGTCAGCTCAGACGCCAGGCGCACGTTTTGACCGCCGCGGCCAATGGCAATGGCGAGGTTTTCCTCATCCACTACCACGTCCATTGCGTGGCGCTCTTCGTCCACCACGATGGAGCTGACGTTGGCCGGAGCCAGCGCGCCAATGACAAACTGCGCCGGGTCTTCGCTCCACAGCACAATGTCTACACGCTCGCCTGCCAGCTCGTTGGTCACGCCGTTGACGCGTGAACCGCGCACGCCCACGCAGGTGCCAATGGGGTCTACACGCTTGTCGTGTGAGAGCACAGCGATCTTGGCGCGTGAGCCAGGGTCGCGGGCGCAGGATTTGATCTCCAGCAGGCCTTGCTCGATCTCGGGCACCTCGGTGCGAAACAGTTCCATCATGTATTCGGGCGCCGAACGGCTCAGGATGATGGGCGCACCACGCAAGGTGGTGTCCACTTCCATGATCATCGCGCGCACGCGGTCACCTGTGCGCAGGTTTTCTTTGGGAATCATGTCTGCACGCCGCAAGCGTCCTTCTACGCGGCCAGACTCGACAATGATGTCGCCTTTGTCCATGCGCTTGACGGTGCCGACCAAAATTTTGTCGCCACGGCTCATGAAGTCGTTGAGCAAAATCTCGCGCTCGGCGTCGCGGATTTTTTGCAAAATAACTTGCTTGGCAGCCATGGCACCAATGCGGCCAATGGGTACAGACTCGATACCCTCTTCGATATAGTCGCCCACCTCCACATCGGGCACACGCTCTGTGGCGTCCATCAGCAGTTCTTCTGCGTCCGGGTTTTGCAGACCCGCATCGTCAGGCACCACCAGCCAGCGGCGGAAGGTTTCGTAATTGCCAGAATCGCGGTCCAGCGACACGCGGATATCCACTTCACCATGGCCTTCTGTCTGGTGCAGTTTTTTGGTAGCCTGTGCCAAAGCGGCCTCGACAGCGCCAAAAACGATATCTTGCTCGACGTTTTTCTCGCGAGAGATAGCCTCGATCAACATCAACATTTCGCGATTCATTGCATTCACTCCTATCTGACGATTCAATCCATTTAACCCAACGTAAAGACTCTCAAGCTTCAGCCTTAGCTTGCACGGCCTTTGAAATCTACTATCGGTGCCAAGCGCGCCTCTCTCATCTCATCGAGCTTGAAGTTCAGCGCCTGCATCACCGGTGCTAGTCGCTTTTTGCTCACCCGCGTGCCCGGCTTGGGTGGCGGCTCGTCGCTCCAGACGATTTGCCAACCCGCATCCGCATTTTCAACAGCTGCTAGCGGCTTTTCCAGCCTACCGCGAAACTTCTTGCGGTTCGCATTCACTGCGCCCTGCGTGCTGGCCGCCACTTCACCACCAACGGCCGCCTTGAGCGTGATGTCAACCACCTCTCCCACAAAGCGCTCAAAATCTTGCGCGTTACGCAGCGGCCTGTCAATGCCGGGGGACGACACTTCCAGCCGCTTGTAGTCCACCGCTTCCACTTCCAGCGCAAACTGCAGCTGGCGCGTCACACGCTCGCAGTCTTCCACCGTTACCAGTTCTTGCGGCGCACCAGAGTGCCACGGATGGTCAATCGTGATGCGCAACAAACCGCCTGCAGAGCGCTCAATCTCTACACAGTCAAAGCCCAAACCGGTGACGGTTTGTAAAGCAACGGTTTGTAGACTCACAGCAATGGCAATTTTTAATTAAAAACAAAAGAGCGCGAAGCATGAAAAATCGCGCAAAAAAGCACAGTACGAAAACCATTCGCCCAAAAAAAAACGGGCGCCTTATGCCGCCCGTTTGGTCGATATGTGTTTGATTATAAAGGTTTTTAGCTGGCTTTCAAGCCAACGCCCCACTCTGCACGGGCTGTTTGGCTTGCAAACTGGCTATTCGGCGGTGCATGACGAAAAACCAGACAGGCGGCAGCATGGCCAAAATGATGCAACCGGCGTAGCCCGTGGGCAACTGGGGGCCTGGCAGGGGCTGCAGAGTGGCATAGGGCTTCCAAGCGTGCATATGGTGGTCAGAATGGCGCTGCAGATTGACTAAAAGACTGTTGGTGGCTACGTGGTCGGCGTTCCAGGCGTGCATTATGCCAAACGCTTCCTTCTTACCAGGCTCTGCATTTCGGCTCAGGCCGTAGTGTTCGATGTAGTTGACCGTCTCCAAAAGCACGAAAGCAAAAGCAGATTGCAGCAGCAAGAACGCTACAACTTTAATAGCTGCTTGCGCATGTTCCACGCTGGCTACAGCTATAAATGGCATTAAAAGACCGGTCAAGCACATAGCCACAGACCCCAGCGTACTCCATAGCAATGGGCTTTGCACCCAGGTTTGCTTCATGTGCGTGAGCCGCTGCGCTTCCAGTCGCCAGCCACTGGCAAGGCTACCGACAAGCGTACGCGGAAAAAAGCGGTACAAACTCTCGCCATAACGGGCGCTTGCCGGGTCGTCAAATGTAGCGGCGCGGGGGTGGTGGCCCCGGTAATGTTCAACCATGAAGTGGCCATAGCACACACTGGTCATTAACACCCAGGCGCACAACCTGTCCAGCTTGCTTTTGCTGTGGCCCAGTTCGTGTGCAAAAGTAATACCTTGCGACCCGCTGATAAAGCCCACGGCGTAAGCCACGCCCACCACGACCCACCAGTCGGCGGTCATGGCCAAGTAAGCGCCATAGCCAATCAGAGCCAGTTGTAGTGGCACAAACAAACGCAGCACCCAGGTGAAAAACGCCAAATTGCTACCGTCTGCCACCGCCGGGGGCGACGATCTGCCCCCAGGAACCACGGCGTCAAACAAAGCTATACCCCACCAGGTAGCCAGTGTAAACACCAGGGCATAGGCAGGCATCGTGCCAAGGCCCATGAAGGTAAGGCATGGCAATAGCAAGGCGACGAGAAAACGGGTGTCAGATAAGCGCATTTGTTTATTGTGGCACTGGCGCCAGGGGCTGTAAGCAGGGATTTCACTAGCCCATGCTGTAGAAAAACTCTTCTCGCACGATTTTGCCGTTGCGCACGGTGTACAGACCCACCTCGTCCAGCTTTCGCTTGCTGCCGTCTGGCTTGAAGGTCACCTCGTACTGAAAACCGACAATAAAACGGTCGTCATGCGGCCACGGCCCGGTAACGTTGGCCGAGTGGATGTCGTGGTTGCTCGTCCACCATTCGCTTTTGGCCTTGACCGCAGCCAAGCCACGGGCTTCGCGGTCCATGCCGGGCGGGCCGCCAGCTTCTACGCTAACCAAATCATCGGCAAACAGGGTGTCCCGCGCTTCTGCATTCTTGCCTTGCTTGCACAGCTCTACCATCTTTTGGGCAATTTCCATCGTTGTCATATGCGTTCCTTTCGGGGGTGAATTTAGCCACACTATCGCTAAAATTATTCTACGCTTTTAGTGTGGATTGTGGGTGACAGCGGGCGCTCGGTACCTATGGATTCATGGCCTGACACGCGCGCCAGCTAACCACGCCGGGTGCCACCCCTGAGCCGCCAATGGGATAATTCCCTCAATGAACCCGCTTTTACACAAACTCCAGCCCTACCCCTTCGAACGGCTGCGTGCGCTTTTAGCCACCGTTACGCCCAGCCCTGCGCACCGTGCTATCAGTCTGGGCATTGGAGAGCCCAAGCATGCTACGCCGCAACTTATCAAAGACGCTATTAACCAGAACCTGAGCGGTCTGGCGGGCTACCCGGCTACGGCGGGCGAGCCTGCGCTGCGAGAGGCGTGTGCGGCGTGGCTCAAGCGCCGCTATACCGTCACCGTAGACGCCAAAACGCAAATCTTGCCCGTCAACGGCTCGCGCGAGGCCTTGTTTGCCTTGACGCAGACCGTGATTGACCCGAATAAGCCGGATGCCACCGTCGTCAGCCCCAACCCGTTCTACCAAATCTACGAAGGCGCTGCCTTTCTGGCAGGGGCGCAGGTACATTACGCGCCTAGCGACCCAGCGCGTAACTTTGCGATTGACTGGGACAGTGTGCCCGACAACGTGTGGCAAAAAACGCAGTTGGTGTTTGCCTGCTCCCCCGGCAACCCCACGGGCGCGGTGATGGACTTGGCCGAATGGAAAAAGCTGTTTGCGCTGTCTGACCAATACGGTTTTGTGATTGCCAGCGACGAGTGCTACAGCGAGATTTACTTTCGCGACGAGCCTCCCCTGGGTGGGCTGGAAGCAGCCGCCCAATTAGGCCGCGCAGACTTCAAGAACCTGATCGCCCTCACCTCTCTGTCCAAACGCAGCAATGTGCCCGGCATGCGCAGCGGTTTTGTGGCGGGTGACGCGGCCATCATGCGGCAGTTTTTGCTCTACCGCACCTACCACGGCAGCGCCATGAGCCACACCGTGCAGGCTGCCAGCGTGGCCGCGTGGAACGACGAGCAGCATGTGATAGACAACCGCGCCCAATACCGCGCCAAGTTTGCCGCAGTAACCCCCCTCTTGGAAAAAGTCTTCAAAGTGAAGCTACCCGACGCCGCTTTTTACCTGTGGGCGCAAATACCTGCCCATGTGTGCGGCGGCAGCGACACGGCTTTCGCGGCGCAGCTACTTGCCCAATACAATGTGACTGTGCTGCCGGGCAGTTATCTGGCGCGTGAAGTTGGCGCTGTAAACCCTGGCGCGGGCTTTATTCGCATGGCCTTGGTAGCAGAAACGGCCGAATGCCTGGAAGCCGCGCAGCGTATCGTAGACTTTGTGCGTCAAAACACTATGGCCTGATCATTTTTTTACTGAAGACTTTTAACCTGACTTACCCCATGACCCAACAACTGCAAACCATCATCGACGCCGCCTGGGAAAGCCGCGCCAGCCTGTCCCCCGCCACGGCACCCAAAGAAATCAGCGATGCCGTTGAGCACATCATCAGCGCACTGAACAAGGGCGAAATGCGCGTTGCCACCCGCGAGGCTGTGGGCAAATGGACAACACACCAGTGGATCAAAAAAGCCGTGCTGCTGTCTTTTCGCCTGAAAGACAATGAACTCATCAAAGCTGGAGCGCTGGGCTTTTTCGACAAGGTGCAAACCAAATTCGCCCATTTGAGCGAACAAGAAATGAAGGCCACCGGCGTGCGCGTGGTGCCACCTGCTGTGGCACGTCGCGGCAGCTACATTGCCAAGGGCGCGATTTTGATGCCCAGCTACGTGAACATTGGTGCCTATGTGGACGAAGGCACGATGGTAGACACCTGGGCCACCGTGGGTAGTTGCGCGCAGATCGGCAAAAACGTGCACTTGAGCGGTGGCGTAGGTATTGGCGGCGTGCTGGAACCTGTGCAGGCAGGCCCCACTATCATTGAAGACAACTGCTTTATTGGCGCACGGTCTGAAGTGGTGGAAGGCGTGGTTGTGGAAGAAAACTCCGTGCTCGGCATGGGCGTGTACCTGGGGCAAAGCACCCCCATTTATGACCGCGACAGCGACACCGTGAGCTATGGCCGCGTGCCCAGCGGCTCGGTGGTGGTCTCGGGTAACCTGCCCAAGCCTGGCGGCAAGTACAGCATGTACGCGGCCATCATCGTCAAGCGGGTAGACGCGCAAACACGTGCCAAAACCTCACTGAATGACCTGCTGCGTGACTGACACCCTGATTAAATCAATAAATATGCCTGTTGCCAGCGTGGAATATGCGCGAGCAGCTACTAAAAATATAGCAATAGGAGTGGCACGATGAGTACCATGGAACGCATTTTGAAGCTGATGGCCGAAAAGAAGGCGTCTGACGTGTACTTGTCGGCCTACTCCCCGGCCACCATCAAAATCAACGGCCAGTGCGTGCCCATCAACAGCCAGGCCCTGCCGGCAGATGCCCCCAAAAGCCTGCTGGCCGAGGTGTTGCCACCCAACCGCATAGAAGAGCTGGAAGAAAACGGCGAGCTGAACATGGCGCACGCCCTGCCCGGCATTGGCAATTTTCGTATCAGCGCCATGCGCCAGCGCGGCACCTATGCGGTGGTTATTCGCTACATTGCCACCGACATTCCGCTGCTGGAAACGCTGAACGTGCCGCCCATTTTGGCTGACCTGATCATGGAAAAGCGCGGCCTGGTGTTGATGGTGGGCGCCACCGGTGCGGGCAAATCCACCACGCTGGCGTCCATGATCGACAGCCGCAACATCAAAACTACCGGGCATATCTTGACGGTAGAAGACCCCGTGGAATTTTTGTTCACCAACAAAAAATCCATCGTTAACCAGCGAGAGGTGGGCAGCGACACCCACAGCATGCAGGTGGCACTCAAGAACGCGCTGCGCCAGGCGCCTGACGTGATTTTGATTGGCGAGATTCGCGACCGCGAAACCATGTCTGCCGCCATTGCTTACGCCCAGTCGGGCCACTTGTGCCTGGCCACCATGCACGCCAACAACAGCTACCAGGCACTTAACCGCATTTTGAGCTTTTACCCCGTTGAGGTGCGCAACACCATGCTGGACGATTTATCGTCAGCCATGAAGGCCATCGTCTCACAGCGCCTGCTGCGCACCGTGCATGGCACCCGCACCCCTGCGGTAGAGGTGATGTTGAACACCAAACTCGTGTCCGACCTGATTGCACAAGGCGACTTTTCTGGCGTGAAAGACGCGATGGAAAAGTCCATGGTGGAAGGCTCACAAACCTTTGAACAAGACATTGCCCGCCTGATTGTGGAAGGCACGGTAGAACGCAAAGAAGGCTTGCTCAACGCCGACAGCCCCACCAACCTGATGTGGCGCCTGGCCAACGACTTTGCCGCAGCGCAAAAGTCGCAAGAGCCTCAACCCGAAGTGGACGACACGCCATCGTTTACCGAGATCACGCTGGACGTGAAGCACGACGCTTGACCATGCCCACACCTCTTGCCACCCTGCGCCTGGCCGAACAACTTGTCAGCTGCCCGTCTGTCACGCCCGATGACGCAGGCTGCATGGACATCATCGCCGCGCGCCTGCAACCGCTGGGCTTTGCATGCGAATGGATCGACAGCGGGCCTGCGAGCTTTCGGGTACGTAACCTGTGGGCAAAAAGAACATCAAAACAGGCTAATGCCAGCGTAAATAGTGCGCAAGCAGCTACTAAAAACATAGCAACTAGTCATTCCCGTTCTGCCAAGCTGTTTGTCTTTGCGGGCCACACCGACGTGGTGCCCACAGGCCCGTTGGACCAATGGCAGTCGCCCCCCTTCGTGCCCACCCATACCGACGGCAAACTGTACGGCCGTGGCACCAGCGACATGAAAACGTCCATTGCGGCCATGGTGGTGGCGGTAGAAGAGTTTGTCGCCGCGCAGCCAAACGCTGCACTGAACATCGCCTTTTTGCTGACCAGCGACGAAGAAGGCCCGGCGGTGGATGGCACGGTCAAAGTGTGTGAACTGTTAAAAGCACGAGGTGAGGTGCTGGACTATTGCATCGTCGGCGAACCTACGAGTGTCAAAAAAACCGGCGACATGATCAAAAACGGCAGGCGTGGCACCATGAGCGGCAAGCTCACCGTCAAAGGCATACAGGGCCACATCGCCTACCCCCACCTGGCCCGCAACCCTATTCACTTGGCCATGCCCGCATTGGCAGAGCTGACGGCGATTGAATGGGACAAAGGCAACCAGTACTTTCCACCCACCAGCTGGCAAATCAGCAACATCCACGGCGGCACGGGTGCGAGCAATGTCATACCGGGCCATGTGGTCATCGACTTCAACTTTCGCTTTTGCACAGAATCCACCCCCGAAGGACTGCAAGAGAGCGTGCATGAGGTTTTACAACGCCACGGCTTAACACAAAGCAAAGACTACGACCTGGCCTGGACTATCGGTGGCCTGCCCTTCCTCACCCCCGTGCAAGAAGGCAGCGTCAACGGCGTGGCAAGCCTTGTCAACGCTGTGCGAGCAGCTATCACTTCAGAAGCAGGCATTACCACCGAACTGTCCACCACCGGCGGCACCAGCGACGGTCGCTTCATCGCTCAAATCTGCCCACAAACCATAGAGCTTGGCCCCCCGAATGCGACCATCCACAAGATCAACGAGCACGTGAACGTTGCAGACATTGAGCCGCTGAAGAACATTTATCGGCGGGTTTTGGAAAATCTAGCCGCATGAAAAAAGAGCACATTACCCCCTTCTTCGCCACCCTCAAAGCCGCCAACCCACAGCCCAATACCGAGCTGCATTACACCAGCGTGTTTGAGCTGTTGACTGCGGTGCTGCTGAGCGCGCAGGCCACCGATGTGGGCGTGAACAAGGCAACGCGAAAACTCTTTCCTGTAGCCAATACGCCGCAAGCGATTTTGGGCCTGGGGTTAGAGGGGCTGGAGAGTTATATCAAGACCATTGGGCTGTATCACAGCAAGGGCAAGCACTTGATGGAAACCTGCCGCATGCTGGTGGAACAACACGGCGGTGTCGTGCCACGCAGCCGCGAGGCGCTGCAGGCGCTGCCCGGTGTGGGGCGCAAAACAGCCAATGTAGTGCTGAATGTGGCGTTTGGCGAACCAACGATGGCGGTGGACACACACATCTTTCGTATGGGCAACCGCACGGGGTTGGCACCTGGCAAAACGCCATACGAGGTGGAGATGGGTTTGTTGAAGCGTATTCCAGGCGAATATTTGGTGGACGCACACCATTGGCTCATTTTGCATGGCCGCTATGTGTGCCAGGCGCGCAAGCCGCTGTGTTGGCAGTGTGCGGTGTCGCCCTATTGCGACTTTCGGCCAAAAACTACTGCGTAAACCTCAAGCCTGCCACACGCCAAAGCCCCGCGCGCGCAGGGCAATGCCCAGTTCAACCTCCATGCTTTTGGCTTCCTGGTAGCCCATGGGGTTGTACTTTTCATACAGCTGGGGCAGCAATTGCAGCCCGTATTTCTGCACATAGCTGTTGGCCTGAATGCCTGCTTTGTGTTTGTCAAAACGTATGTCTGGGTCCAGCCCTGTCATGCCAAGGTAAACGAAGGGTTGGCCCAGGTCATAGCCTGGGTTGCAACGGCGAAACTTGGCGTAGTTCCACACCTCGTCAGACAGTTGAACGACGTAGACGTGGTAGTGGATTGCGCGCGGTGGCTTGGGTCTTAGCGGCCTTAGCGGCCTGACCAGCCCGAGCGGCTTTGCAGGCATTGTGCTGGTGCCAACTATGCGCTCTAGCAATTGAGCCAGAGGAATTAGACTTTTGCCTTCACCGCCTTGCGGTCAGCATTCACGCGCTGCGCGCTGGGCCGCTCGCCCACCATCTTGGCATAGGTTTTGTAGTCCACACCGGCTGCCAACATCAGGTCTTCGCCTAACACCAGCTTGGTGGCCATGCCTACCAGTGGCAAGCTGACATAGGCGCTACAGTCGGCTTGTGTGAAGGTGTCGCCCGCCACAAAAGGTGCAAACTTTGCCAGTGTTTTGAAAGCAGCAATATTTTTTTCTAGTGCGGCTTTGACACGCGCTTTGGTACCGTCGCTCACCGTGCCGCCAAAAAACGCTTGTGCGTACAGGTCGCGCACCACCAGTTCCAGGTGCAGGTCAATAAAGGTGGCCAGTTCGCGCACTTTGGCTGCAGCGTAGGGGTCAGCAGGCATGAGCGCAGGCGACGGATAGGCAGATTCCAGATATTCCAAAATCGCCTGGCTTTCGCACAGGCCGCCTTGTGCTGTGCGAATGAAGGGAATTTTGCCCAGTGGCGACGCAGCCAGCACGGCGGGGTCGGTGCTTTTGGTCATCACTACTTCTTCGTTGAAAGGTATGTTTTTTTCCAGCAAAGCCAGCTTGACCTTGTTGTAATAATTGGAAATGGCAAAGCCGCATAAAGTGATCATGGTTCAACTCCAAAAAAGTACCTAGAGTTTATGTCTTTTGTACGTAATAACCAGCCTCGCATGAGACATGCACCCGTTAAACTCGATGAAACTGTTCACACCATGCCATTCTTAGCACTCGGCCTTACGCCACCCCTTGCCCACGCTGCCAGCAAACTGGGCTTTACATCGCCTACCCCTATCCAGACTGCGGCTATTCCAGCGGTGTTGCGTGGTGCAGATGTGCTGGCCACGGCACAAACCGGCTCGGGCAAGACGGCGGCGTTTGCCCTGCCCTTGATGCAACTGCTGCAAGCTGGGCCACAGCACACGCCCAAGCGGGTGCGTGCACTCGTTCTGGTGCCCACGCGCGAACTGGCTGCGCAGGTTGGTGAGGTCATGCGCCGCATTGCACAAACGCTGGCTGCGCCCTGCAAAATCGCCATCGTCTTTGGTGGCGTGTCCATCAACCCGCAAATGATGGCTCTGCGCGGCGGTGCCGACGTGGTGGTAGCCACACCAGGCCGCTTGCTGGATTTGGCAGGCAGCAATGCACTCAAGCTGGCATCTGTCCACATGCTGGTACTAGACGAAGCTGACCGCCTGCTGGACCTGGGCTTTGCAGATGAACTGGCCAAGGTGCTGGCACTGCTGCCCGTCAAACGGCAAAATCTGTTCTTCTCTGCCACCTTTGCGCCCGAGGTACAAGTGCTGGCCAGCAGTATGCTGCATCAACCCGTGCGCATCGACGTTCCGTCAACCCAGGCAAATGACCCCGTCATCTTGCAACGCGCTATTTCAGTGGACGAAAACAAGCGTACCCAGTTGCTGCGCCATCTGGTGAAAGAAAATGCCTGGCAGCGGGTGCTGGTTTTTGTAGCCACTAAATACGCCGCTGAGATGGTGGCCGAAAAGCTGTACCGTGGCGGGGTATACGCCACGCGCTTTCATGGCGAACTGAGCCAGGGCGCACGCACGCAGGTTTTGCAAGAGTTTAAGAACGAACAATGGGAAGTTTTGGTCACCACTGACCTGGCCGCACGCGGTATCGACATTGAACGCATGCCCGTGGTCGTCAACTACGACCTGCCCCGTTCAGCGGTGGATTACGTGCACCGCATAGGCCGCACAGGCCGCGCAGGCGAAAGCGGCTTGGCCATTAGCTTTGTAACCGCAGATAGCGAGGCCCATTTCAGGTTGATTGAAAAGCGCCAAGGCCTGCACTTGCCACGTGAACAGATTGCAGGGTTTGAGCCTACAGAATTAGCGATAGAAACTATTGAAGCTGCTGACAGCGAAACTGCTAGTACGCTGCCCGGCAAAAAATCTCCTGGTAAAAACCCTCCTGATACTGGCGGCATCAAAGGCAAGCGCCCCAGCAAAAAAGACAAGCTGCGCGCAGCAGCTAAAACAGCAATGCCCGTAGCATCTCCAGCTGTCACCCGGGCTGCTACGCGCAACTCTTAATTTTTCAGATTTCGACTTTATGCACCGCACCATTTTCACCACACCGGTAGTCAATACTCTGCTGCGAGGTTTTTCGCTCGCGTTTCTTAGGCTCACCGGCTGGAAGGTAGAAGGCAGCTTGCCGCCTGAAGCTACCAAATGCGTGTTGATTGCCGCACCCCACACCAGCAACTGGGACTTGCCCTACACGCTGATGGTGGGCTTCGTACTGCAGTTAAACATGTACTGGATGGGCAAGCACACCATTTTCAAGCCCCCGTTTAAAAACCTGATGGAATGGCTGGGTGGCATTCCTGTAAATCGCGAACAGTCCAACAATCTGGTAGCAACGTCTGCCCAGGCCATTCAAAACGCCGACGGCCCGGTTCAATTGACGGTGCCACCCCAGGGCACACGTAGCAAAACCATTTACTGGAAAACCGGTTTTTATTACATCGCCCTGCAAGCGAAGGTGCCCATCGTCATGGCCTATATGGATTACGCCACCAAGCGCGCTGGTTTGGGGCCTGTGTTTTTACCCACGGGAGATGTGGACAAAGATATGGCGACCATCAAAGCGTTTTATGCACCTTTCACGGGTAAGAACGCGGTTGATACTGAATAAGGCTTGGAGCGTTTGCGCTGTCAGGCACTGTGCGTGAGTGGATACCTTCGTGTCCTCCGCCAGGGTATAGACCTTGGCTTCTTGTCAGCTTTTGTACCTGGCTCCCC
>JAYVTG010000073.1:0-9696 GCA_043774625.1 Polaromonas sp. | reverse complement strand
AACCATTTCAAGGCTTGGCTAGGTGTTTGCGATCCCGACGATTTCAGGTACTCCTGCATGAGGAGTGGTCGCAAACACCTAGCCAAGCCCGTACAAAAGTGCCTGCGGAACCGCAAACACCTGGCCAAGCCCGTACAAACGCAACACGCAAACGGTAACCTAACGACCAAGCCAGCAGAAAATATCCCCCGACAACAAATCCATCAAGTACAAAAAAGCCCCGCAAGAACCAGTCTTGTGGGGCTTGAATAGAACAAGGACTCGTTAAGCAGCCAATCGCTGTTCGATCTGCGCCTTGGTGTCCAACAAAGCCTGTGGCAAATGGTGCTTGAGCTGTTCGAACAGTTCAGCATGCAACACCAGTTCTGCTTGCCATGCCGCCTTGTCGATGCTGGTGACGTTGTTGAACTGCTCTTGCGTAAAGTTGAGCCCCGTCCAGTTGAGTTCTTCAAACTGGGGTGACACGCCAAAGACGTGCTCGGTGCCGCTGGCGGTGCCTTCCATGCGATCAATCATCCACTTCAACACGCGCATGTTCTCGCCGTAACCGGGCCAGACAAACTTGCCGTCGTCGCCCTTGCGGAACCAGTTGGTCGTGAAGATGGCGGGCAGTTGGGCACCGGTTTTGGCCAGCTTGTCACCCATGTCCAGCCAGTGCTGAAAATAGTCGCTCATGTTGTAGCCGATGAAAGGCAGCATGGCAAACGGGTCGCGGCGCACCACGCCGGCCTGGCCGGTGGCGGCGGCGGTTGTCTCGCTGCCCATGGTCGCGGCCATGTACACGCCTTCTTGCCAGGTGCGCGCCTGGGTGACCAGGGGCACCGTGGTGCTGCGGCGGCCACCAAAGATGAAGGCGTCGATCTTCACGCCTGCGGCGTCGTCCCAGGCGGGGTCCAGCGCCGGGTTGTTGATGGCGGCAACCGTAAAGCGTGCGTTGGGGTGGGCGGCCTTGGCTCCTGTTTCTTTCGCAATTGCGGGCGTCCACTCTTTGCCTTGCCAGTCGATGCAATGCGCGGGGGCTTCGCTCATGCCTTCCCACCACACATCGCCGTCGTCGGTCAGCGCCACATTGGTGAAAATCACGTCCTTGTCCAGGCTGGCCATGCAGTTGGGGTTGGTTAAAGTATTGGTGCCCGGTGCCACGCCAAAGTAGCCCGCTTCTGGATTGATAGCGCGCAAGCTGCCGTCGGCTTGCGGTTTGATCCAAGCAATGTCGTCGCCAATGGTGGTGACCGACCAGCCCTCAAAGCCTGCGGGTGGAATCAGCATGGCAAAGTTGGTCTTACCGCAGGCGCTGGGGAAGGCGGCTGCTATGTGGTATTTTTTGCCAGCGGGGTTTGTCACGCCCAGGATAAGCATGTGCTCGGCCAACCAGCCCAAGCTACCAGAGGGCCCTTGCGAATCCTTCAGGCCCATGGTCGAAGCAATGCGCAGCGCAAAACACTTCTTGCCCAGCAAAGCGTTGCCGCCGTAGCCAGAACCATACGACCAGATCTCGCGCGTCTCGGGGTAGTGCACGATGTATTTGGTTGTGTTGCACGGCCAGCTCACATCTTGCTGGCCTTCGGCCAAAGGCGCGCCCACGGTGTGCACGCAGGGCACAAAGTCACCCTTTCCGTCTAGGCCATCGCCGAGCACGTCGTACACGGCCTTGCCCATGCGCGTCATGATCTTCATGTTCACGGCGACGTAAGGTGAGTCCGACAGTTCGATGCCAATGTGCGCAATGTCGCTGCCCAACGGGCCCATGCTAAAGGGCACCACGTACATGGTGCGGCCGCGCATGCAGCCGTCAAATAGCGGGTTCAAGGTTGCGCGCATTTCTGCGGGCGCTGCCCAGTTGTTGGTCGGGCCAGCGTTTTCTTTTTTCTCGCTACAAATGTAGGTGCGGTCTTCTACCCGGGCCACGTCGGTCGGGTCAGAGCAGGCCAAATAGGAGTTGGCGCGCTTGGCCGGGTTGAGCTTTTTGAAGGTGCCTGCTGCGACCAGCTGGGCGCACAACTGGTCGTATTCGGCCTGGCTGCCGTCGCACCAATGGATGTTGTCAGGCTTGCACAGTGCGGCCATGTCGGCCACCCAGGCGATCAGTCTGGCGTTTTTAACGTAAGCGGGCGTGCCTAATTGCAGCCCTTGCATCACGGGTGAGTTCATCGCATAGCTCCTAAAGTTAAAACCTGGTTACATAAGCGTTGCCACCGTGGGGGCAACAGCGCTTATGAAAAAAGGCTCGGACTCGGGCAGTCATAATCCGGTTCACCCCTCAATTTTATGAACCGGGTGCGTCAGTTACCGTGGAGTTACAGCAAAAACTATGCAATCCTTGCATGATGTTATGTCTTCAATCAATCAGCCTGGTCAGCAACCTGCAGCCTCGTTCAGGCGCCGCCTGGTTGTGGGTGGCGCAGTCGGCGCGTGCGTCTTAGGCGTTGCACATGCGCAAAATGTCGCTACAACGACCAAACCCAGCGTGCGCGTACTGGCTGCCAGTGACCTGAAGTTTGCGCTGGCTGACATAGCGGGCCAATACCAGCGCGATACGGGGGTGCAGATCAACACCAGTCTGGGGTCGTCAGGCAACTTTGCGCGGCAAATATCCCAGGGCTTGCCGGCAGACATTTTTATGTCTGCCGACGAGGCCCTGGTGCAGCAACTGGAACGCAGCGGGCACACAACGGGCAGTGGTGTGCTGTACGCGATTGGCCGGATTGCCCTGATATTGCCTAAAAATGGGGCAGCACCTGCATCGTCCGACGTAACCGCCCTGCGCGCATTACTGCAAAGTCTGTTGACGGACAACAACAAGTTCGCCATCGCCAACCCCGAACACGCCCCCTATGGCCGCGCCGCGCGCGAGGCGCTACAGGCGCTGGGCCTGTGGGATATGGCGCAACCGCGCCTGGTGCTAGGCGAGAACATTGCCCAGGCCACGCAGTTTGTTACCACAGGTGCGGCGCAGGCGGGCGTTACGGCGCTGTCTTTGGCTGTGTCTGAGCAGGTGCAAGGCAGCGCCAACGCAGCGCGTTTGCGCCATGTGGTGTTACCCGACAGTTTGCACGCGCCGCTGCGTCAACAAATGGTGCTGCTGAAAAACGCCAGCCCCGCAGCGCAGGCGTTTTTTGCGTATCTGCAAAGTGCGGGGGTACGGGGGGTGCTTGGGCGGTATGGATTTAGTTTTGACGGTAAAAATGCTTGATCGCCAGCGTGGAATATGCGTGGGAAGCTATTGATTTTGTAGCGTAGGGGTTGGTTGGCTGCTGATCAATGGTTTGCTGGTGTACTGCAGATTGAGATGTTTGCGCTCTCAGCTTCTTGGTCACGTCTCGTACGCAAGGTGAGCGTGTTTGTTCGTGCGTTACTCTAGTACGCAGGGTGAGCGTATGCTGCAGCCCCTCATGTAGGAGTACCTAAAATCGGGTCAACAGCATACGCTCACCCTGCTGCGTTGGTGGTGGGCGCGCCGAAGAGCAGCAACCTGTGAGTGTGTCGGTATTCAACCGTTGCACGCCCACCATTTCAAGGCTTGGCTAGGTGTTTGCGGGCTCCGCGATTTATGCGTATTCCGCATCATGAGCGGAACCGCAAACACCTCGCCAAGACCGTGCAAGAGTACCCGCGAGACCACAAACACCCAGCCAAACCAGTACAAGAGCGCACCCCGAACCGTAAAAATCCAGCCAACCCTGACCAAAACCCATCCCCACGTTTGAATGAACAAACAAAACCGCGCAGACAGCCAATTCCAAGGCAAAATATGCCCATTGCCAGCGTCAATAATGCGCGAGCAGCTATCAAAATTGTAGTAACCAAACACATCAACACGTCAAAACATGGACTGGCAAGCCGCCCGCGTATCACTGCTCCTGGCTGTACTCACCGCCGCGCTGCTCCTGCCGCCGGGCCTGGTCATCGCCCGCTGGCTCGCCCACACCCACAGCCGCGCCAAACCGCTTATCGAAGCCCTGCTGCTGCTGCCGTTACTGCTGCCCCCCACCGTCATCGGCTTTTACTGGCTCACCGTGCTCGGCCAAGGCTCCACACTGGGTGCCTGGCTGGCCGCGCACAGTGGCCTGCGCTGGGTTTTCAGCTTCGAAGGCCTGCTGCTGGCCAGCGTGCTCATCAACCTGCCGTTCATGGTGCAGCCCATCCAGCGCGCTTTTGCCGCCATTGACCATAGCCTGCGCGAAGCGGCGTGGGTCAGCGGCCTGTCGCCATGGCAAACCTTTCGCCAGCTTGAGCTGCCCCTGGCCTGGCCCGGCGTGCTGGCGGGCGTGGCGCTTACGGCGGCGCACACCTTGGGTGAATTTGGCGTGGTGCTGATGGTGGGCGGCTCCATTCCCGGCGAAACCAAAACCCTGTCGATCGCCATTTATGACCGCATGCAAGCCTTTGACGAAGCGGGCGCGCACAGCATGGCGCTAATGCTGGTGGCCTGCTCGCTGCTGGCCCTGCTGGTGGTGTTTGCAACCGATTTTGTGGCGCAGCGCAGAACTAAAACCGCTGTGGCCCACGACCAGCAGACCCCCCACGCATGAAGCTGGCCGTACAACTGCACAGCGCCGGACCGATTCGCCTGGACGCAGACTTTGACTGCGATGCAGGTGAACTGGTCGCTCTGGTGGGGCCGTCGGGCAGTGGCAAAACCAGCATTTTGCGGGGTATTGCGGGGCTTTTGGGCGGCGCATCCGCAACCGGGCGTGTGGAATTGGTGGGTGGCGCTGCACCGGGCGTTGCACCAGACGTTGCACCAGTCGCAGGTGGTGGCCAGGCTGAAAGTACTGTGTGGTTTGACAGCGAACGCGGCATAAACCTGACGCCGCAGGCACGCCGCTGCGGCATGGTGTTTCAGCATTACGCGCTGTTTCCGCATCTCAATGCTATACAAAACATAGCTGTCGGCGCATATTCTACGCTGACAACTGACCAAAAGCACCAGCTAGCGCAGGATTTGCTGGCACGCTGGGGCATGGCCGATCTGGGCGCTCGGCTGCCACGCCAGTTAAGCGGCGGCCAGCAGCAGCGCGTGGCGCTGGCGCGGGCGCTGCTGCGCATTGGCGGCACGCCAGGCCACCGCGCAGGCGGCACGCCAGGCCACAACGCAGGCGGCGTGCTGCTGCTGGACGAACCCTTCTCCGCTGTTGACGCGCCCATGCGCCAAACCCTGTACCGCGAACTGGCGCAATTGCGGCAAAACCTGCGCCTGCCCATCATCTTGGTGACCCATGACCTGACCGAGGCGCGCCGCCTGGCTGACCGCGTGGTGATTGTGGACGCAGGTGCTACCCTGCAAAGCGGCCCGCCCGAGCGGGTGTTGCGCAGCCCGCGCAACGCCCGCGTGGCTGAACTGGTGGGCATCCACAACCACTTTGCCGGGCATTTTTATAAAAGCAACAAGACCGAGGGGGCGACCGTGCGCTGGGGTCAGCTTGACTTGCAGGTCGTCGATAAATCGAAAATCCCGCACAATACGGCCGTCACTTGGGTGCTGGCGGGCGACCTGGTGCAAGTGCTGGGGCTGGGTGCCCACGAAGCCGACAACGTGATTGACTGCGTCTTGACCGAAGCCTTGCCACTGGGCGAAATCAGCCTGTGCAAGCTGGCGGTGCAGGGCGCTTTGCCAGACGCGTTAACACTAAATTTATCTACAGCTCAGTTGCGCAATATGGGGGCCGAGGTAGGGGCGCGCTTGCAAGTGGCTGTGCCGCCAGATGCGGTCCACATCATGCCCCTGCGCTAGGGTCTTGACTTAAGCAAGAAAAAGTTTTGCTACTTATTTAGTAGCTGCCCACGCATATTTGGTGCTGGCTACAGCGCATTTAGGCCATAAAAACGGCAATAAAGGCCAGCAAGAACATCAGCACGGCGCCTGCCACGGGCAGCACGATCGGCATCAGGTGCACGATGGCTTCTACGCCGTCTTTTTCAACTGCGTGGTCGTCGGTGGAATGCGGTGCGGGTGCGGACATGGTGGTTCCTGAAAATCAAAAATTGAAGTAACTACCCTGATTTTACCGCGCTTGCATGCCCTGCGCCCGCAAGGCTTCGAGCACCTGCTGCACATGCGCATGCCCGCGCGCCTGAATCACCAGTTCAATGTCTACGTTTTGCGCGGCCAGCAGGGTAAAGGCGCGTTGGTGCTGAACACTGTTGATATTGGCACCCGCAGCCGCCACCGTGGCGGTAATTTTGGCCAGCGACCCTGGCACGTCCCGCGCGCTCACCACAATGCGCGCCAGCCGCCCGGCGCGCACCATGCCGCGTTCGATAATGCTGGACAGCAAGAGCGGGTCAATATTACCGCCGCACAGCACCAGGCCCACGCGCTGGCCTGTGAACAGGTCGGGGTGTTTGAGCACGGCAGCCAAACCTGCCGCGCCAGCGCCTTCCACCAGGGTTTTTTCAATCTCCAGCAGCATCACAATTGCCTGCTCAATATCGCCCTCGTCCACCAGCAGCATGTCGTCCACCAGGCGGCTAATAATCTCTTGCGTGATGACCCCTGGCGTGCCCACGGCAATGCCTTCGGCAATGGTGCTCGCGCCCTGCACATGCGCGGTGCCCTTGATGACGTTGAACATGGCCGGAAAGCGCTCGGCCTGCACGCCGATGAGCTTGATCGTCGGTTTAAGGGCCTTGGCCGCCGTAGCAATCCCGCCCATCAACCCGCCGCCGCCCACGGCTATGACCAGCGTGTCCAAATCCGGCACGGCCTGCAACATCTCTAACCCCACGGTGCCTTGGCCCGCCACAATCGCCGCGTCGTCATAGGGGTGCACCAGGGTCAGCCCCTGCTCAGCCGCAATCGCCAGCGCATGCCCGCGCGCTTCGTCCAGCGTGTCGCCATGCAGCACCACCTGGGCACCCAGGCGGCGGGTGTTGTCTACCTTCACACCGGGCGTGAACTGCGGCATGACGATCACGGCCTTTAAACCCAGCCGCTGCGCATGGTGCGCCACGCCCTGCGCGTGGTTGCCAGCGCTCATGGCCACCACGCCCTTACACGTAGCTTTGTCCAACTGCGAAAGCTTGTTACAAGCGCCGCGTTCTTTAAAGCTGGCGGTGAATTGCAGGTTTTCAAACTTCAAAAAAATCTGTGCACCGGTGATGGCAGACAGGGTTTTACTTTCGACGCAGGGCGTGTTCAGCACGTGTTTGCTGATGCGCGCATGCGCGGCTTGAATGTCGTTTAGCGTAATCATGGTAACCATTGTGCCGTGATGGGGTGCTTATGGGTGGTGAAATGTTTTGCTAAATGCTCGGTTATGGTCATCGCTTGCAATGGCACATACGCTTGATCTTGTGCGGGCTTGGCTAGGTCTTCACGGTTCGGGATGCACTTTTGCACCGGCTGGGCTAGGTGTTTGCGGCTCCGCTGGCTCTCTTGTACCGGCTTGGCTAGGTGTTTGCGACCACTCCTCATACAGGAGTACCTGAAATCGTCGGGTTCGCAAACACCTAGCCAAGCCTTGAAATGGTTGGCGCGCAACGGTTGAAAACCCACAGCTTCAAAGGCTGCGACCCTCCGAATATTGAACATCAGCGCAGCGACTCCATTTTCACCCTGCGTACAAGGGCAGCACAGCGACTCCATTCTCACCCTGCGTACAAGAGCTACACGGCCTCCCCCTACTCTGCGTACAAGAGTAACTGAATCAATGAGTGCCCCAACCAAAGCGAGACCCACAAACCGCAATAGCCGTGACAACCATCAAATATGTGGCTAATATCACAAAACTGAATTCCCCTATGTCTTCCCAAGAGGCACAACCTGCGTTATCGTAGTTCTACCCACTAATACGGCACTGCCGTTGGAGGCTTCGATGGTCAAGCGTTTACTCGCGGTCAATGTTGGTTCTGATGGTTTGCTCCTGGTCTCACCGGGGCTCAAAGATGCGCCCGTGCTCGACCTGATGTGCTCACATTTTGTGTTGGCACTGGCTGCCAAACAAGGTGCTAAATTCAACGTGCGCCGCGACCTCAACAGCTTGCTGTCGCTCGCAGGCCGCCACATGGTCTGGCCGCAGCACGTCTTTGAAAACGTGCGCGAATTTTTAAACCGCCGCTGCGTGGGCAACGAATTCTGGAAAGGTCACGAAGCCCTGAGCAACAGCGAATTTCTGGAACGCCACGGCGTATGGCGCGGTCCCTATGAAGAAGGCACACTGTTCTTTTATCTGGACGAATACGCCAAAGACGCACCCAAAGACTTGCTCAGCGTGCTCGCCATCACTGGCGAATGGTTGACCCAAACGCTCAAGAAACACAGCACCTTGGTAGAGAAAAACATCGACGCTCTCGCTGGCCTGCTGCAACTAAACCGCGCCGAACGCGCCTTGCTGTTGTATGGCACGCTGGCACGGTACCAGCGTGACCTGCGCAGCTTGCTGGTCGAATTCAAGGTCAGCAACGCGCCCGAAGCCTTTGCCGCACTGGCCGATATTGCCGGTGTCAAAGCCAGCGAAGTGGCCGAAGCCCTGCGCGCAGGTTCGCGCCTGGAGCGCATTGGTTTGGTAGAAAATTTAATCTCCGAACACAACATTACCGACCTGGCCGACCTGATGAAGGTCAGCGAAAAGCTGCCCCCGGTGCTGATGCGCGAGTACCGCGACCAAAGCGAGCTGATGGCCGTGTTCACTCGCCCAGCTACCAAAACCGAGCTGGCCGCCAAAGACTTTCACTACTGCACGGAAGACGTTAACATGCTGATCAGCATGCTGCGCCACGCGGTACAGCGCAAGGAAGCAGGCGTCAACGTGCTGCTCTACGGCCCCCCCGGCACCGGCAAAACCGAGCTGGCCAAAGTGGTGGCGCAGGCTGCTGGCCTGGAGCTTTTTGAGGTGGAATACGCAGACCGCGACGGCAATTCGCTGAGTGGCCGCGACCGTTACCGTTCGCTTCAAATTGCACAGGTTTTTTTGAAAGGCGCGCAAAAAGCTGCTCTGCTGTTTGACGAAGTGGAAGACGTGTTCCCGCCCATCAGCGTAGACGCAGCGCAACTCATGGCGCGCCAAGAACAGCAAGCCATGCCGTCTGCCATGGGCCACAGTGTGAACGGCAAAGCCTGGGTCAACCAGATTCTGGAAGGCAACGGCATTCCCACCATTTGGGTCACCAACCGCATCGAGCAGATCGACCCGGCCTTTCGCCGCCGCTTCCAGTACCACCTGCTGCTCAAGAGCCCGCCGCCCGGCGCGCGCGAAGCCCTCGTGGTGCGCGCGCTCATCGGCGTGCCGGTCGCCGAAGGCTTCGCCGCGAAGCTGGCCGAGCGCATGGGCCTCACGCCGGCGCAGATCCGCACTGCCGTGAAGTTCGCGCGGCTCGCCGGTGACGCGACTGACGCGAGCGGCGCCGGCCTGCAGGCGCTGATCGACCGCCAGCTCGGCAACGCCGACAAGGCGCTAGGAAACGCTTCTTCCGAGCGTGGCGCCAGGCGCGTCGTGACGAACTATGACCTCGGCCTCGTCAACACCGAGTCGCGCTTCGAGGTGCCGAAGATCGTCGAGGCGCTGCGGCGCAAGAGCTACGGCACGCTGTGCTTTTACGGCCCGCCGGGCACCGGCAAGACTGCGCTGGGAGAGCACATCGCACACGAGCTGCAACTGCCGTTGATGGTGCGCCAGGCGAGCGACATCATGAGCAAGTACGTCGGCGAGACCGAACAGAACATGGCCAAGATGTTCGAGGAGGCGCAGGCCGAGA
>JAYVTG010000072.1:0-21037 GCA_043774625.1 Polaromonas sp. | reverse complement strand
CTCAGATCGACATACTGCTTGGGAACAATCAAATGCCCGAACGTGAACCCGAGCAATGCGATCAGCAAAGCCTGTTTACAACGTTGGGACACTAGTGGTATTTCATAATTAATTGGCCTAAAGCGGATCTAGTTGTTGAACGAAAGCCCACCTTAGCTTGGTCATTGCCCTGATGCAAGCAATCTCACACAAGGCAATCGCTGCTACCTAATGTTGCTTTTCAGATACTCCAGAGCTACTGCATGCTGGTGGATGTATCCGTTTGCGTACACCAGGTTACGGTCCAATATTTTCATTCAAAGATAAAGGAGTAAAAAAGCTTGCTCAGTTGTTATGTACATACATGCATAAATTTTTAGTATGTCTGCTCTGTCAATGGGCCATATCGGCACATGACTCTTTATGGAGAAAATATGAAAAAATTTCTGATTTCATGTGTGAGCATTGCTGCTATGGTCTTGTTAGCCGGTTGTGCTGGCAGCGGTGGGCTGGCAAATGGTAGCGCCACCGCATCTGCCAACCCCAACACCGCGCCTGCAGGAACGGGGGTATGGTTTATGGAGCCACAAAACGGTGCCACCATAGGCCAAACTTTCAAAGTGAAATTTGGCGTAAAAGATATGGACGTTGAACCCGCAGGTGAACAGAAAAAAGACAAGGGTCATCACCATTTTCTGGTTAACCTCGCCAGCAAACCTGCTGGCGAGGTTAACCCTTTTGACGATCAACATATGCACTTTGGTAAAGGCCAGCTGCCACCGGGCAACTACAAGTTGACCATGCAGTTTGCAGACGGTTTTCACCTCAGTTATGGACAACTATTGTCAACATCCATTAATGTGACCGTAAAGTAAACGTACCATTTGGATTGAGCACAAAATATTGTCATGCTTGATGACACATTAGCCGCCGAACTGCCCAGTTTGCTACCCAGACTGTGGCGGTTTGCGCTGCGCCTGACGGCAGACCCGCATGATGCTGAAGACCTGGTGCAACGCGCCTGCGTGCGCGCACTGGAAAAGCGGCACCAGTTTGTTAGGGGCATGTCTGCACTCAGCTGGTTGTTTTCCGTTGTCAATTCCATTTGGCTTAACGAATTGCGTGCCAAAAAAATTCGCAGTCGCTACAACGTGCCCATGGAAGACGAGCTGGCCGACCCTGATGCACGCGACCCTGAAGTCAACGCCCTGCACCGCTAGCTATTAGCCGCTGTAGACGCACTGCCCGACGCCCAGCGTTCGGTAATGCTGCTGGTGGCAGCAGAGGGCATGAGCTACAACGAAGCGGCTGACGTGCTGGGCATTCCGGTTGGCACTGTCATGAGCCGCCTGTCACGCGCACGGTTGACGATTGGCCAAGCATTAGGCAAACCGCGTGAAGATAAAATTAAAACCAAGAAAGCCATGCCATGAGCCTTGACGACACATTACTCATGTCTTATGTAGACGGCGACCTGCCTGTAGCGCGTCGGCTAGAGATAGAAGCTGCCGTGGCGCAATCGCCCGATCTGGCCGAGCGTTTGGCCGCACTGCGCGCGTCTGTTTTGCCTTTTAGCTCCGCATTTGAATGGCAAAAGTTGCCGACCATGCCCGCGCAATTGGCTACGCGCATCAACGACCTGAGCCGCTTGAGCGCACCACCGAACGTCATCCCGTTTCTCGCCCGCCAGTGGCCCCATTACGCCATGGCCTTTGCCGCAGGCGTTTTCTGCTTCGGCGTGGCGCTACAGCAATGGCCCACCCTGCTGCCAGCACACAACGCCCCCCACTTTGGTGAAAGCTGTAGCCGATTACCACGCCCTGTACGCCCGCGAAACGGTGCTCACCATTGCACCCGACCCTGCCAGCGACCAAGCCACCCTGGCCAGCGCACAACAAGTAGATGGCCTGCCCGTGCGCGTACCCGACCTGCGCAGTGCAGGCCTGCAATTCAAACGCGTGCAGCGCTTGCGTTTTAACGACAAAGCCCTCATCCAGATCGTTTACCTGCCCGAACGCGGTGGCCCGGTAGCCCTGTGCATAACCCAAGACAAAGGCAATGATGAAGCTACCCGCAGCCAGCAAATAGGCAAAGTAGCCGCAGTCACCTGGCGGCGCGACCAGCTAGCCAACGTACTGGTAGGTACAGACTCTACTGTTGACCTAGCCACTCTGGGCGAACGCATTGCCAAAGGCGACATGCCAGCGCTGTACGACAAGCTTTAGGAGTAAAAATAGGCGATTGCCAGCGTGGATATTGCGCAAGCAGCTATTGAAATAATAGCATTCAGTTATAGGCTAACCGCTAACCAGTCAACGCTTGGCAGCCACCTTCGCATTCAAATCTACCGTAAAACCAATAGGCTGCTTGACCGTTGAGGGCGGCGTCATCAGCGCGCGGATTGCTTCGATCACCTCGACCAGTGAACTGTCATGTTCTGAAACACGCTGCTCAAGCGCCACCAGCTTTTCGGCCAGAGCCTTGTGATCCACCATCAGCTCGCGCAGTTGCACAAAGGCGCGCACCACATACACGCTCATCTCCACCGCTCTGGCTGAGTTGAGCACACTGGCCGCCATGATGGCACCGTGCTCGGTAAACACAAGGGGCAGCTTGCGCCGCCCACCCCAACTTGAAGTCGCAATTTGCGACTTCAAGTTGTGCATCTCTGGCTCGGTCAAATAGAACATGAAGTCCGCAGGAAAGCGGCCCGCATTGCGTTTGACCTGCTCATTCAGACGCCTAGTTTCCACGCCATACACCTGAGCCAAATCAGAATCCAGCATCACCCGCTGCCCCCGCACCTGCAAAATCCGCCCCGCCAGCACCCGGGGCGACAACGTGGCAATGGAAGCCGAAGCTGCCGACTTCGGCGAAACATGTAAATTGACTTTATCCATGGCTGGCCTCATAGCATGTTGGCGCTGTCGATATCCGAATTAACTACACATTGCGCCAAAGGACTAAAGCATAGTTAAATACTGTTTTTATAACCAGTAATATTACGAGTTATTGCAAATCTTGTTTGGCGAAGTACCAAGCCGCATATCCAAACCCACCGCCTCTGCCACCTTAATCCCATCAATCCCGGCGGACATGATGCCGCCTGCGTAGCCTGCGCCTTCGCCTGCGGGGTACAGGCCGCGAGTGTTAAGCGATTGGTAGCTGTGGTGGTCGCGTTTGATGCGGATGGGGGCGGAGGTGCGGGTTTCTATACCCGTGAGCATGGTGTCGGGCATGTCGAAGCCGGGGATTTGTTTGGCAAACTGGGGAATGGCTTGGCGAATGGCTTCGATGGCGTACATCGGCAAACTCGGATTTGCGGGATTACCCAAGTCGGTGAGGTGCACGCCGGGTTTGTAGCTGGGCTCTACGCTGCCCAGTGCACTGGTGGCGGTGCGATTCAAATAGTCGCCCACGCGCTGCCCCGGCGCTGCGTAGGTGCTGCCGCCTAGCAAGTAGGCGTTGGATTCAAGCGCGCGTTGAAAGCGCATGCCGGCCAGCATGTGGCCTCGGTCTTTCTCGGCTACCAATGGTTTACCGAGTGCATCAAAGTCACAGTCTGCGGGGTTGATGCCTACGACGATGCCCGCGTTGGCATTGCGTTCGTTGCGGCTGTATTGGCTCATGCCATTGGTGACGACGCGGCCCACTTCGCTGGTAGCGGCGACCACGGTACCTCCGGGGCACATGCAAAAGCTGTAAACGCTGCGGCCCTTGGCTATGCCATCCGTGGCGTGGTGCACCAGCTTGTAGTCTGCCGCGCCCAGTAGAGGGTTGCCTGCAAACTTGCCAAAGCGAGCGCGGTCGATCAGGCCTTGCGGATGCTCAATGCGAAAGCCCACGCTGAACGCTTTGGCTTCTATGTACACGCCCTTGGCGTGCAGCATTTCAAACGTGTCGCGCGCGCTGTGGCCAATAGCCAGGATGACATGGCGACTGCTGATTTGCGTGCCGTCTTCCAGCGTCACGCCAACGATCTGGTGCATGGCTTGCCCAAGCGCTTGATCGCCTTTCTCTATTTGCAAATCCACCACCTTGGCACTAAAGCGCACCTCACCACCTAACGCGGTGATTTGCTCGCGGATGGACTCCACCACTTTCACCAATCTGAATGTGCCTACATGCGGTTTGCTGACATACAAAATCTCTTCTGGCGCACCGGCTTTGACCATCTCGTTCAGTACCTTGCGACCATGAAACAGCGGATCTTTCACTTGGCTCCACAGTTTGCCGTCGCTGAACGTTCCTGCGCCGCCTTCACCAAACTGCACATTGCTTTCGGGTGTCAGCACGCTTTTGCGCCACAGGCCCCAGGTGTCCTTGGTGCGCTCACGCACGGCCTTGCCGCGTTCCAGCACGATGGGTTTGAACCCCATTTGTGCGAGCGTTAGTGCTGCAAATAAGCCGCATGGACCGGTGCCGATGACGATGGGCCGCTCGGTTAAACCGCTGGGCGCGTGGGTGACAAATTTATAGGCCGTGTCAGGTGTGATAGTGGTGTGCACGGCCAGCGTTGCATCGCCCTTTATATCTCGTTTGCAACGCGCCAGCACAGCGGCGTTGTCCGTGGTCACCACGTCCAGGGTGTAGATAAAGTGGATGTCACTCTTTTTACGCGCATCGTAACCACGGCGATAGATGGTGACGCTTAGGAGTTCATCGTCTTTCAGATTCAGCCGCTGCAACACGGCTTTGCGTATAGCGCGGTCTGCCTCTGCAGAGTCTTCGATGAGGGGCAGCTTGATTTCAGTCAAGCGAATGGACTGCGGGTGATGGCTGATAGGCATCATGGTATGGCAAGCCTGCACGGCTGCAAAGAATGAAGTGCATCGATTTTAACTGCCTGCTGACGCTAAGGCGGTCAGCCACCTCTTCTCATTCAGCAGCAGCAATGGTAGCTGTCGTGAGCCGCCTGGAATTGGCCGGGTCACGAAACACCAGTGGGTGTTCAACCACCTTGGGCGCAGCAGCTTGCGCCACAGCCTCTTGCACCAAATGGTGCTGCGGGCTCAGGCGGCATACCGGGTCTGCCGCTGCAGCGTCTTGCGCCAGCATATAAGCTTGGCAACGGCATCCACCCAGGTCTTCTTCTTTATGCGCACACGTAGAACAAGGCTCCTTCATCCAGCCTGTGCCGCGGTAACGGTTAAAGCCTTCAGACTCATACCAGATGTCGCGCAGCCCCATCTCGTTCACATTGGGAAAGCTCAGGCCCGGCAACATGCGCGCGGTGTGGCAAGGCAAAGCCGCGCCATCAGGCGCAATGGTCATGAACATGCTGCCCCAGCCATTCACGCATTTTTTGGCCTTGCCTTCGTGGTAGTCTGGCGCAACGAAGAAGATGCGCATGGACTCGCCCAGCTTGGCGCGCCAGGCGTCGGTCACGGCCTCTGCGTTTTTCAACTGTTCATGCGTGGGCAATAGTTGCGAGCGGTTCAAAAATGCCCATGAGTAATACTGCGTGTTGGCCAGTTCCAGGTACTCAGCCCCCATCTCATGCGCCATGTTGATGATGCGGTCAATGTGATCAATGTTCATGCGGTGGATGACCACATTCATCACCATCGGCCAGCCTTGGTCTTTGATGATTTTGGCAACCTTGTTTTTCAGTGCAAAAGTTTTGGTGTGCGACAAAAAGTCGTTCATCTCGCGGGTGGAGTCCTGAAACGAGAGTTGCACATGGTCCAGCCCTGCAGCCTTGAGTGCAGCGGCGCGTTCGGCAGTTAACCCCACACCCGACGTTAACAGGTTGGAATAAAAGCCCAGGCGGCGTGCCTCGGCAACAATCACTTCCAAATCGTCGCGTAGCAACGGCTCGCCACCCGAGAGGCCCAGTTGTACGGCCCCCAGCTCCCGGCCTTCACGCAGCACACGCAACCAGTCGTCGGTGGATATTTCTTGTTCTTGCGTAGCAAAGTCCACTGGGTTGTAGCAAAACACACAGTGCAAGGGGCAGCGGTAGGTCAGCTCGGCCAACAGCCACAGTGGTGGGCCTGGACGGGGGGTGGCATTACTCACGTTTTACTCCCAGGCCAGCCAGCGCTGCTGGCCCGCAATATTGATAAAGCCGATCACATCACCCGCCAAGCCCGTGGCAGAAAACGCGGCCTCGAGTTCTGCCACCACGGCGGCAACGTTCTGCTTTCCGTCACAGCGCTTCATGATCTCACCCGCCGTGGGGTTGAGCTTGACCATACCTTCCGGGTACAGCAGCACATGGCAGTCCTGTGCAGGTTCAAACTGCAGCCGAAATCCATGACCCACACGCGGCACGGTCGCTAGTGTGACATCGTTCATGGGGTGGTGACTCCGTACTTCAAGGCCATGGCATCGTTCAAGGCCCACAGAATGTCCAGCTTGAACTGCAACACCTGCAGTGCGCGTTCTTGCAAGGCGAGGGTGGTGAAATGGCCAAGCGTGATCTCCAGGCCCTGCTCCACATCACGCCGCGCCTGGCTCAAACGGTTGCGAAAGTAGCTCAAACCTTCAGCTTCAATCCACGTGTAATGCTCTGGCCAGGTGGCTAGGCGCTGCTTGTGAATTTCGGGTGCAAACATTTCGGTCAGTGACGAACACACCGCCTCTTGCCAGGGCGCACGGCGCGCAAAGTTCACATAGGCATCTACAGCAAAACGCACTGCTGGTACCACATGGCGCAAGTCCAGCACTTCTTCACGCGTCAAGCCCACGGCTTGCGCTAAACGCAGCCAGGCTTCTACACCGCCAGCGTCTTTAATGCCGCCCAGTTCAAAGCCATCGTGATCCAAGATGCGCTGCACCCAGCCGCGCCGCACTTCCGGGTGAGGGCAGTTGGACAGCACGGCCGCGTCCTTGATGGGAATGGCAATCTGGTAATAAAAACGGTTAGCTACCCAACCGCGAATCTGCTCAGGCGTGGCGCCACCGGTATTGAGCATTTTGTTGAACGGGTGGTGGATGTGGTAAGACTTGCCGCGTTCGCGCAGCTTCACTTCAAACTCTTCGCGTGTCCAGGCCACGTCGCCCTGTGCGGGTTGGAGTGTGGCAGCAATCATGTCGGCACGCATAGTCATAGCGCAATCTCCATTCGGTCTTCGCATACCACAATGCCAGCCTTGGTCAATGCGGCACGCTCAGCGGAGTCTTCATTCAAAATCGGGTTGGTGTTGTTGATATGGATGAGTGTGCGGCGCGTCTTGGCTGGCAGCTTGGCCATCCATTCCACCATGCCGCCCGCGCCCGACTGCGGCAAGTGCCCGATGCTGCGCGCGGTTTTTTTACTAAAGCCTAAGCCTATCATTTCATCGTCCGTCCAAAAGGTGCCGTCTACCATCACGCAGTCGGCGCTTTGCATGACCTCAAAAACAGGCGGCGTAATCTCGCCCAGGCCGGGTGCGTAAAACAGGGTTTTGCCGCTGGTTGTGTCTGTCACCAACATGCCAATGTTGTCTCCGGGAACCGGGTTTTCGCGGTGGGGTGAATAGGGCGCCGCCATGCTGCTAAGGGGCATGGCGCGCAAGGAAATTCCAGCGACACCGGGCACCTCAAACGCGGTGCCGTCCAGCGCAATGCGCTCGCGCTTGACCCCGCAAAAATGCTCCAGCACGCGCAGCACCGGGTTGCCTTGCGTCAAGTCCTCGTGGACAGGGTCTGTGCACCACAGTGGCAATTTTGCGCCGCGTTCGCGCAACATAAAAAGGCCAGTGGAATGGTCTACCTGACCGTCCATCAACACTACGCCTGCGATGGCAGTGTCGCGCTGTGCGCGCGCGGGTTGCATGGTTGGGTTGCTACGAATTTGCTCCAGAACATCGGGGGAGGCATTAAAAAGTATGCCGTCTACCGCATTGTCCGGGCGAATGAAGATGGAGGATTGGGTGCGTGATTTGACACGCAAGCTACCGGTGCGCGCACCAGAGCAGTTGCGGCAATTGCAGTTCCACTGCGGGAATCCACCGCCAGCGGCTGAGCCTAAAACCGTAATGTGCATGTGTACTAGCTCAGCATTGAGCGAAGAAAAGAAAACAAACGGCTCATGCAGAACCGTGGTATGCGACACCTTGGCGTGAGCCAAAGCGTCGCAACGAAAAACAACCTGCGATTAGCGGGCTGCTACGTACATAGTGATTTCAAAACCGAAGCGGAAATCTACGGCTGTAGGGGTTTGCCAATTCATATTAGTATCCTTAAAACACAGTGGCATGTGACCAACTGACCACATGGGGACGAAAATTTCCCAAGCGCTATTTTGGCGGTTAGCAGATATAAGTGCAATACTCCGATATGGGGTAAAACCTCATGATTTTCATGAATCTTAACGCACCATAATGGTGCACAAAAGACGCTGGGCACACACTGCTACCATCCGCAGATGACCTTCCCCGTGCTTTTTACTGACCAACCGCTTGTGCGCAGTTTCATGCTGCCGCTAGATAACGGCCATTGCATGCATGTGCAAGAATGGGGGCGGGCCGACGGCATACCCGCTGTGGTGTTGCATGGCGGGCCGGGGTCTGGCCAATCAGCCATGTTGCGGCGTTTTTTTGACCCCGCGCGTTATCGCATTATTTGCCCTGACCAGCGGGGCGCGGGCATGAGCACACCAGCGGGCTCCATCGCGCACAACACCACAGCAGATTTACTGAACGACCTGCAAGCCCTGCGCAAAGAGCTGGGCCTTGCGCGCTGGCTGGTGGTGGGTGGCTCGTGGGGCGCTACGCTGGCACTGGCGCATGCACTTGACGCGCCAGAGGCGGTAAGTGGCCTGCTGATGCGCTCCAGTTTTCTCGCTCGCCAGCAGGACATTGACGGCTTCTTTCAAGATGCACCGAAAGCGCTTGCACAAGGCTGGCGCAATTTGCCAGAACTGGGCGGTGATGCGCTGCGCGAGATGGCGCAAATGTGGTTTGCATGGGAACAGCACATGAGCGGCACACTACACGCCGTCAATTTGCTGCAAGGCGATGCCTTGACCGCACGCATCGCACGCTACCGTGTACAAAGCCACTACCTGCGCAACGGCTGCTGGCTACAAACACCCACACTGCCCCAGCGCTGCCACAGCCTGCCTCGCCTGCCAGCCTTGCTGCTGCACGGCACGCACGACAAAATCTGCCTGCCCGAAGCCGCCCACACGCTGCATGCACACATGCCTGGCAGCCAGCTTGAATGGGCGCAAGATGCAGGGCACGACCCCACACACTTGGCGATGGCGCAAAAAATGATCTTGGCGCTTGACGCATTTGCGGCACATGCCAATTTTCAACCAGAGACACGTGCATGAGCCTGCGCTTGAAGATCAACCTCATTGTTGGCATGTTGACCGCGTTGTTTTTATGTGGGTTGACGGTACTGCAAGTAGACAACCTGCGCGACTCTACCAAGGAAGAGGTCATTGCCGCCAACCGCGTAGCCGCACAATTGCTGAACCGTATGGTATCGGTGGCAGCGTCAGACGGCACGGCCGCCATGTTGATCTTTTTAAAAGGCGTTGGCCGGGTGCGCTCTAACGACATTACCTTGACTGACCTGGAAGGCCATGTTTTGTACACCTCGCCGCCCTCGCCCTACAAACCGGGGCGAGAAGCCCCCGCCTGGTTTGCGCAAGTGATGGCACCCATACCTTTGTCCCAAAGCTACGACCTGCCTGGTGGGCGCTTGCAAGTGCAGGCCAATGCGTCGCGCGCTGTGCTGGACGCATGGGACTATCTCTGGATTTTTACCGCCAGTGCACTGGCCCTACTGGTGCTGATCAATGTGCTGGTTTTCTGGCTGGTAAGCCGTGCGGTGCGACCGTTTGGGCGTATTGTGCATGGCTTGGACCAGTTGCAAGCGGGCCGCTTTGATGTGAGCTTGCCGCCATTGCCAGGCGTAGAAGCAGCGGCCATTGGTTCTGCATTTAACCGCATGGTAGGGGTGCTGCAAGAGCATATTGAGACAGAGCGCCGTGCCGTGCGTGCCGAACAACAACTGTCTGACAGCCGCGAGCTGACCCGTTGGATTGACCACAGCATTGAGAAAGAACGCAAGATGATTGCGCGCGAGCTACACGACGAATTGGGCCAGTCGGTCACAGCCATTCGCAGCCTGGCGTTGTCTGTGGCGCAGCGCGTGAGCGGGCGAGATGCGGAGTCAGAACAGGCGACGCGTTTGATTGCGCAAGAGTCTTCCCGCCTGTATGACGCCATGCACGGCCTCATTCCACGCCTGACACCCCTAGTGCTGGACAATTTTGGCCTGGCTGCGGCGTTGAACGACCTGAGCGAGCGCACACGCAAGGCCCATGCACAAGTAACGCTTGAGCTGAACATCCACATGGGTGATGCGCCGCTGCATCCCGACGTAGCGTTGACGCTGTATCGGGCTGCACAAGAAGGCATTACCAACGCGTTGCAACATGGTCAGGCCACGCTGGTGCGGATCTCGATGCAATCGAACAAAGACAATTTGGAGTTGATGGTGGTTGATAACGGAAATGGTTTGAGCGGCGACTGGCAGCACCGGCCTGGGCACTACGGTCTGCGCTGGCTGGCAGAGCGTGTGCAAGGTCTGGCAGGGGAACTGCGCGTAGAGAACATCACACCGCAAGGTGCTCGTTTGGCCGTTTCGCTACCACACACCAATATGGCCGAGGTGCAGGCATGACGCGCGTGTTATTGGTAGACGATCACGCCCTGGTACGCATGGGTTTTCGTATGCTGCTGGCAGGTGCAGACATTACCGTAGTGGGTGAAGCACGTGACGGCGAGCAGGCCTGCCAGATGTACGCACAGTTGATGCCTGAGCAGACACCCGATGTTGTAGTGATGGACTTGTCCATGCCTGGCATGGGTGGTCTGGAGGCTGTGCGCCGCCTGCTGGCACGCGATGCACGGGCACGCATACTGGTGCTGTCGGCGCATGAAGACACCACCCACCCGCAGCGCGCACTGCGCTTGGGTGCCCTGGGTTACCTAGCCAAACGCAGCGCGCCTGACGATCTGATTGTGGCCGTAAAAGCCGTTGCACGCGGCGAGCGTTATGTAGACGCGCAAACCGCGCAAGCGCTGGCACTGGCCCAGGTCGATGGGCAAGACGACCCCGTGGATTTACTGAGCGAGCGCGAGTTTTCAGTCTTCCTCCAATTGGCTCGAGGCATGAGCGTAGCCGCGATTGCAGACAACCTGAATCTGTCCCCCAGCACCGTAGGTACGCACCTGTACCACGTCAAGCAAAAACTCAACGCCAAGAACCAGTCAGAAATTACGCTGGTCGCACTGCGTTGGGGTTTGCTGGAGTCTTGACCCGTATGGCCTGCCTACTGACAGAACGTTGTCAGTAGCACCTCTGCACACTAGCCTTGTCATTCAACGCAAGGACCACACCATGGCATGGCAAAACGAATACACCCAGCGCGGCAGCACCACGCATATCCGCTTGAAGATAGAAACGTGGGGCTTGCTAGGCTTTTTTTGGCGTAAGGTAGTGGGCGAAAACCAGATCAAGGAAGCACCCGAGCAAATGAAAGCGTTTATCTACCATGCAAGATCTCTTTGACACCCTGCCCGCGCCAACGCAGGTGCGCAAAAACTGGATAGCCGTAGCCAGTGCAGACCATGCCCGGCGTGGGCGCGACACCTCACCCGTCAAACCTGGCTGCGGTTTTATGCAGGTGTGCCACGGCAAGCTGAGCCCGATCAAACGCGTGCAGCCTGGTGACCGCGTGGCCTACTACGCACCAGCTACCACCATGGGTGGCAAAGACAAACTGCAAAGCCTAGTGTCGATTGGCATCGTGCAAGCGGGCGACCCCTATGCGTTTGACATGGGCGGCGGATTTATGCCGTATCGGCGTGATATTGCCTACGTGAAAGCCAAAGAAGTCCCCATCTTGCCGCTGCTGGACACACTGGAATTTGTAGAAGATCGCCAGCGCTGGGGCTATAAATTTCGCTTTGGATTATTCAGTATCAGCGACCATGACATGCGGCTGATAGCAGATGCCATGGGCGCATTGGCGAAGGTATTGCATTTCTAATTACTATGCATTTGATAGCTGCTTGCGCATATTCCACGCTGGCATACGGCATAAATCAGTACTCAATACACCTAAAATAGCGTATGCGCCGCGCCGACCACCTCTTCCAGATCGTGCAAACCATTCGCGGTAGGCGGCTGACCACGGCTGCCTATTTGGCGCAGCGGCTGCAAGTGTCTGAACGCACCATCTACCGCGATGTAGCCGACTTGCAAATGCAAGGCGTGCCAATTGATGGCGAAGCGGGCGTGGGTTATCGGCTGGGCAAAGGCTTTGACTTGCCGCCGCTCATGTTCACCACCCAAGAAGCCCAAGCCCTGGTAGCCGCCGTGCGCGTGGCGCAAACCTGGCTGGACCCTGCGATGGTCGCAGCCAGCACCGATGCCTTGTCGCGCGTGCTGTCCGTACTGCCGGGCGCGCAGCGCGCAGCGGCAGAAAGTTTGGTAGTGATGGTGCCGTTGCAAGGACTGGAGCCCGCCACCCAACAACAATTGCAAAGCCTGCGCGAAGCAGCGCAGTCCAAACGTTTTGCGCAGTTTAGCTACCTCGATGCCGCAGGCAAAACCACCCAGCGCAGCGTTCGTCCGCTGGGCGTTTTTTATTGGGGCAGCGTGTGGACACTGGCGGCCTGGTACGAAAGTAAAAACGACTTTCGCAGTTTTCGCATTGACCGAGTCACCAAGCTACAAATATCAGAACACCACTTTGTCGATGAGCCAGCTAAAACTCTGCCAGACTTGCTGCGCAACATACAAAAGGAACGTGCCAGCAAAGGGCTGACTGTGCCAGTCAAGTTTAATTGATACTATGCTTTTGATAGCTTCTCGCGCACATTCCACGCTGACGTTCGGCATAAAACACCTTCAAAATGTCAAAATTCAACCACAAGTGACAAAACCGCCTGCATCATGCACAATTGTTTTCATTACAACTAGTAAAGACTGTGAGACAAACATGAACTACGCATCTCGTCGCGATTTTGTTTTGGCTGGAGCCAGTGCTGCGGCGTTGGCCAGTTTGCCGGGTGGCGCTCAGGCAGCTATGGGCCCTGCTGACAAGTTTGACTTGCTGATCCGCAACGCCAATGTGCTGGACCCGAGCCAGAACCTGTCGGGCAAGCGGGACATTGGCATTCGATACGGGCAGATCGAATCAATTGAAGCGAGCATTGCACCCGAACGTGCACAACGCGTGATGGACGTTGCGGGCAAACTCGTGACACCGGGCCTGATTGACCTGCACGCGCACACCTACCCGTACGGCTCAGCCATCGGCATTCCGGCTGACGAACTGATCGCGCATCAGGGCACCACCACCGTGGTGTCTGCGGGCGACGGCGGAGCCAATAACATCGCCGCGTTTCGCCGCTTTATTGTGCCCAACTCGCGCACGCGGCAGTTTGCCTTTGTGCACATTGCTGTAGCGGGCCTGGCTGGGTTCCCCGTACCCGAGCTTTTCAATATCGACTACGCGCAGCCCGAGGCAGCGGCCCGCGCGTTGGCTGAAAACGCCGAACTGGTTTTAGGCGTCAAAGTGCGCATGAGCGAGAACGTGATAGCGCGCCATGGCATAGAACCGCTCAAGCGCGCCATTGCCGCTTGCGCCATGTCCGGTGTGCCAGCCAAGGTGATGTGCCACATTGGCGGTGTGGCTGACCGCGAGCTGATGAGCCAGATTTTGGACATGCTGCGCCCTGGCGACATCCTCACGCATTGCTATTCGGGTGCGCCCAATAATGCGGGGCAATTTACCAATATCGTCCAAGACGGCAAGCTCTTGCCTGCGGCCTTGGCTGCCAAAAAACGTGGCGTGGTCTTTGACGTGGGCCACGGTGGCGGCAGTTTCGACTTTACCGTTGCGCTTGCCGCCATAGAACAAGGCTGCCCGCCCGACACCATCTCCAGCGATGTACATGTGTTTTCTGCCAATTCCCCAGGCATGCCGTATTTGCCGTGGGTGATGAGCAAGTTCATGACACTGGGCTATTCGCTGGCTGAAGTGGTGGCCATGGCCACATCAGCCCCCGCGCGCGTGATTGCTCGCATACCCAAACACGGCACCATGCAGCTAGGCGCACCCGCGGACTTGACGATTTTGGAGCAGGTTGAAGGTGCCGTATCTTTTGTAGACACCCGCAACAACACACGCCAAGGCAAGACCTTTATTCGCCCTGTGGGCACGGTGGTAGCTGGCGTAGCGTCTGGCAGGCCGTATCAGTCACCGTTTAGCGTGCGCTAGTTTGCCACCACTAGCAACCCACCCGCCTGCGTTTTTTTTGATGCGCTCTTGAAGGGCGATTATTCTCTACCGACACCACGCTGTCAGTAGCAGGACGACACAATGGCGAGATAAAGCAAGCAGTACTTGCTATATAAATAGTAGCTGCTTGCGCATATTCCAAGCTGGCAATCAGCATATTTTAGAACTAAAACCCGTCTAAAAAGTTCGGTAGCCGTGCCCACGGCGCACTACGGGTTTGTGATCTCGGGTATCCGGTTCTCGGCTCTGGGTATTTGGTATTCAAAGGCGCACCGACCACCTCAGCAAGCTTTTGGGGAGCGGGTAGGTGATGAAAAAAAATTTGGGGAGGCGCGCGTTGTTCAAGGTCGAGTGCTACAAGACGCAGTTCGCGCGTGTTTTCCAAAAAATTTTTACAGCGCCTACCCCGAGTCCAAAGCCAGCCCATCAAGCATGCCAAAACCCTAAAGCCCGCCAACCAACTGAGTAAGCCAAATGCCTGCAGCCCGCCCACCAAGTACGTCTCAAAACACTGGGTAAAAAAATCTACCAGACCGTAGTGCCTCAAGGCTCGGGCGTTCCTGTGTCTTTATCGCCCCGCTGCAATTCCTCTCGGGCTTGAGCCGCCAGCGCCTGGTATTTCACCCGAAACGCGTCCAGACCCTCTTCTTCCAGTTCTTCTAAATCCAGCAGCGCATTGTGCGCACCTTGCGTTGCGCGAATCAACTCATCCAGCTTGAGTTGAATCGCATGCGTGTCGCGGTTTTGCGTGTTTTGAATCAGGAACACCATCAAAAACGTGATGATGGTGGTGCCCGTGTTGATCACCAGTTGCCAAGTGTCGCTAAAGTGAAAAATTGGCCCTGTGACTATCCACACCAGAATAATACCGACAGCGATAGTAAATACGCGCGGCTTGCCGCAAAAGCGTGCGGCAGATTTAGCAAACTGCGAATACCAGGTGTTGCTTTGCATACAGAGCCCTCCGTGTAGGAAGACTCCATACTATCCAAATATTTTGCTACCCAGCAATACGCCCAGTTTGCGATAACTTTCCCACTGCGCTTCGTCAAAAAATTGGTCGGCTGTAGACTGCTGCGGAAAGTCTGCATGCTGCGCTTTGTACTGGTGCAAATCCAGCGGTGCTTCGTCAATCAAGCGAGGCTTGATCACCAGCAAAATTGTGTGCTTGGCGGCACCTTCGGATTGCGGCGAGAACGGTGCGTTGGGGTACGTCACTTTATAGAGTAAGGCGCACTTGTTGTTGCTGCCTGCGGGCTGCGGTTGCGATGCGCGCAAGTCTGCCGCCGTGTTGGCAAAATAGGGGTCCAGTTGCGCGCTGCGCTCTGCCAAAAAAGGTACGTCTACCGGTGCGATGGACTCAAACTCTGCGCCGTGGTCAATGCGCGCCAAACGCATCAGGTTAGCCAGGTCTTGAAAGCTGTAATTCGGGTCAGCGCCGCAATCACAGCACACCACAAAATGCAGCCTGCGGCGCAACAGCTCCAGCACCGCTGTGTTTTCGTAATGGCCACCGTCGCTTAAATACCAGTGCGAGTCGTCTGTGCCCAGAAATTTGGCGCGCATTTCACGCATCAAATAAATCTGGTTACGAAATACGGGAAGCATGCGTTTAAGGCTCGGCTTGCCACTGTCCCACCACCAACCCAGGCGTACATTGGTCAATGAAAATGTGATTGCGGTGCCCAGGCTGGTGCCACGTCCAATGCCGGTGGAAAATGCGGCCCCTGAAATACCTATCCACTGGCCAATGGATAGCGCGCTTTTCTCACTGTTTTTCGTCCACGGCTGGCCATCCACCGTCACGCCAGCGGGTGATACTGCCAAGGGAATGCCCTGGCGGTCACGCTGGGTCAACTGGTCGCCACTGCCCGTGGTCGCATTGATGGTGACGTTGACAATGTGGGCGGGCCCCAGATGGTTGTTGGCATAGTAGGCCTTGCAGCTCATGTCATCGTCCAGGTGCGGTTCGGTCACACTTTGCTTGGTGCGCTGCAGCCGAAAGCGATTTTTGTTAGAAGCACCCAGATAGGCGCGGGTTAACCTGGCGCTGTACATCACCTGCAAACTCGACAGATTGATAAACACCAAAAAGTACCCTCCAGTAGCAGCGGCTGCAATCAAAAGAAGCAACAGCGGCCAAGGCTGAATGGTCGAATTGATCAACAATCCCCCAGAAGCCGAGACGGACGGCGTCTGAAAGCCAAAGAACACCGCTGTCGCAAAAACATGCCACGCGATCAGGAGCACGAGGAGTAAAAATATACCCACGATCGTCAATACAACATTGATCGGCATTTTGGCCAGCAAACCATTTTTTCCAGGCTGAGCCAGCATGGGAGAAAACTTGCGAATCAGCATGACGGCACCGAGCGCTGTGCCCACCAAGCCCGCAAAGCCTCCATCTGAATGGTTATTGACCAGCCACCAATATAAGGTTTGACCAGCAGTCTCCACCACGGCTGCGCTCAGCAACCAAAAGGTAATCGCCAGGTTAAAGCCCAAATACCGCGTCACCTTGCTGCGAAACAAGCGGGTGTTGCCGCCTTGCATCCGTTTTATGACAATCGCTTCCAACACGGCAATAGCCAGGATGCAGAGCAGTACAGCCAAAGTTACAGCCAGCAGGTTCTTGACAGGAAATGTGAATAGATCGCCAAATCCTTTGGCTATTCTGTGTAGCACCAGCACACCAAAAAACAAAAGAGCAAATGCCGCAATGGTTTGCTCGTCAGGCATTGTTTTACTTTTGCTGGGCCTTTCCTGATGCAACCAGTAGGCCACACCCAGGGGAACTAAGACTATGACAGCCCAGGCACCCGTCACCATAAAACCTGGACTCCACCACATGGCGGCGTTTGCGACAGGCTGGGTATGACGCTCCAGAAAGCCTGCCAAATTAGACCAATTTGCGCATAGAGCATCCGAACCAAAGCAGTGCACCAGCGCGTAGCGAAAAGTCAAAAAAATCAAAAATATCGTCAACAGCGTAATGCCAATCACATAGTGCACGGCGCACAAATTACGCAGCGCAATGGCAATGTCCAGCACCCAGTCACCCGCGCCATTGGGGGTGAGGTAGCGCCCGTTCTCGCGCAACCAGCGCAGCGGCTGGTCTTTGGGCAGCGTGTCCACAGGCCCATTACTGCCCATGCGCCCGGGCGGGTCGCTGGCCAAGGCGGCATAGGCCGCATCCGCTGCTTCTTGCTGTGTGGGTGCTGTGGCACCGTCCACAGCCTGACCGCGACTGCGAAACAGTGCTGAGAAAAACCCGCCAATATAACCACCGCCGCTCACAGTGGACAAAAAATCAAACCGTGCCAATAGCGGCAGGTTGGCAGACTTGGGTGCCGGGCCTGGCGTCATGTCCAACAGATTGAACCCGGCCTTGGCCAGTGACTGCAGCACCCCCAAGCAAAACGTGGCGCTGCGAATGCCACCACCCGACAGAGCCAAACCCCACAGTTGCGCAGGGCCAGCGCCGTCTGCATACACGCCCGTGCGGCAGTGCAGCACAGAGCGCGATTCGCCTGGCAGCAGATGCGCAAACCTCGGGTCTATTGGTTGTGCGGCTTCTGGTTTGGCGTCTGTGGCACCATCGCCATCGCCATCGCTTTTGTTGTTGTTTTCTGCGCCCATCGTATGCCCCTGTTGTGACCACTTAGTACGCAAAACGAATCTACAAGGTTTTTATTTGAACCTTGCGAAACTTGATGGTGCCAGAGTCTTTGACGACACCCGGCGCGTATTGCAGGGCAATGGGGCCGCTGGCGTGCTTGCTGTCTTGCACGTTCACTGTCTGCACCCCGTTGAGCGTGACGGTGAGTTGCGTGCCCTTGACGGTAATCTCGTACACGTTCCACTTGTTAGCGGCCTTGGGTGTGGGTAGCGCTACTTTTGCCACGTCCACAATCGCACCGGTTCCGTAATTTTGGTCTGGGCGATTGTCAAAAATATTCACTTCATACGAATTGGTCGCCGTGACCAGGGTGGTGTTGGACAGGCGCATGAAAATGCCGCTGTTGGCGTCGTTGTCGGCCCAAAACTCTGCCCGAATCTGAAAGTCTGTGTACGACTGCTTGGACACCAAAAAGCCTACGCCTTTGTCTGCCTGCACCGCACCATCTACTGCACGCCAGTTGGCATTGCCTATCTGGTTCCAGTGGTCCATATTGCTGCTGCCGTCCAGCAAAGTAACCCAGCCGGCAGAACCTGCCGAGCCGCTGCCAGATGTGCTGGCACAACCGATCAAACCCAGGGCGGCAATCAAAAAACCTATGCCCATCGCAATAAAACGTTTCATGACTATCTCCTGGTGAATTGAAGACTGACACCGTTAACAGATACTAAAACCGACAGTTTTGCCATGTTAGCAACAAACCGGGCTGCGTAGTTTGATAAATCAGGTTCTGGTGCCCTTGAAGGGCTCCAATTCAGCCAGATCAGTCCAGGAGCTTTTGACTGCGTCGATCCAGTCGGGTTGAGGCTTGGGTGCATCGCGCGAAGCCAGCATCAACACCACATTCACCATTAAAAACAATGTCAGCCAAGCCGCAAGCTCAACACAGAGCACAAAACCAGGCGATACGTTGTAGTTCCACCCTCTGGCAATGCCTAAAAACGCCACAAAAAACCAGGTGCTGTTGGACAGCGATACAGGCAGAGCCACTTTGAGCCAATGCTTACGCCTCCAGGCAGATACCGGCCGGGAACGCTCCAAAATGGGAAACACCCAACTGTGCAAGAGAAAGGCATTCACCGTCAATACAGCTACCAGAATCAGTTTGCCTTGCAGCTTGCCGTTGCCCATCAAATAGTCGGGACGTTCGTCCACCCCTAGATACAGCAAAAATCCACCAGTGATGTAAAGCGCTGCCAGTGCCAGACTGATCATCACGGTCTCAAAGCGCTGAGGAGGCGGAATGACTACACGATAACCCATGACTTTGGCTAGTAGTCGCAGGTCGGTAATGACGATGGTGCCGATAGCGGCACAGGTTGCTATTAAATGGAAATAAACCACTAGCATTTTGAGCATTGCATGTTCCTATTTGTAACTAATAATCACTACAAGTAACCAATAATCCCAGTGTAGCGCGCCTCACTCATAAATTGCTAGCGATTTATGGACGCGCACATCAAAGCTGTGCTGAATCAGCAACAAGCCATGCTTTGCTACAAGACTGCACCAAGTCGTACGCCAAAGCAGGCTATGCGCAAACAGCTATGAAATGCACTGTGGAGGGATGGATGCATGTCAATTAGGCGAAAATGCTTCCATTGATTATGGCTGTTGCGCAAGCCATATGCTATATTTTTCATAGCTGGTTACGCATATTCCACGCTGGCAAGGAGTGCATTTTGACTGTTAAATTTGATGTTGTGGTGATTGGTGCAGGTGCAGCAGGCTTGTTTTGCGCAGCGCAGGCGGGCCAGCGCGGTTTGAAGGTGCTGCTGATAGACCATGCAGAGAAGGTGGCCGAGAAAATCCGCATTTCAGGCGGTGGGCGCTGCAACTTTACCAACCGCGACCTGGACGTGCGCGCACCCGAGAGGCATTTTCTATCGGACAACCCGCGTTTTTGCCGCTCGGCTCTGTCGCGCTATACCCCCGCAGACTTCATCGCCTTGCTGGACAAGCACGGCATCGCCTGGCACGAAAAGCACAAGGGACAGCTATTTTGTGACCGTTCTGCAGACGATCTAATCCAAATGCTGCTTGGTGAATGCGATACAGGCCATGTCACGCGCTGGCAGCCTTGCCGAGTGCGTGCGATGCGGCGTGTGGATACGCAGGTATCCGCTGATATTCACAGCGCTTCTGAATCGAATTTAGAAGAAGAAAATGCCCATAGCCAGCGTGGAATGTGCGCAAGCAGCTACGAAATTGATAGTGACAGAGGAACCATTACTTGCCCGGCCGTGGTGATCGCCACAGGCGGTTTGAGCATTCCCAAGATTGGCGCAAGTGACTTTGGCTACCAAATCGCCAAGCAGTTTGGCCACCAGTTGGTTCCGTTGCGCCCGGCCCTGGTGCCCCTGACTTTTGACGAAAGCCAATGGGCACCCTTTGTACCGCTGGCTGGCCTGAGCTTGCCCGTCAAACTGGAAACCGGCGAAGGCAAAACCAAGGGGCAGTTTGACGAAGACCTGCTGTTTACCCACCGGGGTTTAAGCGGACCCGCCGTGCTGCAAATATCCAGCTATTGGAAAGAAAATACACCTATTCGCATCGATCTGGCACCGCTGGCCAAGGTGCAAGAGGTGTTGCAGCAGGGCAAGGCACGTTCCCGCAAACGCATAGCCAACGAGCTGCACAGCGCCCTGCCCGGCTTGCCTACGCGCCTGGCAGACACCTGGACGGCACAAAACCCCGACTGGCAGCGCCCCATCAACGAGGCCAGTGACAAGGCCTTGACCGCCCTGGCGACAAGCCTACAGCGCTGGCAAATCACCCCCAATGGCAGCGAAGGCTATAAAAAAGCCGAAGTGACGGCGGGCGGCGTGGACACGCGCGAGCTGTCCAGCCAAACCATGGAAAGCAGCAAATCGCCGGGTTTGTACTTTATTGGCGAGGTGGTAGACGTGACCGGCTGGCTGGGTGGTTACAACTTTCAGTGGGCCTGGGCCAGTGCGGTGGCCTGTGCCGCCGGTTTGGCAGACCGCGTCAAGGCCAAAGAGGGCGCGGATTGACTGGTTTTAAGTATTTTCCAATTCAGGTATGAGCCTGAAGCCGGATTGATCTGGTGGCTTCTGCTGTCTTGACTTGATCGGGTTAAAAGTAGGAGTTTAAGGGGTTGG
>JAYVTG010000071.1:0-3286 GCA_043774625.1 Polaromonas sp. | reverse complement strand
CAGGGCCTCCACCATCATAGGCAGCTGGTCATACCCAAAGTGGGTACGCCAGCGGTGCCCGTAAGCTCCGTTAAGCATACCGTCGTCATCTGCAAAGCTAGCCATAGTCTTAGCGTACTCGGCTACTGCCGCAGCGTCATTACGCCCCGCCATCATCCACACCGCCTCATACAGGTGGAAAAACGGGTTAGCATCGCGCTGCGGGCTAAACATAACGCGCTCCCACGGGCGTGAGTACTGCGTAATCACAGGGCCTTGGGCGCGCAGCACGTCGCCGTTGCGGCTTTGTTGAATAATACCGTCCGTAGCTAAGTGCCACAACCCAGTGCTCAGCGCGTCGTTTACATTACGTGCATGAATGATTCTAGCCCCGCTCATAATAGTACTCCTTGGGGGTTAATGGCGCGCTCTACTGAGGTGACCATGTACTCTGAATTGTTGTAAAATGCGTGCGAGTTTATGCGCAGCGCGCTGACTACGTAGGCGTCCCAGCCCAAAATGAGCTCTAGCTTATCCGCCAGGGCCTCCATGTCTGAGCTGATGTAGGCGCATATCTGCGCGGAGGTGGGCTGCTCAAGGGGCGGCCCCGCTGCGGACAACCAGTTACGGGTGCTGTCTATTAAAATCATAAATTCCTTTCAGGTTGGTACTTACTACGCGGACGGCCTTGCCCCAGCCTTACGCGCTCATACTTATCGAACTCACACAGGCAATTCTGTAAATCCTGACCCGTAATAAACGGCAGGTCTGTAAGGCGCGGCGTAACCGCTATGCGCAGCGCTGCAAAAGCCTCACCCCACGCTAGCTCCGTCCAAGCCGCGTCAGGGGCGCGGTCTAGCACCCGGTTTAGCCCACGGCGGCTGCCGGGGCCACTAGCTGCCCAGGTTTCAAAGTCAACCGCAGCGCTCAACACGCTACCGTACTTGACGTCCGCCACCACCTGCGCCGCCATAAAGCTGCCCATGTCACGGTAATTCATCAGCCGCGTATGAAAAGCCTGCAACGTGTCCCCGGTGCGCGGCCTTAACGCGGCCCTGCCCTGCCAAATAGGGGTCAGCACTGACTCAGCTAGGTACGCCGCCTTGCTGCCCGTAGCGTGCGGGTCAGCCCGTACCATGTAAGCGCCAGTAAACACCTTTAGGCCCTCCGCTTTGCGAGTGTCTGCTGCTGCTATAAACCGGGCAGGCCGCCAAGGCACGGGGTAGCCTATGGCCATAAGGGTGGGCCACCAATTTACTAACCGCGCCACCACCATAGCGAACCACGCGTCTTTGTCGTCTTTGTGGGGCGCCAGCCATGCGTCCTGAATGAGCTTTGACTGAGCGTCTAGGTTACGGTACACGTTGCAAAAGCGATATTGTTGCAGTATAGGATCCGCCGTCCACGGCCAAGGCTCCCCCGCTGACTTACGCAAGTAAATGCTGTGGCGTTCCCGTATAAAGTCAAGTAAGCGTTTCATTTGTTCTTTCTAGTGTAGGGTGAGCATATAGAACAAACCCGGCGGCACGCCTCCAGGTCCATCATTCCTATGTGACACTGCTCAATAGGTAGGTTGAGCTGCTTAGCCAGCCACGCATAACCCGCCCTACGGGCCTCGCTCGGCGGTATAGCCGACAAGCGTGCGCGTTTTTGCCACATAAAGTCAAAAACCTCATGGGCCTGCATTTTAGCTTTGCGCAGTGCGGCGTCCGCTAAGCGGCCTAAAGGACGGATAGTAAACGCGTGACAGCACACCCACGCTTTACAGGGCACGCATACATACACAGGCCCGTAGTCCCTGTGGCCGTAGGGATAGCCTGGAGCGTTGACAAAAAGCAGTTGGGAGCCTTTGCCGCAATACGGGCACGTGGGGCTCATGCTGGCTCTTTTGTCAGCTTAACCCCGAACAACTTCAACACCTGCTTTACGGCCTGGGTGTGATCAAGGTCAACGACGCGCACGCTACTACCCAGCTTGAGCATCTGCGCTTTAGTACGCCCCACCGACTCAAACTTGCCCGCCGTGTTGACCGGGTTTACCGGCAGCGGCAGGCCGGGCTTATTAGCGCCTACCCACTTAGCTAACCTACGCGCGTACACGCG
This sequence comes from Polaromonas sp., assembly GCA_043774625.1. GTDB lineage: Bacteria > Pseudomonadota > Gammaproteobacteria > Burkholderiales > Burkholderiaceae_C > JAAFIP01. The sequence goes on along the minus strand of JAYVTG010000071.1, from coordinate 1,205 downwards.
CTCAAGGCACTTGTCAAGCGGAGTGTCAAGAAACGCGAACACTGCGTTATCACCGTAAGCGTTCATAGCGTGCCCAATAGCGCCGTAGCTGCTGCTCACCAGTGCACCCTCAAACAGCACGTGGTGCCCACAGCTAGCAGCACCCTCAACCAGCGGCCATATGAGGCTGTACGGCTGAATGGCGTCACACCCGCCACACGGCGTGTCATACGGCCCCGGTATGTACAGCTGGTCTGAGGGCAACGCCACCATGTACCCTGTGGGGCGCTTAGCGTTGCCGTTGGAGTACTGGGCATCGTGCGGATATTTGCGCAATATCTTTTGCACAATGGTAGACTTACCGCTGCCGTGGGTACCCCGTATTGATACAATAGTCATTTCAGCCCCTTAATAAATTGAAGCGCTTGCCATGCAGCGAGAACAGTACCGTTTTTTGCGCCGCCCGTGGTAACGTATAACTTGGGGCTGATTTGCTTGAAGTAGCCCGCCTTGTGGCCCTCCACGTAGGGGCGAGCCCCAATGATGTGGGTGCCGGGTCGGATATCCATAGCGGCGGCGCGAGCGCGGGTTTTGGACACCCGCTCGCGCTCTGAGGTATCCCATGTGCGCGCAATCAGCGCCGTACCGTCACCAAACCACACGGTCTTTTTGTCGAGATTGAACGCTACAGCCTGCCTGTAAGGTGCGTACACGTGAATTCGCGGATGCTCTAATTGACCCGGAGCGCGCAAACTGGCCCCGTACAGGCCCTTCATTGCGGGCAACCCTGGTATCAACTCTCCGCACCAGATACCCGCAGCGACGAGGACAATACCGCGCAAGGTACGTTCCCCGCCGTCTACGTCTACATACTTGACCACCCCGTCGCCTACTGAGCTCACGCGGCCCTGCACGTCCGGGGTTTTGAGTACGTCCGGGGTATGCACTCGCTGAGCCTTAAAGGTCTTGACCAAGTTGGTTTGAAACTCCAGCGAATGCAGCTTGTACAGCTCGCCAAGCACGGCCATGGAGTCCGCCACCGCGCTTTTTTCAAGACTACTCAGCCAGCTGGGGGCCAACACGCAGCCAGATGCCGGGGAGGCCTCATACGCACGCCGCTCAGCTACCACGGTGACGGTGTGGCCGTGAGCCCGCGCCAGAGCGGCGGCTACGTTGCCGAACAACCCTGCGCCCACAATGATGATGTTCTTTTTAGCCATTTGTGG
>JAYVTG010000070.1:0-30904 GCA_043774625.1 Polaromonas sp. | reverse complement strand
AGCTATAGTGCAAGTAGCGGATTTGTTCCCTTAACTGATCCAGCAGCCGAATAGACCTGAAAACAGACGTGCTGGTTTTTCTGGAGTTGTTATGACTGGCCATACATACAGTATATCGCTTGAAAACCTTACCTGTAAAGGATTTCAGTGTCATATCGCCTCCGATGTTAGGCAGCCAAATCCCATGTTAGGGCGACAGATTGCTGTCTCGCTATATTGAATTAGGCCTCACAGGAACTCATGAACGAAGACCTCGCCCAGAAAGTTGCGCTCTTGTTCGTTGGCTGGCTGCTTGGATTGCTCGGGCCTGTCATCGTCGAGGCCATCAGGCGAAGGCGAGAGAATGCCCTTGGCCGTCAAGCCATGCTCGGAGAACTCAATGAACTGGGATCCGTCTTGGCCACGGCAGCCTACGGCGTTCGTATGAGCCTGGGTACTGCAGAACGCTCATTTCTTGAATGGCTGAAGGCTGACCTGGAAGCACACGCCACCAGAGCGGACTTGCAGGCATTCATTCCGAACCTCCGCACACAACTCTCCTGGACTGCCGAAGACTTTGAAAAGGCCGCTAAACATGTGATGCAAGCGTCGGGGAAGGGAACAGTTTTACAGCACTACCCGGTTCCGCTTTTGGACTCCCGCGTTTCGGCTCTTTGGTCATTTGAGACCTCGCTCCAACGCGATCTACTGGCCATTCGGCAGAACCTAGCAATCCTCGATGATCTCGTCGATCGGTCGCGCAAGTACATGGACTTGACGTTCACAAAACTAGACGAAGCAAACTTTCGCTTGGTGAACGAGAATCACGACCAAGCTTGTGCGCTGTACGCGGAGCGCGCGCAAATAATCGTCAGTCGCATTAGAGAACTTGAGCGTCGGCCGCGGTGAGGCCTAACCCTTCCATCGAGCGGACTCACTCCGGCGGCGCAGGCTTGGCCCTCATTTCATTCTGGGCCAAGCCCGCGCCGCCTCCGCGAGCCGCTCATGTCAAACGTTAAATTTCACGCAACCCAACCCAATCCAGCGCTTATAGTTTATCGCAAACGTGCTATATTTACAGCATGAAGTGGGAGATCAAATATCACGATGAAAAGTTGCAGGCTGATGTGCTGGCGTTGCCGCCAGGAATTTTGGCCAGATACTTTCATTGCACTGATCGAATGGTTGAGTTTGGCCCAGATTTAGGGATGCCTCACACCCGGGCAATGAGCATGGGGCTCTTCGAGTTGCGTTTGAAATCCCGTGAGGGTATTGGAAGGGTGTTTTATTGCACCCTAGTGGATCGCAAGATCGTCATGCTCCATCAGTTTGTGAAGAAGACGGATAAGACGCCTCCCAAAGAATTGGCACTAGCGCGCAAGCGCATGAAGGAGTGGAAAAATGTTGACGCATAAGCAACTTCGCACCAAGGCACTGGCCCATGCTGAGGTAAAGGCGGAATATGAAAAATTGGCCGACGAGTTTTCTCTGTTGGACGAGTTTTTGAAAGCGAGGGCTGCCCAAGGCCTCACCCAGGCGCAGGTGGCAGAAAAGATCGGCACCACGCAGTCTGCAGTTGCGCGTATGGAGTCGGGTAGCGGCAAGCATTCGCCATCGCTGGCAACACTGACCAAGTATGCGGATGCGTTGGGATGCAAGCTGGAGGTTCGGTTAGTTCGCAGGCGCAGGCCAGCGACAAATTTAACTGGTCGTCTAAACCCGACAACGTCGAAACGCGTTGCGGCTTGACTTCGACGTTAGGCATCTCATGACGCATCATTCGTCCACGCGTGTCCCAGTTGACGACTCATACGCCGCGCTCGTTGGCAAAGCGATCTACGTCTTTGCCTACTACGAATGGACGATCATCTACACCATCGTGTATCTACAGAGGGGCTTCGTCAGCAAATACAGCCGTGGCAGTTCTATGACTTCGGGCAACGTGCGCCAAGAATTGCAGAACACCATAAACAACCCGCTCGTATCGTTTTCCAAAGTCCCTCAGGCGGAGTTTCAGGCTTGCTGTGATGAGTTCGAGAAGCTAATAGTCAAGAGAAACGCCCTGATTCACGCACACCCGATCACCGATTCGGACGGATCGCAAATCCTTGCCTACCAAACCAAAGTCACGAAGCCATTGCCGGATATGAAATGGCCGCGTGGCGAGGTCGAGTCCATCATCCAAGAATTCGATGCCGCCGCCTGCCGGGCTGGCGTCATTCTTGATCGCCTTCGTTAGCTTGGAGCGCGCGATGCCTAACCCGTCAATCTACCGCGACCGCCTTCGGCGGCGCGTTTATTTCTAACGTTGAACATCACCATGTCAGACCTTCGTGAATCGATGGATCGAGTCCTTAAGGGCACTGTAGTTCCGCAACTCAGAGAGGCTGGATTTAGTGGCTCGCTCCCGCATTTTCGGCGACGTTGCGTTGGTGCGATTGACTTACTGACGTTCCAGTTCGATCGTAACGGTGGTGGCTTCGTTGTTGAGTTGGCTCGTTGCGCCACAGACGGATTCACTACCCACTGGGGCAAGCATATCCCCGCCTCAAAAGTCACTGCTTGGGATCTCAATCCAACGGCGCGGCATCGTATCAAGCCGGTTGCGGGCTCTGGCACGGATTCGTGGTTTCGCTTCGATCACGGCCAAGTCGAGTCTGCAGCGCAAGAGTTTCTCGACCATCTTCCTCGCGCAGAGGCGTGGTTGCGTGATGCTCAACTGGTCGTTGCAGCGGACGGCTTTGCCGCCCGCTGACCTTCACGTTCCCCCTCGCCAGAGAAGTGAAATTTTTTGGACTCATTGACAAGAGATTCAGCATGTTGTCATAATCTCCAACATGAAAGCTGTCCCGCTTATTCGCCGTCGCGTTGTCTTGGCTCCCGATGCATTTGCCGAAGTGGCCGTATGGCGAGTCCCGCAGCCTGTCCCGCCGTCTGAGCATCCGTTCAAATACCGTCTTGCTTATGTGGTTGGCGGCGAGTGTGTGCTGAGGTATGACAACGAACGGGGTAAAGGTGATCACCGGCACTTCGCAGGGCAGGAGCTTGACTATGCTTTCTCTACGCCAGAACAGCTAATGCTGGACTTTAATGCTGATATTACGAGGTGGAATAATGAACACAGTCATTCTTGAGGTTCGTTCGCTGACAGACACGCTTGCGGATGCAACCCGAGTCATGAAATCCGGTCGCGCTGAGCTTGAGGCGCGCATTGGTTTTGCCACGCCCGAACTGCTGTGGCAGGTGCTTACTGCCAAACGATGGGAATTGCTCAAAGCAATGTGTGGGGCGGGCGCCATGTCTATCCGCGAGGCTGCCAGACGAGTCGGACGTGATGTGAAGGCTGTGCATGGGGACGTTGTGGCCTTGTTGGATGCAGGCGTTCTCAGTCGTGTGCCAGATGGTGGCGTTGTGTTTCCGTTTGAGGCTGTAAAAGTTGAGTTCATGCTTGAGGCGGCGTAGTGATGTGCACGGCGAGGCAGAACTGGTCGGCCCACGCGGGCACGCAACCTCAGTTTGCCGCTGTGCGGCAGGTGTTGCGTGCCAGTGGCCTTCACGTTAAACCGCTCACAATTAGCGACTTGAATTTAAGAAAATCATACATACAATGTACACATGATTGATTTCGAGTGGGACGAGGTTAAAGCTGCAGCAAACCTCAAAAAGCATCAAGTGTCGTTTGACGAGGCGAGGTCGATTTTTTTCGACGAGTTCGGCGTTCAGTTCGTCGATGATGAGCACTCGTCTGGTGAAGAGCGTTTTCTGATGTTGGGCATGAGTTCAAGCGCAAAGTTACTCATCGTTTGCCATTGCGAACGCGATCACGCAGCGACTATTCGGATTATCTCGGCACGAAAGGCAACCAAGCGTGAAAGCGCGTTTTATCAAGGTGCACACACATGAAAGCAGAATACGATCTGTCTAAACTGAAGTCGCGCAAAAATCCCTATGCATCGAAGCTGAAAAAGCCCGTCACGATGCGACTGTCTGAGGACGTTGTGCAGTATTTCAAAGGTATGGCCGATGAAGCGGGTGTGCCGTATCAGAGCCTTATAAATTTGTACCTGCGCGACTGCCTTGCTAATAGTCGAAAAGTGCAGATCAATTGGCCTCAAGCTGTTTAACATGGCAATCAACACGCAGCCTGTGGCGCGGTTATTTCTACGTTATGCATAATCGACCACGAGGTGCAAATTAATGGACTTCGAATGGTACGCCCGAAAGCTGCGCGCAATGTTGTTAAACATGCCGTGTCTTTCGACGAGGCAGCGTCAGTGTTTCTCGATCAACTCGCAGTGACCGGCTCTGACCCGGATCATTCTGTCGGCGAGGCTCGTTACATCACATTCGGTTTGTCCAGTCTCGGACGGCTGCTTACGGTGTCACATACCTATCGTCCGGGAGGCATTCGGATCATCAGTGCGCGGCGCGTAACACGTTCAGAAAGGAAGCTTTATGAAGAAGATTGAAAGCACAATGCGGGCAGAGTACAAAAGAACCGACTTTGTGAAACTGGAGCGTGGAAAGTTTTTCAAAGAAGTTTCCAAGGGCACGTCAGTAGCGCTGATTGATCCGAAATTGGCCAAAGCATTTCCCACGTCAGACGCAGTTAACGAGGCACTTCGCGGCTTGCTGCTGCTCGCTGAGGAAACAGCTCGCATAACGGGTCGCTCAAGCCGGACGCCGCGCAAGCGCGTCGCCGCATAGCTTCTACGTTAGGTCTCAATACGGTTTAGTTAGAGCGCTAAGTGCTTGATTTTGGTAGCTCTACAAAACGCTGCTTCCAGGTGAGGGCGCCACCGACCCTCATAGGGGCGCTGATCCAGGCACTAAGCGCGGGGCACAGTGTTCGCGCTGGCGCAACAGCAGCTTGCTGAGTTACGAATTCAGTCCGGGGGGCTTTGTGTGTATAGTGCAAAAACTATGACGCACACCTCGCCACCGCACCATCCACTCGACTGGCCAGCCTCCCGCGCTGTTGCCGCCATGCCAGGCAGTCTACCGATGGGCGGCCAGGTAGCGAACACGCCGATCCATGCGTTCGAGCGGCCAGCACCCAGGCTGGTGCTGGACACGGCACGCGAACGGCCCGCGCCGCGGCGACACGACATCGACCTGGGCGGCTTTCTGGCCTTTTGCGTCGAGGGGCTGCTGGATGCCGATGAGGCCGACACGATCGTTGAGGCTACCGAGCGCTTTGGCTACCGACCCGAGGCACCGGGGATCCAGACGCCGCCAGGCATGCGCATGAACAAGACGGTGCACTGGATGGCCGACAGCGCCTTGCTCGACCCGCTATACGCGCGGCTCGCACCGCTGCTGCCGCCGGTGATTGACGGCGCGACTTTGCACCCGCGGCTCTCGCGCCGGGTGAACATGTACCGCTATGACGACGGCGACGTCTTCAACCGTCACATCGACGGCGACTGGCCCGGCTTTGAACTCTCCGCCCACCGCGACGAGGTGCTGCAATGGCTGGACACCATGCGTTCCTGCCTGTCGATGCTGGTGTACCTCAACGGGCCAGCCGATGGTGTTGAGGGCGGCCATACGCGGCTCTTTCGACGCGACGGCCGCTGGCACGATGTCATGCCCACCAAGGGCAGCGCGCTGCTGTTTCGCCATGGCTTTGGCCCCCACTCGGTGTCGCACAGCGGCTTGCCCGTAGCCGGCAAGGTGCCGAAATACGTGGCACGCATCAACGTGATGTACGAAGGCGGTTGAAGATGCTCTCAGGCCGGGGTAATAACACTGGGGTCAATGTTCAAGGCGTTGGCGATAAATCTTCCTTTGACAACGGTTTGCGGGGAGCAGGTCAAGGCCAGACTTTTTATGAAATGCCCCAAGACGTACATGTCGTCGGACGGAATGCGAGCAAGAAAAAACCGGCGAAGTTTCTGGTTTTTCTGTTGAAGGACAAAGGCAAGCCGCCCGTGTTGCCAGCGAATTAAAGCGCAACTACCGAGCCGCTACCACCGCACCCCCAGCTTGCCAAATACTTTAGACAGCAAAAACAGTGGCCCGACCCACAGGTATTGAATGTCTTCAAAAAAGCTGGGTTTTTTGCCTTCTATCTTGTGGCCGATAAACTGGATGATCCACGCGCCCACAAACATGGCGATGGACGCTACCAGCACCTGGCTGCCCAAGGCGTGGAGCAGGGCGATGATGATGGCGGACCAGACGCACATGACGGCGAAGAACACCCACGACAGGCGCGCGTAATACACCATGCTGGCGGCTATGAAGGCGTAGGCCACATACGGGTGCAGCGCAAACATCAGGCCGCACAGGCTGAGCATGATGAGCGGGATGGCGACGAAGTGGATGGCTTCGTTGGTGGGGTTTTGGTGGCTCTCGCCGTAGTGGGCAATCAGAATGTCTACTTTGCGTTCCAGCGCAGATGCATGGGGTGATGTGGAGGCGGTCATGGTTTTACTCCTTCAAACGCAAGAAATTTTAAGCCACTAAAACAATGGGTTCCAGCACATCGCTTTGCGGCAAGATGCGGCCAATTTTGACCGTGTGTGGGTAGCCTTGCGCCTTGAGCTTGGCAATGCAGGCGTCCGCCTTGTCTGCGGGCACACTGGCCAGCAAGCCACCAGCGGTTTGCGGGTCAAAAATCAGCGGGTAGCGCGGGTGTTTGACAAATGCTTCCTGGTTGCGCAGCGCCCGGCGCAGGCGCACGTTGGAGCTTTGCAGCGAGCTGACGATGCCCAGCGCTACGCATTCTTCTGCGCCGTCCAGCATGGGTAGCTGGCTCATGTACAGCTCGGCATCTACTGCGGACGGGCGCGTCATTTCTACCAAATGGCCCAGCAGGCCAAAGCCGGTTAAATCGGTACAGGCCGTCGCGCCAAACTCGCGCAGGCACTGCGCGCCCAGGCGGTTGCTCACCACCATGCTTTGCAGCGCGCCATCTATCCAGCGGCCCTTGGCTTGCAACCGTGCGTGGGCGGCAAACAGGGTGCCGGTGCCTATGGGTTTGGTGAGGATGAGCACGTCGCCCGGTTGCATGCCGCCTTTGCGCAAGATCACTTTCGGATCGTCATCAATCAAACCATTGATGGCAAAACCCAGCGCTAGTTCCTTGCCTTCGCCCGTGTGGCCACCCACCAGGGCGCAATTGGCGTCGTTCAGCACTTCCAGCGCACCGGTCATCATTTGCAGCAACACGTCTTCTACCTTGCTGTCCATGCCGGGTGGCACGGTGCAAATGGCGGTGCACGACTGCGCCTCGCCGCCCATGGCCCAAATGTCGCCCAGCGCGTGGTTGGCAGCGACCTTGCCAAAGACGTAGGGGTCGTCAATAAAGGCGCGAAAAAAGTCCACCGAATGCACCATTGCCTTGCCCGGTGGCACGCGCACCACGGCGGCGTCGTCGGGGTCTTTCAGGCCAATCACCACGTCGTCGCGGTCCACAGGGTGCAGGTTGCTTAAAGCGCGCGAGAGTATCGACGCACCCACCTTGGCACCGCAGCCGCCGCAGCGCATGGCAATCGCCGATATGGCTTGCAAAGACTCTTCGGAACTGAGTTTGACGCTGGTTTGTGATGACGCTACCGGCGCTGGTGCGTGTGCGTCCATGTCTGGAAATTCGCTGAACTTGCGCATAAAGCGCTTATCAATCCAGTCCTTCCACTGCCACACCCACACGCCTGCAAAACCCAGCCAGCCGCGCGAAGCCACGGCGTATTGGTTTCCCGTGCTGATGAGTGCAAGCCAGGTAGTTTGCGGTTTGTACGCTTGCAAGGGCTGGCCACTCACCGCGCGGCGCAAATTCTCGGCGAGCGGTTTGCCTTGGCGCACAGCAAACACGCCTGCTTTTTCTAACCTGTAATTCACCATGCTGGCAATGTCGCCCGCTGCGTAGATGTTGGGGTCGGTCACGGTTTGCAGCGTGTCTTGCACCTGAATAAAGCCCTCGGCATCCAGCGCCAAACCGGTGTGTTGCAACCAGGCCGCGCCACCTGCGCGGGTGACCCAGATGATCTCGTCTGCATCCAGCACTTCGCCCGTTGCGGCTTTGAGGCTACCTTTGCCAACCTCTTTCACTTCGGCACTGCGGTGCACCACTACGCCGCGTTTGGCCAGCACCGCGTCAAAACGTTGGCGCACGCCTGCGTTGTGTGTGGGCAAAATATCGGCGCTGGCGGTGAAGATGTGAAAACTCAATTCGTCCGGGTTGCGGCCTAAAGCGCTAAGTTCATTGCGCAGCCTGAACTGCATGGCCAGCGTCAGTTCCACACCGCCCGCGCCTGCACCCACCACGGCAATGGTGGTTGTGCCGGGGTGGTTTTTAACGCGTTCTACCAACGCCACCCAGCGGTCGTTAAAGCGTTGAATCGGTTTTACCGCCACGGCGTGGTCAGCCGCACCCGGCACGCCGCCCAGTTGCGGGGTAGACCCAATATTGATCGACAGTTGGTCATAGGGCACCGGGGGGCGGTTTTTGCAGATGACTTTTTGACTTGCGCGGTCAATGCCCACCACCTCGTCGCGGTACAAGCGCGCGCCTGCAAACACGGCCAAACGGCTCAGGTCAATATGCACGTCGTCATAGTCATAATGCCCCGCCACATAGCCTGGCAACATGCCCGAATAGGGGGTGTGCATGTCGGTGCAAATAAGGGTCAGCCGCACGCCGGCAATGGGCTTCATGCCAAAGCTTTTCAGCACACCCACATGGCTGTGGCCGCCGCCGACTAAAACAATGTCTCTCAAGATCGGCTGGTCTGATGTTTGCATGAAGATGGTTCGCGAAGAATTTGGGTGTGAAGACTAAGACAGGACTTGCAGCAGCGCTTTTAGTTCAGCCTGCGGTGCAAAAAGCGGCGCGCGCAGGGCGCATTGTGCGCTCAGGTGGTCGAGAAAAGCGCTATCGTTCTTACAACGGCGCAGCATGTGGGCCAGTGCCTGCGCATCGCCCACAGCAAAGTAGCCGTCATAACCGGCACCCAGCATGCCCACATTGCCGTCAATACGCGACGCAATGACCGGCGTGCCGCTGCACACGGCCTCCATCACCACATGCGCGCCGCCTTCCATCTTGCTGGCGTGCACCAGTACGTGGGCGCGCTGAATTTTGGCGCGGGTTTGGGGGTGCTTTAAGGCTCCAAGCCACGTGTAATATGCGCAAGCAGCTCCTGTTTTTGTAGCGTCTATCGCTAGCTTGTCGTCCAGTCCCGCGCCAATGTGGTCGATCACAATACCGTCTTGCTGCGTTAAAAGCCGTGCGGCTGCAAACAGGGTTTGGGGGGACTTTTCATCTCGCAGGTGGCCGACCATCACGGCGCGCAGGTGTCGTTGTGTTTTGGGCAATGTCTTGTAGGGCGTGGTGGACTGCAGCACCACATGCGCCTTGGCGCGGTGCTGTGGCGGCAGCTCGTTCAGCCCCAGCGGCTGCAAAACGATCAACTTTTCAGCCAGGTCTAGCGACCGCTGTGCTGCAGCGTCAGTGTGAATATCGCGGTACAAATCCGTCCCCGTTAGCACCACCACCAGCCCCTGGGAGCCGTGCTGCGCATGCCAGGCGGCCACAGAACTGGCGCTGCGCCGGGCGTGTAAGGCCAGCAGCACGGCATCCGACGCATGGTCTGGTGCGTAACCAGCCATGTCTGCGTCTGGCCAGTGTTGAACTATCCGGGTACGATAAGTGTCTGACAGTAAATGCGCCCAGCGTTTGGCGGTTTGCCAGTTGCCGTTGTTGGCATCTGACAGGGCGGGGCTGACGATAACGAGTTGTCTCACAGTTTTTTTAAAAGTAGCAATGAAGCAAATTATGCGCGATAAGGCCATGGAAGGCACAAGCAACGGCAGTGGGCACGCGCTGGCCGCTTTAGCGCAACCCGTGGGCCAGAGCATTCGCCATGCCAACGCCGCCCAACTGCGCGAGGCGCTGGTGCAGATGCGCAGCCACACCCTGACGATTTTTGACGCCTATGAGGCGGCCCACATGCTTAGCGTGCCCCTGCTTGACGAGCTGAACCCGCCGCTATGGGAACTGGGCCACATTGGCTGGTTTCAAGAATGGTGGATTGGCCGCAACCAGCAGCGTGCACGCGGTGTGCTGTGCGAACCCTTTCACCCGCGCCCCGCGTCTTTGCAACCCCACTCTGACCAGTGGTACGACTCCAGCAACGTGCCGCACAACACCCGCTGGCAACTGCCGTTATTGCAGCCTGCTGCATGCAAAGCCTACCTGGCCGCTACGCTGGATCAAACCCTGGCCCTGCTGGGCCAAGCGGGCAGCACCGACCATGAGCTGTACTTTTACCGCCTGATGCTGCTGCACGAAGCCATGCACGCCGAGGCTGCGCTGTACATGGCGCAGGCTCTGCAACTTCCGGTTGCTACACATTTGGTAGCTGCTCGCGCATATTCCACGCTGGCAAATGGCCCATTAAGCATACAAAACCAGTCCTGGACGCTGGGCTCGGCTGTACAAGGCTTTGTATTTGACAACGAGATTAATGCGCACACCCTGCAACTGGCTGCGTATGAGATAGACGCCCAACCCGTCACCTGGGCGCAGTACCTGCCCTTTGTAGCCGCCACGGGCCACGCCCTGCCGCGCTATGTGCGACGCTTAGCAACGAACTTGGCAGGCGGGTATGAAGCCCAGCAATTTGGCGCATGGCAGCCGCTGAACCCGCAAGCCAGTGCGGTGCATTTGAGTCTGCCTGATGCGCAAGCCTACTGCCAATGGGCGGGTCGCCGATTGCCGACAGAAGCCGAATGGGAATGCGCCGCCATGACGCAAGGGGCAGACTTTGCATGGGGCGACGTGTGGGAATGGACGGCCAGCCCTTTTACGCCGTACCCAGGCTTTGAACCCCACCCCTACCGCGACTATTCCCAGCCCTGGTTTCACACCCGCCAGGTGCTACGCGGTGCCTGCGTTTCCACCCACCCCTTTATGCGCAACCCCAAGTACCGCAACTACTTTACCCCAGACCGCACAGATATTTATTCGGGGTTTCGGACTTGTGCTCTTAGAGTTTTGTAGCTTTGCGGGACTAGCCTGATCTCCGTTCGGGCTGAGCTTGTCGAAGCTCTGCCACCCATGCTTCGCGGCTCTTGCTGTCACCTTGCGGTCAAGCGTGCGCACTGTCTGTGTGACCCGACGCAGCAGGCGCTAAAGCGCGACCATCTGCAGTACTCAAAATGGGGGAAATGTCCGAACTCGCTACGCTCAGACAGCGGCCATTTCTGATCCCCATTTTTCCGTGCTTCGAGGCTGCAGCTCCACGGGTCACACAAACAGTGCGCACACTTGACCGCGAGTCGATGGGTGTGCTTTTTCAGAGGTTAAAACAGGCTATAGCCAGCGTGGAATATGCGCAAGCAGCTCCTAATTTAAGAGCATATATCCTGATAGACCAGCGCCTTGGCGCCGGTTTTCTGTAGGTGGGTGCGCGCAGCGCACTCACCTACAGAAAACCCTCGGCCAGAGCGCATATCCCAATCAGCTAGACTCGACCGCTTGTGATTGATCATCAAGAACAGGTTCCGGCCAGAGCGCATATCCCAATCAGCTAGACTGCGCTGGCACAACGGTAGCGCCACTGGCGGGTTCCGGCCAGAGCGCATATCCCAATCAGCTAGACTCCACTTTCATAGGTGGCAACAGACGATCCTGTTCCGGCCAGAGCGCATATCCCAATCAGCTAGACTAAAACTGGCGCGAATGGTGTGTGAACGCTTCGTTCCGGCCAGAGCGCATATCCCAATCAGCTAGACTTGATCCGGGTACGCCTGGCACGCCGGGATTGTTCCGGCCAGAGCGCATATCCCAATCAGCTAGACTCTGCGAAGGGTGCGCAAGCACTCTTCGAGCGTTCCGGCCAGAGCGCATATCCCAATCAGCTAGACTTGGAGACGGCGAGGCTTGGACACTCGGCGTGTTCCGGCCAGAGCGCATATCCCAATCAGCTAGACTTTTCGATACACTCGCACGAAAACCCGCCCAGTTCCGGCCAGAGCGCATATCCCAATCAGCTAGACTAACGTGTCGGCTACCGAGCGCGGCAAGTGGGTTCCGGCCAGAGCGCATATCCCAATCAGCTAGACTGCATCCGCAAAATATATAGGCCAAACGACGGTTCCGGCCAGAGCGCATATCCCAATCAGCTAGACTCATCAAGGTGCTAGATGTGCTGGAGGCTGTGTTCCGGCCAGAGCGCATATCCCAATCAGCTAGACTTTACAGCTGCTGCTACAGGCACTTTAATAGGTTCCGGCCAGAGCGCATATCCCAATCAGCTAGACTAGCTGCCGCGGAGATACTCATGTTTCGGTAGTTCCGGCCAGAGCGCATATCCCAATCAGCTAGACTCGCACGACATTGCCGTAAAGCTGAAGCTGAGTTCCGGCCAGAGCGCATATCCCAATCAGCTAGACTGCTGGGGTACGTGTACCCATTGCCAGTTGGGTTCCGGCCAGAGCGCATATCCCAATCAGCTAGACTCTGAAACAGATTACAGACACCTTCGGTGGGGTTCCGGCCAGAGCGCATATCCCAATCAGCTAGACTCTGACAGCGGTAACCCCTTGATTCGTCAAGGGGTTTTCCGCTTTTAGGGTTTCAAAAACTGCGCGCATTTGCTAGAAAAGGTCGAATTGATCGGGGGTTTTATTGGCGGGTTGCTTGGCTTTTCCGTGAAAACTCACAATCCGTTCGTACTGTTTGTCGGTAAATTGAAGAATATTCACTTTACCACCCTGCGGTAAGGCAGCCTCAACCCGCTTGCAATACGTCTCTACCTGCGCGTTGCTGGTGCAAAAGCGCATGTACACGCTGAATTGGCTCATTTCAAAACCTATGTCTAGCAGCGTATTGCGAAAGTCTGTCGCAGCTTTACGTTCAGCCCTTTCCACCACGGGCAGGTCAAACATCACTACCATCCACATAAGCCGATACCCAGACAGCATATGCGCAGCCAGCTATTCATTTTGTAGCGAATTGGCCATGGCCAGCGGTAAACCAGGTAGTGGCAAATCCAGCTTGTCGCGTTCACCCATGTACACCTGGGCCAGCGACGTACACAGTTTTTGAATACACACCATCACTGGCGTGGCTCCCGCGCTGGTTTGCATGTCGTCGTACAGTGTGCGTACCAAGGCACGCTTGGTTTCTGGTGATACTTCAAATTCGTGGTTGCGCTGCAGCTGCCACACCTTCAGGTCAATCATCGGACGAAACGGCTCCATCACGTCGTCTACCAAACGCATGGCATTGGTGTCGTTGCTGTGGTGCAGGCCGATGCTGGGGTGCAAGCCAGCGGCAATCACCGCGCGGGCGGTTGCAGCGCGCAACACGGTGTAGCCGTAGTTCAGCATGCCGTTCAAGCCGCCCGCGTTTTGGTCACGCTTGAAACCTTCGCCAAACAGCAGTGTCCAGTACCGGCGGGCGCCCTGGGCTTCTATATTTTCTGGGTCACCACTTTTTACTTTGGCTACCAATGCCAAAAGGGGCGCAGTGGGCGCGCCGGTGGCTTCTAGTGCTGCAGCCTGCTGTTCCAGCTTAGACCGCACCACGGTAGCCCACAGGCGCTTGTGGGTGGGTTGCGTGGCGGCTATCTGGTGTTCTATGCGCTTAGCTTGTTCAAAATTACCTTCAATAGGCAGCAGCATGCCCACGGCGTTGTGATTGGCTGCGCACAGCACAAAAGGCGCACCACGCTCCGCCAAGGCTACCAGCAGGTTGTTGGTGTAGCTCAGGCCGTGGGCGTTAGTAATGACTGCGGCAATATCGTCCAGCGGCACCTGGCCCAGTTCTTTACGCTCGCCCTCGGTGTCTTGCACCACCATAAAGCCGCGATGCACAAACAAGTGCCGCCTGTCGTCTGCTACTTCAACGATGCGGCCTATCATTTTGGCTACTCTTTGAAACCGGGGTCGCGGAGTTCGCCGATGGGGGAGACGTTGATTCTTCGGGCGCGCATTCTTTGAAGCGACGATGCTGATTGATCCTGAAGTTGCAACAGACTTGAATCTTTTTCTTTCATGCGATTAGCATGGTTAGCCTCATTGACACCGACCAGTGTCAGTTGGTTACGCCCTGATCGCATTTTTACTGCTCGAAATACAGTGCGAACTCCTTCGATTTCGAGCGCAATACCGTCCGCTGCAGCAATACGCATTAGTAGTGGTTTTCCATCTTGCCCGTTTGTAACGTGGCGCAGCTTGGCTATGCCACCAACTCGGACGATCTTATAAGCATCAAATGTGGTTACAACTGAGCCAATCCATTTTCCGTTCTGTTCCTGCGTAATCTCCATTGCATAGTTAGCACCTCCCACATAACCTTTGTAGGGCAGTGGATGCCCATGTACATCGCGTGCGTGGCGAAAGTTATCAGGTGCGGAAATTGCTATCAGGCCTGCGTCAGCATCACGATCATTTGGTTTGACGCCACCTATTCCACGAGTACGCCATCTCCCTTGTGGATCAAGATGCGGGGGTCTATATGCAGTGTCGTCTGCGAACCCTGCTTCATGGCTATGGTCGGGCTTATGACTCACCCAAATATTATCTATCGCCCTTTGCACATGCTCGCGGTAAGTTTCCCACGGCAACGGCATGTTCTCCACCAAGCGGTCTAGCTGCCTTTCACGCGCGCTGGCGCTGGCTTGCGCAAAGCGTTGTAGCAAGCCTTGGTCTGTCACCGCAATCACGCAGGCATCTACCGCGTGGTGGCGATGGTCGTTGCGGTTCTTCTCTCCGTTTAAGCCCAGCACATCGTTCAGCGCAAACTTAGCACGCAACATAGCCGTCATCTGCCCAGGTATCACGCGGGTGTTTTGCGGGCAGATCAAGCTCACATATTCACGGGCTACCTTGCTCAGGTAACGGGTGTCGTTTAAGGCGCGCGCCAAAAAGCCTTTGTCGTCTTTCAGCCATTTTTCGTAACCGTCTTCACCAAAACGATAGCGCTTGGCTTTGGGCATTTGTTCAGCACGTTTTAATATGGCTTCAAAGCTAAAGCCCGCCACTGTCTTTTTGCCAAACGCTTCCCATGGCGTGTCATTGCCTTTAATGCGATTGGCCTGCCGCATAGACACTGTTTTGTTATTCAAACTATCGTCCAAGGTTCTGGCAAAGGGCAAGATGTGCTCAATCTCAACGCCCCCAGTGGGCGATAGCAGCATTTCTGCGCTGATTTGCACGCCAGAATAAGGGCAGTGGCGATCTGCCGGATCAAAGCTCAGTTCTTCCCACAAAATCCATTTTTGAATGTCGCTGTGCTTGACGCGTTCTTCGCTCATGTGCAAAACGCCTGCAATGTCGGTGCGTATGCGCGTGTTGCGTTTTTGGTTATCTGCTTGGCGCTTGGTAGCTTCGTCGCGCTGGTCTTGGCTTTGTTTTAATTCGCGCGCCACTTCCACAATTACCTCGCTGGGGTGACCGTAACGCTTAATTAGTGCGTTCACCACCAAACGCACTTGATTCAAGCCAATGTGCACAGTAGGGTTGGCGATTTTGCCAAACCGTTTTTCTGCTGTGTCAGTTAAGACACCCGTACCAAAACCTACAAAGCGTTGCAGTGGTTCGCCGTAGTAGGGCAGGGCTGGCAATATTTCGCCAGTGGCTGCAGGGCTGATATTGCTGTGGTGGTCAAATTCTGCGGCAATCACTGCCTTGTCATAGGTAATAACCTCGCGCCGCAACTCGGGCAAAATTCTATTCAATGCCTCGGCACTTAACGAGCCATAACCTTCGGGCAAACCCGTGTTGGCAATCTTGTCGGAACGCTGCTCGTCCACGCCCGCGTTGTCCACCAGCCAGTTTACTAACTTCGCCTCGTTTTCTTCTTTCACGAGTTGCATGACGATTTCGTCTTGCTTGGTTTCACTCAGTTCAAACCATGCATCGCCAAAGCATTCTTTGCGCGACATGGCCGCACTGGTAGCGTTACCTTTAAGCTCTTGGCGCTTGGCATCTTCCAAATTAAATGTGACAGCACCGCCCAAGCCAAGAATCTTTTTGATTTGGGTAAAGCTACGTTTGCTATTGACCTCTAGCGCGTTGACCACATCGTTACGCTGTTGCAGTGTTAAGGGTTCTTCTTTCAGGCCGTCACGCAAGATGCGCAGATTGTTCACTTCCTGATAAATACGAAAACGCTGAGTGCTGGGCAGCGCCAGAGGTGCACGTTCTAGGTCTGGCAGCAAAGTGCAGCGGCCAGGTTTGACGGGTTTTAAGGGGCGCTGGTGCAGTAAGCAGTCTTTCAACTCTGCGCGCGCTGTATCATTAAACAAAGCCGCATTAAGTGACGCTTGCTTCGCCCATAGTGCATCAAATTCTGCCTCAATCATGGCGCGGTCAATATACAAATCGTAGCTTTTGTCGATGCGCGTTTTGCCATCTTCTTTTTCAACACGTTGCTGGCGATAGCGGGCACGCACCGTACGCTTTGCTGGTGGCACAGTCTCGTCTGTGAAGCGTTTGTTAAGCCATTCGCCCACGGTGCGGCAATTTTCAGTCGTTAAATTTTCACGTACCCGATTGATAGCTGTTTTCAATGCGCCGCTGTCGTTATCTTTTTTGTCAGTTTTACGGTTGCTTTTGAATCCACGACGCTGGTTGATATGGAACAGCGCTCGCGCGAACTCTTCCGGTTTTAGGGCTTCATCCAAGCCTTTTGCACGAAGTGCATACGGGCTGAGCAGCTCTAATGCTCTGCGTGCAGTATCGTCCTTTGGAAAGAAACCATGCGTAAGCAGGGTTTGCATCATCCGCGCTTTACGCTTTAGCAAACGGTCACGCCTGCGCCGCATTGATCTGGCTTCTCGGCGAGTTACAGCCAGCGACGAACCATCTTTTGGATTGCGCCCATCTGAAAATATTCGAACTCCAGCTTTGACGATTGCACAAGGCTCGCTTGAGGCATCAAGCCGAATCATGGCCCAGCCTAAAGATGTAGATCCAAGGTCTAGAGCAAGGCGGTAACGCATTTTTTGAGGCATATCCAATTCCTGAATTCAATATGTGTAAAACGACATTTGCTTTTGTAACCGGGTTTGCGTTATGATTCAAGTAATATCTGATTGGGATATGCGCTCTGGACGCTAACAAGCTGAAAGATGCACCAAATGGAAAGGCCGCTATATGCGGCCTTTCGTCTTTTCGCGGTTTGATTATAAAAATACTGCTAGCCAGCGTGGAATATGCGCGAGCAGCTACTAAATTAATAGTAACTAAAATTACCGTGAACGAAACATCCAGCTCACCCAAAGCCCGCTGCTACGGCCCCCAGGGGCTGTGACCCGTGGAGCTGTAGCCTCGAAGCACGGAAAAATGGGGATCAGAAATGGCCGCTGTCCGAGCGCAGCGAGTTCGGACATTTCCCCCATTTTGAGTACTGCAGATGGTTGCCCGAAGGGCCTGCTGCGTCGGGTCACAGCCCCTGGGGGCCGTAGCAGCGGGCGCTCTTGGACGAAGCTACAAACGAATGCACGAAAAAAAGTCTAAGCAGAAGCCCAAAACACTGCAAACTGCGAACCAGCATCCGTCCACACCTGCGACGATGCAAACCCCGCAGAGATGAGCAAATCAGAAAATCGAGGAACCGTCCACTTATACGAATTTTCGGTCTGAATGCGCTCACCCGCCTTGAAAGCACGTTCACCGCCATCCCAGCGCACCGTTAGCGCCTCACGCGCCTGCACATGCATTTCTATGCGCGAATCCACCGTGTTAAACAGCGCCACATGCTGCCACTGGTGCACGTCAAAATTGGTGCCCAGCAGCTTGTTGATGTGGCGCAGCATGTTCAGGTTAAACGCGGCGGTGATGCCGATGGCGTCGTCATACGCGGCTTGCAGCACGTCGGTGGCTTTGACCAAGTCTATGCCTATCAACACGCCGCTGCCCGCTTGACCTTGCTTGCATAGCGCATGCACGCGCTGCAAAAACGCTTGTGCCTCGGTGGGTGTGAAATTGCCCAGGCTGGAGCCCGGATAAAACGCCACGATGGGGTGCCGCGTCATGTCTTTCAGCAGTTTGATGGGTAAACCCAGCGTGCTAGAAAAATCCATACCCACACCCGCCATGGCAATGCCGGGGTGCTGCTGTTGCAAATTGGCAAGGGTCGTGCGCAGGTAGTCACACGATATGTCCACCGCCACGTACTGCGCGGGCTTTGTCGCTGCAAACCAGCCAGCGGCCTTTTGACAACTGCCTGCGCCCAAGTCTACCCAGGCTGCACCTTGCGGCACCACAGCGGCTATAGCTGCGCGCTGATCGTTAAAAATGGCGGCTTCGGTGCGGGTGGGGTAGTACTCGGGCAGCTCGGTAATCGCGTCAAAAATGCGCGAACCCAGTGCGTCGTAAAGGTATTTGGGCGAGGTGGTGGCTTGCTTGGCTACCAGACCCGCTGCCAGTTCTTGACGGATTTTTTGCGCATCGTCTTGGTACAGATTGAAAAATTGCAGGTCGTGCATGGGCTTGTTGTCGTGGTTTGTACTAGGTTTTAACGGGGTTGGGGAACGTAAGAAGCTTGGTCTACATTCGACAGAACATCTTACACGTACAGACCAAAGCGCAGAGCGGGGCAAGGGGGTTACTGCACCGCAGCCAGCAAGAAACTGTGTTCTTTGGTTTAATCATAGTCAATGCGTTAAACAGCGGGTGTTTAACGCTTTATTTTTGTGGAGAGAGCTATGTTAATTAATCTTCGTCGTCATGCAGCAAAAACCGTGTTAGCTGCCGGTGTGCTGGCCTTTTGTAGCCTGGGCTTTGCGCAGCAGGTATTCAAAATCACCGCCATTCCGGACGAGTCGCCCACCGAACTGGCCCGCAAGGCTGCGCCTTTGGTCAAGTACCTGGAAGGCAAGCTGGGCATGAAGGTGGAATTTACCCCTGTGAGCGACTACGCCGCCTCCGTCGAAGCGCTGGCCAACAAACAGGTAGACATGGCCTGGTTTGGCGGCTTTACCTTTGTGCAGGCCAATGTACGCTCTGGTGGCAAGGCCGTGCCTCTGGTGCAGCGTGAAGAAGACGAAAAATTCAAGTCCGTGTTTATCACCAGCGACCCAGCCGTGAAAACGCTGGCCGACCTGAAAGGCAAGACCGTGAGCTTTGGCAGCCAGTCCAGCACCAGCGGCCACCTGATGCCGCGCAGCTTTTTGCTGGATGCCAAGATTGACCCCGACACCGACTTCAAGCGCGTAGCCTACAGCGGCGCGCATGACGCGACCATTGCAGCCGTGGCCGCAGGCAAGGTGGACGGCGGTGCGCTCAACATCTCGGTGTGGGAAAAATTCGTTGCCGACAAGAAAGTAGACACCGACAAAGTGCGCGTGATCTACACCACGCCTTCGTACTTTGACTACAACTGGACGGTGCATGCAGACATGCCCGCCGCTTTGAGAGAAAAAATCACCAAAGCGTTTTTGGACTTGAACAAAAACAGTGCTGAAGGCAAAGAAATTTTGGACCTGCAACGCGCTACCCGCTTTGTGCCCACCAAGGTTGACAACTATAAAGGTATTGAGGCAGCGGCCAGGTCGGCTGGTTTGCTCAAGTAATTAGTGCATATTCAGCTCAACAACCTGTCCGCCCGCCACCCCGCAGCCGCTGCCCATGCGCCAGCCGCCATGCGGGGTTTGTCTTTGGCTGTGCAGTCGGGCGAGCATGTGGCTGTCATTGGCCCATCGGGTGCTGGCAAAACCACGCTTTTGCATGCGCTGGCCTGCGCGTTGCAACCCAGCGCGGGCAGTTTGAAGTTAGGCGATTGCGACCCGTGGGCGGTGAGCGGCGCGCAGTTGCAGCGCTTGCGTGGCGCATTGTTTTTGGCACCCCAGGTGCCGCCCCTGCCACCGCGCCAGCGGGTGGTGACTGCCGTGCTGGCTGGCAAGCTGCCGCGTTTGTCCTTGGTGCAAAGCCTGCGCAGCTTGTTCTACCCCAGTGACATTCCTTTGGCAGACGCCGCTTTGGCGCGTTTTGACTTGAGCGATAAATTATTTGACCGCGTAGACCGCCTCTCGGGCGGTGAACGCCAGCGCGTGGGCCTGGCGCGCCTGTTGGCAAGCGATGCGACATTGCTGCTGGTAGACGAGCCACTGTCGGCGCTGGACCCCACCCGCGCCGTGCAGGCCATCACCACACTCACTGGCGCTGCTACCGAGCGTGGTGCAACCTTGATTGCCACCTTGCACCATGTAGAAATGGCACTGGCGCATTTTCCGCGCATCATTGGTTTGCGCGGTGGCGAGCTGGCGTTTGATCTGCCCGCTGCGCAGGTGACCCGGCAGCTTTTGCATGACCTGTATGCACAGCATATGGATGAATTGTCGGGTGCTACGCCAGTGCAAGCGCTGCCTGACCTGGCCGCAACAGAGCTGCCAGCGGTGATGCATTGCCGCTGAGCATGCCAATGTGTAGCCTGTACGTGTATTGACATGGCCACCGCGCACCTAAGCCCCCAAACAAGCCCCCAGGCGCCCAGGCTCAACCCGCACTTGCGTGACCCTGCGTGGGCAGGCCGCGTCTTCTGGATGCTGGCTGGCCTGGTGCTGCTATGGCCCATGCTGGTGTTGACAGAATTCAAACCCTGGACATTGTTTTCACCAGAGAGCCTGAAGCCGACCTTGCGCTTTGTAGGCGATTTTTTTCCACCCAAGGTACAGCCAGATTTTTTAATCCTGGTCGCTAAAGAAACCTGGCGCACGGTGGCCATGGCTACTGCAGGCATTGCGTTGGCATTATTGCTGGCCATTCCCCTGAGCCTGCTCTCGGTACGCGTGCTGTCCATGTCCGCGCTCACGGGGCGCATGGCCACACTGCCAGCGCTACTGCGCACAGTCATCCGCTGGACGATGATCGTGCTGCGCAGTGTGCCCGAGCTGATCTGGGCGCTGGTCTTTGTACGCGTGGTGGGCCTGGGCCCCACCGCAGGCGTGATTGCCATTGCGCTGACCTATGGCGGCATGCTGGGCAAGGTGTATGCCGAAATTTTGGAAAGCTGCGAGGGGCACGCCACACACAGCTTGATGCGCAACGGCAGTGGTCGTTTGCAAGCCTTCTTTTACAGCCTGCTACCGCAAAACGCCGCCGAGCTGACCAGCTACACCGTGTACCGCTGGGAATGCGCCATCCGCTCGTCCGCCGTGCTGGGTTTTGTAGGCGCGGGTGGTTTGGGGCAGATGATGGACGCGTCGATGAAAATGTTCAACGGCTCTGAAGTCGCCACCATGCTCATCGTTTTCATGCTCTTGGTGTGGCTGGCCGACTTTGCCAGCGCCTGGCTACGCAGGCAATTGGGATGAGCATGCCCAACATGCCATCTACTGTCGCTGCCAACGAAAGGTATCGCCTGCCGCCTCCGCTGTTTGACGCACGCTGCAAGTCTTGCTGGTTTGTTTTTGGCTTACTGTGTTTGACTGTGGCCAGCTTTTGGACGCTGGACTTGAAGTGGGCACAATTTTTTAGCACTGACGCGCTGGGCAAGATGGGCAAGTTCATCGGTGAGTTGCTGGTGCCCGAAACCTCGGCCAAGTTTTTGTCCAAACTATGGGTTGCTTCGCTAGAAACCCTGGCCATGTCTGCCCTGGGCACCTTGATAGCCGGCATCCTCGGCCTGGCACTGGCATTGCCCGCTGCCAAAGCGCATACACAAGACAAAGCCCGCTGGCGCGGCATTACCCGCTTGGTACTCAACGCGCTACGCAGCATCCCCGAGCTGGTGTGGGCCGCATTGCTACTTATCAGCGCAGGCCTGGGGCCGTTTGCAGGCACGCTGGCGTTGGCGCTGCACACCACGGGTGTCCTGGGCAGGCTATTCGCCGAAGCGCTGGAAAACGCGCCCACAGCCCCCGCATTTGCGTTGCGCACGCGCGGCATCAGCGAGGCCAGAGTCTTCTGGTACGCCACCTTCCCGCTGGTGCTGCCGCAACTGATGAGCTACACCCTGTACCGCTGGGAAAACAACATCCGCGCCGCCGCCGTGCTGGGCGTAGTGGGCGCAGGAGGTTTGGGCCAGATGCTGGCTTTTCACATGGGCCTGTTTCAAATGGGCGAGACCAGCAGCATCTTGATGGCGATGATGGTCTTGGTAGCGCTGGTAGACATGGCCAGCAATGTAGCGCGGCGGCTGATGACGCGTTAGAGCATAGTTTAGATACAGTTAAAATATGCCAAATATCAGCGTCGGATATGCGCGAGCAGCTATAAAATATGTAGCAATTAAAAAATGTTAATGGTCTGTATATTGATCTGGCGTTGATTCAAGAACTGCTCTTGCACCACGCCGTCCAGTTTGATGCGCTTGTTTTGAGATTTTTCAAGCAGGGTATTTTGTTCAGCAGTAGGTGCCTTGACCCGCCAAACCTGTCCCTGGTCATCCGTAACGGCCCACCAGGTGGCTGGCTCCGAGCCTTTGCGGGTCAGATGACCCGACACCGAAATGGCGCTGCCTACGGTAGGGTTCACGTTTGTCGGTCCTGCACAGGCGCCTACACCCGCTACCAGCAGCGCCAGCAGACCGAGCACGACACCCATGCCCCAGCGATGGGTACGAAATTGAAACAGCATATTTTTCATTTGATGACAACCTTCAAACTGGTATTGGGTGGTACGACGATATTGTTACGAACATAGGTGTTCGATCCTGCAGCCGAAAAAGTGCGCTGATAGGTGTGCGATGTAGCTTGGTAGCCCGCAGTCAATGCTGCCGGCGAAGCAAGACTTATGGTGGATAGGTCAAATGCCTGCAGGTTATAAGTCAATCCATTGACGGTGGTGGAGTAACTTGGGTAACCGTAGCCAGCAGGTGCGGTGGCTCCAGACATCTGGGCAAAAACCGTTGCTCCCATACGCGCAAACTCGTCGCTGAAACCAATGCCGCCGTTTTGTTTGATTAGTTTGTCTAGGCAGTCGTAACTGGTCAGCGCCGCGTTGCCACTCACACCGTCTTGGCATCCAGCAATCAACTGGGTGTAAATAGCCAAACCATAACGCCGATTGAGAAACGCTCCAAAGGAACCGCCAACCGCATAATTCGGGCCAGACAGATCTGGCCAATTGATATAGCTCACATTGCCGCCGGTAGACATATAGCTGGGAATGCGATAACTGAACATTTTGTTGTAGCCATTCAAGCCCGATAGGGTGGGCGTGATGATGTCTTCGGTCATCATGGCGGATGTTTCTTCCGACCAGGTGTCATGATCAAAGCCACGCGCAACGGAGCGTTGGTAGAAGTTAAGCATATGGGTAGATTCGTGCATCAAGGTGGACGTAATGAAATTACTGTCCTGCTGCAAAGCAGCTGCATTGATGAAGAAAGCCAAAGCTTCGTTAGAAGTTGACTGCGACGTTTTCAAAATGTTGTTGATACTAAAAAAGTAGCCAGCCCAGCCTACAGAAGCAGGAACGTTCAATATAACGACGTTGATATCCTGCGGTGTGGCGGCAGTTTCATGAATAAGATCGTTATATTGAGCTGCAGCAGAGCCCCAGACATCTCCCAACAAGGTGGTGAGTTGACTCAACCCTCCCGGCGTGGTTGCAGTGCCGCAGTAGGCATTTTTCATTTTGTTGACAGCGTCGGTCAGACCTGTCGTCGTACTAAAGATGGAGGGCACAATGGTGTTATCAGTCCACCACACCACTGTACGACCCGTGGCCAATGTGCAGGTAGCAACCACGGTGGCCTGGTGATTCACTGTTGGCGTAACGGCGTTGTCTACCCAGGTTTTGGTAACTCCAATGGCTGGAGTAAAGAGAATGCGGGTGCTATTTGGAAAGTTATTTGCGTCTGCAGATGCCCGATTGATGGGAGTTCGTTGAAGGTTTGCTGTAATAGCACGGGTTTTGCGTAGTAGTTGCGTATGAACTTCATCGTCGTTGTGCGCTGCAGTGCTGGCAATCGTCAGCACATCGGGCGATGTTGTTGCGCTTAGGCCAGACGATGATTCTGCACCAAAGCCTGGAGTCGAACTGGCAGTTGCCGCCGAGCCGTTGGTAAAGACCATGGATACCTGCTTTCCAGGAGCCACGTTGGCGATGCTGACATTGACACTGGATGCGGTACTGGAAGGGTTCTCATAGTTCCAGATTCCAACACCAGTACCAGCATAGGTGCCAGCATCAGTAGCGCCACAATTGACACCCGAGCAGCCAGCAGCAGGGGTAATGATGTAAGGCGCAGGCGCAGGCGCAGACCCATCACCCCCGCCTCCACACGATACAAGCAGCAGCCCAAGTAATGGGAGTATCAAAGATTTCATAGACATCCAATTGAGAAAAAATAAATATAGTACAAAACTATGCAATCGCCAATACTATATGCCAAACAAATCGCGTTTTGACAAACTATGCATCAAATTACGCACCCCATACGTCCATGGCGCAATCTGATCACTGGTGTTTACACAGTTGGTCAGTTCGCCCAGCCTGGGGGTGCTAACGGTTACCAAGTCTCCTAACGCATGCGTAAAACCCTGGCCTTGGGCAAAACGGTCTAGAACAGGTGCAAGCATCGTGCCCAAAAAGAGCATAAAACCGTCGGGGTACTGGTGGTTAGCGTTGATGGTTTGTGCTACGAGGTCTAGCGGGTCGCGGCTGATCTGGCTCAATGAGCTTTTACCTTGCATCACAAAGCCATCGGTGCCCGTCACATGCAGGCTGATGTCGCACTGGCGCACGTCATCTATCGTGAAGTGCTCGTCAAACAAGCGAATGAAGGGGCCAATCGCGCACGAAGCGTTGTTGTCCTTGGCCTTGCCCAGCAGCAGGGCGCTACGGCCTTCAAAGTCACGCAGATTCACGTCGTTGCCCAGCGCCGCGCCTTGCACCACACCGGTGGGCGATACGGCCAAAACGATTTCAGGCTCAGGGTTGTTCCAGCGGCTTTCAGGGTGAATGCCAATTTCGGCCCCCCAACCCACGGCGCTCATGGCTTGTGACTTGGTGAAGATCTCTGCGTCCTTGCCAATGCCTACCTCCAGGTACTGGCTCCACAGGCCTTGCGCCATCAGCACCTCCTTAACCTGCATGGCTTTGTCAGAGCCGGGCACGACAGCGCACAGGTTGTCGCCCACAATCTTTGAAATACTCGCACGCACTGCCTGTGCACGCGACGCATCGCCGCGTGCCTGCTCTTCAATGACGCGCTCCAGCATGCTCGCCACAAAAGTGACGCCAGCGGCTTTGATCGGTTGCAAGTCGCAGGGGGCCAGCAGATAGGGTTGCGATGGGTCACGAGAAGCTTCCGTGCTGTTGGCAAGCAAGGCCGCAGTATCAACGATGTGCGGCAAAGAAGCGCGTGCTGCATACACGGCTTGCGCAGGAGCCACCAGCGCCATCAGGTCGGCGGTGGTGGCAGCCAGTGCAGACAAGTCAAAAACCTTGTCAGGGCCTACCAAGCAAAGTACCGGCCCCAGTGGCGGCACCCACACGCGTGCGACCAGGGTGGCTTGGGCAATATCGACAGGCAATGCAGCGCGAAGGGCCATCTAAATTCTGATGTATAGAAGTGAAAAGTGCCATTTTCCAGCGTGGAATATGCGCGAACAGCTATCAATTTAATAGTAAGTGAGAGGTAATCGCAAGCTGTCATGTGCGGCCTGCATCCACAGTATAGGTTTGCGCCGTACACATGCGCGCTTCATCGCTGGCCAAAAAAACCACCATGTTGGCTACGTCGCGCGGCATGACCCAGGTTTTCAAAGCTTGCAGTTGCATCCAGTCGGCCTCGGTTTCTGGTGTGATCCATTTGTCGATCTGGCGTTGTGTTTTGATCCAGCCCGGCAGTACCGCGTTGACGCGGATGTTGTGTTCGCCCAGTTTTTTGGCCAACGACCGCGTGAGCCCAATGCAAGCGCCTTTGGCTGCCGCATAGACCGGCAGTTCGGTAGAACCCAATACCGATGCTGTGCTGCCCATATTGATCACGCTGCCGCCCCCAGCGGCTTTCATGCCAGGCACTACGGATTGCACTGCAAAGAAATAATGTCGCAGGTTAATCGCCATGCAGGCATCCCAATAATCTGGTGTCACGTCTTCTATTTGATGGCGATCATCTTTGGCAGCGTTATTCACCAGAATGTTGAACGTCCCGACTTGTGACGCTGCACGCGCGATGGCAGTTTGCAGCGCATCGGTATCCGTCACATTGCACGCTACAAATAGCGCGCCGGTTTGCTGCGCCAGTGCCTGCCCATTCTGGGCGTCGATGTCCAGAAAAACGACCTTGGCCTGCTGTTCGCAAAACCCCATCACGATGTCGGCGCCGATGCCACTGGCACCGCCAGTAACCAGGACACACTTGTCTTTGAGAGAGGGGTAGATGGCCATGCAGTTCACCCGTACAGAAAATCACAGATTGATGGTCAATAGTCTACTGCCATAGGCGCAGGTGCATAAAAAAAGCCTGTTAACCGCAAGGTCAACAGGCTTTGGCAGGGGCCTTAGCTTTTTGGTGTTTGGTATTGAACGCCTAAATTAGCGCTTGGTTTAACGCTTGGCAATAGGCTGCACGTCGCGCTTTTCAGAACCCGTAAACAACTGGCGTGGGCGGCCAATTTTGTATTCTGGGTCACCAATCATCTCGTTTAATTGTGCAATCCAGCCGACCGTGCGGGCCAGTGCAAAAATAGCGGTGAACAAAGGCACAGGAAT
This sequence comes from Polaromonas sp., assembly GCA_043774625.1. GTDB lineage: Bacteria > Pseudomonadota > Gammaproteobacteria > Burkholderiales > Burkholderiaceae_C > JAAFIP01. The sequence goes on along the minus strand of JAYVTG010000070.1, from coordinate 4,300 downwards.
ACCAATGGCGCGCTGAACAATGCCGCTGTAAAAGTCTACGTTGGGGTACAGCTTGCGGGACACAAAATATTCGTCTTCCAGTGCAATTTTTTCCAGTTGCATGGCCAGCTTGAACAAGGGGTCGTTCTCCAGGCCCAGTTCTTTCAGTACTTCTTTGCAGGTCTCTTGCATGAGCTTGGCGCGCGGGTCGTAGTTTTTGTAGACGCGGTGACCAAAACCCATCAGCTTGACGCCGGAATTTTTGTCTTTGACCTTTTCCATGAACTCGCCTACTTTAGAGACGCCACCCATGCGTTGAATGTCTTCCAGCATATTCAGGCAAGCCTCATTCGCACCGCCGTGTGCGGGGCCCCACAGGCAGGCGACACCCGCTGCAATGGCGGCAAACGGGTTGGTACCCGAGCTGCCACACAGGCGCACGGTAGACGTAGACGCGTTTTGCTCATGGTCTGCATGCAGGGTGAAGATGCGGTCCATCGCACGTTCAATCACCGGGTTGACCTTGTATTCTTCGCACGGCGTTGCAAACATCATGTGCAAAAAGTTACCCGCGTATGACAGGTTGTTTTTGGGGTAGATGTAAGGCTGGCCCACGGTGTATTTGTAAGCCATGGCCACCAGGGTCGGCATTTTGGCAATCAGGCGAATGGCCGCAATCTCGCGGTGCTCTGGGTTGGTGATGTCGGTGCTGTCGTGGTAGAAAGCCGACAGTGCACCCACCAGGCCGGTCATGATGGCCATGGGGTGCGCGTCACGGCGAAAGCCGCGCAAGAAGAACTGCATTTGCTCGTTAACCATGGTGTGCATGGTCACGCGGTTGGTAAAGTCCACTTTTTGTGCGGTGTTGGGCAGGTTGCCGTACAGCAGGAGGTGGCAGGTTTCCATAAAGTCGCAACCGGTAGCCAACTGTTCAATGGGGTAACCACGGTACAGCAACTCGCCTTTGTCACCGTCAATATAGGTAATGGCAGACTGCGTGGCCGCCGTGCTCAAAAAGCCGGGGTCGTAGGTAAACATACCAGTTTGAGCGTATAGCTTGCGAATGTCCACCACGTCGGGGCCAATGCTGCCTTTGTAGACGGGCAATTCAATGCTGGGGGTGCCATTGGAGAACGACAGGGTGGCTTTGTTTTCTGCAAGTTTCATTTTTTCTACCTTTACGCTTTTTGCTTCAACATTTTCAAAATTTCGTGCACATCGGGTGTGTCCAGGTCTGCGCGTATATCGCCGAGGGTTTTGCGCCCCAAATGCGCGTCTAAAAGATCATTGTCCGATAAATCCATTAGAGCATTCAAACTATTCGCCTGCCTGACGGTAAGTAGTTGCTCGTATATGCTAAAAAATCGTTCGATAAAAAGATCGTTTTCGAGCAAACCCCGGCGACAACGCCAGCGCAGTTTGGACAGCTCGCGCTCGCCAAGCTTTTCATCCAGCGTATTCAACATTACACCGCTCTGCGAACCATCAGTTCCTTGATCTTGCCAATGGCTTTTGATGGATTCAAACCTTTCGGGCACACATCCACGCAATTCATGATGGTGTGGCAACGGAACAAACGGTACGGGTCTTCCAAGTTGTCCAGGCGTTCGGCGGTACCTTGGTCGCGGCTGTCGGCGATGAAGCGGTAGGCTTGTAGCAGGCCCGCCGGGCCGACAAATTTGTCCGGGTTCCACCAAAAGCTGGGGCAGCTGGTGGAGCAGCTAGCGCACAAGATACATTCGTACAAACCGTTCAGTTCTTCGCGCTCTTCAGGGCTTTGCAGGCGTTCTTTTTCTGGCGGAATCGTGTCGTTCAGCAGGTAAGGTTTGATGGAGTTGTACTGCTTGAAGAACTGCGTCATATCCACAATCAAATCACGAATGACCGGCAGACCCGGCAGCGGCTTGAGCGTGATGTCACCCTTCAGAGTGCGCATGTTGGTCAGGCAGGCCAGGCCGTTCTTGCCATTGATGTTCATCGCGTCAGAGCCGCACACGCCTTCGCGGCAACTGCGGCGAAAGCTGATGCTGGGCACCTGCTCTTTAAGCTTCATCAACACGTCCAGCAGCATGCGTTCGGTGCCGTCCAGTTCGATCTGCACGGTTTGCATGTAGGGCTTGGCGTCTGCATCGGGGTCGTAACGGTAGATTTTGAAAGTACGAAGTGCCATGGTTTTTTGCTCGGTAAGTCGCTTTAAGTGTCTTAAAACTTGCGTGTCAAGATGGACAAATTTAGAATGTGCGGATTTTCAATGGAACGGACTCTACCGTCAGCGGCTTCATTTGCACTGCTTTGTAGCTCAGCTTATTGCCTTCGCTGTACCACAGGCTGTGCTTGTGCCAGGCTTTGTCGTTACGGCCATTGGGAAACTCTGGCGTATCGCCGTAGTCGTCTACCGAGTGCGCGCCCCGGCTTTCGCGGCGGGCTGCGGCAGACACGATGGTGGCCTCGGCCGCCTCAATCAGGTTGGCCACTTCCAGCGCTTCAATACGTGCCGTATTGAACACTTTGGACTTGTCTTTCAAGCCAATTTTGTTCACACGTTCGCGCAGTGCCGCCACTTTCTTCACGCCTTCGTCCAGGCTGGCCTGGGTGCGAAACACGCCTGCGTGCAGTTGCATGGTGGTGCGAATGTCGTCGGCCACCACCTGTGCGTATTCGCCATCGGTCGTGGCGTCCAGGCGGGCAATGCGGGCCAGGGTTTTGTCGGCGGCATCAAGAGGTACGGGCTTGGATGACTTGTCCAGCTTGTGTGCGTCCACGATATGGTTGCCCGCCGCACGGCCAAACACCAAGAGGTCCAGCAAGGAATTGGTGCCCAGGCGGTTGGCACCGTGCACGCTGACGCAGGAGCATTCGCCCACGGCGTATAGGCCGTTCACCACAGCGTTGTCTTGCCCGTTCTTTTGTGTGACTACCTGGCCGTTGATATTGGTCGGAATGCCGCCCATTTGGTAATGGATGGTGGGCACCACGGGAATCGGCTCTTTGGTGATGTCCACGTTGGCAAAGTTCACGCCAATCTCGTACACCGACGGCAGGCGTTTGTGGATGGTGTCTGCGCCCAGGTGGTCCAGCTTGAGGTTGATGTAGTCTTTGTTGGGGCCACAGCCACGGCCTTCCTTGATCTCCTGGTCCATGCAGCGGGACACAAAGTCGCGCGGAGCCAGGTCCTTCAGCGTGGGCGCATAGCGCTCCATAAAACGCTCGCCATTGCCGTTGAGCAAAATCGCGCCTTCGCCGCGGCAGCCTTCGGTCAGCAGCACGCCTGCACCGGCAACGGCCGTGGGGTGAAACTGCCAAAACTCCATGTCTTCCAGCGCAATGCCGGCGCGCGCTGCCATGCCCAAACCGTCGCCGGTGTTGATGAAGGCATTCGTCGATGCGGCAAAAATGCGCCCGGCACCGCCCGTGGCCAGCAGCGTGGTTTTGGCCTCGAAGATATGCACTTCACCGGTTTCCATTTCAATCGCCGTCACGCCCACGCAGTCGCCGTCAGCATCCATGATCAGGTCTTGCGCCATCCATTCCACAAAGAAGGTGGTTTTGGCTTTGACGTTTTGCTGGTACAGGGTGTGCAGCATGGCGTGGCCCGTGCGGTCTGCGGCGGCGCAGGCGCGTTCGACCGGTTTTTCGCCGTAGTTGGCAGTGTGGCCGCCAAAAGGGCGCTGGTAAATCGTGCCATCGGCGTTGCGGTCAAAAGGCATGCCCATGTGCTCTAGGTCATACACCACCTTGGGGGCTTCGCGGCACATGAATTCAATGGCGTCCTGGTCGCCCAGCCAGTCACTTCCCTTTACGGTGTCATAAAAGTGATAATGCCAGTTGTCTTCGTTCATATTGCCCAAAGACGCGCCAATGCCGCCTTGCGCCGCCACCGTGTGGCTGCGGGTGGGGAATACTTTGGTAATGCAAGCGGTGCGCAGGCCCGCCTCAGCGCTGCCCATGGTGGCACGCAGCCCCGAGCCGCCCGCGCCAACGACGACCGTGTCATAGGTGTGGTCGATAATCTTGTATGAGGCAGTCATCAGATCAGGCTCCCAGCGCGATGCGCGCTACGCTCAGCAGGCCGAACGCGGCCCCGGCAAAGGTCAACAGGTTAAGCAGCGCCATCGCGGCGAATTTGTTAGAATTTTCGTGGACATAATCCTCGATCAGCACCTGCAGGCCCAGCCGCGCGTGCCAAAAGGTCGAGAGCACGAACAGCCCGGTCAGCGTGGCAGGCAGCGGCGCATGCAGCCAATCGTGGATCGAGGCATAGCTATAGTCGCCCTTCGCCAGCAGCGCGAAGAACAGGTACAGCCCGGTCAGCAGGTTGCCG
>JAYVTG010000069.1:0-7397 GCA_043774625.1 Polaromonas sp. | reverse complement strand
CAACCCCTTAAACTCTTACTTTTAACCCGATCAAGTCAAGACAGCAGAAGCCACCAGATCAATCCGGCTTCAGGCTCATACCTGAATTGGAAAATACTTTTTAGCCGGGGTTTGCTGCCACTTTGACCCTGCTTACGTCGGCTTGCATGCCTGCAAAAACCTCTTTTCGATGCATTTTGGTCACTTTTCGACCGCACAGGGAGCTATGGTGGTTCGCTTGTTTTACGGCGATTTTTAGGGTTAATCCAGCGTGGAATATGCACGGACAGCTATTAAAAATATAGCGTATACAGACGAGAATGTGGTCGTTAAACCCCCAGCATCAACTTCAAATTCTGCACAGCCGCGCCGCTGGCACCCTTGCCCAGATTGTCGTATTTCGCAATCAGCACCGCCTGGCCCAATGCGTCGTTGCCGTACACGCTCAGCTCTAAAAAGTTGGTGTTGTTCAGCGACGTGGGTTCCACCCGGCCAGCTTCGTTGGGTGCTACCACCCGCACCCATTCGCTGCCTTCATAGCGGGCGCGCAGGGCATCTTCCAGCTGTTTGGCGTTTTTTACGCCGTTCAGCAAGTCGTAGTGCAGGCTGATCTGGTCAAGCATGCCGGTGTGAAAGTTGGACACAGCAGGGATGAAGATGGGGCGTCGCTCCAAACCGGAATACCTATGAAATTCGGGCACGTGCTTGTGAGTAAGCCCTAACCCATACAGCTCCAACGGGGGCGCGGTTTTGGCTACTTCATAGGCTTCGATCAGTTGCCTGCCGCCGCCCGAATAGCCCGAAAAGCCTTGCATGACGATGGGGTAGTCGCGTGGCAGCAGGCCAGCGTCTACCAGAGGGCGCAGCAGGGCGATGCCACCGGTGGGGTAGCAGCCAGGGTTGGCGACGAACTGCGCGTTTTTGACGGCAATGGTCTGTTCAGGCGAAAGTTCTGGAAATCCGTAGACCCAGCCCGGCGCAGTGCGGTGGGCGCTGGATGCATCTACGATTTTGAGAGGTTTTTGGCCGTTTGCCAGCGTCAATGTTGCGCAAGCAGCTACTGAATCTATAGCAGCTTGGTCATGCAGGCATAGTACCACCAGGTCCGCCTGAGCCATGATGGCGAGTTTGGCAGCTGGGTTTTTGCGCAGCTCGGGCGCAATCGACAGCAGCTGGATGTGCGGCATGGCGCTGAGCCGTTCGCGGATTTGCAGACCCGTAGTACCCGCTTCGCCGTCGATGAATATTTTGGCTGTGGTGATCGTCATGGTGTGCCCCTTGATTGTCGCTACATAGTCTGTCGGTCATTGCTTCGCCGAATGGATTTAAACTGTCGTCCCGGCGCGTAAGTTTGCGCACAATTTTTGTGCATTGCAACATGATACAGTTCACCCGCTGTAACCCGCATGTTACTGCGCAAAAAAGCGTGCAGATTTGCCCGACAATTTGGCAGGGCATTATTCCTCTTCTTTTTTCCCATCAACTATCCCCTCCTCGGATCAGACCCCATGAAAATCCACGAGTACCAAGGCAAGGAAATCTTGCGTAATTTTGGCGTTCCTGTGCCGCGCGGCATCCCGGCGTTCACAGTGCAAGAAGCGGTAGAAGCCGCACAAAAGCTGGGCGGCCCTGTGTGGGTGGTCAAGGCGCAGATTCACGCAGGTGGCCGTGGTAAGGGCGGCGGCGTGAAGGTGGCCAAGAGCATTGACGACGTGAAACGCCTAGCCGGCGAAATTTTGGGCATGCAACTGGTCACCCACCAAACCGGCCCGGTAGGCCAAAAAGTACGCCGCTTGTACATTGAGGACGGCGCCGACATCAAGCAAGAATATTACGTGTCTGTGGTGACCGACCGCGCCACACAAAAGATCGCGTTTATCGCATCGTCTGAGGGCGGCATGGACATCGAAGAAGTGGCGCACAACCGCCCCGAAAAAATTATCACCCTGTTTGCCGACCCACTGGTGGGATTGACGGACGCGCAAGCCAAAGAGCTGTGCGCTGGCATTGGCATGCCCGCTGATTCAGTGGCGCAAACCACCGACGTGCTGCAAAAGCTGTACAAGTGCTACATGGACACCGATGCGGCCCTGGTAGAAATTAACCCGCTAAACCGTGACAGCAAAGGCAACATCATGGCGCTGGACGCAAAGTTCAACTTTGACAGCAACGCCCTGTTCCGCCACCCCGAGATCGTGGCTTTTCGCGACCTGGACGAAGAAGACCCGGCAGAAGTGGAAGCCAGCAAGTTTGACCTGGCCTATATTTCGCTGGACGGCAACATTGGCTGCCTAGTCAACGGTGCGGGTTTGGCCATGGCCACGATGGACACCATCAAACTGTTTGGCGCCGAGCCCGCCAACTTTTTGGACGTGGGCGGTGGCGCTACCCCCGAGAAGGTGACCGAAGCCTTCAAGATCATGCTGAAAAACCCCAAGGTCAAGGCCATTTTGGTCAACATCTTTGGCGGCATCATGAAGTGCGACACCATTGCCACGGGCATCATTACCGCTTGTAAAGCCACCAATTTGAGCGTGCCTTTGGTCGTGCGCATGAAGGGCACCAACGAAGACCTGGGTAAAAAGATGCTGGCCGACAGCGGTTTGCCCATTATTTCTGTGAACACCATGGCCGACGCTGCGCAGGCGGCGGTCAAAGCAGTCAATAAATAAATGCGGGCACGAGCGTAGCGCAGCGAAGCTCTGTCCTCAACTGTTCAGGAATCAACATGTCTATTTACATCAACAAAAACACCAAAGTTATTACCCAAGGCATTACGGGTAAAACCGGCCAGTTCCACACCGAAAAGTGCCAGGAATACGCCAATGGCAAGAACTGCTTTGTCGCTGGCGTAAACCCGAAAAAAGCCGGCGAGTCGATTTTCAATATTCCTATTTATGCGTCTGTGAAAGAAGCTGCAAGCCAAACCGGCGCTACCGTTTCGGTGATCTACGTGCCGCCTGCAGGCGCTGCTGCTGCGATTTGGGAAGCCGTAGAGGCCGACCTAGACTTGGCGATCTGCATCACTGAAGGCATCCCCGTGCGCGACATGCTGGAAGTGCGCAACAAGATGAAGGCCAAGGTAGCCGCTGGCGGCAAACGCACATTGTTGCTGGGCCCCAACTGCCCTGGACTTATCACGCCTGACGAGATCAAGATCGGCATCATGCCTGGCCACATTCACCGCAAGGGGCGCATTGGCGTGGTGTCACGCTCTGGTACTTTGACCTACGAAGCGGTTGCACAGTTGACCGAAATTGGCCTGGGTCAATCCAGCGCGGTGGGCATTGGCGGCGACCCGATCAATGGCCTTAAGCACATTGATGTGATGAAGGCGTTTAACGACGACCCGGACACCGACGCCGTGATCATGATCGGTGAAATCGGCGGCCCGGACGAAGCGGAAGCCGCCCGCTGGTGCAAAGCCAATATGAAGAAACCTATTGTCGGCTTTATCGCCGGTGTCACCGCCCCTCCGGGCAAGCGCATGGGCCATGCAGGCGCGCTGATCAGCGGCGGTGCAGACACAGCAGATGCCAAGCTGGCCGTGATGGAAGAGTGCGGCTTTACCGTGACGCGCAACCCGTCGGAAATGGCCAAGCTGCTCAAGGCCTTGTTGAAGTAAGCGAGCTGACACCCTTGCGCACACGTTACAAAGCAGGCTTCATGTAAGCGAAATTACGCATTTGTACGCCGGCTAGTGCCGCTTACACTGTGCGTTGCAAAGTAAAGCCCTAGGCAACACTTAGGGCTTTACTACTTCTTGGACAGCGAATTTTCGTAGTCACTATTTTTATAACGGAGATATGCATGGACATGCTCGCCACCCCCGACTTTTGGCTCGGCCTGGGCAAGATCATTTGGATCAACATTATTTTGTCGGGCGATAACGCGGTGGTCATTGCATTGGCGGCTCGCTCACTACAACCCGACCAACAGCGTAAAGCGATTTTTTGGGGCACGGCGGCTGCAGTGGTGTTGCGTATTTTGCTCACCGTGGTAGCGGCCAAACTCATGGCGCTTGCATGGCTGCAAATCGTAGGCGGCTTGCTGCTGCTATACATTGGCGTGCAATTGCTTAGTGAAGAGGGCGACGAAGAAGGTGAAGAAAAGCAGCACGGCAGCCTGGGTGCCGCCATTCGCACCATTTTGATTGCCGATCTGGTCATGAGCCTGGACAACGTGATTGGCGTGGCTGCTGCGGCTAACGGCAATATGGTGCTGCTTATCATCGGCTTGGCCATCGCCATCCCGATCGTGATTTTTGGCAGCACGCTCATGATCCGCGTGATGGAGCGCTTCCCTATCATCGTCGCACTTGGCGCGGCGCTGATTGGTTGGGTAGGCGCGGAAACGATTGTCAGCGACCAAATTCTGCTGCCATGGTTCCCGTCACATTCTGTGGCTTATTACCTTGCCGCCGCTGTAGGTGCAGTATTTGTGGTCGCTCTAGGTACCTGGCTTCAAAAGCGCGCGGCAAAAGTAGCTGCCTGAGTTTGTCGCCAACTCATTAGTGCAACGCTCTGCGTCATATTTGCAACGAGACAGTGTCTGTCAGCAACAATGGTGCTTGTCTGTCGTTGGCGCGTCTGTTAACGTTCAAAGCTAAGCAAATTTCTTCAACAAAGAAACAAACAATAACCTGGTGCGCAAAATTAACAGCGCGCTTTGATAACTCGCAAAGGGCGGGACGTGGCCACGACAACATCTTCTTCTCATCGCAGCCCGTTTTGGCGCGCCGACTGGTTTGTGGGTGTGCTGATCGTGTTGTTGGTATTCATATTTAATAAAAGCACTAATTTTATTGATGGCTTGGAAAACCGCTTTTATGATTTGGGCATTACCCAAGCCAGCAAAAAACCGTCGGAGCAGATTGCCCTTATCGCCATTGACGATAACAGTGTCAACAATATAGGCCGATGGCCTTGGTCGCGCGACATTCAGGCCAAGCTCATAGACCAGATCAGCGCTGGCAAACCCAAAGCCATCATCAGCAGCATTGCCTATTTTGAGCCGCAGCAAGAAAAAGGCTTGCCTTACTTGCAAAGAATCCGCGAATCCATAACCCCTGAAGCACTGGCCGCCAGCCCTGGTTTGCAAGCCATTGGCAAAATTGCGGATGAAGGAGTTCTCGCGCTTAATACGGATGCTCGCCTTGCGCAAGCTTTGGCGGCTGCGGGCAATGTCGTGGGTTTTGTGAACTTCTTGCCCGGTGAAGTACGCGGTAAACCAGACAAGCCATTAAGCGCCATCTCGGTGAAAAGTCTAGTCAACGCACCATCGGGTTTTGGGGCTGAAGCAGCGGGCATTCAAGAACCCATCGACTTGATAGCCAGCAGTTTTGCCGGCATTGGCCATGGAAACAAATTAGCCGACATGGACGGCACTGTACGCAGAGAACCGCTACTCACTGACTATTACGGCCAGATGGTTCCATCGTTGGCACTGCAAGGCGCCATCAAAGGGCTTAATCTGACCCCGTCCGATATTCGTGTTGTAGACGCAGAGTCTGCCATTGCCTTGGGTAAACTGAAAATCGGCACTGACGACAAAGCGTTCATGCGCCCGTTCTATTACAGTGACCGCGATGGCCAGGTGCCTTTTATTTACGACTCTGCATTTGATGTGATTTCAGGAAGAATCCCTGCCAGCAAATACGCAGGAAAAGTGGTAATTCTGGGACCCACTGCTGCGGGTGTAGGTGTGGCATTTCCTACACCTTTAGGCCGCAGCATGACACCTCTGGAGCAAACGGGGCATGTCACCTCCAGCATTTTGTCAGAGCATTTTGTCACCACTCCTTTATGGGCCAGCACCGTGGTGGCCTTGCTGGTATTGCTGGTGACGGCTTATTTGATTGTGTTGTTGCCTCGCTTGTCTGCAAGCAGTGCGGCTACTGCCACGGCTATTGTGTTTGTCACACTACTTATCAGTTCATTCTTCTTGTTGTCGCGCTACAGCCTGTGGTTGCAAACGGTCTTTCCCGCAGCGTTGCTGCTCATTGGTCATCTGGCACTCACTACCAAACGCTTCTTGATAACCGAAGCGGGCAAGCTCAAATCGGATGAAGAATCTGCCGAAACCAACCGCATGATGGGCCTGGTTTTACAAACGCAGGGGCAACTTGATCTGGCCTTTGACCGCTTTCGCCGCGCCCCGGTGAGCGATGCGCTTTTGGACAATATGGGCAACCTGGCGCTGGACTTTGAACGCAAGCGCCAGTTCAACAAGGCACAAGCCGTGTATGAGCACATGGCAGGTCTGGACAAGAACCACAAGGGACTGCAGGCCAAGCTCAGCCGCGCCAAAAACCTGTCAGAAACTGTGATCTTAGGTAGTAATGGAGCGGGTGGTGTGATGCTGTTGGATGGTAGCGGGGTAGAAAAACCCATGCTGGGTCGCTACCTGGTGGAGAAAGAACTGGGTAAGGGTGCCATGGGTGTGGTGTATCTGGGTAAAGACCCCAAAATTGGTCGCGAAGTGGCCATCAAAACCATGGCGCTGAGCCGTGAGTTTGAGGGTGATGAGCTGAACAACGCCCGCGAACGCTTTTTTCGTGAGGCAGAAACGGCTGGCCGCCTGCAGCACCAAAATATCGTGACGATTTTTGATGCTGGCGAAGAACACGACTTGGCTTATATCGCCATGGAGTTTCTCAAGGGCAAAGATTTGATGGATTTTTGCAAGGCTGATTTACTATTACCTATACCTCGCGTGCTATCTATTGTGGAGCGTGTTGCGCAAGCTCTGGCTTATGCGCACCGCCAAAACGTAGTACATCGGGACATCAAACCGGCCAACATCATGTATGAACCGGCTTCGGACACGGTGAAGGTGACCGACTTTGGCATTGCCCGTATCACAGATGCCAGCAGAACGCGCACTGGCCTGGTGCTGGGCACGCCCAGCTTCATGTCTGCAGAACAAATTGCCGGCAAAAAGGTAGACGGGCGCTCCGATTTGTATTCCCTGGGCGTCACGCTCTACCAAATGCTGACGGGGGAATTGCCTTTTAGTGGCGACTCGATGGCAGAATTGATGTACAAAATTGCCAACGAAGAGGCACCCGACGTTCGCACGCTGCGACCAGACATTAGCGAGCGTTTGGCAAACATTGTGGCCATGTCGCTCAGCAAACGCCCAGAAACCCGCTTTCAGGATGGCGACCAGTTTGCTGTCGATTTGCGCTCTGCAATGGCCGAATTGGCAGACAGACTCACGGCATCTACCTCGTTTGCAACGGGTCTTGGAACCGACAACACAGGTCTAAGGACCACACAAAATCCTGTTGCCAGCCTCAAAACATCGGCAATAAGTAGCACTTTCGAGAATACTGTTGTCACTCAGCCACTCGATGAGGGCTCAAAGGCCTAAAAAACTGGGTATAGTCGCTCACACAGCTTGTCATGATTTACCAC
>JAYVTG010000068.1:0-3965 GCA_043774625.1 Polaromonas sp. | reverse complement strand
CCTAACCGTAGTCATGACGTCAGGCGTCTCGAAAGGAACCCCCCATGTCAGTTGAAACGTCGTTAAGCATCAGTCAGCATGTCGTGCAGGTGTGCCTGTTTTTAGTCGCCGCAATCGCCATCTTCGGTGGCTCGCTGCAGTTCTATCTCGGACAACCAGACACCTCGCCACGTTTGGACAACGTTCACAGGTTCATGGCCGGTGTCTATCTGTCAACCGGCCTCATCTGCCTCTGGGCAGGCATCACGGTCCGGCAACAAGGCTTCCTCGTCTATCTGCTGGCTTTGGGCGTTCTGCTCGCGGGCATCGGGCGTTTGGTCTCCATCTCGAAGGTCGGTTTGCCTGAGCCGAGAGCAGTCTGGCTTGGCTACCTAATTCCTGAGTTGGTGCTCCCCTTCGTCCTGGCCGGTGCACACTACGCAAGCGCATAATTTTCGCGCCGGTTACCTCAAACGTCAGGCCTCATTTTTGTGCCTGCATTTGCATATTGACAATGCGTACGATATTACGTACCATTTAACTTCATTGTGAATGGGAAACAATATGCATGCACTGACTGCCAGCGAAGCTCGCGCGAATCTATATCGGATCATTGATGAGACGGCAGCGTCTCATGAGCCGATCATCATTTCGGGAAAGCGAGCAAGTGCAGTCTTGCTGTCGGCTGAAGACTGGAGTGCAATTCAAGAAACTTTGTACCTGCTTGCAGTGCCAGGTATGCGCGAATCCATCAAGACAGGTATGGCGGAACCGTTAGCAAAGAGTGCCAAGGCACTGAAGTGGTGAGTTGGGAGGTCGTCTTTGCCAAGCAGGCGCTCAAAGATGCAAAAAAGCTTGCCACCAGCGGGCTCAAGCCCAAGGCGCAAGAACTGCTTGCGGTGCTTGCCTCCAATCCACTGCAAAATCCGCCACCGTTCGAAAAGTTGGTTGGAGACCTTGCGGGCGCATACTCGCGTCGCATCAACATTCTGCACCGCATTGCTTATGAGGTTTTCCCGAACGAACTGGTGGTTCGTGTCTTGCGAATGTGGACGCACTATGAGTGAACGGGCTAACTGGTCGGCATCATACTTAGAGTATTGACATATCGTAGCCAATTGGCTACAGTTATGTTATGTTAGAAATTCGCAAAACCGATGTGTACGTGGCATGGATTGACGAGCTTCGAGACCAACAAGGTCGGGCTCGAATCTTGGCTAGAGTCGAGCGGCTAGCGGCCGGCAACCCCGGTGATGTCAAACCTGTTGGTGAAGGTGTCTCCGAGTTACGCGTCGATGTAGGCCCTGGCTATCGTGTGTACTTCACTAAACACGGCCAGAAAATTGTCATCCTCTTGGCCGGTGGTGATAAATCAACTCAAGCCACAGATATCAAAACGGCGTTGCGATTGGCGCGAAACCTGAAGGAGTAACACCATGGCTAAAACAGTCACTACACGCTACGACGTCGCAGAGCATCTTCGCTCTCCGCAAGAAATGGCCGCATACCTTGAAGCTTGCATTGAAGAAGCAGACGGCGATGCCGCTTTTATTGCCAAAGCACTTGGCGATATCGCTCGTGCCCAAGGCATGACCCAAGTTGCTCGCGATGCTGGGCTCTCTCGTGAAAGTCTCTACAAGGCGCTCTCTGGCGACCGCGCTCCTGGCTTCGATACGATTCTGAAAGTCATGGGTGCGCTCGGGCTAAAGTTACATGCAGAGGCAATCCATCATTAATAATGCTATATTTTTAATAGCTGCTTGCGCATATTCTGCGCTGGCATCACGGTGTTTTTACCATAAACACACTGCAATACCCCGTCAACTCGGCTGTCGAGAAGCCAGGTAAATGCCTGGCAAGATAATTACTGCGCCCATCGCGTGGTAGGCGTGAATGGGCTCGTTCAGAACACCCCATGCGGTTAGCGCGACGTACAGCGGGGACAGGTACAGGCTGAGCGCTGCGCGTGCGGTCCCTAGTGACTTTTGCATGGTGGCGTAGGCCAGGTACGCGCCCGCGCCTGGAAAAACACTCGCTGCAATCGCCAGGGCGGCCGTCTTCCAGCCCCAGTGCGTCACGCCGGAACCCATAAACGCAGGTAAGCTGTTTGCAGCTTCGAGTAACGCCAGGGGCAGCAGCACCAGCACGCCGCCCGCAATGATCATCACCAAGCGTGCGATGGGCGATAAGTCGCTGGGCCATTTTTTGAGCAGGATGGAATAGAGAGTCCAGCTCACGGTGGCAGCCAGAATCCATGCATCGCCAGCCAGCCATTGCACCTGCGCCAGCGCCGCCCAGCGGCCCTGGATGACCACATGCACCAGGCCGGCCAGCGCCATGGCCACGCCCAGCCACTGCCAGCGGCTTAACTTTTCTTTGAGCCAAAAAGCGGCCAACAGGGCGATAAACACAGGGGCCAAGGCGTAAATGAGGGCGATATTGGTGGCACTGGTTGACCGCGCGCCAATGTACACCCAGGCCCCGCAAACCCACATGCCCAGCGCTCCCAGCGCCAGGTAGTGCCAGGCATCGCGCCAGATCACGCCGCGTTTGGCCCGCAGTTCTGGCCAGGCAAAGCAGGCCAGCAGCAACCCGGCCAGCGACCAGCGCAGCAGAGCCAGCATGTGGGGCGCAATGATGGGTGGCGCCAGTCGGCCCACCAGATAGTTGACCGACCACAACGCGGGTGTGATAAAAATCAGGGCAAAGGCCCAGCGGGTGTTTGTTGGGTCGGGCATGGATGGGAAAACTTGTATGCTATAAATAATGTAGCTGCTTGCGCATATTCTACGCTGGCAATGGGTGGTTTTATGGTATTTTTTACATCCAGGCCACCCTATGCACCTAGCGGCGCAAGCTGCCCTGTTGTCTTGTTTACCGCAAGACCATAGCCACATCAAAAGTCATATCTGACCATGCTAATTACGCATATTTGTGTACTAGGGTTTCCCGATGCGCAGGACTACAATCTGTGACGCTTATAAAACCGGGCCTTCAATGGATGCGCCCCTGATGGAGACAACATGCCCCCAAGCCTTGACCATACCACCGCAAAAAGTGATAGCGAGCGCGCCGAAAAACAGGCCGAACTGCGCCGTGCCGCACTGGAATACCACGAGTTTCCCACACCCGGCAAAATCGCCATTGCCGCGACCAAGCAGCTCGTCAACCAGCACGACCTGGCGCTGGCCTACACGCCCGGTGTAGCCGCCCCGTGCGAAGAGATCGTTAAAGACCCGACCAATGCCTACAAGTACACCTCGCGCGGCAACCTGGTGGGCGTTATTACCAATGGCACGGCGGTGCTGGGCCTGGGCGACATTGGGCCACTGGCGTCCAAGCCGGTGATGGAAGGCAAGGCCGTTTTGTTCAAAAAATTTGCTGGTGTCGATGTGTTTGACATTGAGATCAACGAAAAAGACCCGGAAAAGCTGGTCGAGATCATCGCCGCGCTGGAGCCCACTTTTGGCGCCATCAATCTGGAAGACATCAAGGCACCCGACTGCTTTTATGTCGAGCGCAAACTGCGCGAGCGCATGAAGATTCCGGTCTTTCATGACGACCAGCATGGCACCGCCATTGTCTGCGCCGCCGCCATCCGCAACGGGTTGGTGCTTCAAGGCAAGAAACTCGAAGACGTCAAGCTGGTGACCAGCGGCGCGGGCGCAGCGGCGCTTGCCTGCGTGGACCTGCTGGTGGCGATGGGCCTGCCGGTGGACAACATCACCCTCACTGACATCAAGGGCGTGGTCCACAAGGATCGCGGCGATGAGATGGCGCCCAACATGGCGCGCTCTGCGAGGCAGACCGATGCGCGCACGCTGGGCGATGTGCTGGTGGGCGCCGATGTTTTCCTGGGCCTGTCCGCTCCCAATGTGCTCAAGCCCGAATGGTTGCCGCAGATGGCGGCCAAGCCGTTGATCCTGGCGCTGGCCAATCCCGATCCTGAGATTATGCCGGAAATCGCCAAGGCAGCGCGTCCCGAC
>JAYVTG010000067.1:0-25428 GCA_043774625.1 Polaromonas sp. | reverse complement strand
TCAGATCGACATACTGCTTGGGAACAATCAAATGCCCGAACGTGAACCCGAGCAATGCGATCAGCAAAGCCTGTTTACAACGTTGGGACACTAGTGATTCGACTAGGCAAATGATCGTGAACAAACACGCCTCGCCCCGTACTTTGGGCTCTGATCTCGCGCGCTTGGATGCGCATGTGGTGAAGGCTGCGGAATACAATGAGTTGCCAGAACTCACCGACGACTTGCTGAGCCGAGCTGTGGTTAAAAAGGGTGGTCGTCCCAAGTCTGTAAACCCCAGGCAACTTATTTCTTTGCGCTTGCCGGTGGATGTGATTTCCAAGTGGCGTGCCACGGGACCTGGCTGGCAAACTCGCATGGCAGACCGTCTTGCTCGGGCCCATGTTGCGCGAGTGAGCAGCGAAAGTTAACTGGTTGGCTATCACGGGCACGCGACAGCAGGTTGCCGCTTCGCGGCGCATGTCGTTGCCGATAGACTCCAACGCTAAATTTCACGCAATCTACCTGTTTTCATTGCAGCAAAATTATCTCAAACGTGCTATATTTCCCGCATGAAATGGGAGATCAAATATCACGATGAGAAGTTGCTGGCTGATGTGCTGGCATTGCCTGCGGGTATTTTGGCCAGGTACCTTCATTGCACTGATCGGATGGTGGATTTTGGCCCTGATTTAGGAATGCCTCACACGCGGGCAATGAGTTTGGGGCTTTTTGAATTGCGTTTGAAATCCGGTGAGGGTATTGGACGGGTGTTTTACTGCACCTTGGTGGATCGCAAGATCGTCATGCTCTATCAGTTTGTGAAAAAGACCGATAAAACGCCGCCCAAGGAATTGGCACTTGCGCGCAAGCGAATGAAGGAGTGGAAAAATGTTGAAGCATAAACAACTTCGCACCAAGGCACTGGCTAGTGCTGCGGTAAAAGCGGAATATGAAAAATTGGGTGATGAATTTGCGCTTTTGGACGAATTTCTTAAAGCGCGGGCAGCGCAGGGATTAACCCAGGCGCAAGTGGCTGAAAAAATCGGCACCACGCAGTCTGCTGTAGCGCGTATGGAGTCTGGCAGAGGCAAGCATTCACCATCGCTTGCGACGCTGACCAAGTATGCGGATGCATTGGGATGCAAGCTGGAGGTTCGGCTTGTGCGCAGGCCTCGTCCAGCGAGAAATTTAACGGATCGCCCGGGTGTAATCACGCGCAAGCGCGCTACGGCTTGACTTTTACATTACTATTAATTTTATAGCTGCTCACGCATATTCCACGCTGGCAACTGGCGTTTTCGGCAAGTAAATCAAAAAATCACCCTGTGCGTGGGCTTTTACTCCAGCCTATTAGCTGCACTTGCAAGATTAGTCTGTTGGGCTGCTGTGCGAAGCGAAATAAAGGGGAGCCGCAGGCGGAGGACATTCGCGTAGCACAGCAACCCGGCAGGCTGATCCCGCGCACACTCTTGCAGTCTCTGCTCAAAACGGCTGACTTAACGCAGCCCCTCCAGCGCCGCATCAAACTCCTCTGTCGTATGTAGCCTGCGCATCGGCGGTAGCGCGTTTAGCAGGCGCTTGCCATAGCCCATTTGCACCAGGCGCGTGTCGCACAGCACCAAGATGCCGTGGTCAGATTCACGCCTTATCAATCGGCCTGCGCCTTGCTTTAATGACACCGCGGCTTCGGGTACAAAGTAGTCGTTAAACGCGCTGCGGCCTTCGGCCTCTAGCCGTTTGGCGCGGGCTTCTACCAGCGGGTCGTTGGGTGGCGGAAAGGGCAGTTTGTCGATGATGACGACTTGCAGCGCTTCGCCGGGCACGTCGATGCCCTCCCAAAACGAGGCAGACGCTACCAGCACGCAGCCGTGCTCGGTGGTGGCGCTGCGAAAGCGGTCTACCAGTTCGCGTTTGGGCAAGGCGCCTTGCACCAGCACGCTCACACTGCTGCCCGCCAGCAGGTCGGTTAAACGTTCGCCTATGGCGCGCAGGGCGCGTAGCGTGGTGGTGAGCACCATGGTGCGGCCACCCAGGCGCTGCACGGCTTGTGCGGCTACGTCGGCTACAGCGGCGCTGTGCGTTGGGTCGTTGGGGCGCGGCAGGTGGCGGGGCACGTAGACGGCGGCCTGCGCGGGGTAGTCAAACGGGCTACTGGCTACCAGAACTTGCGCGGCTTCCAGGCCGCAGGGTTGGGTGAACCAGCTCAGGGCTTCGTCGTCGCCTAACGTGGCTGATGTAAATATCCACGACTTGCGGCTGGGCTCGGGCACGGGTTCGCCGTAACCGTCCGTCTGCGCAGGCTGCGTGCCCTGCCCCAGCAAACGCTGGCGCATGGTGTGCGCAATGTCCAGCGGCGATTCAACCAGGCGCAGTTGCACGCCTACGTCTAGCCAGCGCACGGCGCCTATGGCGCAAGGGCCTGCAAATGCCTTGACGGTATCGCCCATCACACTGGCGCGTTCGTGCAGGCGCACAAAGTCAGGGGCCAGCTCGCTCATGGTGGCCAGGGCTTGGGCGGCGTCGCTCAGGGCTTGTTGCAAGTCTTCCAGGGCTTTGATCCACGCCAGTGGCTCCAAGCCGTCGGGCGCGCCTTCTAGCCAGCGCACGCGGGCATTCGCAGGTTGTTTGCCTACAATCAAGCGCAACTCGCGTGTGGCGTGCTCCACACCACTTACCAGGCCTTGCCAGTCCGCCAGGCCGCGCGCCAGCGTGAGGCCGGTGCCCAGCATGTCGCGGCAAAAGTCCAGCAATTGGCCGGTGGTGATATTGCGGCCCAAAAACTGCACGCCGATTTCGTTCAACTGGTGGGCCTCGTCAAAAATGGCCACGCGCACCGTGGGCAACAGCTCGGCCATGCCAGACTCGCGCACGGCCAAATCAGCAAAAAACAAATGGTGATTGACGATGACCACATCTGCTGCAAGCGCCTCGCGCCGCGCCAAACTCACGTGGCAGGCCTTGAACTTGGGGCATTGCGAACCCAAACAATTGTCGCGCGTAGATGTGACCAACGGGATGATGGGAGAGCGTTCATCCAAACCGGGTAGTTCGGCCAAGTCGCCAGTAAAGGTGGCCTGCGACCATTCTTCGATCTTGGCTAGAGTGCGGGCAGACATGCGTTCGCCGCCAGTCTCGTGCCTTGCCAAAGCCAGGCGGTGCAAGCAAAGGTAACTGGACCGGCCTTTGAGTAATGCCGCCTTCACCGGCAAACCCAGCGCTTTGACCAGGCGGGGCAAGTCGCGTGCAAACAACTGGTCTTGCAAGGCTTTGGTGGCGGTGGAGACCATAACGCGTTCGCCGCTGAGCAGCGCAGGCACCAGATACGCAAACGTTTTACCTACACCTGTGCCTGCTTCTACTACCAATGCGCCGCCGTCTTCAATCGTTTGGGCTACAGCCAGGGCCATGTCACGCTGGCCGCTGCGGTTGGCAAACGCCTCGGTAGCCCGTTCTAACACTCCACCGGCGGTAAACGCCGCGCGCACATTGGCTTGCAAATCCATCAGGCGGGCTCTTGCGGGTCTAGCAGGCGCTCCAGGGTGACGATCTGGTCACGCAGGGCCAAGCGGCGTTTTTTGATGCGCTGTAGCATCAGTTCATCCACCGGTGTGGCGTGGGCCAGGCGGTCAATCATCGCGTCCAGGTCGGCATGCTCCATGCGCAGCTCTATCAGCCGGCGTTCGGGGGAATGCAGGTTCGAGTCCACAGCTTTTTCAATAAAATCCATTTCACCTGATAATAAGTGCAATACACTGCACCGTAAAGTTAAGCAGCCCCTATTCATAGCAATTTAGTCCAATCTGACGCAGTATAAAAATGTCCAAGGGTTTCAGAATTACCGCATCCACTGGTTTGCACAAAGGCGACCGCGAATACCAGCAAGACCAGGTGGTGTTGCTCAACCATCCACGCGCCGTGGGCTGCATGTTGGCCGTGGTGGCCGATGGCATGGGCGGACGTAGCGGTGGGCGCAAGGCGTCTGACCAGGTGATGATGACGGCCAAACAATTGTTTGAACGCTATTCACCCGAACTCGACGATGCGCCGTCCATGTTGCGCCAGCTGGTGCAAGAAGCGCACATTGTCATCCGCCTCACGGCGATATCGTCAGAGCAAGAACCGCACAGCACGATTGTGGCTTTTTTAATCAACCCTGCGGGCGACTGCCACTGGGTGCATGCGGGTGATTCGCGCATTTACCACTTTCACGGCAACAAGATCGTCAAGCGCACCATGGACCACAGCTATGTGCAAACCCTGGTGGACAAAGGCGAGATCACCGAAGATGAGGCCAACGTGCACCCGCAGTCCAACATTCTGATGGGTTGCCTGGGCACCGAAGACGACCCACCGATGGACGTGCACTACATTCCCAACCTGCGCGCAGGCGACTCGCTGCTGTGTTGCAGTGACGGGGTGTGGCATTACTTCAGCACCAATGAGCTGGGTTCGGTTTTATCAGCCCTGTCGCCCCGCGAAGCGACCGAGTTTCTCATTGACAAGGCCCGTTCGCGTGCGCGTGGCTCGGGCGACAACTTGTCACTGATTGTGGTGAAAGTGGAACCGCTGGTAGCTGAGCAAACGCGCGCGCCCCTCGACATTCCATCTATCAGCAGCCTCAAAGCAGCCCAGGCAGGGCGCTAACGGGCTACTGGCTAGCTGCCCCGCATCAATTGCTGGGTATCTGCAAAGGTGCAGCCAGAGGTTTCTTACTCTCTTGCTGTCTTTTCAATACATCGGCCTGGTGCTGCGTCGCTTCTTGCTGGCGTTGGGTGTAGCGCGTCTTTGCCTCTGTAGTAGCAGCTTTTCTGGCTAACGGGTCTACCACTTTTTTATTGCTGCGCTTTGGGCTTTTGGCAGCGGGTCTTACCTTTTCTTGCCTGGCTGCTGGCGAGCTTGCGGTGTCGTTTGAAGCTGTCTCACCGGCTTTGGTAGCTTTGTCTTGCGCGCGCTGCTGGCGGTTGGCATCGGCTTGCAGAGCCAGACCACGTCGCTGGGCCTCTTCTTGCAGCACTTGTGGAGAAGTTTTATCTTCGGTGCGCTGCAGTTTTTCTGCGCCTTTGCGTTTGCGTTCTGCATCGTCCAAAGACACTTCCTGGCGCTTCAAATCGGCTACGCGGGCATTGCGCTCGTCACGCGCCTGGGTCAAACAGGCATTGACTGCAAAGCGCTGGTAGCAGTCTTTACGCCGGTCTGCATAAGCGGCCTCGGCATTGGTGCGTTCGGCGGCAATGCGTTGCCGCTCGGCCAGCAACTGGGTCTGATAATCGTCTGCCGTTGCGGTAACGGTAGCTGGCGTAGAAATATCTGCATTTTGTGCCAATACCATCGTGGAATATGCGCAGACAGCTACTAAAATAATAGCAAACAGGCATCTGGCTTGTGACAGGCGAAGGCGTGAAAACTGCTGCGTAAACATACACCCAAGCGTAACAGATCTCAGGTTAAGCGCGTGTCAACCGTGCGTCGTTCCAGTGCCAAAAACTCGGCCGACTGCATCTCGTTCAGGCGCGACGCTGTGCGCGGAAATTCGTGCACCAGCGGGCCTTCAGTGTACAGGGCCTCGGGCAGTACGGCCGCCGACATGATGAGCTTGACGCGCCGGTCATACAGCACGTCCACCAGCCAGGTAAAGCGCCTTGCCTCAGACGCTTGCCGTATAAACATTTGCGGAACGTTGCTGAGCAACACGGCGTGAAACTGGGTGGCCAGTTCCAGATAATCGTTCATGCTGCGTGGTCCACCGCACAGCTCTTTGAAGTCGAACCACACTACGCCACCGGCACGCCGTTTGCTACGAATTTCACGCGCTTCTATGTGCAGCACCGGGTCTTCGTCTTTGGCTTCAGCCAGCTGGTTAAAGGCTTCCTGCATCGCCTGGTCCGCCTCTTCTCCCAGCGGGCAGTGGTACAGCTTGACCTTTTCAAAGGTGCGTCGACGGTAGTCTGTGCCGTTGTCTACGCTGATCACGGTCATGTTCTGCTTTAGCAGTTCAATAGCAGGCAAAATGCGCGAGCGGTGCAGGCCGTTGGGGTACAGGTCGTCAGGCTTGAAGTTGCTGGTAGTGACCATGCCAATGCCGTTGTGGAACATCGCGTCCAGCAAGCGATGCAGAATCATCGCGTCGGTAATGTCGGCCACGTGGAATTCGTCAAAACACACCAACCTGTAACGCTTGGCCATGCGCTTGCCTAACTCGTCCAGCGGGTTGACGGTGCCTTGCAGGTCGGCCAGCTCGCGGTGCACTTCGCGCATAAATTCGTGAAAATGCAAACGCGTTTTGCGCACGATGGGCACGGCGTTGTAAAAGCAGTCCATCAAAAAGCTCTTGCCGCGCCCTACTCCGCCGTGCATGTATACACCCATGGGAATGTCGGGCCGGTTGATAAGCTTCTTGATCGTGTTGGAACGCTGGCCTTTGTAATCTGCCCACTCATCAGCACAACGCTCCAGTTCGTCCACGGCGCGCAACTGAGCGGGATCGCTGGTGTAACCACGCTGCGCTAGTTCTTGTTGGTATTGGGTGGTGACGGTCATTAGTGGAATTTTTAATTCATGAATACAAGAACAGCCGAACGCTAAAGACGCGAAAGTTACGCAAAAACCGCGAAAGAAGACAGAATAAAAACCAAAATTAAATACTGACCATCAAACCCCTGCGCTTTAATATTAAGCACTATTTGGTTTTTGGTATTTTTTCGCGTTTTTTGCGTAACTTTCGCGTCTTTAGCGTTCGGTATTTTTGACTTCAAACCTACCGCTTAAAAATTCAAAGTCCGTTTATCCACCGCCAAAGCCGCCTCCTTCATAGACTCCGACAAGGACGGATGCGCATGGCAAATGCGGGCAATGTCTTCGCTGCTGGCTCTAAACTCCATCGCCATCACGGCCTCGGCAATCAGCTCACTGGCTTGTGGACCAACGATGTGTACACCCAGTACTTCATCCGTTGTCGCGTCGGCCAGCATCTTCACCATGCCCGTGGTGTCACCCAGCGCACGTGCTCTACCGTTAGCTAAAAACGGAAAAGTACCTGCCTTGTAGGCACGACCAGACGCCTTGAGCTGCTGCTCGGTTTGCCCTACCCAGGCAATCTCTGGTGACGTGTAAATCACCCAAGGAATGGTGTTGAAATTGACGTGCCCGTGCTGGCCCGCTATGCGCTCGGCCACAGCCACGCCCTCTTCTTCTGCCTTGTGTGCCAGCATGGGGCCGCGCACCACGTCGCCCACCGCCCACACGCCCGGCAGGTTGGTTTTGCATGCATCGTCCACCACGACCATGCCGCGCTCGTCCAGTTTGAGGCCCACAGCATCGCCATTCAGACCGATGGTGTTGGCCGTGCGACCGATCGAGATGATGAGCTTGTCCACATCCAGCGTCTTGGCGGTGCCATCCGCTGCGGTGTAGGCCACAGAAACTGAAGAATTCACGCCCTTCTTGCTGTTTTTGACCTCGCCCACCTTCACGCCCAGCTCAATCTTCAGGCCCTGCTTGTCAAATGCCTTCTTCGCTTCTTTGGCAATCTGCTCGTCCACAGCACCCAGAAAGGTGGGCAAGCCTTCCAGAATCGTCACATCCGCGCCCAGGCGACGCCACACAGAACCCATCTCCAGGCCAATCACGCCCGAGCCAATCACGCCCATCTTTTTAGGCACCGCGCCGATGCGCAGCGCACCGTCATTGGACAGAATGTTGTCTTCATCAAACGGTGCGCCCGGCAAGGCCCGCGCATTGGAACCCGTAGCGATGATGATTTGCTTGCCAACAATAGCTTCTTCAGCCGCGCCAGCAACCTTGATCTCATAACCATCTGGCAGAGCCTTCGCAAAAGAACCGCGACCATGAAAGAAAGTAATCTTGTTATTCTTGAACAAATACAAAATCCCGTCGTTGTTTTGCTTGACCACCGTGTCTTTGCGCCCAAGCATCTTGGCAACGTCCACCGTCAGGTTAGACAAACTAATACCATGGTCTGCAAAATGATGCCCAGCGTGCTCATAGTGCTCTGAACTTTGCAGCAAAGCTTTGGACGGAATGCAACCCACATTGGTACAGGTGCCGCCCAGTGCAGGTGCGCCCTTGGCGTTTTTGGCTTCGTCAACACAAGCCACATTAAAGCCGAGTTGCGCGGCACGGATAGCAGCCACATAGCCACCTGGGCCACCACCGATGACGATGACGTCGAATTGTTTACTCATAGTTCATTCACTTTCAATTTAAGAAGTTGGCCGTTTCGCTGAACGACCAAATAGGTATTGGTTTGCCGCGCAACCTCTTCCGCGCGCTTTGCAGCGCGAGCCAGAGCTGCGGGAATACCACGCAAGTCTGCACTCTTCGCCTCAGAAATAGGCCGTGTGTTTTCAGGAACATAAGACATCATTTCTCTTTCCAATCAAGAATTTTGAAACTACTATCCGACGCATCAATCCGCGACCATTCATCAACCATAGCTTTGTAGTGCTGTTGAAAGTTATTCCAGCCCGCATGAAATCGTCGCTCAATCACATTTTCAGGTATCGAATGCCCACCTTGGCTCATTGCGCTTAGTTACTAAAGCCTAGATCAACAGCACGTAAATGATCGACGAAAGGAAACACATAAATGGCTCCAGTAGCAGATTTGAATTCATAAAGTTGCCCGTAGACTCCGTTGAACTTGAAGGGAATATTCATCGGTAATCGGCAAATAAATGGGAACGGAGGAGATGGAGGCAGTGGATGAAAGCAAGATACGTTTTTTTCATTGAGCAATATCTCTGGCGCTGAAGCCTTGCTAAAAATCTGATTCAAAAACTCAGCGGACATTTGTTGAGCTTGCTCAGAGGTTTCTCTTGAAGCAAATAGCTTCGGTTTCTCTGAAATCATTTGCCGCATAATAAATCGACCCTCGGCATCTGAACGTTCGATACGCATAGCTATTCGAGTAGTACCAACATCCCCGTCGTAATTACCAATTAAATCTAGAGAGTGCTGCGAAAATGAGTTGATAGGTACTAAAGTCGCTATCAACAATAAGTATTTGATGACTAATTTCATATTGAACTCCGCGTTCGCATCACCAACTTAATTAAATATCAAACAATAACCGAGCCGGATCTTCCAGTGCTTCTTTCATGGCGACCAAACCCAGCACAGCTTCGCGGCCGTCGATGATGCGGTGGTCGTAGCTCATGGCAAAGTAGTTCATGGGGCGCACCACCACTACGCCGCCTTCTACCACGGCGCGGTCTTTGGTGGCGTGCACGCCCAAGATGGCAGACTGCGGCGGGTTGATGATGGGGGTGGACATCATCGAGCCGAAGGTGCCGCCGTTGCTGATGGAGAAGGTGCCACCGGTCATATCTTCAATACCGAGCTTGCCTTCTGCGGCTTTCTTGCCGAATTCCGCAATCTTTTTCTCTATGTCGGCAAAGCTCATCTGGTCTGCGTTGCGCAAGATGGGCACCACCAAACCGCGTGGGCTGCCCACCGCAATGCCGATGTCGAAGTAGCCGTGGTACACGATGTCGTTGCCGTCCACCGAGGCGTTGAGTACAGGGAATTTCTTCAGTGCATGCACCACCGCTTTGACGAAGAAACTCATAAAGCCGAGTTTGACGCCGTATTCTTTTTCAAACTTTTCCTGAAAGCGCTTGCGCATTTCCATGACCGGGGCCATGTTCACCTCGTTAAACGTGGTCAGAATAGCGTTGGTTGATTGCGATTGCAGCAAGCGCTCGGCAACGCGGGCGCGCAGGCGGCTCATGGGCACGCGCTGCTCGGGGCGCCCACTTATCAAGTTCTCCAAGTCTACGGTAGGCGCAGCTACCTGGGGCAGCACCCTGGTCGGCGCTCCGGTAGGAATTATGCCGGTAGCCAGCGTAGAATCTGCGCGAGCAGCTACGGTATTAGTAGCACCACTGGCTACCGCACCCAGTACGTCGCCTTTGGTCACACGACCGTCTTTGCCGCTGCCAGCCACCGAGCCTGCGGCCAAGTTGTTGTCCGCCATCAGCTTGGCAGCCGCTGGCATGGCCACGCCAGCCATAGAGCCGCCAGCGGGTGCGGAAGCCTTGGCCACGACAGGTGCAGCAGCCGATGCGCCAGACACGGGTACTGCGGGAGCGGACGCACTGGCTACTGCTGCAGTGTCGATACGCGCTATCAACTGTTCAGCCAAGACGGTAGCACCGCTGGCCACCACCAGTTCGACCAGGACGCCTGCGCTGGGTGCGGGCACTTCCAAAACCACTTTGTCGGTTTCGATCTCGATCAAGATTTCGTCGATTGCGACTGCGTCGCCTGCTTTTTTCTTCCATTGCAACATGGTGGCCTCGGCCACGGATTCGGACAGTTGCGGAACTTTTACTTCTACGATAGCCATTTTTTTCTCGGTATTTAGGGGTTAAAAACGCTGCTTGCCAGCGTGGAATGTGCGTGAGCAGCTATTAGTTTAATAGTAAATTATTTTTCTGATCAGGTTTTATTTGGTTAAAACAAAACCTTTGAGTTTGGCAAACGCACCATCTACCAGTGCCTTTTGCTGCTCTTGGTGCAGATGGGCGTAGCCCGCTGCGGGCGACGCACTGGCGGCGCGGCCGCTGTAGCCAAGTTTTTGACCGTCAACCATGTTCTCGTGAATGTTGTGCTGAATAAAAAACCAGGCGCCCTGGTTTTGCGGCTCGTCCTGGCACCACACGATGTCGGTTGCGTTCGGATATGTTTTCAGCTCCGCAGCAAACGCTTTGTGTGGAAACGGATAAACCTGTTCGATGCGGACGATGGCCACGTCGTCAGCACCTTTTTCTTCGCGCTTTTTCACCAGGTCGTAATACACCTTGCCCGAGCAGGCGATGATGCGCTTGACTTTGTTGGCGTTCAAGTCCTTGTTCTCTGGAATCACCGTTTGAAACCCGCCCTTGGTGAATTCACTTAATGGCGATGCAGCGTCTTTGTTGCGCAGCAACGACTTGGGCGTCATGATGATCAGCGGCTTGCGCAGATTGCGGATCATCTGGCGACGCAGCACGTGAAAGATCTGACTGGCCGTGGTGGGCTGTACGATCTGCATATTGGTGTCTGCCGCCATTTGCATAAAGCGTTCCAGGCGAGCCGATGAGTGCTCTGGGCCCTGGCCTTCGTAACCGTGTGGCAACATCAATGTGATGCCATTGACGCGACCCCATTTCACCTCTCCAGACGCAATAAACTGGTCAATCACCACCTGCGCACCGTTGGCAAAGTCACCAAACTGGGCTTCCCAAATCACCAGGGTGTTGGGGTCGTTGGATGCATAGCCATATTCAAAACCAAGCACGGCTTCTTCAGACAGCAGTGAGTCGATAACCACAAAAGGTGCCTGACCGTCAGCCACATTTTGCAGAGGGATGTAGGTGCCCGAATCCCACTTTTCGCGGCTTTGGTCATGGATAACCGAATGGCGGTGCGTGAAGGTGCCGCGTCCGCAGTCTTCACCCGACAGGCGCACTGGGTAGCCCGATGCAACGAGTGTGGCAAAGGCCATGTGCTCGCCCATGCCCCAGTCCACCAGTGTGTCGCCACGGCCCATGGCAGCGCGGTCGTCGTACACCTTTTTCACCAACTGGTGCGGGGTTACGCTGGCAGGAATGGTGGTAATTTTTTCGGCAATGCGCTTCCATTCAGCAGTGGGAATGGCGGTGTCACCAGCGTCGGTCCATTTCTTGTTGAGAAAAGGCGCCCAGTCCACCGCGTACTTGCTTTTGAAGTTGGTGATGGTGATGTCTTCGGTATGCTTGCCTGCGTCCATCGCCGCGCGAAAGGCCTTGGCCATGTCATCACCCAGCGTGTCGCCCAGACCTTGGGTGGTCAGTTTGTCGGCATACAGTTTGCGGGTGCCGGGGTGGGCAGCAATTTTTTTGTACATCAGCGGCTGGGTCAGCGCTGGCGTGTCTTGCTCGTTGTGGCCCAATTTGCGGAAGCAAATAATGTCTACCACCACATCTTTGTTGAACTGCTGGCGATATTCCAGCGCCCACTGGCTACACAGCACCACGGCTTCGGGGTCGTCACCATTCACGTGCAGCACGGGTGCTTCAACCATCTTCACTACGTCTGAACAGTACAAGGTAGAACGCGTGTCGCGCGGGTCGCTGGTGGTAAAGCCGATCTGGTTGTTGATGACAATATGCACCGTGCCGCCCGTGTAGTAACCACGGGTTTGCGCGAGTGCCAAAGTTTCCATCACCACGCCCTGGCCTGCAAAGGCGGCGTCACCATGCACCAAAATAGGCAACACGCTGTCACCATTAGTGTCACCACGGCGGTCCATGCGGGCGCGCACGCTGCCTTCAACAACCGGGTTCACAATTTCAAGGTGAGAGGGATTAAAAGCCAATGTGAGGTGCACTGGGCCACCAGGCGTGGTCACGTCGGAGCTAAAGCCCTGGTGGTATTTCACATCGCCAGCAGGCAGGTCTTCAGGGGCTGTGTGGTCAAACTCGGCAAATAGGTCGGCGGGCATTTTGCCCAGGGTGTTGACCAGCACGTTCAGGCGGCCACGGTGGGCCATGCCGATCACCACTTCTTGCACGCCCGCAGCACCGGCTTTTTGCACCAATTCGTCCATCGACGCGATAAAGCTTTCGCCGCCTTCCAGCGAGAAGCGTTTTTGGCCTACATATTTGGTGTGCAGGTAACGCTCCAGGCCTTCGGCAGCCGTGAGGTTTTGTAAAATATTCTTTTTTTCGTCAGCAGAAAAATGGGGCTTGCTGCGAATCGATTCGAGCTTTTGCTGCCACCAGCGCTTTTCGTCCTGGCTGGTAGCGTACATGAATTCAATACCGATGGTGCCGCAATACGTTTCGCGCAACGCGTTCATCAGCTCGCGCAGGGGCATATTGGTTTTGCCGAAATAGGTGTTGCTGGTGTCGAAAATAACTTCCTGGTCGGCATCAGTAAAGCCGTAAAAAGAAGGATCCAGATCGGGGATATTGTCGCGCTCGGTGCGCTGCAGCGGGTCCAGATTAGCCCAGCGTGCACCTACGTTGCGGTAAGCGGCAATCAACTGCTGCGCGGCGGTGCGCTTTTTGCCCATGGCGATGTCGGCGCTGGCAGTCACCACCTTGGTCACGCCCTGTTTAGCACGCTCGGCAAAGGCGTTGATGACCGGCATGTGGGCCACATCTTGCGCATTGCTACCGTCAGTAGCGGGCACGTGTTGCAGGGCATCGAAGTAAGCGCGCCACGAATCGGGCACAGAACCGGGGTTGGCCAGGTAATTTTCGTACATCTCTTCGACGTACGGGGCATTGCCGCCAAAAAGATAGGTATTGCTGGCATACGCCTGATAGACGGATGCATTAGCCGAGAAACTTACCGCCGCAGACGGCGGCGACTGAGGTAGGGCGCTCATATTTTGCTGACTTTCTGCTCCCCTTCAGGGAACATGGGTTGGTTGATAAACCTTCCGCGACACGGCTGAACCGATTGGCGGATGCGACATGGCAAGGAAGGACCTATGTTTTGTCAGTGCGAATTGTGGCACATTTCCAAACTGCGGTGTACAGAATTTCCCCAGCAGAAAGTAAAAACCGCCTGAAAAGGCGGTTTTTACACAAAGGCAAACAGAGCCAGCTTACGGCTGTGCCAGCAAATCGTCTTTCTTGGGCGCTGGCTTGGCTACCTTGATCTCGGTCTTAAAACGTTCTTTGAGGCTGTTGTAATACGCCAGCGACTCTGCTGCTGTCCACCACTGGGTGTACTGCTGGCGATCTTGCTGGGCGCTCTGCGCTTTGGTAGCTTCACGTTCCAGTAGTTTATTAACTTTCACTACCGCGTACCCTTGTGCGGCCAGGTCTACCCCTATCCAGACAGGCAAAGTGGCGGGATCAGTGCGCATGGCAGCTTCTACCACTTGCTGGGGTAATTTTTGGTTTTGGTCGCGCGATACGGCAATCGCCTCTGGCAAAGTAGCAGACGTGGGAGCAGCCTTCCAGGCAGCCAGTTTCTCTGCCCCTTCTTTGCGGGCCTTCTCTGCCCCTAGCTGCGCCAGCACGCGCTCGCGTACACGGTCTTTCACTTCGGCAAATGGCAAGGTGCGCGCAGCGGTGTACTGCAAAATACGGCCAGACACCAGTTGATTACCAGCAGTTTCTACGGCTTCGGTATTGCGTTTTTTGTCTACCGCGTCGGGTGCAAACAAGGCATTCAAGAACTTGGCATTTGCCAAGACGCCATTGATACCAGGAGCAGGTTTGCGTTGCACATTATTGGCAGTTTTTACTTCCAGCTTCAAGCGATCAGCAATCGGTTTAAGACTTTCGGGTTGCTCGTACACACCATTGGTAAACGAATCTGCCACTTCAGAAAATTTCTTCTGCGCTTGCTGTTTTTTCAGCTCAGTCTCAATCTCGGGGCGCATTTCTTCAAAGCTCTTTTGTTTGGGTGCCTTGATGTCAGTCAAGCGAATGATGTGGTAGCCAAAATCGGTCTCAACCACGGGACTGATGTCACCCTTGGCCATGCTGAATGCTGCTTCTTCAAAAGGTTTGACCATGGCGCCCTTGGCAAAAAAGTCCAGATCACCACCACCGGCAGCAGAACCCGTGTCTTGCGAATTTTTCTTGGCCACTTCGGCAAAGCTGTCGGGGGTTTTTTTCACCTGGACCAACAATTCTTCTGCCTTGACTTTGGCTTTTTCGCGCTCTGTAGCCGGTGCTGACTTGGGTGCGTTGATCAAGATATGGCTGGCGCGGCGTTCTTCTTGTCCACCCAGGCGTGCAGCGTTTTGATCAAAATAGGTTTTGACTTCTTCTGCGTTAGGGGTAATGGTTTTGCGAATACTCTCAACGTCCAATACGACATATTCAATGTTGGCCAGTTCGGGAGCCTGAAACAAGGGTGGATTCTCTTTGTAATACGTTTCTAACTGGGCGTCAGTCGGGGCGGCCTTGCTGGCATAGTCCGCAGTGTCAAAGCGGGCCACTTGTACTTCGCGTCGCTCAAAGTAAGCATTGAGCGATGCATCGGCCATGGCGGGTGCAGTCAACCCGGTTGCGCTGACACCGGCCAACACCTGGCGAAGAGAGATGTCCTGGCGCACACGTGCTTCAAACATTTCAGGACTCATGCCTTGTGCGCCCACCAATTGACGATAACGCTCCATATCCAGTGAACCATCGGGTTTGCGCAACGCAGCAATGGTGGGATTTTCTTGCAAGTCACGTGCAACGCGCTGGTCGCTGGCGGTCAGGTGAAGTTTGGTTGCAGCAGCTTCCATGACACGGTCACGCACCAGGCGCTCCAGCGTGGCGTATTTGGCTTCTGGAGAATCGAGCAACTTGGGATCGATGGAAGGCATGGAGGCGCGCAGACGCTCTATTTCGTTTTTATGGCCAGCGTCCCACTCTGACTGCATGATGGAGCGGCCGTCTACCACGGCTACAGCATCACCTTTTTCCTTGAAGCGGTCAAAACCGTTAATACCAACCAGCACAAATGAAGGGATGATCAATAAGAACATCACCGTCATCATGATCTTCATGTGCTGGCGTACAAAATCAAACATCGCGTTGCGCTCTCGGTCAATATCCTGAAATCGGATGGGTTACAGCAAAAAACTAAAACAAGATACAAAAAAGGCGAACCTGGGTTCGCCTGTATTGCTTTAACTCTCTAGCTTCATTTGTGTGGTGGGTGATGACGGGCTCGAACCGCCGACCTACGCCTTGTAAGGGCGCCGCTCTACCAACTGAGCTAATCACCCCACCTGAAACTAATAATGCCTGATTTTAGTTCAAAGCATCTTTCAAGGCTTTACCAGGACGAAACTTGGGCACCTTGGCTGCCTTGATTTTAATCGAAGCGCCGGTACGCGGATTGCGACCAATACGGGCAGCACGTTTACCCACTGCAAAAGTGCCAAAACCCACCAAAGAAACTGTACCGCCCTTTTTCAGGGTGGTCTTCACAGCGGTGATGGTGGACTCTAGGGCACGTGTTGCCGCGGCCTTGGAAATATCGGCGTGCTTGGCAATGTGTTCGATCAAATCAGTCTTATTCATTTTGGCTCCTAATAGGTATGAAAAAATGCAACATCAAATACGGGCTGCCAGATTCAGACTGGCGCGGGAATTGATTCTATGCGGTTTTAAGCTGCCAAATACCGCACAGGCACATCAAAATTCGGTAACTAAGCGAATTTTTTCACAAATATTTATCTTGACGCGGGCAATCCTTCTCAGGCATCAGGCCCCGGCGGATATGGCGCTGGCTATGGCTTTGCCCAGATCGGTGGTGCTGGCAGTGCCGCCCATGTCGCGTGTGAGCGGTGCACCACTTGCGGGCTGCATGACCCGTTCGATAGCATCGAGCATGGCGTTGTGCGCCTCTTTGTAACCCAGGTGCTCCAGCATCATGGCACCACACCAAATTTGGCCAATGGGGTTGGCAATATTTTTGCCTGCAATATCGGGAGCTGAACCGTGCACAGGCTCAAACAGAGACGGAAACTTTCCATCGGGATTCAGGTTGGCACTGGGTGCAATGCCTATCGTGCCGGTACATGCCGGGCCCAGGTCAGACAGAATGTCACCAAACAAATTACTGGCGACCACCACATCAAAGAAATCAGGGCGCTGTACAAAGTGCGCGCTCAAGATGTCAATGTGAAATTTATCCACGTTCACACCCGAATAGCCTTTGGCCATTTCAACCACGCGCTCATCCCAGTAAGGCATGGAGATGGAAATACCGTTGGACTTGGTAGCACTGGTCAAATGCTTTTTAGGCCGCGTGTTGGCCAGTTCAAATGCAAACTTGAGCACGCGGTCTACGCCTGTGCGGGTAAAGACGGATTCTTGCAGGACGAACTCACGATCAGTACCGCCAAACATGCGGCCACCGACGCTGGAGTATTCACCCTCGGTATTTTCGCGCACGATGTAAAAGTCTATCTCTCCTGGCTTGTAGGGCTTGCCGTCGCGCTTGACAACGGGCGCAATGATGCCTGGCATCAGTTTGGCGGGGCGCAGGTTGATGTACTGGTCAAACTCGCGTCGAAACATCAGCAGTGAGCCCCACAGCGAGACGTGATCCAGAATTTTTTCTGGCCAACCTACAGCACCAAAAAAGATCGCGTCGTGCCCGCCGATTTGGTCTTTCCAGTTGTTAGGCAACATCTTGCCGTGCTTCTCAAAATAATCCCAACTCGAAAAGTCGAAGTGGTCAAACTGCAGGTCAATGCCAAATTTGCGTGCTGCCGCATCTACGGCCCGAATGCCCTCGGGCATGACTTCTTTGCCAATGCCGTCGCCAGCGATAACTGCGATGCGATGTTTTGCCATGGTGTGGTCCTTCAAAAGAATTAAAAAGTTACATGTCAGGGATGGAAGAATGGTAAGGCTTGCTCCAGCAAGGCCTCTGGCGCTTCTTCAGCGATGTAATGGCCGCAAGCAAGCGCTTGGCCGGTGACATCAATAGCGCGGTCGCTCCAAAGTTTAAGCACATCAAAATTTTGCCCTACTGTACCGTGCTCACCCCATAGCACGCGCACTGGCATGCTCAATGTGCGCTGGCCTGCAATATCAGCGCGGTCATGTTCCAGGTCTATGGTGGCGCTGGCTCGATAGTCTTCACAAATGCTTTGTGCTGTGCCGGGGATCTGGATACAACGTTCGTATTCGGCCATGGCTTTCGCATCAAACGCAGCCAGGCCCGCATGGCGATTGCCCATCCCACTGCGGATATAACGCACCGGGTCAGACTCTATCAAGCTTTCTGGCAGCGGCGGTGGCTGAATCAAGAAAAACCAATGCCAATAGGCTGTAGCAAAGGCGCGCGTGGTGTTCTCGTACATGGCCAGAGTGGGCGCAATGTCCAGCAGCAGCATGCGCTCTACGGCTTGTGGATGATCTGCTGCCAAGCGGTGGGCTACGCGCGCGCCACGGTCATGGGCGAGCACGTCAAACTGTTCAAACCTGTGGTGTTGCATCACGGCCAGTGCGTCCAAAGCCATTTCGCGTTTGGAGTAATTCGCATGTGCGCCATCAGCCTGCGGCCTGCTGGAATCTCCATAACCACGCAAATCCATCATGACCACCGTATGCTGCTGTGCCAATACGGGTGCAACCCTGTGCCACATGGCATGGGTTTGCGGGTGGCCGTGCAGCAACAGCAAACCAGGCAAAGGCATGCCATCTTGCTTCAAGCTATTCAGACTGATGCGGCCATGCAAAAGCACGCCAGCACGCTCTATTTTGAAGCTGCTGAAATTGGTGAACATAGCCTGATTGTGCCTTGCACTGTATTTATTTTCAAGAAATAATAATGCAATTAATTATTTCTAAATCAGAAATTATGAAAACACCCCAAAAAGAGCTTCAAAAACCTGCCCCGTCCAGCAAGGCTGTCGATGTATTGCATGCGCTAGACCGTGCTGATGTGCAACTGATGCTGGCGATCAAGAAGGCTGGCAACCTGGCACGTGCAGCCGCACAGCTGGGCATCAGCGCGCCCGTGGCCACCAAGAGGCTAGCGGCGCTGGAGGCTGGTTTGGGCATCAAGCTATTTTTTCGCACCACACGCAGCAATGCGTTGACGGCCGAAGGTGAACTGTTATGCCAGCATGCCACACGCATAGCGCAAGAATTTTGCGCCGCTGAAGAGTCTTTGCGCGACCAGTTGCGCCAGCCTACCGGCAACATTCGCCTGGCAGCCACGTTTGGTTTTGGTCGTTTGTGGCTGGGGCCTGCACTGGCGGCATTTGCCAAGCTGTACCCCCAGGTGCAAGTCGATGTGCAGTTGACCGAGAAATTGCCCGACCTGGGCGCAGCAGGCTTTGATGCTGCCGTGTGGCTATGGTCTCCACGCGAGAACCGGTCGGCGCAGTGGTCGGCACGCTTGCTGGCGCGCAATGAACGGGTTCTGGTAGCAGCACCGGCTTACCTGCGTGCACACCCAGCCCCACACAGCCTGGACGATTTGACGCAGCACCAGTGCCTGGCCGTGCATGAGAGCGATGTGTCAGGCCATGTGTGGTCGCTCAGCCGTCTGCGTAAACGCCAGGTGCAACCCGTGCAAGTGCGTGGCACCCTGTCGAGCAACTCTGGCGAGCTGGTGCGCGACTGGTGCCTGCAAGGCCAGGGCATCATGCTGCGCAGTCTGTGGGATGTTGCACCCCTGATAGCGACTGGCGCGCTGGTGCACGTGCTGCCGCAATGGGCCATGCGCGATGCCAACATCCAGTGGTTGGCACCATTTCGCGCTCAAACCCCGCAACGCGTGCGCCTGCTCAGTGACTTTTTGGTGGAAGAATTCAAGGCCATACCCTGGGCGGTTTAACCACCAAATACACACCCAATGCCGTCATCAGAGTACCCATTACCGTGTACACAGTAATGGATTCTGCAAACAGCACCCACGCCATCAGCGCCGTGGTGGGTGGCACCAAATACAGCAGTGAGGCGACCGAAGTAGCCGCGCCCCGCTGAATCAGCATGTACAGCAAGCTGCTACCACCCAAGGTCAGCACCAGTACAGACCAGGCCATGGCAAAACTTAACTCAGCATTCCAGTGCATGGGCTCGGTTTCCAGCAAGGCGATGGGCAAACTCACCACCAGTGCAGCCATCAACTGCACGGTGTTGGCACTGCGCACATCGCAGGGTTGGACAAAGCGTTTTTGGTAGAGCGTGCCTGCCGTCATACTCAACAAGGCAAAAAATGCAAACGACAGATTCAAAGCCGTAGCCTCACCCACGCCACCGCTAGTAGCCACGAACTTGCGCGACACCACCAACATGAGTCCGCCAAAGCCCAAAAGCAAGCCCATCCATTGGCGGCGTGACACCTGGCTGTCAGACGCGGTTGCAGACACCCAGATGGCAGTGAGAACGGGTTGCAAACCTACGATCAATGCCGACAAACCAGAACCCATGCCCGCCTTGACTGCCGCCCACACTCCACCCAAGTAGCCGGCATGCATCAAGACCCCACAAACTGCCAAATGCAGCCATTGCGCCCTGCCTTGCGGCCAGGTCACGGTTTTGAAAGCCAGGCGGGCAATGGCAATCCAAAGCAAAAAACACACGATGGATAGCGCGTAACGAAAGCTTAAAAAAGCAAACGGCGGTGCGTGCGGCATGCCGTACTTGGCAGCAATGTAGCCTGTGCTCCAGATGGCGACAAACAGCGCAGGCATCGCGCGAACAGCGCGGGAAGTTTGTTCACCCACCATTCAAACCACTTGACACACTATTTGGCATTGGCACGAATATCGGGCAAGGCTTTTTGCAGGTAATAAACCATCGACCAGACGGTCAACACCGCTGCGCCCCAAATTAGCCACAGCCCCCAGGTACCGGTAGGAATCAAGCCAAAGAGCATGCCGTCATACAGTAAAAACGGAATGGCCACCATTTGCGCCACGGTTTTTAATTTGCCAATCATGTGGACCGCCACACTACGGGATGCGCCGATTTGCGCCATCCATTCGCGCAAAGCAGAAATGGCGATCTCGCGGCCAATGATGATTAAAGCGACGAAAACGTCTGTTCGCTTGAGGTAAACCAGAATCAAGAGCGACGCACAGACCAAAAACTTGTCTGCCACTGGGTCTAAAAACGCACCAAAAGACGATGTTTGGTTAAGCTTTCGAGCCAAAAAGCCGTCCAGCCAATCGGTCAAAGCAAACACGACAAACATGACTGTGGCCACCAGGTTTTGGGTGGCCATGTCCAGTGGGCTGTAATACACCCCAACGATCAGAGGGATAGCGACAATGCGCGTCCAGGTGAGGATGGTGGGGATGGTGAAGAACATGCCGTTGATTGTGGCATGCTCCTAGCGCGCTAGCGGTTTTCTACCAGAGTCACCAGTTGAAACTTGCGGTTGTCGTTGTAGAAAAACGTCTCGTTGAACGACCATGGCTGCGGCAAATTCGCCACCGATCCAAAATTACCCACTCTGCGCGCGGCATCCAGCGCCATCTGGTTGACCTCTGGCGCAACCTTCGAGGAACGCATCATGTCCGCCAGCTTGATGCTGCCGTCCGCATTCAGTTGCACCGAGATGATGGCAATGCCATACAACGGATCGGGCAGTGGGCCCGCAAAACTCCCGGTCTGGTTCGAGGCCATGATCATGCGCGCCGCGCGTCGGCGGTATTCTGCCCAGCTAGCCACCGCTGGCAAACCAGTGGGGCGTGCAGGCTGCACCGCAGATGGCGCAGCTGGGGGCGCAGGCTTGGCGGCGACAGGGGGTGCCGCTGGAGGAGCTGGAGCGGGCGGAGGCGCAGACTTGCTTGCGCAGCCAGCCAGAAAGACCGCCAGGGTCAAAGAAGCAACTGCTCCTAAATTAGTAGCTGCTTGCGCATATTTGGCGCTGGGTTTCATCGAATTTTGCATACAAAGTCCTTGTAAGTGCAGTCAGTGCAATGCACGGTAAATTTCTTCGGCCAGCTCTTTGGATATGCCCTCTACGGTGGCTATATCTGCAACACCTGCGGCTGCTACACCACGAATGCCGCCAAAGCGTTGTAGTAGTTTCGCACGTCTTTTGGCGCCCACCCCCGGTATTTCCTCTAATGAGCTACCGCCAGTGCGCACTTTTGCACGCGCCGCGCGCATGCCGGTGATAGCAAAACGGTGCGCTTCGTCCCGAATTTGGGCCACCAGCATCAGTGCAGCACTGTCTTTGCCCAGATACACTTTTTCACGGCCATCGGCAAAAACCAGGTCTTCCAGGCCCACTTTGCGGCCCTCGCCTTTCTCTACACCAACAATCAATCCCAAGTCCATACCCAAGGCTTCAAACACTTCTTTCGCTACGCTCACCTGGCCTTTGCCACCGTCTATCAATACCAGGTCGGGTAACCGAGATTTACTGTTACCCCCCACACCTGCATTTTGATCGGCCAGCGCGGCCTCCACGATTTTGCTGTAACGGCGTGTGAGCACCTGGCGCATGGCCGCGTAATCGTCTCCTGCGGTAATGCCGTCGATGTTGTAACGCCGGTATTCACTGCTTTGCATTTTGTGTGTATGAAATACAACACAAGAAGCCTGCGTAGACTCGCCCGACGTATGGCTGATGTCAAAACACTCGATGCGAAAGCTGTCCAAATCCTCAGGCGCCATGTCCAGTGCAGTCACCAGGGCGCGCGTGCGCGCTTGCTGCGAACCTTCTTCGGCCAGCAGTCGGGCCAGTTGAATGTCGGCATTCTTTTGCGCCATTTCTTGCCAAATGCGCCGCTGCTCTCGCGGGTTATGTACCGCGCTAACTTTGTTGCCACATTGCTCACTCAGCAGCGCTATCAGCTCGGGGTCTACTTTCACGCTCACAAT
The DNA here is from genome assembly GCA_043774625.1 of Polaromonas sp. GTDB lineage: Bacteria > Pseudomonadota > Gammaproteobacteria > Burkholderiales > Burkholderiaceae_C > JAAFIP01. Next base: position 3,143 of record JAYVTG010000067.1, on the reverse strand, counting down.
AAGTGCAGGCGGCGGTGCAATGCCGATGTAATGCTGCGCAATAAAAGCCTGCAGCACCGCCGTTTCGTCTGCATCGTCAACATGGGTAGGAAAGTACGCCCGGTCACCCAGGTGCCGCCCGCCGCGCACCATGGCCAGGTTGACGCAGGCTTTGCCGCCCTGCACTTTCACGGCCAAAATATCCACGTCTTTGTCGCCGCCCGTGTCCACCGCTTGCTGATGCAAGACCTTGGACAAGGCACTGATGCGGTTGCGCAACTCCGCAGCCTGTTCAAATTCCAGCGCTGCAGAATGCACCATCATCTGCGCTTCAAGTTCCTTCAAAATGGCCTGCGTTTCGCCGCGTAAAAACCGCTCTGCATTGCGTGTGTCTTGTGCATAATCTTCCATGCCAATGTGCCCCACGCAGGGCCCAGAACAACGCTTGATTTGGTAGAGCAAACACGGCCGTGTACGGTTGGCAAACACGGTGTCTTCGCAGGTACGCAAATGGAAGACTTTTTGCAACAGCAAAATGCTTTCTTTGACCGCCCAGGCGCTGGGGTAAGGGCCAAAATATTGGTGCTTTTTTTCTACCGCGCCACGGTAGTAGGCAATGCGCGCAAATTCACCTGACGCCATCTTCAAATACGGATAACTTTTATCGTCGCGAAACAAAATATTAAAGCGCGGGTGTAGCGTTTTAATCAGGTTGTTTTCTAGCAGCAGGGCTTCGGCTTCAGACCGTACCACGGTCGTTTGCATGCGCACAATCTTGCTCACCATGTGGCCAATGCGGGTGCCACCATGCGTTTTTTGAAAATAGCTGGACACCCGCTTTTTCAGATTTTTGGCTTTGCCTACGTAAAGCAGATCATCTTGCGCATCAAAGTAGCGGTACACACCTGGCATGGACGGCAGCCCAGCGACCTGCGCCAACAGCTCTGGGCTATGGGTTCGCGGCACATCGGCCTGCTGCACCAGGCTGGGTGGCGGCTCGGTGGGGTTTGAATTGGACGAAAGTTTGGCGGGCATGCCTGTATTGTGGACAATCTGCGCATGCAAAACAGGCGGCACTGGGACATTTTCTGCAAAGTCATCGACAACTTTGGCGACATCGGGGTCTGCTGGCGCTTGGCCTGCGACCTGGCTGGTCGCGGTGTGCAGGTGCGGCTATGGGTGGACGATAGCGCAGCACTGGCCTGGATGGCACCTGCAGGCTGTGCGGGTGTACAGGTATGGGCCTGGAACGCGACGCAGCCCCGGCTGGGTGACGACCAGCCCGGCGACGTGGTGATAGCCGCTTTTGGATGCGATGTTGCTCCTGAATTTATAGCTGCTCGCGCACATTCCACGCTGGCAAACGGCATATTTGACACTCAAAATACCTCCACAGTGCCTGGCACACCGGTGTGCATCAACCTGGAATACCTCAGCGCAGAAACCTTTGCTCAGCGCAGCCACGGCCTGCCGTCCCCGGTGCTGCGCGGCCCTGCACAGGGCATGACGACCTGGTTTTACTACCCTGGTTTTACGCCGCACACGGGCGGGCTGATCCGTGAACCTGGGTTGATGGAACAGATGGCCCGCTTTGACACACCCGGCTGGCTGGGTAAGCACGGTTTAACCAGTGCAGCAATGCAAAGCGAAGGCGGGAAGAAGTCTTTGGCCGCTGCAGCCCCCGGACAGCGCATCAGCCTGTTTTGCTATGAAAGCCCCGCCTTGGCGCAGCTATTGGGCCAACTGGCTGAGGGCCAAACGGCCACCCAACTGATGGTTACCGCTGGCCGCGCCCAGCAGAGCGTAAACACAGCTTTAGAGTATAAAAACACCCATATGCCAGCGTGGAATATGCGTGAGCAGCTATCAATTTCATACCTCTCACCTGTCACTCAAGTTGAATTTGACCACCTTCTGTGGGCCTGCGACCTGAACTTTGTTCGTGGCGAGGACTCCCTGGTACGCGCGCTGTGGGCAGGCAAGCCCTTTGTCTGGCATATCTACCCGCAGAGCGACGGCGCACATGCCGCCAAGCTGGAAGCGTTTTTGCACTGGCTGGACGCTCCTGCCGATTTGTGCGACTTTCACCGGGTCTGGAACGGCTTGTCGAGCAAGCCATTGCCGCGCATAGACCTGGTGCGCTGGAACGCCTGCACCCAGGCCGCGCGCCAGCGCCTTTTGGTGCAAACCGATTTGTGCACGCAACTGCTTGATTTTGTTGATAAAAAACGCAGTTTGACCAGCATGCCAGCGCCTGATGTAGCGCCGTAAGCCATCAAAAACAGACCATTTCAGGCTAAAACATTTCAGGCTAAAATAGCAGACTTTGTGCAGATGACCTGCACTTTATCAACACATTAAACCCGCAGTGACCACATTTCCAGCATGTGGCCCGCTCCTAGATTGAAAATATGAAAATCGCTCAAGAAATTCGCGCCGGCAATGTCATCATGCACGGAAAAGACCCTATGGTCGTCTTGAAAACCGAATACAGCCGTGGTGGCCGCAACTCTGCCACCGTGCGCATGAAACTCAAAAGCCTGATAGCCAACTTTGGCACCGAAGTCGTGTTCAAGGCAGACGACAAAATAGACCAAGTCATTTTGGACAAGAAAGACTGCACCTATAGCTACTTTGCTGACCCCATGTACATTTGCATGGACACCGAGTTCAACCAGTACGAAGTCGAAGCCGAAAACATGGGCGACAGCCTGAATTATCTGGAAGACGGCATGGAGCTCGAAGTCGTGTTCTACGACGGTAAGGCTATTTCTGTCGAACTGCCCACCAGCGTGGTGCGCGAGATCACCTGGACCGAGCCTGCCGTCAAAGGCGACACCTCGGGCAAAGTGCTCAAGCCCGCCAAAATCGCTACCGGTTTTGAAGTAGGCGTGCCCATCTTCGTGGCGCAGAACGACAAGATCGAAATTGACACGCGTACTGGCGAATATCGCAAGCGCGTGTAAGCCCCTGCTGGCGATTTGCTCGCTGCGTTAATGAAAAGCTCCTTTTGAGGAGCTTTTTTTATGGGTCTATGTCAAATAACGCAGATCAGTCTCGCGTAGTTTTTTCTGGTTGGGTGGGGTACATATAGCTGGGAGCGTTTGTGCTGTCAGGCACTCTGGCTGCGCGGATACCTTCGTGTCCTCCGCCAGGGTATAGGC
>JAYVTG010000066.1:0-17496 GCA_043774625.1 Polaromonas sp. | reverse complement strand
TTGATTTCATTGAGGATTCTCTAATGGATTCCATTAGAAATCGTGTATCTTGAGTATGCGGCAAAAGCGCGGGAAGTTCTAATGGACAATCTCGGTTTATCCGAACATACCTGGAGCGCGACTTGCCCCAACTGGGCATAAATTTGCCTGCGCTAACATTGCGCCGGTTTTGGACGATGTTGGCGCATTACCATGGGCAAACCTGGAACGGCAGTGAGCTGGCACGGGCTTTGGGTGTCAGCGACAAGACGGTGTCGCGTTACCTGGATATTTTGGAAGGTACGTTTATGGCTTTTCGGTTGATGCCATGGCATGCCAACGTGGGCAAACGTGAGGTGAAGTCGCCCAAAGTGTATGTGGCAGACACGGGGCTGCTGCACAGCCTGCTAGGCATCAGCGGGCACGATGGTTTGCTGGCACATCCTAAATGTGGCGCCTCTTGGGAGGGTTTTATGCTGCACGAGATTATTCGCCGCACCGGTGCAAAGCGACAGGAGGCTTTTTTTTGGGGCACCCACTCAGGGGTCGAATTGGATTTGCTATTGCTCAAGGACGGTGTGCGGATGGGTTTTGAGATTAAGTTAACGCGATCACCCGGTGTGACGGCTTCGATGCGCACCGCACGTGATGCGCTCAAGCTAGACCACCTGTATGTGATTTGCCATGGCGAGGGTGCGCCATGGCCATTGGCTGACAGGATTAGTGCGGTGCCAGCCAGTTGTTTAGCTTCACTGGATTGGCTGCCTTTGCAACGACCCGAAGCTGCCTTACAGCAGGCCCATTGATAGAAAGCATCGTATGGTTGCAATTTTTGCCTTTGGTTTTGTTTTGGCTGCCCTGCTGTCGCTGGTATTGATGTTGCGCGCCCGTGCGCATGCACTGCGCTATGCGCAAGATATGCCACAGCGCTTTCACAAGGGGCATGTGCCGCGCGTGGGCGGCATTGCCATTGCACTGGCTTGCCTGGTGGCTTGGTGCCTGGCGGCGCTGGCGCCCACGTTGGGTTTGACCATGAATGCCAATATCTCTTGGCGCGACGTGGCGTTGTGGGCTTGCGCATTGGTTCCCGTAACGCTTGCAGGTGTGTATGAAGACGTGACGCAGCGGCTTGGGGTGCGTTGGCGCCTGGCTGCCAGCTTGCTGACGGGCGTCCTGGCATGCGCTTTGCTGGGCTTGGCTGTGCATCGCCTGGGCATACCGGGCCTGGACACGGTGTGGGCCATGATGCCGTGGCTGGGTGTGGGCTTTGCGGTGCTGGCTATTGCGGGCTTGCCGCACGCCTTTAATATTATTGACGGCTACAACGGTCTTGCTGGAATAGTGAGTATTTTGGTGTGCGGCGCTATTACCTACGTGGCCCTGCAGTTGGGGGATCGAAATCTGGCAGGCCTGATGGCCGCTCTGATGGGTGCTACCGCAGGTTTTTTGTTCTGGAACTACCCGCGCGGGCTGATCTTTGCCGGTGATGGTGGTGCGTATTTATGGGGTGGGGCTATTGCCATAGCTTGCGTTAGCCTGGTACAACGCCACCCGGCTGTGTCCCCCTGGTTTGTGATGCTGTTGTTGATTTACCCCGTGTCGGAAACGTTATTTTCTATCTACCGCAAGCTGGTACGCGGGGTGTCGCCAGGGGTGGCTGATTCGCTGCATTTTCACCAGTTGGTGTACAAGCGTATTGTGCGCGGTGTGTTCCATGACAATGAGACGCGGCGCATGCTGATGCGCAACAACCGTACGTCGCCCTATCTGTGGGCCTTTACGGCGTTAACGGTAGTGCCTGCGGTTTTGTTTTGGAACAACACCATAGTATTGATGCTGTTTTGTGCTTTGTTTGTGGCCAGCTACATTGGCGCATATTTGATGATAGTGCGCTTTAAGATTCCGCGCTGGCTGCGGCGTTATTGATCTGGCCTTGTGATATATGAACCGTTCGCTCTGAGCTCCTCGAAGGGCTGCGATGGCTTCGACAAGCTCAGCCCGAACGGAGATGAATACTTTATCGACACGCGTGCTGCGCGTGCCCTGTAGTTTTCAGCTCAAATCATCCACCGGCGCAGTCGGCGCATTGGTCTTGCAAGACTCAATCCCGCCATCACGCGATTTTTCTGCTGCATACATTTGGCTTTGGCCAATGACTTGGTGGTTACCGGCTTTCAGGGTGAAGTATGGGGAGCCGTCTTTGCCGGTCAAGCGGGCGTAACGTGCATCGTCTGGCGCATTCTTGCGTACCGAATCAATGCCGTTTTGCGCGCTGGCCTTGCTTTCGTACATTTCGCTGGACATGATGATTTGTCCGTTGCCAGCGAGTAGGTTGAAGAAGAACTTGTCGTTCTTGGATTTTTTGAGTTCAAACTTGCCTGCCATGGTGGTGTGTCCTTGAAGGTTAAAGTGCCAGCACAATCGCTGTAGTTGCTTTGTAACCGCAAAGTTTACTTATGACAAGGGGGCTGCGCCTTGTTGTGTGGATTGAGCCTGCAACAACGTGAAAACTGCCGCATCGTCGTGGTTACCCAGCCCCAACTCTATTGCACGAGCAAAGGTGGCGCTGGCTTGTTGGCCTAGTAAGGAAGCAAAGCCAGCGGCTTGGGCTGCCGCTACGGCCAGGCCCGTGTCTTTGGCCAGCAGGCCCATGTGGGCGCGTGGGGCGTAGTCGCCCGCCAGGGCGCGGCGCATGCGGTCAGAACCTATCCAGCTTTGGCCGCTAGACTGTTCAATAACGGCCAGGGTGGTGGGCAAATCCAGGCCCATCCGCTGGGCCAATACCAAAGCTTCGGCGGCGCCTACCAGGTTGATACCTGCCAGCAGATTGTTAACCAGCTTGGTACGTGCGCCGTCACCTATGCGTTGGCTGATGCGAAAAACTTTGGATGACAAGTCGTTGATCAGCTGCGAATGTTGTGTAAATACAGCATCTGCGCAGGCCACCATCAGGCTCATGCTGCCATCTACAGCCCGCGCGGGGCCACCCGACATGGGTGCGTCTATGCAGTCGATTCCATGCTCTGCCAAGCGCGCAGCAAACCGCTCTACATCTTGTGGCGCGATGGTGGGGCACAGCATGACCGTGTGCCCCGCTGGCAGATTTTTCGCGCAGCCTGTCTCGCCAAATAAAACGTCTTCAGTTTGCGCAGCATCTACCACACAGACGATGGTTACTATGTTTTTAATAGCTGCTCGCGCACTATCTACGCTGGCAATCGCCCCTTTTGACTGATAAAAAGCCACCTTGGCAGCGTCGATGTCCTGCACCCGTACTGTGTAGCCACGCGCCAGCAGATTGGTAGCCATGCCGCCACCCATATTGCCTATACCAATGATGCAGACGGTGGGTGGTGAGGCGTTTTGTGTCACGATTGAACCAGTCGTTTGGCCTTGGAAATAGCCATCAAGATACCCAGGCCCAGCCCCAAGGTCACCATGGCCGTACCGCCGTAGCTAATGAAAGGCAGCGGCACCCCGACCACCGGCAAAATGCCACTGACCATGCCCATATTGACAAAAGCATAGGTAAAAAAGATCAGTGTCACCGCACCCGCCAGCAGACGAGAAAACAGCGTGGGTGCGTCCAGTGCAATGGCCAGGCCGCGCAGCACCAGAAAGATAAAGCCGGCAATCAAAAACAGGTTGCCCATCAGGCCAAACTCTTCGCTGTAGGCAGCAAAAATAAAGTCGGTAGTGCGCTCGGGAATGAATTCCAGATGCGTTTGGGTGCCTTGCATAAAGCCCTTGCCCAGCATGCCGCCCGAGCCAATGGCAATCATGCCCTGGATGATGTGAAAGCCCTTGCCCAAGGGGTCACGTGACGGGTCTAACAGGGTGCAGATGCGCTGCTGCTGGTAGTCGTGCAGCAAGGGCCAGTGGACACCATCTGCACACAGGCGTGGCTCAAAAACCACTAATAAAGTAGCAGCCAGCAGGCCTAATAGCACGGGCGGTGCCATCAGCTTCCAGCTTAACCCGGCAAAGAAAATCACAAAAAGTCCGGCAAACAACACCAGCAAGGCCGTGCCCAGATCGGGCTGCTTCATGATCAAACCTACTGGAATGGCCAGCAGCACGCCCGCCACTACAAAGTCCAGTGGGCGCAACTGGCCTTCGCGCTTTTGAAACCACCAGGCCAGCATCAGCGGCATGGCGATTTTGAGGATTTCGCTGGGCTGAATGACGATGCCCAGATTGATCCAGCGCTTGGCGCCTTTTTTGGTAATGCCAAATATGGCAACGGCAATCAGGAGTGCAACCCCCACGGTGTACATGGGCACAGCAAATGCCATCAGGCGTTGCGGTGGTATTTGCGCCACGATAAACATGAGGGTGGCCGCAATCACCATATTGCGGCCATGGGCTACAAAGCGTGTGCCATTGTCGTAACCGCTGGAATACATGGTAAGCAGCCCGGCGCTGGCCAACAAAAACACCGCAATAGCCAGTGGCACGTCAAACCCCTGAAACAACGGTTTCACGCGCTGCCAGAAGCTGGGTTTATCAAAAACGGCTTGCATGGCTGGTGTGTCGGCTCTGTTTACAGCCCCAGTGCAGCCAGGTCGAGCGTGTAGTTTTGCCCGCCGCGTTGAGCGATTTTGATGGCACCGACTTTATTACCCAGTGCACACGCGCGCACCAAGTCCCAACCGCGTTCAATGCCATACAGCAAGGCGGCGCGAAAAGCGTCGCCGCAACCCGTAGGGTCTACCACGGCAACCGCTTTGACGGGAGCCACAACGGTTTTTTGGCCATCGGTCCATACCTCGCAGCCGTGTTCTCCCAGGGTCACGACCAGGCCTTTGACGTGTTTGGAAATCTCGGCCAGGCTCCAGCCGGTGCGCTCGGACAGCATCGAGCCTTCGTAGTCGTTCACCGCCACATAGTCGGCTATGGCGATCAGCTCGCGGTGTTCTTCACCATTAAAGACGGGCAATTGCTGTCCTGGGTCAAAGATGAAAGGCACACCCGCCGCCTTGAACTGGTGCGCGTGTGTCCACATGGCGTCACGCCCGTCTGGGGCGATGATGCCCAGTTTGGCATCGGCGCGGGGCTTGATCTCATTCAAATGCGCTTCTGTCATGGCGCCGGGGTGAAATCCGGTGATCTGGTTGTTTTGCTTGTCCGTCATGATGGTGCACAGCGCCGTGTAGTTGTCTGGGCGCACCATAATCAGGCTGGTGTCAATACCCATGGCGGTAAAGCGTTCCAGGTAGTCGCGCGCGTCCGGGCCTACCGCCGCCATGGGCAAGGGCACGCCGCCCAGCTGGCGCAAACCATAGGCGATATTACCCGCACAGCCGCCGTATTCGCGGCGCATGCCCGGCACAAAGAACGACACATTGAGCTTGTGGATTTGGTCGGGCAAAATTTGATCTGCAAAATTGCCTTCAAAATTTAAAATAGTGTCAATGGCCAAAGAGCCGCAAATAATGGATGCCATGGGTAGATTTGCCTCGTGGGTAATGTGAAGAATGATCAGGGATAAAAAGCCAGCACGCGGTAACCGGAGATTCGCGCACCGCCCAACTGGGTATTGTCTATCTGGATGGCTGCGCCGCCCGCAAAGTCTCCACGCGCGGCCAGTACCTGGCCAGTCGCGCTCAGGTCGGCAGGGCTGAGCACACGTCGTAACACGCTAGCGTCTTGTGCATCCGTCAGGCTCAATTCGACATGCGGCAACGCCACCGGCAGATTGGCCGTATTTTTCAGGGTGATATTGAGCCGATAAGCGTCTTGTGCGCTGCTGGACTTGAGTTTATTGAAGGCAGAAGCGTCCACCACTATGGACTCAATTTGCTTGAGTGCTTCAATCTTGCAAGCCAGTTCAACGCACAACCAGCGCAACCAGGGCTGCGTTTGTGGAAACAGGGCGATCATGCGGGCGCGTTCTTGCACTACGACCTGGCCTGCCAAGCCAGCCAACAGGGTGAGGGCCACCAGCGCCAAACCAGCCCGTACCCACGGGCTGCGCCAGCGTGCGGCACGCTGGGCCTGGCGTACAAAGCCGGGGGTGGGCATGGGGGCCAGGGCACTGGCTACAGACATGCCAGATGCCGTTGGCACGGCAGTCGCCTGTGCGCCATCTGTACCGGTCTGGGCCCCGATGTTTGACAGGCTTTTGGCCTTTTCATGCTCTTGCAACAAATCTTCTGGAAGCACACTGGGCGGGCTGTCCAATTCTGGCAAACCGTCGTAGGTAGACGCACCGCTTGCAGCCCATGCAGAGGACGTAGCAAACCCGGACGACACCACATCATCATCATCGGCCACAGGCGGAGCAGGTGGATTGACGCTATTGATCCAGTCATCTGACAGAAAAGCGGCATTTTTCAGCATGGATGGTGCGTGAGCAGCTACTTTTTTTGTAGCAACTTCAGGGCTTTGCACAGAATCTGGCTGACCTACTTGCAGCTTTTGCTGCGGGGCAGCGGCCCTGGCATCTGGCTGGGTTGCGGTGGCGTCCTGCGCCTGAATGGCGGCGGCTTTAACGCGTATTTCTTGAGGTGTGGTGATCTGGGCGCTGGCATCAAACACCTCACGGCATTGGCCGCACCGCACCCAGCCTTGAGAAATTTTGAGTTGGTCGGCCACCACCTTGAACAAGGTGCCGCAGGCAGGGCATTGGGTGATCAGACTCATGGACTCCAATTGTAGAGGAGTGCGGACTCGTTCAACCCGCTAGGGTGGCTGACCAGACAGCTTGCCACACAGACCTACGCAGGCTTGTGCAGGCCCGTATGGGTCTGTATAGGTCTGTATAGGCCTATACGGGCCTAGGCGGCAGTTCGCTGGGCTGTCATCAAAATCCAGCCATCCTCGCTGTCAGCCACTTCGAGTGGGAGATAGGGCGCATACGCCGCCTTCAGCTCGTCGGCCTGGCGCTGCAAAATACCCGCCAATACCAGGTGCCCCCCAGGCTGAACATGGCCGCACAGCAGCGGAGCCAGCACCTTGAGGGGGGTTGCCAGAATATTGGCCAGAACCGTGTCGTACTGGCCTTGGGCCGCATCAGGCAAACCTGCTTTCAGCATCACTTTATTGGCCGCAGCGTTATCCTTGGTGGACTGCACTGCCGCCTCGTCAATGTCTACCGCGTCAATATCGGTAGCGCCGTACAACGCCGCGCCTATGGCCAAAATGCCTGATCCACAGCCATAGTCCAGTACACGCTGGCCCAGCACGTGGTGCGTGCCTTGTGCGCTACCTTGTGCGCTACCTTGTGCGCCGCCGTTACGCGCAGTCCAGCGCAAACACATGCGCGTGGTGGGATGGGTGCCCGTACCAAACGCCAGGCCAGGGTCCAGCGTGATGATTTTGGTAGCACCGGCGGGGGCCTGGTGCCAGGTGGGTACGATCCAGAATTCGGGCGTGATTTCTACCGGTGCAAACTGCGACTGGGTCAAACGCACCCAGTCCTGGTCGGGCACGTTTACCAGGCTCAATTCTTTGCAATTGGCAAAAAAATCCTGCAATGTCAGCGTAGATAGTGCGTCAGCAGCTCCTGTTTTAGTAGCAAACAGCGCCTTGATGACCGAACGCAGCCAGCCCTCTTTGGGCGGCGGCATGCCGGGCTCGCCAAACAAGGCCTGCTCGGCGGGGGTTTGGGCGTCAGCGTCTTCCACGCTCACACTCAAAGCGTCCAGCGCTTCGAGCGCATCGCTCAAAATGTCAACCTGGTCTTCAGGGCAGAGGATGGACAGTTCAAACATGGTCAGGGCTTAGCGCTGATGCGTCTTGAGCCACTCTTCCAGATAGTGAATATTCGTGCCGCCTTGCACAAATTTGGCGTCCACCATCAGTTCGCGGTGTAGCGGGATATTGGTGCTGATGCCTTCCACCACCGTCTCTTCCAGCGCGGTGCGCATGCGGGCCAGGGCCTGGTCACGCGTGTCGCCGTGCACAATGATTTTGCCAATCATGCTGTCGTAGTTGGGCGGCACAAAATAGTTGGTATAGATATGCGAATCCACCCGCACGCCTGGGCCACCGGGCGCATGCCACAGGCTGATGCGGCCTGGGCAGGGGGTAAATTTATACGGGTCTTCGGCGTTGATACGCACCTCAATCGCATGGCCTTTGAGCTCGATCTGGCGCTGGGTAAAGGGCAGTTTCTCGCCATAGGCCACTGCAATTTGCGTACGCACTATGTCGATGCCGGTTATCCACTCGGTGACCGGGTGTTCCACCTGCACGCGGGTGTTCATCTCGATAAAGTAAAACTCGCCGTTTTCGTACAAAAACTCAAATGTGCCTGCGCCCCGGTAGCCGATTTTGCGACAAGCCGCCGTACAGCGTTCGCCGATTTTCTCAATCAGCTTGCGCGCAATGCCCGGTGCTGGCGCTTCTTCAATGACCTTTTGGTGACGCCGCTGCATGGAGCAATCGCGTTCGCCCAAATAGACGGCGTTGCGGTACTGGTCGGCCAGAATTTGAATCTCGATATGGCGCGGGTTCTGCAAAAACTTTTCCATATACACGGCCGGATTGCCAAAGGCAGCGCCCGCCTCGGCCTTGGTCATTTGCACCGCGTTGATCAGCGCCGCCTCGGTGTGCACCACCCGCATGCCGCGCCCACCGCCGCCGCCTGCAGCCTTGATGATGACAGGGTAACCCACCTGCTTGGCCGTGCGCCGGATGGCGGCCGGGTCGTCTGGCAACTCGCCTTCAGAGCCGGGCACACAGGGCACCCCAGCCTTGATCATCGCCTGCTTGGCCGACACCTTGTCGCCCATGATGCGGATGGACTCGGGGCTGGGGCCAATAAATTTGAAGCCGGACTTTTCCACCCGCTCAGCAAAATCGGCGTTTTCGCTCAAAAAACCGTAGCCAGGGTGAATGGCCTCGGCATCGGTCACCTCGGCGGTGGCGATGATGGCGGGCATGTTCAGGTAGCTCAGGGCGGACGGGCCAGGGCCAATGCAAATCGCCTCGTCGGCCAGCTTGACGTATTTGGCCTCGCGGTCGGCTTCGGAATAGACCATGACGGCCTTGATGCCCATTTCTTTACACGCACGCTGGATGCGCAGTGCGATTTCGCCACGGTTGGCGATCAGTATTTTTTTAAACATGCGGGGTCTTGGGTGTGAGAAGTCATAAAAACGCTAGGCAGACGGATTACTCAATCACTACCAGCGCCTGCCCGTATTCCACGGCCTGGCCGTTGTCACACAAAATCTTCTTCACGACGCCGGCCTTGTCGGCCTCAATCTCGTTCAATATCTTCATGGCTTCGATAATGCACACCGTGTCGCCTAGCGCTACCGTGTCGCCTACCTCGACAAAAACCTTGGCACCTGGGCTGGCAGACCGGTAAAACGAGCCAACCATGGGCGATTTGATCGTATGACCCGCCAATGTCACCAGGTCGGCAGCGGCGCTGGACAGCGCGGTTGCGCTGGGCGCAGCCACCTGGGCGCTGACTGCGTGCAGGGTCGGTTGGGGTAAGATCATGTGTGTGGCGGCCATGGCCGGGCCTACACCACCACCTTTGACAATCCGCACTTTGCCTTCGGCTTCGGTAATTTCCAGCTCTTGGACATTGGACTCCGAGACCAGGTCAATCAGAGTTTTGAGTTTGCGCAAGTCCATATGCATCTCCGGCAAAATTATTGTAAATGTATGCAAAAGCGCTCTTTGAGCTTTCTTTGCATCTTAAAAATACCGATCTTACCTTAATTCATACCCACTATTTCTTAGGCAGCAAGCGCTGCAAATGCGGCAATTTGCGGGGCAGACAGCTTACCCATGTGACGCAGGGCTACGTCACCCTTGCGATTCACCACTACCGTAAAAGGCAGGCCACCGCCTAAATTACCCAGCGAACGCGACAGGTCCACCCCAGCTAAACCAGCCAGGGGCGATGGAAAACTGAGAGGTGTTTTGGCCAGAAATTGTTTGACGGCTTTGGCATTATCGGCAGCGATCCCCACCACTTGCCAGCCGTTAGCTGCATTTTCACGCTGAAAGCTGTCTAATAGCGGCAATTCTTCTATGCAAGGCGGGCACCAGGTAGCCCAAAAATTAAGCACCATCGGTTTACCTTGCAGAGTGGCGAATTTAAAAACACCCCCTTCAGGCAAGTCAAACTCCATGGTCCACAGGTCTTTCAGCGCGGCATCTGGCGAAGCTGCAGGTGTATAAGACTGTGGCAAAGCAGGCGTGACAGGCGCTGCTGTGGGCGGGGCTGCAGGTGCATTGGTAGGCTCGCCAGCACTGCGCTGCCAGCCCATATAGGTGCCCGCCGCCAAACCTGCCGCAGCAGCGCCAGCCCATATCAGCTTTCTTTTGGTGGTATCGGTCTGCATTTTTTGCGCTTTAAGTCTCGTTCATCTCGTTTAACAGTTGGCGCACCGCTTGTGCGTCGCCACGCGGGCGGCGGCCCTTGCTGTCGGCTCTCAATGCGCCGCGCACATCGTCGTGGTCATAAATCATCAGGTGCACCCCGATCATTTCGTGCAATTCTACGCACTTGCTGCTAAAACTCAGTGCGTCCACCGTTTCGCCATGCAAACCGGTCACGCTGCGCGCCTCGTAGCGCACGCCGTTGTCGATTAAAGCAATTTCGGCCGATTTCGGGTCGTCGCAAAACAACTGGATATAGATGTCCGATAAACGCGTGGCCGTGCCGTGCCACACCGCCCCGCCCAGATAGGGCCGAAAGCTGGGCAAACGTTCCATCCATACCAGCGCCAAAGCCCGCAGCGCGCGCAACTCGCCAGGTTGGGTGTCGGCGCAAAACAGCGCGATGTAGTCGCGTACCTCGTCTTCCAGCAGGTCGTTGTCGGGCAGGGCGCTGCGGGTAGACGCGCCCAGTTGCTTGGCTGCTCTGCGTTTGGCCGGGCCGTATTCCAGGCCTTCTTCAACGACCATGCGGGCAGCAGTAGCGGCGATTTCACGTTGCAAAGTGTCCATGTGCGGTTATTTTAGTGTTTATCGGTTTTTAGGATTGAATTTAGCCGATTGCCAGCGCCAGATATGCGCAAGCAGCTACTAAATATATAGCAACTATCAAACCAGGCCATGCCGAACCCAAGGCCTCTTTACAATAACGCCATGCACATACACATCTTAGGCATTTGCGGAACTTTCATGGGCGGGCTGGCAGCGCTGGCGCGCGAGGCCGGGCATCGGGTTACCGGCTGCGATGCAGGAGTCTACCCCCCCATGAGCGACCAGTTACAGGCCTTGGGCATCGAACTTATCGAAGGCTTTGCTGCCGACCAAATGGCCCTCAAACCCGATGTGTACGTCGTGGGTAACGTGGTCAGCCGAGCTCGTCTGGCCGACGGGTCGCCTAAATTCCCGCTCATGGAAGCCATTTTGGACGCCGACCTGCCCTATACCAGTGGCCCGCAATGGATGAGCGAGCACTTACTGCAAGGCCGCCATGTACTGGCTGTGGCGGGCACCCATGGCAAAACGACTACCACCTCCATGTTGGCCTGGATTTTGGAGTTTGCAGGCAAAAAACCTGGGTTTTTGATTGGTGGCGTGCCCTTGAATTTTGGTGTGTCTGCCCGGCTAGGCGAGGTAGCACCAGGGCATGCACAGCCCTTATTCGTGATAGAAGCGGATGAATACGACACCGCGTTTTTCGACAAACGCAGCAAATTTGTGCACTACCGCCCGCGCACCGCCGTGCTGAACAATCTAGAGTTTGACCACGCCGATATTTTTGACAACCTGGCCGCGATTGAGAAACAGTTTCACCACCTGGTGCGTACCATTCCAGCCAGTGGCCGGGTGATTTACAACGGGGTAGAAGAAAGCCTGCAACGCGTACTGCACATGGGCTGCTGGAGCGAACAGCGCAGCTTTGGCGCTGCGGTGTCAGACTTCTATGCTGTGGGAGAACCCAGCGACTTTGATGTGCTACAAAAAGCTGAGCTGCTCGCGCATATTTCATGGGGACTTTCAGGCATTCATAACCAAATGAATGCTCTGGCAGCCATTGCAGCCGCGCAGCACGTTGGCGTGAGCGTACCGCTAGCCTGCCAGGCGCTGCAAAGCTTTCGCAACGTTAAACGCCGCATGGAGGTGCGCGGCATCGCCCACGGCATCACCGTGTATGACGACTTTGCACACCACCCGACCGCCATTCGTCTGACTTTGGACGGGTTGCGCCGCCAGCTGGACGCGCAGAGTGCTACCCAAGGCGTTCGTATCTTGGCCGCTTTTGAGCCGCGCAGCAACACCATGAAGCTGGGCACCATGAAGTCACAACTGCCCTGGAGCCTGGAAGCCGCCGACCTGGCCTTTTGCCACACGGGTGGGCTGGATTGGGACGCGGCAGCCGCCTTGCAACCCATGGGTGCGCGCGCAAGCACTGCCGCCGATATAGACGCGCTGGTGCAACAACTGTGCTTTGCCGCACACGCTGGCGACCACATCGTATGCATGAGTAATGGGGGCTTTGGCGGCGTGCACAGCAAGTTGCTGGCAGCTTTGAAAGCCAAGGCTGCCTGAAAAGCCATTTCGTCCCTGACCCGTGAACCTGGCCGCTCACCACTGGGGCGTGTACAGCGGTGCGGGTGCTGTCAGGTCCAGGTCTGACGGGGGATAGGGATGGTTATGCAAGCCGCCCGCCGGCTCGGGCAGAGAAAATTGCGTTGACTCGGGAGGTAACGTGGACTGGCCTCCTACTGGGCTGCGCTTGCGCTCAATTTGCATACTGGAAGCTGGGTTGGTGGTGATGGAACCTGAAAAATACAACGCCGCCAAAGCACGCGCCAACCTATCATCGTGCATGCCTGTCGTGGTCTGCAACTCTTTGAACTTAGCTGGCGCCTGGCTCAAGGCACGCAATACCAGCAGATGTTCGTCGCGTACCCAACCTTGGGGTAAATTGGGCAAGCGGCGCAAATGCACCCTGAGCTTGTAGTAACGCGATGGCAGCACGTCTTGCCGGGTACGCACGGCATACGTCCACATCAGCTGCACAACTGTCATGGTTGAAAAGCCGGGGGGCACGTCGGCCGCCATGGCTGGGCGCTGCACCCAGGCGGCACCTTCAAAATCGACGGGCCGGGCATTCGGCATCATCGCAACACGCCAGTTGATCAGATTGACCACAGCCAGCAGTTTGCTTTGCACGTCCAGCACATGGTAGACACCTGGGGACAATTCTTGTTCACGCGCCACCAAATCAGCACCCAGTGCAAACTGCGCGCGCAGTGGACGCAACCAGGCCTCAAAGCGCTGCAAGCTCACGCGCAGCAATTGGGGGTTTTTCAGGTTCACCAGCTCTACAGCATCCAGACCCGCAGGTAATGGTGCCGTGAAAGCGACGGGTCGAGTGGTTTCTTTCGGATCCAGCGTAATGCTGGGTTGATGGGCCAGCAAGGTATTGACCCGTACATAATTGCCGTCCAGCCGCTGCACCGACCCGCCCTGAATACACCAGGCATCG
The DNA here is from genome assembly GCA_043774625.1 of Polaromonas sp. Taxonomy (GTDB): domain Bacteria; phylum Pseudomonadota; class Gammaproteobacteria; order Burkholderiales; family Burkholderiaceae_C; genus JAAFIP01. The sequence goes on along the minus strand of JAYVTG010000066.1, from coordinate 4,103 downwards.
GCCTGTTCAAAATCGGTCAATTCCCAGACTGGCCAGCCCTGGTTGGGTTGGGCAAGGGCTAGCGCAACCGCCGCCTTGTCAACGTCGCTAAAACCCAGCAGGCCCAATCGCAAAATCGGTTGCTCCATCTCCCCTCCAATAGCGTTTGTTATTGCTATGAGTGTACTGGAGCCAAGCTACCTCAATAAAACAAAAGGGCTATATCACCATTTTTCTGCGCATTAGTACTCCATTGGATAGCGTATTCAAGACATCCAGCGATACGTCCCAGCCTAGGCAAGCATCGGTGATGCTTTGGCCGTACTTGAGCTGGCGTGGGTCATCGCTGCCGGGGTTGAACTTTTGTGCGCCGTCTTCCAGGTGGCTTTCGACCATCACGCCAAACACGCTGCGTGAGCCTGCGCCTACTTGCGCTGCAATGTCTTGCGCCACGTCACGCTGGCGTTCATGCTTTTTAGAACTGTTGGCGTGGCTGCAATCGACCATCAGCGTCGGTGGCAGTTTGGCTGCTGCCAGGTCCTGGCAGGCTGCTGTAACGCTTGCGGCATCGTAATTGGGCGCTTTTCCACCACGCAAAATCACGTGGCAGTCCTGGTTGCCATTAGTTTGCACTACCGCCACCTGGCCATTTTTGTGTACCGACAAAAAGTGATGGCCACGGGCTGCAGCCTGAATCGCGTCGGTGGCAATTTTGATATTGCCATCGGTGCCGTTTTTAAAACCGATGGGCGCTGAAATGCCGCTGGCCAGTTCGCGGTGCACCTGGCTTTCGGTGGTGCGCGCGCCAATCGCGCCCCAAGAAATCAAATCGCCGATGTACTGCGGCGAGATCACGTCTAAAAACTCGCTACCCGCTGGCAAGCCCAGGCGGTTGATGTCGATGAGCAACTGGCGCGCCATGCGCAGGCCTTCGTCGATGCGGTAGCTCTCATTGAGGTACGGGTCGTTGATCAGGCCCTTCCAGCCCACGGTGGTGCGGGGTTTTTCAAAATACACGCGCATCACGATCTCCAGCGTGTCGGCGTATTGGGTGCGCTGTTCTTTCAGGCGGCGGGCATAGTCCAGTGCGGCTGCTGGGTCGTGGATGGAGCAGGGGCCCATGACGACCAGCAGGCGGTCATCTTGCCCCGCCATGATGCGGCGGATGTTTTTGCGGGTGTCGGCAATCAGCGCCTCAATGGCGGTGCCGCGAATCGGGAAAAAGCGGATCAGGTGTTCAGGAGGGGGTAACACGGTAATGTCCTTGATGCGTTCGTCGTCGGTTTGACTGGTACGGTCTACGGGTTGGGTGCCGGGTGGGTACCACGCATCGGTGCTGGGGTTAGCATGGGTAGTCATCGTGTTTCTCCTTGAAATCAATAAAAATAGCGATTCAAAATGGCAAAAAAAAACCGCCTGCAAGACTGCGGCGGTTCGTTAGGGTGGGTGCTTTTACCTATGCACTTGCCTCTCGTCCGCCATGGACTGAGAACCAAAATAAAAGTAAAAGAAATTTTTCATATAAGTTATGTTAGCACGATATGGAAACTTTGGGCAATTGAGCCACCGGCTAGCCACGTATCTGCCCCCACCACTGTTTGGCGCGCGCCAGACGCGATTCGTCGATCGGCATTGTGTTTGATTCCGCGTTAACCAGAGCCCGCGCTTGCTCGTGCATGTCGATCATCAGCAGGCCTTCACCCAGCGTGCGCCAGCCAATCATCTCAAAATCGTCAATCACCACCTGGTTGTCACCGCTGATGTTGCGCTCTACCAGCCATTGGCCAATCAGCACCCGAAAATTGTTCAGCGCTGCCAGATACGATGCATATTCATACAAATGTCGCCAAGACTCCCCCAGCGACACAATCAACTGACGATGGCGACGCACGGCGGTCAGCAAGTCCACCAGCAACGGACCGATGGTGGCACCACGCTCATGGCTGGACAGGGCATGGCCCACGCGCTCAATAGCACCAGACAATTCGCCCATGCCATCAGACAACTTGATGGACTCTTCATCACTGGCCATAGAGCGCAGAGCCACGCCAAACTCGGCAAAGTCGCGCATAGCAGGCAGGCCAGTATTGGGGTCTAGCTGAAAACGAGAAGATTCGGCGGTCATGTCAATATTGTGCATGAGCAAAGCAAAAAAACACAGTAAAACGCATGCTCTATTTGCAGTTTTTTCAATAAAAATGCCCAGCGTGTCCTCGTGCAAACCTCCGCTGATAAGGAATACTACTTATACCAATACAACATTCTACTTAGGCGGTACCGCCGACCGTCAAACCATCAATACGCAGCGTGGGCTGCCCCACGCCCACAGGCACGCTCTGCCCTTCTTTGCCGCACACACCCACACCCGTGTCCAGCGCCAAATCGTTGCCGATCATGCTGACTTTTTTGAGCGACTCGGGGCCAGAGCCTACGATGGTGGCCCCTTTGACCGGGTACAAAATCTTGCCGTTCTCCACCCAAAACGCTTCGCTAGCACTAAAAACGAATTTGCCCGACGTAATGTCCACCTGCCCGCCGCCAAAGTTGGTGGCGTACAGGCCCTTTTTCATGCTGGCGATAATCTCTTCTTTGGTTTTGTCCCCCGCCAGCATGTAGGTGTTGGTCATGCGCGGCATGGGGGTGTGGGCGTAGCTTTCGCGTCGGCCGTTGCCCGTTGGCTTGACCCCCATCAGGCGAGCGTTCATGCTGTCCTGGATGTAGCCTTTCAAAATTCCGTCTTCGATCAGCACATTGCGCTGCGTGGCATGGCCCTCGTCGTCTACGTTGAGCGAGCCGCGCCGCTGTGCAATGGTGCCGTCGTCCAGCACGGTGACGCCCTTGGCCGCTACGCGCTGGCCGATCATGCCCGTGAAAGCGCTGGAACCCTTGCGGTTAAAGTCACCCTCCAACCCGTGGCCCACAGCTTCGTGGAGCAGCACGCCAGGCCAGCCAGGGCCGAGTACGACCGACATTTCGCCCGCAGGCGCAGGGCGGGAATCCAGATTGGTCAAGGCAGCCTTCACAGCATCTTGTACATATTGCTCGATATGTGCATCGTCGAAATAGGCCAGGCCAAAACGCCCGCCGCCGCCGCCCGACCCCATCTCGCGGCGCATCTCGGTTTTGCGACCTGCAGTCACTTTTTGCTCGGCAATCACGGTCACGCTCAGGCGCACCAGCGGTCGCACATCAGCCGCCAGGGTGCCGTCGGCCCGCGCTACCATCACCACGTCGTATTCGCTGGCCAGCCCGGCCATGACTTGCACCACGCGCGGGTCTTTGGAACGGGCGAGCTTTTCTACCTTTTCCAGCAAGGCCACTTTGGCGGCACTGTCCAGCGTGGCAATCGGGTCCATGCCGTCATATAACTGGCGTGCTGGTGCTATTTTTTTGGTAGCTACCCGCGCATGCCCCGTGCTGGCTTGAGCCGAAATGGAGCGTACGGTATGGGCTGCGTCGAGTAGGCTGGCCCAGGAAATGTCGTCAGAGTAGGCAAAGGCGGTTTTCTCACCGCTGACCGCGCGCACGCCCACGCCTTGGTCGATGCTGAAGCTGCCGGTTTTGACAATGCCTTCTTCCAGGCTCCAGCCTTCTGAGCGGGTGTACTGAAAGTACAGGTCGGCATCGTCCACCTTATGGGTGCGAATTTCTGCCAAGGCTTTACTTAGGTGGCCTTCATCAAGGCCAAACGGATCCAGAAGAAGTTTTTTAGCTACGGCCAAGCGTTCGATGGTGGGTTCACGGGTAATCATCATGCCATTGTAGGCCAGGGGGGTCATGGATGATGTGTACTTTGCTTTTGTACGGGTTTGGCGGGGTTTTCGCAGATCCGCCCGTGTGGGGTACCGCTACAGCGCGGATGTCTACCAAGTTGGTGGTCGATGTTGGGTTTGCAGGGTGATACACCGAGTTAATGGGTCGGAGCTGGGTCTGTGGTCTGAGGAAATACGCCTAGTTGGTGGGCGAGCGCCGCGCTCAGGGTGTGCGTTGCAAAAAGTTTTTAGAAAACACGCGCGAACGGTGTTTTGTATTGCTCGACCTTGAACAACGCGCGCCCTCCTAAAAATTTTTCAACGCACACCCGCTCACCCGTCGCCTGCTTGTTTGGCGGGTTTTCCTTTGAA
>JAYVTG010000065.1:0-5605 GCA_043774625.1 Polaromonas sp. | reverse complement strand
AAACCGACTACGATTCATGTGCATTCCCGTGCGCACTCACCCGGCTGGGTATCCACTTATCTTTCGGGAAATGCTGTTCAGACAAACCGAGCCACTTCTTACGTTCCTATCCAAATCAAATGTCTTACCTCTGGCAATTTATGGGCGTTCGTGGTTGAGAGATGTCTCACATTGCTAGGTGATTCCAACCACCTTGGAATGGTTGTTCCACACGCTATTGCAGCCACATACCGCGTGCATGAAATTCAAAACACATTACTGTCTAACTTTAACGCCCACCTTTCTTATTACTCGCGTCGACCAGGCAAGCTTTTTGATGGCGTGGATCAATGTATTTGCATAGTCATTGGGCAAAAAACGCAAAAGGCCTCTACTCATTGGCATTCAACTGGATACATGCGGTGGCAAAGTGAAGCTCGCGATCAAGTATTTGGTTTGATTTCTTACGCAAAATATGATGCCGACGAATGGATGAGACGGTACAACGTTTTCCCAAAATTAGGCTCGCAAATGGAAGTCGAAATCTTGGAGAAACTTGCTGCGTTTCCAAGAATGGCTGAGTCAATGAATAGCGATGGCTATCCTTTTTATGTACACCGAATAAGCCGTTACTACATCAAGGCAACAGACTTTGTTCCCTACTTTCGCAGTGATCGGGATGGCGAGAAGCGATCAGATGACTTCAAGCTGTACCGCGCAGCGAACGATTTGGATGCTGCAGTAGCGACACTGGCTTTAAATACGTCACTTTTTTATTGGTTTTGGCGTGCTCTTTATGACGGATATCACTGCGGCAAAGAGAATATTTCGGAATTTGCGAGCTTTAGCAAGGTCGGTGGTTTAGATGCTGGCCCGGTCAAGTCCATGCTTGCACAACTCATGACGTCTTTCCAAGCAAATGCAATTCGGAAGTTAACGGTATACAAGGGATCTGGGGTCGTTGAATACGATGAGTTCAGGATATCAAAATCTAAAGATGTTTTAGATTCGATTGATGCCTATTTGTTGAGCAAGCTGGAATTTTCGTCACTGCAAAGGGACTTCATCACAAACTATGACATCAAGTATCGTTTAGGCCAATCCGCAGAGGTTGAGGATGATTGACCTCTCCCCCGCGCCATCCGCCAACCGCATCACCGCCCTGCAATCTGATGCTAGGCATAAAAGGTTGCCATTTCACTGCTTTAATCTGAGCTTTAAGTAGGCAGTACTTAGGACATGCTATGGGAATAGAAACACTCACTGATGAAAAAATTGCCCAGTTATTGGCTTGTGCCAAGCAAGTTGAAAATCCGCAGGCACGTGAAAGGCTAGAAGGCAAGCATCTAAGGCGTGACTATCGTATTGTCAGTAACGATGGTGTACACCACTTCGCACTTTTCACTCGACAAAGTACCAAGATTGCTAATGGCTTCAGTGCGGGGTTGATATGGCACGCAAAAAGTGGGGACGAAATTGTTTTGCTGCGTTGCAATGGAAGTGACCATCCGCATCCCAACATACTTGAGCGCGAACGTATTGACTCCAAATGCCACGTGCATGTGGCGACTGAGCGCTACATACAGGCTAATCGCAAAGCGGAGGCTTATGCAGAAGAGACACAGGCTTACGCTGGCCGGGGCATTGCACCACTTAGTGCAGCGCGCAAATATTGAAGGTTTGAGGACTGAGGCCGATGCGCTGCCGCAGCCAAGCCTTTTTGAGGAAAACCCATGAATACGATTGACCTAGAAAGCACTTTATGCCGCGCGCTGTGCGGCAGCGTGTCGGTAAAGCAAAGCGCCGATGGGCTGTGGCAGGTCGATACGCCGTGGATATTCCCAGACGGTGATGGCTATTCAATTTACATTTCAGCCGCCCCGACCGGTGGGTTGCGAATAAGCGACCAAGGCTTGACGTTAATGCGACTGAGCTATGAAAACGATCTGTCTAAATTGCGGGAGGGTACGCGGGGGCGCCTGCTGACGCAAGTGCTGGCCGATGCAGGGCTGATGGAGGAAGACGGCGAGTTTTTTCTAGACTCTACCGTTGATGACGTTGGAGCAAATGTGCTGCGTCTCGGGCAAGCATTAACGCGGGTGCATGACCTGACTTTTTTAAATCGGATACGGGTAGAAAGTACCTTTTACGAAGACCTGCGCGAAAAGCTGCATTCCCTAGTGGGTAGTGAGCGTTTGCAAGAGAACTACGTGGTGCCAGGGGTTGCAAAAGGGCAAGACTACCCAGTGGACTACTTCATTGATGGCGGTGCGGCACCGCTGTACTTATTTGGTGTGCCCAACCGGGATAAGGCGCGTTTGGCCACCATTATTTTGCAGCATTTGATTGGCGCTGGAAAAGACTTCAACTCGATGATCGTTTATCAAAATATGGCTGATTTACCCAGGTCCGACCTTAGTCGCCTGACGAATGCTGCCAATGACATGATTGATTCTCTGGATGCAACAGACGACTTCGAGCGCAAGTTGCTACGCCGCGTTAAGTGATGACTGACCTTTCCCCAGCCCAAGCCGCCAGCCGCATCACCGCCCTGCTGGCCGCGCATGAAAGCCGCACGCTGGAGTTCAAGCGCATCAGCGCCAAGCATGGCCGCGCGATTGAAACCATCTGCGCCTTTGCCAACGCTGTTAACTCCGAGGAGCAGGTGAAATGAGCCATCTCCCCGCACCCACCCCAGCTGGCCTGTACCAAAACATCCGTGACGTACTGCTGGCTGCGCGCACCCAAGTGCGCCAAACCGTCAACACCGCCATGGTGCAAACTTATTGGCAAATTGGCCGCTTGATTGTGGAGGGCGAGCAAGGCGGTGACAGACGGGCGGCTTATGGCAAAGGGGTTTTGGCTGATTTGGCGGCCCGGTTAACCACCGAGTTTGGTGAGGGTTTCAAGCTCAGTAACCTGCGTAGCTTTCGTCAGTTTCACCTCACGTTTAGCTATGCTGAGATTCGCCACACAGTGTGTAGCGAATTGAGTTGGTCACATCTTCGGCTGCTGATGCGGGTAGAAGAATCAACCGCCCGCAGCTGGTACGCGACTGAGGCCGTAACCCAGGGCTGGAGCGTTCGGGCACTGGACAGGCAAATCAGCACCCTGTTTTACGAACGCCTGCTGGGCAGCCAGGACAAAGCAGGTGTGACTGCCGAAGCTGTGGCGCTGGTAGCCAAAGACGCACCGAATGACCCGCGAGACTTTATTCGCGATCCTTACGTGCTGGAGTTTTTAGGCGCGCAGCCCAGTGCGGGCTTGTATGAGCAAGACCTGGAGCAGGGCTTGCTTAACCAGCTGCAAAAATTTTTGATGGAACTGGGCAAGGGTTTTGCCTTTGTAGCGCGGCAAAAGCACTTGCGGGTAGAAGGTGAAGACTGCTTTGTGGACCTGGTGTTTTACAACTACCTGCTCAAGTGCTTTGTGCTGATAGACCTGAAAGTAGGCAAGCTGGCGCACCAAGACGTGGGGCAGATGGACATGTATGTGCGGGTATTTGATGAGCAAATGAGAGGAAAAGCTGATGGCAAGGGCGACGCTGGCGACAACCCGACGCTGGGGCTGATTTTGTGCTCAGAACGCAATGCGGCAGTGGCCAAGTATTCACTGCTGGCGGATAAGCCCCAACTGTTTGCCAGCAAGTACCAGCGCCTAATGCCGACCGAAGAAGAACTGCGGCTGGAGCTGGAGCGTGACCGGGCTTTGCTGGAAAACGCGCGGACAGACAGCGATGATTGACCTCTCCCCCCTTCAGGCCGCCAGCCGCATCACCGCCCTGCTGGCTGCGCATGAAAGCCGCACGCTGGACTTCAAGCGCATTGGTGCCAAACATAACAAGACGATTGAAACGATTTGCGCGTTTGCCAATACTGACGGGGGCTTACTGGTGATTGGCATAGGCGACGCTAAGGACCTGAAGCCCGGCGCAAAGCCCGAGGGCCGCTTGTTTGGCATTGAAGAAAACCCAGAAAGCTTTGACGACCTGCGCCGCCTGGTGATGCAGCGCTTTGCGCCACCGCTGGCCAGCCTGCACTGGCTGCGCCTGCCCTGCACGCTAAACAGCGGCCAACCGGGGCATGTGGTGATGTTGCGGGTAGACAAAAGCGACCAGGTGCATTCAGTTGTGGGAGACGGCACCTGGACGCGCATGGATGCGAGCAATCGGCAATTAAGCGCGCCTGAAATTACCGACCTGTCTTACCAGCGTGGGGTGAAAAGTGCTGAAACCTTACCCATGCCGCTGGCTTTAAACCTGCTCGACTCTGATGCCTGGCGCAGCTATTGCACAACACGTGGCTTGACTGACTTTGACTTGGCGCTGCGCCTGCCCAAACTGGGGCTTGCAGTGCCAAGCGATAACGGCTTGCAGCCTTTGCTGGCGGCGGTTCTGTTGTTTGCCGACGAGCCGGGGGCACTGCTGGCCGGGCAGGGTATGCGGGCTGATGTACGGGTGTTTCACTACCAGGGGCGGGCGATTCAGCACAGCGAGGTACCTAACTTGCTGCTGCCACCCAAAACCATCAGCGGCCCCGTGGTGGAGCAAATTGCCAAGGCGCAGGCCTATGTGCTGGAGCGTTTGGCCAAGGGGTTGACGATGGAAGGCTCAGGCTTTAAAACGCGCTACCGCTTTCCGCCACGTGTCATCAAAGAAGCCATTACCAACGCCGTGGTACACCGGGACTATCGGCTGAATCGTGACATTCATATTCGTATTTTTGATGACCGTGTAGAGGTAGAAAGCCCCGGACGCCTGCCCGGTAGCCTGACGCCGGCGACGGTAGATACAGCAGGCTCGATGCCGCGCAACAGCGCGCTGGCGCGGCACCTGCGGGAGTTCCCCAACCCGCCCAATGTGGATGCGGGTGAAGGCGTGCCGATGATGTTTGCGCAAATGGCACAGGCTGACTTGTATGAACCTTTGTACCGCGAGCAGCTGGACGCTGCAGTGCCTACCCTGCTGGTGACCTTGCTCAACGAAGAAAGGCCGCCGCTGTGGGTGCAGGTCAGTGACTGGGTAGAGCGCAATGGCCCGATTGCTAACGCCGACGTTTGCCGTATTGCAGATGTCGACACTTTGAAAGCGTCAAAAATGTTGCGCGCCTGGGTGGACCGTGGGCTACTTGAGCCGCTGCCAGGGCGTGTGAGAAGCAATGCTGCTTACCGCAAACCATCGCAGCTGGAGGACCAATTGGGCCTATTGCAAGCAGATGACGGTGGCGGCGCGCCGCCAGCGCAGTAGACAAGGGTTCTTATTCCTTTATCTAGAGGCGCTAGATAAAGGAATTTGAAGTTCTGAAAAACTCAATTTAATCAACAGGTTATCGTTTTTTTCTTTATCCAGAGCGAAGTTTTTAAGGGGTTAACCCTGATCGTTTGACGGTATTTAAAGTTGCGTGGAAAGCAGTCTTCCACCAGACACCGGTTGGGCACACCGAGAACTTAAATTTCATTATCCAAGTGCTCTGGATAATGAAATTAAAAATTGCTAAAACTCTTTATTTATCAACGGTCTAGCACCACATTCATTATCTAAAGCTAGTTTTTTATACATGCAAACCTGGCAAAAACAATACGCCGAGCACTCCCTGACAGGCATCGGCAACCGCGAGCTGCTGGACTT
>JAYVTG010000064.1:0-12518 GCA_043774625.1 Polaromonas sp. | reverse complement strand
CCCTCGTTTGGCATCAAGCAGGATGCCATTCCCGGGTTTGTGCGTGACACCTGGTTCCGGGCCGAAAAAATTGGCGACTACCATGGCCAGTGCCAGGAGTTGTGCGGCAAAGAGCACGCCTATATGCCAATCCACGTGAAGGTGGTGTCCGCTGAAGACTATTCAAAGTGGGTTGACGTAGAGAAAAAGGCCCTGGCTGCCAAAGCCGATGACCCCACCAAGGTCTGGACCGCGCAGGACATCACCGCACGTGGCGAAAAAGTGTACGCCGCCAACTGCGCCGCCTGCCACCAGCCCACGGGCAAGGGCGCTGGTCCCATCAAGGCATTGGACGGCGCAGCCGTGGTGCTGGATGCAGACCACGCCAGGCAGATCGCCGTTTTGCTGAATGGGCAAAACAATGGGGCGATGCCGTCGTGGAAGCAGCTTAGCGACACTGATTTGGCCGCCGTCATCACCTACACAAAAAACACCTGGTCCAACAAGACCGGCCAACTGGTGCAACCTGCCGAAATTACCGCCGCGCGCGGTAAATAGCACAAGCCTTGACCAGATGCCCAAAGCCGCCGCCACCCGCATCAGAACTGTCCAGCGGATGTCCAGAGAATGTCCAGAGAATTTAGCGAAACAAGAAGGAAACCAGCATGAGCGCCGTACTAGACCACCATGATCACGCCCATGACGACCACCACGACCACGGTGCCCCGGCGGGCTGGCGGCGTTGGGTCTATGCCACCAACCACAAAGACATCGGCACCCTGTATTTGCTGTTTGCCTTCACCATGCTGATGATTGGCGGCGTGCTGGCACTGATCATCCGTGCCGAGCTGTTCCAGCCTGGCCTGCAACTGGTCAACCCTGGCCTCTTCAACCAGCTCACCACCATGCACGGTGTGATCATGGTGTTTGGTGCCATCATGCCGGCCTTCGTCGGCTTTGCCAACTGGATGGTGCCGCTGCAAATTGGCGCGCCCGACATGGCGTTTGCCCGCATGAACAACTTCAGTTTCTGGCTGCTGATTCCTGCCGGCATCCTGATATTGGGCTCGTTCTTCATGCCCGGCGGCGCACCCGCTGCGGGTTGGACGTTTTACGCGCCCCTCACGCTGCAAATGGGCCCGTCGATGGACGCCGGCATTTTTGCGTTGCACATTCTGGGTGCCAGCTCCATCATGGGCTCCATCAACATCATTGTGACCATCCTGAACATGCGCGCGCCCGGCATGACCTTGATGAAAATGCCGATGTTCTGCTGGACCTGGCTGATCACCGCCTACCTGCTGATTGCCGTGATGCCGGTGCTGGCCGGTGCCATCACCATGACGCTGACCGACCGCCACTTTGGCACCAGCTTCTTCAACCCCGCTGGCGGCGGCGACCCGGTGATGTACCAGCACATCTTCTGGTTCTTCGGCCACCCCGAGGTGTACATCATGATCTTGCCGGCCTTTGGCATCATCAGCCAGATCATCCCCGCTTTCGCACGCAAGAAGTTGTTTGGTTACGCCTCTATGGTGTATGCCACATCCAGCATCGCCATTTTGTCGTTCATCGTGTGGGCGCACCACATGTTCACCACCGGCATGCCGGTTACTGGGCAACTGTTCTTCATGTATGCCACGATGTTGATCGCTGTGCCTACGGGTGTAAAGGTGTTCAACTGGCTCGCCACCATGTGGAAGGGCGAGATGACGTTTGAAACCCCCATGTTGTTCGCCGTGGGCTTTATCTTCGTATTCACCATGGGCGGCTTTACCGGCATGATTTTGGCCATCTCGCCTATCGACACGCAACTGCAAGACACTTACTATGTGGTGGCGCACTTTCATTACGTACTGGTCGCAGGTTCGCTGTATGCGCTGTTTGCAGGCTATTACTACTGGTCACCCAAGTGGACGGGCGTGATGTACAACGAAACGCGCGGCAAGATTCACTTTTGGTGGAGCCTGATTGCGTTCAACGTCACCTTCTTCCCGATGCACTTTTTGGGCTTGGCTGGCATGCCGCGCCGCTATGCTGACTACCCGATGCAGTTTGCAGATTTCAACGCCATTGCGTCCGTCGGCGCATTCGCCTTCGGTTTTGCGCAGGTGTATTTCTTCTTCTTCATCGTGCTGCCTACCATGATGGGCAAAGGCGAAAAAGCCAAACAAAACCCATGGCAAGACCCTGACGGCAAAGGCGCAGAAGGCCTGGAGTGGGAAGTCCCATCACCAGCACCTTTCCACACTTTTGAAACACCACCCAAGCTGAACAAAGCTGCAACCAAGATCGTCGCCGAAGCGCACTGATAGTGAGAAGCAGCATGACAACGCCAGAGCAGAAGAAACACAACCTGCGCACCGGACTTATTTTGGCCACGGTGGCAGCAGTGTTCTTCGTCGGCTTTATGGTGCGCATGATTTATTTTGGCTCTGCGCGCTAAGCACAGACATTGCGGAAACACCATGGGTATCAAAACAGAAAACCTCAAAATGACGGCCAAGTTGGTCGTTGTGGTGCTGGGCATGTCAGCCTTTGGTTATGCCCTGGTGCCCATCTACCAGGCCATCTGCAAGATGACGGGCATCAACATTCTGGCCATGGGCGAAAAGGACATACCCGGTGCCAAAGCCAAGTTTTTGGCCAATACGCAGATAGATAAAACCCGCACCATCACCGTAGAGTTTGACGCCAATGCCCGTGGGCCATGGGACTTCAAACCCGCGCAACGCTCCATTCAGGTACACCCTGGTGAGCTGGCGACCGTGATGTATGAATTTCAAAATATCCAGAACCGCCGCATGGCTGCGCAGGCTATTCCCAGCTACGCACCCATGCAGGCATCAGCCCACTTCAATAAGCTGGAATGTTTTTGCTTTAACCAGTACACCCTGGAACCTGGCGAAAAGAAAAGCTGGCCCGTGGCCTTTGTGATCGACCCCAAGCTGCCCAAAGACGTGACCACGATCACCCTGTCGTACACGTTTTTTGAAGTTGGCGGTAAAACACCACCTGCGCCCAAATCAACCACGGCTGCCGTGACCCAAGTGCCTGCAGCCGTGTTGCCTGTTGCATCGCCACTGGCGCAGAAGGAAGGCGCATGAGCCATCCACTCCAGCAGATCAATGCAAACACTCAAGGCGGTTGGCTTCACACCGTTAAAGTGGTGTTGATGTCTTTTATTGGTTTGCGCAAAAGTAACCAGCACGAAGAAGATGCTGAAAAAATTAACCCACTGCATCTGGTGGTGGTGGGCATTGGCGGTGCCTTGTTATTGGTTATCGGTTTGATGCTTCTCGCCCAATGGGTGGTAGCGTCTTCGCATTAGTTTTTTAAGTTGAGAGATTGAGGAGTTTGAGAGTATGAGTTCAACGACTGGCGGCACACCGCATTACTTCGTTCCCGAGCCATCGCGCCACCCAGCCATGGCCGCGTTTGGTCTGCTGTGCGTTATCTTTGGCGCAGGCCAATGGATCAACGGCGTGGATTGGGGTAAGTACGTGCTCATGTTTGGCATGGTTTGGTGGTTGGTGGTGTTGTTTCAGTGGTTCAGCCAAGCTGTGGGCGAGAGCCAAAAAGGTTTGTACGGTTACAAAATCGACTTGTCCTTCCGCTGGAGTATGAGCTGGTTCATCTTCTCCGAAGTCATGTTCTTCGGCGCGTTCTTTTCTGCGCTGTGGTGGGCACGTTCCCACTCTATTCCAGCGCTGGGTAGCCTGGAAAATGCGCTGCTGTGGCCAGACTTTAAAGCCGCATGGCCCAGCATGGTGGCTGGTGCTACTACGTCGCCTGCCAACATTGTGGAACCCTTCACCACCATGGGCCCCTGGCCATTGCCTACCATCAATACCGCGTTGCTGTTGTCGTCCGGCATTACCATTACCATCGCACACCACGCCCTGATTGCAGGCAACCGTGCCAAGACCATTGGCTTTATGTGGGCGACCGTGCTGCTGGGTATTACCTTCTTGTGCGTGCAGGGCTACGAGTACTACCATGCCTACACCGACCTGAACCTCAAGCTCAGTTCGGGCATTTTCGGTTCCACCTTCTTCATGCTGACCGGCTTTCACGGCTTTCACGTGTTTGTGGGCATGTTGATGTTGCTGTTTATTACCCTGCGTTTGCAAAAAGGCCACTTCACGGCGGACAAGCACTTTGGCTTTGAAGGCGCAGCCTGGTACTGGCACTTTGTAGACGTGGTGTGGCTGGGTCTGTATATTCTGGTGTATTGGTTCTAACCAGTCTGCCGCCACCCAGCAAAAAAAGCCGCTCAGCGGCTTTTTTTACTTTCCGGCAGGTATGCCAGTAGGGTGAATCCAGCCCATCTTCCAGGAAATCAATACGCAAATGAACATGACGACCGAAATGCCCACGCGAAACGCCAGCGCACGTGCCATGCCATTGGTGGGTTTACGTGTGGGTGTATCAGGGTCGTCGTTGGCTACATCGTCAGACTTGCCACCGCGAATCATAAAAAACAAGGCAACGCCCAAGCTGGCCAAAATAGCCAAGAATGCGAGTGAGATCAAAATAGTCATACCAATATTATCCCGCGCCTGAGTTTTTTATGCCAGCTCCCGTGCCATCTCCTGCATCCATCGCTGCACCGCACTCCGTCAAAGGTGCTGGAGCAGGCTTAGCAGGCGCACGCGTTTTTATTGCGGTGGTCGCTGCTACGGCAGTGCTGGCTACACTGCTCCTAGGCCAATGGCAGTTGCGCCGCGCAGCTCAAAAGCTGGGCATGGCGCAGCAGATTGTGCGACAAGAATCGCAAGAAACCCTTGCTAACAAAGCGCTGACAGCTACTAAAAATATAGCAAATACCGCAGCAGTTACCGCATTGTTTAACCGCCGTGTGGCATTGCAAGGCCAGTGGCTGCACCAACATACCGTGTATTTACAAAACCGGCAGATGCATCGCCAGCAAGGTTTTTATGTGGTGACACCGCTGCGTCTTGAGCCACAAGGCCAAGACCCGGTAAATGCAGAAAGCCAAGCCGTGGTGCTGGTGCAGCGCGGCTGGGTACCGCGAGACTTTCAGGACATGACGCGCTTGCCGCCCGTGGCTGACCCGCAGGGCCATGTGCAAGTAGGTGGGCGTGTGATAGCCCAGCTCTCCAGCGTTTTTGCCCTGGGTACAGACAGCCCGTTAACTTCTGCGGCTTTACCGCAAGCCAGCGCCAGTGCGCCGCGCATACGGCACAATCTAGACATTGCCACATTTGCTGCACAAACGGGGCTGCCCCTGCTGCCTGTAGTGGTGTTACAAACCGATGCCAATAGCGACGGCGTGCAGCGCCAGTGGCTGGCCGTTGAGTCTGGTGTCGAAAAGCACTACGGCTATGCGTTTCAGTGGTTTGCTCTGTGTGGATTGGTTGTGGTTTTGTATGTCTGGTTTCAAATCATCTCCCCCCGCAGGCGGCGTGCCGCAATTGAACAGAATCTTTGAACAAAATGTCTGACCAACCTTTGAACATGTCCGTGCACAGCCTGCCCGAGCCTGGCGCGGCGGTGAACACGCAGCGCCGCTTATCGGGCCGCTGGAAGATGATTGCCGTGCTGCTGGTGTGTGCCGCGCCTGTCATTGCGTCGTACTTCACTTTCTATGTGGTACGCCCGACGGCACAGCGCAACTATGGCGAACTCATCAACCCGCAGCGCCCCTTGCCCGATGTAGCTGTGCTGCCGCTGACGGGCACAGGCAAAGTGGTGGCCAATCAATATGCGACTGCGGCTACCAATCTGCGTGCCTTGAAAGGCCAGTGGCTGCTGGTCAGCGTAGCCAGCAGCGCGTGTGATGCGGTGTGCGAAAAACACATTTATCTGCAACGCCAATTGCGCGAAAGTCTGGGCCGTGAAAAAGACCGCCTGGACCGTGTGGTGTTGGTCACTGACGATGCACCCGTCAAAACCAATGTGCTACCCGCCATGCTTGACGCCGCCAACGATGCTTACGCTTTTCGCATAGCACCAGATGCCCTGGCACAGTGGCTGGCACCTGCTGATGGTCAAAAACTAATTGACCATTTGTACCTGGTGGATCCCATGGGCAATTGGATGCTGCGCTTTCCAGCCAATGTAGACGTTGCCAAGGCCAAGCGCGACGTTGAGCGTTTGCTGCGTGCATCCAGCAGCTGGGACAAAGCCGGGCGTGAAGCAAAATAACCGCCATGACAGCCGACCAAGCCCTGTTTGACTTTGCCCCCCTGGCGCGCCTGATGCTGCTGGGCGTAGTGATAGCGCTCGGCCCGCTGGCCTGGGTGTGGCTGCGCAACCGCAAGGCATCGTTACCACAGCGACTGCGCGCATTGACTTTGCTCACTTTATTTTTAACCTTCGACTTGGTGCTGTTCGGTGCCTTCACCCGGTTGACAGACTCCGGCCTGGGCTGCCCCGACTGGCCCGGCTGCTACGCCCAAGCCAGCCCCGCAGGTGCCACAACGCAGATCAACGCTGCACAGGCGGCCATGCCCACCGGCCCCGTGACGCACCAAAAAGCCTGGATCGAGATGATCCACCGCTACCTGGCCAGCAGTGTTGGTGTGCTGATTTTGGTGATTGCTGTTACCACCTGGTTGCAGCGGCGCACCCTGTCATTTGCATGGCCCATCGCCACGCTGGTGTGGGTCTGCATTCAAGGCGCATTCGGTGCCTTCACCGTCACCATGAAGCTCTTTCCCGCCATCGTCACCTTGCATCTGCTGGGCGGCATGGTGCTACTGGCCTTGCTGCAAATGCAAGCGACACGTTATGCGCACAGCGCAGGTATGGGCCTAGGCCTGGGTGATGCAACACCTGCATTATTGCCGGCCGCAGTTCGCCAACTACTGATAGCAGGCTTTGCCTTGCTGTGGCTGCAAATAGCCCTGGGCGGCTGGGTGAGCACCAATTACGCCGTGCTGGCGTGCACGCAATTTCCTACCTGTCAGGGCCAGTGGTTGCCGCCGATGGACCTGCGCCAGGGTTTTGAGTTGTGGCGTCCGTTGGGGCAAACCGGAGCGGGAGAGGCCATAGCCTTTCCAGCACTGGTTGCCATTCATATCGTGCACCGCAGCTTTGCTTTTGTGGTGTTTGCCGTACTGGGCTTTGCAGCGTGGCGCATGTGGCAAGTACCCGGCATGCGCGGTGTGGCGCGCGGCTTGGCAGCCTTGCTGGCACTACAGTTGGTAACGGGCCTGAGCAATGTCGTGCTGGGCTGGCCTTTGCTGGCCGCCGTAGCGCACACGGGCGGCGCTGCGAGCCTGGTGCTGGTGTTGACCCACGCACTGGGCATCAGTCGCCTGCAATATGCCCACAACGCCGCTATGTTATCAAACGGACCCGATGAAGTATTCATTTCCGTTCGGGCTGAGCTTGTCCAAGCCAGCGCAACCCTTCGACAAGCTCAGGGTGAACGGTTCATACATCACAAGGCCGAATCAACAACACCCAACACCGAAGCTGCCAGCAACGCGAGCAGCCGCGTACAAATGTACAGCGCCCACGCCAAAACACCATGAGCGAGCCAATGGCCACACCACCGTCGATAACGCCCCACACGGCCTCAGGGGCTGCGCCCTTATCAGCCACGCCTGCCAAAAGCAAGCTGGCGCAGTTCAACGCATTGACCAAACCGCGCGTCATCCAGCTCATCGTCTTTTGCGCCTTGATCGGCATGGTGCTAGCCGTGCCAGGCCTGCCAACGGCGCAAGAGTGGGGCCGCATGGCGTTCGCGTCATTCGGCATTTGGCTGGTAGCCGCAGCTGCAGCCGCTTTTAACTGTCTGGTAGAAAAAGGCATAGACGCCAAAATGCGCCGCACCGCTTGGCGACCCACCGCACAGGGCGATATCAGCGACGTGCAAACCGGCGCTTTCTCGGCCTTGCTGTGCGCTGCTGGCTCGGCTGTGCTGTACTTCACGGTCAACCCCCTCACCATGTGGCTCACCTTTGCCACCTTTGTGGGCTACGCCGTGGTGTATACCGTCATCTTGAAGCCGCTGACTCCGCAAAACATCGTCATTGGCGGCGCGTCGGGTGCCATGCCGCCGGTGCTGGGCTGGGCCGCTATGACGGGCAGTGTGTCGCCCGAAGCGTTGATTTTGTTTCTCATCATCTTCTTATGGACACCGCCGCATTTTTGGGCTCTGGCTTTGTACCGGGTAGAAGACTATCGCAAGTCTGGCTTGCCCATGTTGCCTGTGACGCATGGCAATGAATTTACGCGTTTGCAGGTGCTGCTTTATACCTTTGTGCTGTTTGCCGCCTGCCTGATGCCCTTTGCTTATGGCATGAGTTCCTGGATTTATTTGGTAACAGCCGTTGTTCTGAGCATAGGATTTTGCAGTTACGCTTTCGCATTGTTTCGCAACTATTCTGACGCGCTGGCGCGCAAGACCTTTCGCTTTTCGCTCATCCATTTAAGCGTGTTGTTCCTGGCGCTGCTGGTAGACCATTACGTTGCATAAGGCTGGTTATGGTAAATTTTTTGCATGCATTTACTACAAAAAGCATAGCTGCTCGCGCATATTCTGCGCTGACATTCGGTGTTTTTTGTGTATTATTCGGGTTTTTGACCGCCTGCAGCGAGAAAAAGCTTGAATTCAGGGGCGTAGACATCACCGGTGCAGACTACGCACAAAATTTCAAGCTCCAAGACCAGTTTGGCCAGACCCGGACAATTGCTGACTTCAAAGGCAAAGCGGTCGTCCTGTTTTTTGGTTTTACCCAATGCCCTGACGTGTGCCCCACGTCCATGGCCGAGCTGGCCGAGGTGAAAAAGCTGTTGGGTAAAGATGGCGACAAGCTACAAGGCATCTTTGTCAGCTTAGACCCTGAGCGCGACACCGCGCCCGTGCTCAAGGCCTATATGGAAAACTTTGACCCCAGCTTCATCGCCCTGCGCGGCAGCCTGGACCAAACCGCCGAGGTCGCCAAGCACTTCAAGATTTTCTATAAAAAGGTAGAAGGCCGCACCGCTGGCAGTTATACGCTAGACCATTCTGCTGGCAGTTATGTGTTTGACACGCAAGGCCAAATTCGCCTGTACAACCGCTACGGCGGTGGTGCCAAGCCACTGGTTGAAGATATAGCTTTGCTATTGAAATAGTAGCTTCTCGCGGATATTCCACGCCGGCGTTGGCTTAATTTACCTACTAAATCATTTAAAAATTAAGGGTGCGCACCAGCTTGCGTGCATCCAGCGTCGCATGCTCTGCATGTTCAATCAACCAGGCCAGTTGCGCACTTGCATCGTCACCATGTTCGAGTGAGTTGGGGTCGGGCATCAGCGCGCAGGTAATGCGCAGTTTAAGCGTAGCACCCACGGGCAGCAGGTTGGACGGCGCATGCGCGCTGGATGCTATTTTGGTAGCCAGCTTGGCCGCATAAGCCGGTTCGCATGGGCCTTCGATCAGCAAAATAAACTGGTTGCCTTCTAACCGGGCGGCGGTGTCTACATCGCGTGCAATGTGTTGCAGCCGTGTGCCCAGCAGCACCAGTGCGCGGTTGGCCATCTCTACGCGGTGTTCTTTCAAAAACCAGTCGTGGTTGGTCAGCTCTACCAGGTACAAGGCATAGGGCTTGCTAAAACGCTGCGCACGCGTGCTGGCACCATGCATTTGCTGTAGCAGGTGGCGCAAGTTGGCCAAACCGGTCAGCGCGTCGTGGGTGGGTAAGCCCGCCGCGCGTGCCAGGCTGATCTGGCGACCGGCGCTGCGCTGCACCAAAGAAAAAAGCAGGATAGGCATGCCCACAATGGCGCAAATCGTGATGCCGTATTGCGTGATGAAGCCTGAATGGATCAATCCGGCGTTGCGCAGCAAACCAGGTAAAGCACCCAAGGCAACCGGCAAAAAACCCAGCGCGATCCAACGCACGTTGTGATTATCCCGTGTCCATGACGCCCATATCACCACATACGCCCAGAACAGTGCGGCCAGGCAAAATGCATTACCTACCTGAAAAACAGTTGGATTAGGTGCAAACGTGGCATAAGTTGCGAGGCCCAATAGTATCGTTATCAACCCGGTACCTACCGTTTCCAAGCCGATGGAAAACTGTCTAGGCTTGATCACTTTGTGTACAAACCATAATCCAGTGGCTACCGCAATCAGTGGCAACACAAAATTGGAAGCATAAGCCCAATGCACGGCTTGGGGGTGGATATATTGGCCACTCAAACCGAGGTAGTTGAGCTGAAAAGCACCTAAAACCAACAGGTAGACAGTGAAATAGTAAAACCTGCGCTCTTTCATGGTTTGGCTCAGCGCCAGACTGACAAGGGCCATCATCAGCGCAATGCCGACGTAAGCTCCGATAAGCAGCAGTTCTACCTGGCGTTGCGCCAGCAGTTCGGTGTCGCGCAAAATGCGCAAGGGGGCAGAAAACGGCACCCGGTCGTTATTGATGCGTAAGTAATAGATGTGCGAGCCAGGCTGCGGCTGGTTGAGCTGAAACACAGGGGTGCGGTCCAGTACGGGCCACTGCGAACGAGGCGTTGCGTCGCCAGAGCGCATGCGCACCCACTGGTTGCTGGCATCGCGCCAGTAAAGACTGATGTCTTGCACACTGGGTGACGCTGCTTCAAAAAACCAGCGCGCGCTGGCGTCCAAGATCTTGGCATCAAAGCGTATCCACAAAGTTTTGCCCCAAATTTTGTGGATCTGCGATTCGCCTCTAGCCACAAACTGGCCATATCCGTTGAAACCAGCATCGACCTGTTCAACGCTGGCCTGGTTGGTGTCGTCTATCCAGTATTCGCTCAACCCGTCCAGGTCTACGCGTTTGGTTTGCGCATTTAGTTCAATCGTTGCAAGCTTGGTGCGGGCATCTTGGGCTAAAGCGACTATGCCGCAACATAAAACGGTTCCCACCACCGCGAACTTGAACGCGCGTGCTGCCCATGCCAGCGCATCGGCGCAAAAAGCGGCCCAAAACCTGCGTGATGAAAGGATGCAAAATTCCATGTAAATTTATTTTTACATTACTTTGCACAAAAAGGGGGAGTGTTAAGGCAAACAAGTACTTGTGGTGCCTGTTTAGTTAACTAAAGCGTGATATTGTTTGCCGCGCTCACGCAACAGCTAGGGTTTTGGGCAGCAGCTTGGTCAGCCGCCCAAGGTGCGCGCGTTCAGGCAAATTCTGCTAGCGCTTTTTTCATTTTCTTCATCGCCGCCACTTCAATCTGGCGAATGCGCTCGGCGCTTACTCCGTACACCGCTGCCAAATCGTGCAGGGTTAAACCGCCCGATCCGTTGTCGTTCACCTTTAACCAGCGCTCTTGCACAATACGGCGGCTGCGCTCGTCCAGAGTGCTCAAGGCAGTCGCAATGCCGTCGGTCGCCAACACGTCACGCTGGTGCGCGGCAATCATGGCGGTGGGCTCGTGGTTGGTGTCGGCTAAGTAGGCAATCGGGCCAAAGGCTTCTTCGCCATCGTCACCTGGCGACGGGTCCAGCAGCACGTCGCCGCCCGACATGCGCATCTCCATCTCCAGCACCTCTTCGGGCTTGACCTTGAGCGTTTTGGCCATGCTGGCCACTTCGCGCTTGTTCAAGGTGCTGCGGTGGGTGTCGGCGTCTGCGGCTTCGGCCTGAAAACCTGCCTTCATCGAACGCAGGTTAAAAAACAGCTTGCGCTGCGCCTTGGTGGTGGCCACCTTGACCATGCGCCAGTTTTTCAGCACATATTCATGAATTTCGGCCTTGATCCAGTGCAGCGCGTAGCTCACCAGGCGCACGCCCTGGTCGGGGTCAAAGCGCTTCACGGCCTTCATCAGGCCCACATTGCCTTCTTGAATCAAATCGCCATGCGGCAGGCCGTAACCCAGGTATTGGCGCGATACAGACACGACCAGGCGCAAGTGAGAGAGCACTAACTTCTCGGCAGCATTCAGGTCGTTGTTATCTTTGAGGTTGCGCGCAAAGGCCTGCTCTTCTTCTAGGGTGAGCAAGGGCATGCGGTTGGCCGCAGTAATATAAGCGTCCAAATTGCCCAGTGTGGGCACCAAACCCCAGGTGCGGGTGAGGGCGGTAGACGCGGGTGACGATAAAGCCAAAGCTCCAGACATACCAAGACTCCTTTCAATTAATCATAATATTAGCACTCTCTATGACGGAGTGCTAAGTGATAAGTTCAATGGCCTTGATAGTTTAATGACTAATTGGTTATTAATTATATGTGGCCAGGTTTTCTTGGGTACCAGGCGAGTTTAAGTGGATGCGTTTCGCGCCAGCGTGGTAGCGGTGGCGCAGATGGGCGCTTGCCGTGTGCGCTCATGCAGGGCATACCTGAAATCGCTTACCCGGCAAGCGCCCATCTGCTGGACTGACTTGGTATTGCGTTGGAGTTGAATACACACCTGCTATTAATTTAATAGCTTCTTGCGCATATTCTGCGCTGGCTACAGGCTAAATAAGCAGGTAAAACTGCTCCGCCTCCATTTGCACCATCGTATTCGGGTGTTTGGTATTGTGAAAATAAATGAACTTTTTCACCCAGTACACATAAGCCTCTTCGGTCCGTAAGCTATAGTGCAAGTAGCGGATTTGTTCC
>JAYVTG010000063.1:0-18920 GCA_043774625.1 Polaromonas sp. | reverse complement strand
CTGGTGCTGACCACGGTCACCACGGCAGGCGCGACGGTAACGGCAGGAGTTGCAGCCGGATCGACCACGGTACCGGAGATCACCACAGCCAACAACACGGCCACAGCCACATTGACAGCCGTTCAGGTTGCTAATTTGCAGATCACCAAAACTAACGGTACCAATACCTTGGTTGCGGGTCAGACGACGACCTACACCATCACGGTGTCGAACGGCGGGCCTTCAGATGCTGATCTTTCCATCGTGAAAGACCCTGCGGCTACTGGGTTGAGCTGTAGTGCCGTTAGCTGCTCGGTGGTGACGGGAACAGCCAGTTGCCCCGCTTCGCCAACCATTAGCCAACTCCAGGGTGCGGGCCTGATACTGCCGACATTCAAGGCAAATTCGAGTGTGCAATTCTTGGTCACCTGCGGTGTGACGGCTACGGGGCAATAAACCGCTCACACTTGCAAAAAACCGCCTTCGGGCGGTTTTTTGCTTTTGAGACTTGTCACATAACACTGGATCGCCCACCTCAGAATCTTAGCGACTCAAATATTCTGAGCTATCCCCCGTAAAATCACCCTATGCAACAGGTTAAACAACAACTACTCAGCGCGTTAAGCACAGAGCTTGAGAAATTGAGCGCAGGAGCGGGTGCGAAGGCAGCGTTTGAGTCGCCCAAAGTGGCCGAGCATGGAGACTTTGCGTGCACGGTAGCCATGCAACTATCGAAAGCGCTTAAGAAAAACCCGCGAGAACTCGCGTCCGTATTGCGCGAGCAGCTCCTAAATACAGAGCAGTTCAAGGCTTGGGTAAGCGATATTGATATTGCTGGCCCTGGTTTTATCAATATCAAATTGAAGCCACAAGCCAAACAGCAGGTGGTGCGAGAAGTATTGGCGCAAAAGGAATGCTACGGAGAGCAAAAGGCTACCGGTGCCAAGATGATGGTGGAGTTTGTTTCTGCAAACCCCACCGGCCCCCTGCACGTGGGCCATGGCCGCCAAGCCGCGCTGGGTGATGCCATTTGTAACCTGTGGGCTACGCAGGGCGAGCAGGTGTACCGCGAGTTTTACTACAACGACGCAGGTGTGCAGATCGCAACACTGGCGAAATCTACCCAATTGCGTGCAAGAGGCTTCAAGCCAGGTGATGACTGTTGGCCGACTGACCCAGACAATCCCGAGAGTAAAAGCTTTTACAACGGTGATTACATTGCCGATATTGCTGCAGACTTTTTAGCTCAGAAAACAGTCAAAGCAGATGACCGCAGCTTTACTGCCAGCGGTAACGTCGAAGATTACGAAAGCATTCGCCAATTCGCCGTCGCCTACCTGCGCCACGAGCAAGACCTGGACTTGCAGGCCTTTGCAGTCAAGTTTGACAACTACTTTCTGGAAAGCAGCTTGTACACCAGTGGCCGCGTTGATAAAACCGTGCAGCAACTGATTGCTGCTGGCAAGACCTATGAGCAAGACGGGGCACTGTGGCTCAAAACCACCGAGTATGGCGACGACAAAGACCGCGTGATGCGAAAGGGTGATGGCAACTATACCTACTTCGTGCCCGACGTGGCCTATCACCTGGCCAAGTGGGAACGCGGTTACACCCGCGCGGTCAACATCCAGGGCACCGACCACCACGGCACTATCGCGCGCGTGCGCGCAGGTTTGCAGGCTGCGGGCGCGGGTGTGGCACAGGGTTACCCTGACTATGTGCTGCACACCATGGTGCGTGTGATAAAGGACGGCGAAGAGGTCAAGATAAGTAAACGTAGCGGCGGGTATGTGACCCTGCGTGATTTGATTGACTGGACCAGTAAAGATGCTGTGCGCTTCTTTTTACTCAGTCGCAAACCCGACACCGAATACACTTTCGATGTGAATTTAGCCGTAGCCAAGAACAACGATAACCCGGTGTACTATGTGCAATACGCGCACGCCCGCATCAGCTCCGTGCTGGCCGCTTGGGCTGACAAAGACGGCGGAGACGCGACAACTTTGAACGCGGTAGATTTGACTGCTTTAAACAGCGCCTCTGCGCAGAGTCTGATGTTGCAACTAGCCAAATACCCCGACATGCTGACTGCCGCGGCCAAAGATTTTGCGCCGCATGACGTAACCTTTTACCTGCGTGACCTGGCCGCCAGTTACCACAGTTATTACGACGCAGAACGTATTCTGGTACAAGACGTCGTGGTGAAAAAAGCACGCTTGGCCCTGGTAGCCGCTACTGCGCAGGTACTGCGTAACGGATTGGCTGTACTGGGTGTGTCTGCACCGACTAAGATGTAGAAAAAAATTTAGGTATGAACATGAAATCTTCGACACCGATATCGACGCTAACAGCCCAGCGTGGCGGCACTATTTTAGGCATCATCATTGGCGTGTTGGTGGGTTTGGGTGCTGCACTGGCCGTAGCTGTGTACGTTACCAAAGTGCCCGTACCTTTTGTGAACAAGGTGCCGCCAAAGGTTACTGACCAGGACGCCGCTGAAAGCAAGAAAAATAAAGATTGGGACCCGAACGCACCGCTGTACGGTAAGAATCCGGCCAAACCGAATCCTGCTGCATCTGGCGCTGTAGTAGTTGAACCGCCGATCACCGCGCCATCTGCTGCTAAAGGTACTGCGGCTGCCAAAGCCTTGGCAGCCGCCAGCGCCGCCGCTGCCAAGGCAGAGAAAAAAGCCAACGACACAGCAGACGCTGCTAACCCCGATGCCAAACCAGACCTGAAGGCCTCGGCAGACCCACTGGGCGATCTGGCCAAGGCAAAAGCCAAAATTGCTGCCGGGTCAACCACTGCGGGTGTTGACCCGTTTACTTATTTTGTGCAAGCGGGTGCTTATCGAACGACGGAAGACGCTGAGGCGCAGCGTGCCAAGCTGGCCATGCTGGGTATGGACGCCAAAATTACCGAGCGTGAGCAATCGGGGCGGACCGTGTTCCGGGTGCGTGTAGGCCCGTTTGAGAAAAAAGACGATGCCGAAAAGGTGAAAGACAAGTTGGACGGTAATGGCCTGGACACGGCTTTGGTTCGTACGCAACGATGAACCTTTTGGCGTTTGCCAAGTCCGCACTGGCATTTGTAATGTCGATTGATTAACTGAACTATTGGAGTTTTGGATGAAACGTCGTGAATTTTCTACTGCCATAGTGGCTGCAACTGCTGTGGCTGGCGTGCAGGCCGTGCAAGCGCAAACAGCGCGCAAGTTTGAAGAGGGCACTGACTATCTGGGTCTTGACAAACGCCTGTCAACCGAGGCGGGTGCAGGCAAGATCGAAGTGGTGGAGTTTTTTTGGTATAACTGCCCGCACTGTAATGCGTTTGAACCTCAGCTGGAAGCCTGGACCAAAAAGGCACCTAAAGACGTCGTGGTTCGCCGTGTACCCGTGGCCTTTCGCGAGACTTTTATTCCCCAGCAGCGCTTGTTTTATGCATTGGAAGCCATGGGCAAAGTGAGCGAATTACACAGTAAAGTTTTCTACGCTATCCACGTAGAGAAGCAGGCACTGGACAACCAGGCCAGCATCGGTGCATGGCTGGAAAAGCAGGGAGTGAATAAGACGCAATTTGACGAACTGTATAACTCGTTCTCTGTGTCTACCAAAGCTCGCAAGGCCACACAGTCGATGAACGACTTCAAAGTCGATGGTGTGCCAGCCTTGGGTATTGCCGGGCGTTTCTATACATCTGGCGCTTTGGCTCAGACCATGGAACGTGCTTTGGTTGTTACTGACTATTTGATCGGTGAAGTGCGCCAAGGCCGCTAGCAGCCTGATCGGCTCGTTCAATACGTGCCGAATTGTTTTGAAACGACTGGGCCGCTGGATGCGCTATGCTCTGAACTATGACGGAGCCAGACAAAGTATCTCCCCCCGACCACATTGACGCCGATTCCCTGCTGGACAGGGACATGACTGCCTTGGCACGGCGCAATCCCGGACGGTTTTGGCTGGCGCTTGCCTGCATCTTTGCCTTGGTGCTGATGACTTTGTCAGCCTGGCGGCAAGGCTGGTTCACTCCCACGGCCCATCTTTTTGTCGAGTTGCCTGGCGCCGTGGGCGTGCAGATAGGCACCCAAGTCAAACTCAAAGGCTTCAAAATTGGTGAGGTGGATAATCTGGAGCTGGAGCCTACGCTGAATGTGCGTGTTCGGCTACGTGTGGTGCAAGAAAGGCTGGCCATGCTGGGCATGAACGCCAGCGCCAAGTTTGGCCGCGATGGTCCGCTGGGTGGCAAATTTATTGACATCTTGCCTGGTTCACGCGAAGGTAAGCGCCTGGAGCCAGAAACTACACTGCCCATGGACACTGGCAACGAGCTAGAGGACGTGATGGGCACCGTAAAGGCAGCTATTGAAAAGCTTGCTGTGGTTATTAGCAAGGTTGAACCGATTTTGGACGACACCAAAAAACTCACGGGTGAAGCGTCTGCCATGCGTGAAGATGTGCGAATGTCTGTCACGACCGTGTTGGCCAATATGCAAGCTATGAGCGGTGAGCTCAAACGCGTGGGTGATTCAGCCTCTAGGGTCGCTGGTAAGCTGGACGCGGACCGCGCCGCTGTGATTGGAGATGTCAAGAAAGTATTGGCCCAGGCCGAACTAGCGGCTGCCAGCGCCCGAGCCACAGTGCAAATACTGGAGAAAGGTTTACCTTCAACCTTAGAAGCTGCTCAAGGTGCCAGCGAGAACGCGAAAGGTGCTACTGAAAACGTGAAAGCCACCACGGCGGATGTTCGGCAAATTGTGCAAGAAGCCAAACAAGATATTCCACCTGCGGTACGTTCTGCACGCGCCGCAACACAAGACGCTGCAGACATTACCGATGGCCTCAAGCGTACCTGGCCGGTATCAAGTTTTGTCAAACCAGCGCCAGATGGTGGTTTGCCATTAGACAGTTTTGAGGGGCCACGGAAATGACGGCAAGCGGGAATTTTCTAACCATACGGCGTTCTTTATTGGCCGCATTGATTTTATTTGCTACATTTTTAATAGCTGCTTGCGCTAGTTCTACGACGACAAAGCAGCAAAACGCTGTTGTAACTGCTGCACAAGGCATGGAACGTCGCGCAGCGCAATCGTATGTGCAAGGTGACTTGCAAGCCGCAGCAGCCACGTATGCGTCTGCGGCCTTGGTATACGAATCACTGGCCTTGGCCGAACCATTGGCGCGTGCACGCCTGAGCGAAGCACGGGTGCTGGGTGAAGCAGGGCAGACAAACCGGGCGCTGCAATTGGTAGACGCAGTGTTGGCGCAGTCTGCAGTGGCTAGCGCTGCTGTGTCTACTGAAACCATGGCTTTGGCGCATGGCCGTGCTACTGCATTGCATCTATCGTTGAATGATTTGGGTAAAGCACAAACCCATTGGCAAAACGCCCATGCAGCCTGTGCCAGCACCTGCAGCGCCCAAGCTGCTTTGCTGGTGCTGCGTGCACGAATTGATCTGGCCCAAGGCAATGCCAACGCTGCGGTGCAAAATGCCAGTGCAGCGCTTGCTGCCAGCATGTCCAACAACGCTGAGCAAGCCAACGCCCTGCGGGCTCGTGCCCAAGCCCAGGCTGTATTGGGTCAACATGCCATCGCCGTGGCAGATGCAAATGCTGCACTGGTGTTAGACCAACAGGCAGGCAGCGCAAGCAGGGTGAGCATAGACCTGGATTTGCTCACCGAAGCATACTGGGCACTGGGTGACACCACCCAATCACTGCGTTTTGCCAAACTGGCCCAAAGTGCTCGCGCAGCGGCACTTGCCTTGCAACGTGGTGCACCTTAAATTTACGATTGAGGCCCACAATGCGTACTAAAGAGCCCACCAAAATCAGTGTCAACACACTGCTGCTGGGGCCACTCAAACTGCGTTGGTATGCACTGCGCGCCCTGTGGTGGTACCGCACGGCATGGATGTTGCCCGCTGCCAAGCTGCGCATGCGCAAAGAACGTGACCGCGAGCTGGCAGAGGGCTTGCCCATCATCGTGGTGCTGTCATTGGTGGCAGGGGTAGTGATATTTGTCATTTTGCCTTCGTCTCTGAACGAGCAAACCGCCACTGTGCTGGCCACACTGTGGCCGCTGTGGGTGGTGCAAGCCGCCCCCATGATTTGCGCACAAAGTATGGCCATGCAAAATGCGCCAGCCATTGCTTTGCGATTGACCGAGGCGCAAGACCGCGAAGCCTTTGGCCCGGCCAACAGCCTGGCAACTGCCGTGCACAGTCACCAGCACCGCGGCCTGGTGGCACGCATGGCAGTGCCTTGGATTGCGGCGCATGCAGTAGTGTGCGCAGCGCAAGCCTGCTTGTTGGTGTCGTTCACGCTGGGGTTTGGCCTGCTGGCGGGGTTAGTGTTGGCCGTGGGCGACTTGCGCATCACCATTGACGTGGTGTTTGCACGGGTACCACCTCTGGTGTGGTTACGTGCAGGCTTTAGCGCCTTCATGTTGGGCGGTGTGTGCGTGTTGGCCGCTGTGCTGTACGCCTGGCCCGGCAGCCAAAGCGCCCGCACCGCGCACGACGCCCACCGCACGGGCCTGCGCACCATGCTGGCATCATCCATCGCTTGCGCACTCACCGGCATCACCCTGAACTGGATGGCGGGTTTGCTAGGCTGGAACGGAATGATTCGCTAAGCCTTTGTCCGGGTTCCCAACACCGCTGCCCCTACTATCAACGCAGTAGCCAAGCCAATACTCACGGTCAATGGTTTGCCGGTAAACACCATGAGCCATGCGGTAGATGCCAGTGGCGTGATGTAACTCAAGATGCCGATCTGTTGGACATTGCCTTTTTTCAGTGCTGCATCCCATAAGTAAAAGGCTACGCCTAAAGGGCCCAAACCCATCACGGTGAGTAGTAGCCAGTCACGGCTACTCAAGATGATGGATGGCTCCATCAACACGTGGCACAACAGTGACAGCAGGCCAGAAACCAAACCAAAAACGCCAATGGCTGCCGTAGAAAAACCACGCCCCGTGTCAGCCAGACGCTTGGTACCTAGCGAATAGCTGGCCCAGATAAATGCCGAGCACAGTGCTGGAATGTAACCCCAAGAAAAACCATCTTGTGTGACGCCCGCCAAGCCAGTTTGCAGAAGTTTATCACCGACAATTGCGATGCAAGCCCCCGTAAAACCTGCGCAAGCAGCTATTAAATGCATAGCAGAAAGCCTAACTCCAGGGATAAACAGTGGTGCCATGACCACAATGCCCAGTGGCCACAGGTAGTTGACCAAATTGGCTTGCACGGGCGGTGCGTTGCGTAGTGCGACGAAGAGCAGAAAGTGAAAACCAAACAAACCATACACGCCCAGAGCCAGCACCCTGGGCACCACCTTGAGTTGTTGCCAGTCGAAACCAGCACTGCCTACGCTGCTGTTACTCGGTTTGCGCCAAATCAGGGGAAGTGACACCACACTGCCAACCAGCAATGCAATGCCCGTCAACAAAAATGGCGGAACGTGAGACAGTGAAACCCCCAGCACAGCCAGACTAGCCCACAGGGTGATAGCGCAAAGTGCCAGCAAATTGGGATGCATGCGTTTATTGGTTGCGTCACTTAATCCAGCGGCTTCAAACCATCTGCTTTACATATTAAGTCGCTACGGTTAAGTTTATTCTGACGAACGTGCCCATAAATTCAAGCCACCATCCACGGCGTGTTTGTCGATGGCATTGAGTTCGTCCGTGCTGAAAGCCAGATTTTGTAGTGATCCCACCAACTCGGTAATCTGTTCGGGGCGGCTTGCACCAATCAAAGCCGTAGTTACGCGAGCATCGCGCAATACCCAGGCCACGGCCATTTGCGCAAGACTCTGGTTGCGGTTTTGCGCAATATCGTTCAGCGCACGTATATGTGCCAGGTTACTGGCGTTCACATGCTCCGCTTTGAACGACCCGCCACCAGGCCGGTGCATGCGTGCGTCTTGTGGTGCGCCTTGCAGATAACGGCTACTCAGCAAACCCTGCGCCAGCGCGCTAAAGGCGATGCAGCCCATGCCCGTGTCAGACAGCGCGTCCAGCAAGCTGCCGTGCGGTGTGGGTTGCTCTATCCAGCGATTCAGCAGGTTGTAAGAGGGCTGGTGGATCAGTGCTTGCACGCCCATGCCGTGCAAGATGGCCGCTGCCTCACGTGTATGCTGTGCTGAATAGCTGGACACGCCCACATACAGCGCTTTGCCTTGCTGTACCGCACTGGCCAGTGCACCCATAGTTTCTTCCAGTGGCGTGTCTGGGTCAAAGCGGTGTGAATAAAAAATATCCACATACTCCAGGCCCATGCGTTTCAAGCTTTGGTCCAGGCTGGCCAATACATATTTGCGTGAGCCGCCACCCTGCCCATATGGCCCGGGCCACATGTCATAGCCCGCTTTACTGGAAATAATCAGCTCGTCGCGGTAGGGCTTGAAGTCACGCCGCAGATGCTCGCCAAAATTTGTCTCGGCAGAGCCGTACGCTGGACCGTAATTGTTGGCCAAATCAAAATGCGTAATACCCAAATCAAACGCAGTGCGCAGCATGGTTTGCTGCTGTGCAAATGGCGTGGCGTCACCAAAGTTATGCCATAGACCTAAGGAAATAGCCGGGAGTTTGAGTCCACTGCTACCGCAGCGGCGATAGAGCATGGCGTCATAACGGGTGTCAGTAGCTTGGTACATGGTGTGCTGCGGTAAGGTAAATGGTTAAAAACCAAGTCTACCTGAGAGCATCATGCCAATCAATCGGCAGCCGCAACTGCCCAAAGCTAGCGGCCTAGCTTCCAGCAGATACAGGTAAAGCTTTGTATTCGCCAATCACCTGCTTGGCCGTGGGAAACCCGTCTAACCGCACCCAAGTTGCATTGCCGGCCTGCTTCAGGAATATGGACGGAGTGTGGTTCATCTTGTCACCTCGATAGGCCTGGAAAGCTTTTTGAATACTCACACTGTCCTGAAGGCTACCGGTGTAGTGTTGCCAACCCGCTTTCGCACCAAATTTTTGACTGTAATCATTTAAGCGCGATGGGGTATCGTATTCAGGGTCTATCGACACCGACATGATGCGCACCTTATCAGCCTCTTTACCCAGCATGTCCTGAGTCTGCGCCAGTATTTGACTGGTAACCGGACACACCGCCGTACAACTGGTGTAGATGAATGCCAAAATTACGGGCTTACCAGCCTCGATCTCACTAGAAAAATCTGCCTTGGAACCGTCTTGTCGGACTAATGTTGCCTTAGGCAGTGCGTAGTTGGCAACGCTACGTTTGATGTCAACTCCGGGGGCGGCGACTTTGTGATGCTGGTGGTGATCGTGCTCGTTACTGCCAGCAGCACTTAGCTGCAGAGGTATACCTGAAATTAATATCGCAAAGGCAGCAATTCTTGCAGATGTCGTCGTGCTGTGGGTGTACATAGAATAATCTCTCCTAAATAATTCAAAAAATGCAGATCTCTCACATGCGCTAGCGAGCCTGGAACCCGCTTTTATCTACAACCAGATAACGACGTACCACCGCTGGATTGGCTGGGCCGTGAGTTGCATTGGCATTAGCCAACATCAAGTCTCTGTATCTTTGCAAGCTGGCAGAAAGCGTGCCATCGGTCGGTGGGGGCGGAGCGTTGACCACTGGATTTGTTGCAGCTGGCGTTGGATTACTCGCTACAGGATTTGTGGTGACTGGTGCTGGCGTGTTCGTTGTAGCTACTGCGGGCGTTGGGGGATTGCTGTTATTGGTTGCTACTGCTGGAGTGCCTGTACCGCCAGAAGTTGGCCCAGTGGGTGGTGCTGTATTCCCGCCAACAACAGAGCCACCCGCAGGAATTTGTGTCGAGCCGCCAGATACCTGCCCGCTATTGCCACTAACTCCACCAAAAGAAGAGCTAAACACTAGACCAGTGGATGCTGCTTCAGGTTTGTCGTTCTTGGAAGCATTATTGTCAGCAACGTCGGTTCCATTTTTATCACTCGTATTAGCACTTGCATCTGCGCGCGTGTTACGCGGTTGATCCTGTGCGGGCCTAGCGGGTTGGCGTGCCGCATTAGCCGCCTGGTTGGTAGCGCTGGGCAAAGGCTCGTTAGCAACCACAACTTCTTCTTCTGTGCCGTCGCCTACAGAGTTACTTAATTCAACCGTACCTTCTGGGTTGGATCGCAGGTACACCTTGTCCGCTGCTGATGCTGGCATAACTGCCATCCAACCAGCAACGGCTAATAAATTTGTCAGCAGCCAGTGTGAGTTTTTCATAATATGTACCTCTTAAATAAAGTGTGGATGTATTAGGGCAAGATCCACGGTGAATCAGTAATCAGTCTGGAATTTTCAGGGTCAGCAAAGCGCACCCAGTAAGCACCTTTGGACGCATAGCGTTGCCCAGGCCCCAGCGAGAGACGGGGGTATACGGTCGTACCTTCGCGCACACCGGACATATGCTCGGCATTGCCATGTGCCAGTGTGGGTCTGGGAATGCGTGGATCCATGGCCACTGCACGTACACGAGGACGCACCATCGCCTGGTCGCGCATTTCATCTTCGGCCTTTCGCGTTTCGCGTTGGCCAATCATATTTTCTGCGCGCTCCACCAAATAGTCACGGTACAGGTTGTCCAGCATCTCGGACATGGTGTCAGTCAAAAAATTCACCGCAAAATAAATCTCTGATTGCAGTGGCTCGTCCACCAAAGGCAGGCGCCGCAGTTTTAACCAGGTATGTAAATAGCCTACATTGGCTGCTCGGGTTTCGGGTAATGCATAAGGGTAGACCAATCGCACACTAGCGCGCAGCGCTCCAGGTATTGATGTCGCATCGCCGCTGACCATTGCGCCCGATGCCATGAGGTTGATGGGTTTGCCTGTCAAGGCGGGTGCAACAATTACTAAATCGGTTGGTGCCAACCACAGCATGACGGCATCTTGTGAGCGGGTAGCCGCCATGCGTTTGGCTATGACGGTCGGTACGTCAGAAGTAGCTAGCGTATCCAGATCAATATTTTCAATAGCCAACGCAGCACCTGCATGGCGTGCAACTTGCGCTACAGCACCAGCACTTGCATTGCTACTGCGAAAGATTTGAATCAAGTTGCGCTGCTCGCTTGGCGCACTAGCTGGCTTGAATTGCTGGGCCAGTACATCAGCTTCCAGCCCCAAGCCGCGAGAAAAATAGAACGAATAACGCGCAGCCTTTTCTTGTGGTGGTGGTAGTTTGACGCTAGGAAACCAGCACGGCACGCGCTGCGATTCGCAAAACTCTTGCACCGGTGCCCATGTGGTGTTAGACAAGCCAGACACCAAGGCAAACGGAGGTGCAAGGCGGTTGTAGCCTTCCAGTTGCGCGCCCCAAGTTTCTGGCGCACCCGTCAATTCCCAAACGTCCAGTGCCCATTTATTTTCTGTACCCAATACAAATTCTGCTGCTGTCACCATGTGCCTGCGTGATGCATTGCCTGTCACCGTACTGGCGTTCTTTTGCATGAATGCAGTTTTCAGCATATCCAGCAGAATTTTCTTGCGCTCAGGTTCTATGCCTGGCGTGATAACGGTAGCAAAACGAATGATGCGCTCTTGCTCTAGCACGCCGGGTGATGCTTGCACCGAAAGTGAGCGCAAGTAACCCGTCAAAACCCCCATATCGGCATCGTTCAAGCTGTAGCGCGGCATCACTTCGCTCATCTGTTTTCCGCCCATCGCATGGCCCGTGCGTATAGCCACCGCCAGCTTGGCATCGTCTGGATAAGGTTCACGCTTTAAGTTCAAGCGCTTGCCTATGCGCGGGTCCATGGTTGCTTGTGGTCTGTCGCCAATCGTTGGAAACAGATACCGCCCCGAGATAGGTGGCACTTGAATGTCGCCCTCTACCGTGCCCATACCGCTGGCCTGGTGGCAGTTTGCACATGCCGCCAAGCGGCCACGTACCATTACGTTGTCTAGCCGTACACCTGCAAGAGCATCTCCGTTGGGCAAAACGCCTTGTTCAAACATGCGACGGCCTGCCAGCAAGTCAGCCGTATCTGCTGCACAAGCCAGACCCACAGCCCCTAATAGCCACAGTGTGGCTAAAGGTTTTGCAAATTTGACGGGTAAAGAAAACATGATTAGCACAGCAGCGTTACTTCAACCCGTTACTTGACTGCGACCAGAGTCACATCAAACACCAGCACTTCATTGGGGCCAATGTCACTGCCTACGCCGCGCGTGCCGTAAGCCAGGTTAGGTGGAATAAAAATTTGCCAATGCGAACCAGTGGGCATGAGTTTGAGCGCTTCTTTCCAGCCGGGGATCAGGTTGCCCATCTTCAGTGTGGCGGGCTTACCTTCTTCGGTTCCGTCAAATTCAAAACCTGTCAACAAAGCGCCACGGTAACTGGTCAACACCGTATCGCTGTCACTCGGTTTGGCGCCAGACCCTGCTTTGAGCACGCGGTACTGCAGGCCGTTTGGCAATACAACCACGCCTTCTTTTTTGCTATTGGTGGCTAAAAACTCGTCGCCTTTTTTCTTGTTGATTTGCTCGGCCTCTTTGCGGTTAGATGCCATCTTTTGGCGCATTTCACCTAAAAATCCACTCATGACAGAGCGCAGTTCTTTTTCATTCACCTGCAGTCTGCCACCAGCCATCGCGTCTTTAATGCCCTGGGTTACCAGGTCAGCGTCCAGCTCCACACCATCCTTAATCAGGTTACGAGCCGTCGTTACGCCAATGCTGTAGCTAATGAGTTCCTTGCGGGTTTTAAGCTTGCTGGCGGTAGTTTCATCCGTTACAGGTTTTGATGCTGTAGCAGGTGCTGCTTGCGCATAGGCAGCACCATTGACCACACATAGCCCGCTGGCTAATAGCAGCGCAGTTAAAAGTCGTAGTTTCATTTTTGAACCTCTCTTAGTCGTCATCATTTCAATCAGGGTGCTACTACAGCGTTTGAAGGGCCTACAAATAGGGTGTTGCCCACAGCGCCGTTGGCTCTAACCTGATAGCGGTAAGTTCTGCCGATGGTTAGCCCGATGTCGGTAAAGCTCGTAGTTCCAGCTGCAACCGTACCCGCATTGACAGGGTTACCCCAGGTCAAGCCGTTAGCGGCAAGCAGGCTACGCTGCACTGTAAACCCAGTCTCATTGTTAGAGTTATCAGTCCAGTTGACGATGATCTGGCCACTGCCCACAGCGCCCTGCACGGCGGCCACTACCGTTGGTGCCGCTGGTAAGGTAAAGCTGGCTGTAGCCGCGTTGGAGTAGGCGGAATAGGTGGTAACGGCGCGTGTGGTGTTTTGTGCGCGAACACGGTAGGTGTAGGTAGTGCCTGCAACCAGGGTATTCGTCACAGTGTTAAACACCGTGCCATTGTTGTCGTTGAAGGTTCTTACACCTGTGCCTGCACCGGTTACACCAATTTGTGTAAATGTCACGCCATCTGTAGATCGCTCTATGGTGTAGCCTGACTCATTGGTAGAAACGTCTGTCCAGGTGAGTACAACGCGGGTTGACGACGTTGGTATGGCAGTCAACCCAGTTGGAGAACTTACCGTCAAATCAGCTACACCCAGGGAAGACACTGCCCCTGTAGTTGCACCTGCACCCACACCGTTGACAGAGTTGATCCGATACGCATACGCAGTGTTGGGAGCTACGGCATTGTCAATATAGGTACTCAAGCTGGTTTGCGGTGCCAGTGCGACCCATACAGAATTAGCAGCCGTGCAATTAACGTTAAGCACTGTTTCTACGCAGCGGTTCACTACATAACTCGTTACCGGTGTTGTGGCAAGGTTCCAATTCAAGGTGATCTGGTTCAGGCCAGTGGACGATCCGCTCAAACCGGCGATGGCAGGTGCCAGCGCATAGGGTGTGGTCAGCGCTGCGGTAGCGGTAGGCCCGGCGTTTGTGACACCGTTATTGACCCCGTTCACTGCGTTCACCGTGTAGGTGTAGGCGGTGGCCTGCTGGGCGCTTGCATCTGCGTAGCTGGTGGCATTGGCAGCTAGCGGTACCGTCACAGGCGCGCCGCCACCGGTTCGGGTTACGACGAAACCAGTGATAAAGCTTCCGGCTGCGGGTGCTGTCCAATTCAATATGACTGGATAGGCCGCCTGCGGCACAGTGGGAACCGGTGTCGAAGGAGCCGCAATCAGGCCAATGACGGCGGGGGCTGCGGCGAACAATGTCGTCGCAGATGTGACTGCGGCAGAGCTTGCACCCGCAGAATTGACGGAGCTGATGCGATAGTCATACGCTGTATTCTGGGTAAGGCCAGCGTCGATAAACGCAGCGGTGTTTGCCGCAACGCTGTAGTGCAAGCTACCTGCAATCACTACATTGGTGCCAACAGTTGTCCAGATGTTTGCGCCTGTGGGGCTACGCTCCAACAGAAAACCCAGTTCGTTATTGGAAGCGTCCGTCCATTGCAGCGAGATGCTTGAGGCGCCAGCCGTTGCAAGCAAATTGGCTGGCGCAGTGGGCACGGTCACTATATTATTGATATTTGCTGCTACAGACTCGGTAGTACCCGCAGCTCCCACTGCTGCTACTTTGTAGCTGAAACCTACCCCTAAACCAAGGTCAAAGTACTTGTTCGCGTTAGCCAGTAATGGATTGTTAGCAGTGATGTCCACATAAGGGCCTGCAATAATGTTGTTTAGATCCAATGGTGCACGCGAGACGGTGTACTGATATTCGGTGGTGGCGTTATCTGTCCATTGCAAGAAGTTGCCCCCACCACCCGTTGCAGCAGTCAAATTGCTTGGTGCAGTCGGGATGGCTTCGTTGGCATTGAAAATAATCGGACGCATGAAGTCGTTTTCTTCGTGGCCCAGAATGTGACAGTGCCACACGTATTCCCAGCCATAGTCTTGCATGGCGTTCAATACGGTTGCCGGGTTACCTGTGAGCGGGTTGACTTGCGTAAAGCCGTAAGGCACCCCCAGTGGCTGGGAAGGGTCCATGGGGCGAATGCTGTTGGGCAAACCAAAGCCCGGCAGTACTGGTTTTTTGGCGCGCATGGCCACCACAATATCTTCCAGCGGGTTCATCTTGACGGTCTCTTTCCAGCCCAGTTCGTTGGGCATGGGTGGTTTGACCGTGCCGTCCCAACCAATGCGGTTGATCAGCTGCACGTTCACCAGGTGAAAGTGCACGGGGTGTACGTCTACGCCGTTGTGGGTAATCTTCCACAGTGTGGTCTCGCCATCATTCAGTGCTTCGGTAGGTGGGTCGATGTAACCCAATGGGATCGTGGTCTGTGTCAATGCACTGGTAAATGGCAGTTCTACACCCAGCGTAGCGTTCATGCGGCCATAGGTGGGGTCAAACAATTCCTGAATGGCCTTGTTCTTGGGAGCCAGGGCACCGTTGGTGGACACCGCTACGCTGGCATTTCCAGTTACAGCCACAGTAAATGGGCTGGTGTAACCCGTGCCGTGGTTAGTAATATTGATAGCAGCCACTGCACCAGTCACGCTGGCTGTGGCCCGGGTGCCACCTGCTGGGGGGGCAGCAATGGTAACGGCATTGGCAGCAAAGCTGGCATAGCCAGAGCCACCCGCCAGATTAGGACGGTTGGGGTTGGGCGAGGTGAGCGTGATGCCAGCAACCTGGGCGTTGACTACGGCCGTGGCGCGCGTACCGCTTGTGGGCGCTGCAACAAGAATGTTCGGGCGTACGCTGTAACCCGCGCCAGCGTCGGTGATGGTGATACCCGTTACTGCGCCACTGGCATTGACTATGGCAACGCCAGTGGCTTTGCGGCCAGCAGGTGCCGGTGTGCTGGGGTCAGAGAACAATACGGTTGGCGGGGTGGCTGCCAAGTACCCACTACCACCGTTCGTGACAGCAATGGTGCCAACTTTGAGTGTGGCATGTCCAGTGGCTGGATCGCCTAGACCGACAGGCGGGGCAGCAAAAGTAACCGTTGGCGCGACTTGATAGCCAGAGCCGCCACTGAGGATGGTGACATTGGACATTCTGAGGGTAGCCACACCAGCGGCACCCGTGCCGGTGCCGGTGAAAGTTACTGCGGGCGCAACGGTGTAGCCGCTACCGCCGTCAACCACATTAATGGTGACCCCTGCACTGCCATCACCCGGTGTGAACTTGAAAATAGGCTCTTGCTGTGACCCTGTGAAAATATTCGCATAAGCCTTGGTGCCATCTGGCTTGGGAGCATCGCTCCAGGTGGCGTTAAAGGCAGCGTTGTAAGCCGATTGCGCCACGATGGGTGGCTCTTTGCCAGATGCAGCATAGGCTGCGGGAATGGCGGCAGTAAGCGCAGCCGCATTCAGCGGCACGGGTGTACCCGTGGCGCTGACCTTGATCTGCATGATGGTGCGGGTGTTGGGGCCAAAGCCTGCATTGGTGCCTTCGTTGCCGCCAGCGCCCGTTTGGTCGGGGCTGCCGGTGTAGTAGTCAATGCGTGGGTCAAACGCGGGCACCGGGGCGGGTGAATCGTTGTACAGAATCAGGGTTTTGCCAGCGAACTGAGAAAAGTCTACAACCACGTCAGCACGCTCGGCCGTACCCATGAACAAGCCATAGGTAAATGCGTTAAGCACGGTGATACTGCGACGGTTGAATTCATAGCCCATGGGGGTAGAAGCAATTTCTGCAACCTGGGGCAGCAAACCAGTTTCGTTACCAATCTGGTACAGCTTGGGGCCTGCTTGGGCCGGGTCTGGCACGCCGCCATCGCGGCCGTCAGCTGGCCAAGTGGCAGGCCAGCAGGCTGGTGCGTAAGGTGCGGCAATATCGACGCCCTTGGCATCGGTAGCGCAAGCAGGCAGGCTTTGCGATGCTATGGGGGCTGCGGGCACCATCTTCACTTCGGTGTTCAGGGCCACGGTGGCGACTGCTACGGCACTGGCGTTGGTGCCTTCGGTGATGGTAATGGTGGGTGGCAGGTTGTAGCCGGTGCCAGCGTTGTCAACGCGTACGCCTATGACTACACCGGTTTGCACAATGGCTGTGGCGCTGGCACCGCTGCCGGTGTCGCCGGTGGCGGCAGTAATGGTGACGACGGGCGAGACGTAGCCCAAACCGCCAGTGGTGACATTGATGGTGGAAACTGCGGAGTCAGCCACATACAAACCCAGGTTCAAAAAGCGGTCGTTTGACGCGTTCAAAATCTTGAAGCGGTACGGCTTGGCCTCTACGTCTAGCTTGGGATACGCCACACCGTTGACCAGGGGCGTGTCCATAAAAGCTTCGGGCGTGGTCGTTACGTCGCCCACCGCACCGGTCGGCACGTTGTACAGCGCTGGAAAGACAGGCCAGAAGTAGGGGCCCCAGTCCCAGCGGCCAGGAGGGCTGGTACCGTCCAGGCCGTTGTTGGGGTCTTGGTTAAATTCATACACGTGGGGGAACCACAGGTCGCCTGGGGTGCCCCACAAAGCAACGTCTGCACCTGCTACATCCTTGTTCCATTTAGCGTCTTGCAAGGCAATGTCGTCTGGTACAAAAGTTTTGTCTTGAATGATGAGCGGAATGGTGGCGCTGGCGTCTGGCAGCACGCCAGCCGTAATCAGCGCATCTTCGGTAGCGTCTTTCAAAATATAGGGAGCCACCATGCCCGCGTACACGTTCAGGCGCGTCAGGCCCAATGTGTGGTCGTGGTACCACATCATGCGGGCGGTTTGCCCGTTGGGAAAGTAATAGGTTTGCGCGCCGGGGCCTGGGTTGGGCATGTCGGGCACGTTTTTGGCAGACACGCCGCGCAGGTAGGTGGCCGCGTCGGCACCTTGCTGCGCCAGGCTGCCAGCCAAGGCGGGGTTAGCCTCACCAGCGGGCGTAATCCAGGTGTGCGGGGCACCGTCGCTGATCCAGGGGTTGTCGCCGCCGTGCAAGTGTACGTTGGCGCGGTTTTGTGTGTAGCGGAACAAACCGTCTGGGCCGTAGCCAGAACCGGCCAGTGTTTCGTCCACCGGAATGAATAAGTCGCCGTTGCGGGTTGCGCCATTCAAGCGGCCCACGGGCAGCATGTTGACAAACTTCAGGCGAGTAGGCACGCCTTTGGTGGCGTTGATGACGGGGCCCAGGTAGTGTGGTACGTCCACCACTTGAATTGTTTGGCCGTCCAGGGTGACAAAGGGCGTGCCAACCACGCCTTTCGCGGTCAGCCCAGGGGTCACCAGTTGCACATAGCCGCGCAGGGTGGTGGGTTTTTTCAGGTCAGAGTGCAGCTTTTCGGTGTATTCGACGGCGGCAATCTCGTAGTAGTCATCATTGGTCGTCAGGCCGTTGCCGTCCACCCATTTTTCGGGTTGGGCAATCGGAATGTATTTGCTGGTTACGCCGTCGGTCAGTTTGTTGGTGCTGGCGCCAAAACCGGGTAGAGGGTCTACAAATTTGCGCAGGGCAGCGCCAGTGTTGCCGCCGTTGTTGTTGGCCGCTGGCCCAGCTGTGCTGTCTGTGGGAATGTTGGCCCGTTTGCCCGAAGGTGAGCCCGCGTAGTACGTGGGCACCCGAATCGGGCCTGCATTGGGTCCATTGCTGTCGCCCCAACCCGCACCCGCGAAGGCGCTTTGACTGACAATGCCGCCCATGACGACGGTGAGCGTCATGCAGGCGCGAAAAACAGGGCTCAGGGTATGCTGAGTTGTCGTTTTTTTGTAATTTTTCATGTGGACTCCTTTTGGACTTGTAAGTTTTCGGATTGGTATTTTGTGAATATTTCCCAAAATGTAGGTTAATAGTAAGTAAACGCGTAAGTTGAAAATATGGGTAACCACCCTACCTTTGGGGTGGGGTCGTACACGTAATTTGCGTTTTTTGGGGGGTGGCGGCGGCAAATCCTGGTGATTTGGGAGCTTTTTGGCGGTGTTTTGATGCGTCGGGTCAGGGATATGGGCCGATTTGGTGGGTTTGTGTCGCTCACAGGGGTACGCACAGCTGGTGGGCGAGCGCCGCGCTCGGGGTATGCGCTGCAAAATGTTTTTGGAAATCACGCGCGAACTGCGTCTTGTAGAGCTCAACCATTGACAACGCGCGC
>JAYVTG010000062.1:0-3140 GCA_043774625.1 Polaromonas sp. | reverse complement strand
ACCTGGTGCAAGTAGCTGTGCAGTGGGGGTGGCTATGAGCATGCATTACCCGGCGCTGCCGGTGCTGAGCAGCCATACGCTGGCGGTGTGGCGGTTTGTGCGTGACCGGGGTGGCTACTGGACGGCGAATGAGATTGGCAAGCTGCTTGGGGATGACTTTAAAACTGCGAATGAGCGGCTGCTCGTGCTATGCAGGCAAGGCCACCTGGCGCGCCGGCCAGGTATTGGTCGGGTGCGCTACGGCTACACAGCCAAGTGCCATGCGCCGGTGGGCGAGCTGGCGCAGCCGCAAGCCACTACGGGAGCTATGAGCGCAAGGGCTGAGATTGATGCTATTTGCCTGGCTATGGTGGTGAGGCGCAAGCGCGAGATCAGCGAGCAGCCGTGCAGCCCCGTCATGATGCCTCCCTCGTCATCATCTATGGCCGTATTGACAGATGCGGCCAATCTGGAGGGCGCGCATGAATAGCCATGAATTTTTGAGTGTGATGCGCCAGCACCG
This sequence comes from Polaromonas sp., assembly GCA_043774625.1. Lineage (GTDB taxonomy): Bacteria > Pseudomonadota > Gammaproteobacteria > Burkholderiales > Burkholderiaceae_C > JAAFIP01. Next base: position 2,638 of record JAYVTG010000062.1, on the reverse strand, counting down.
GGGCAGCGCCCAGGGCGCTGGTGTGAGCGCCCTAGCGCGTGCCCATAGCCTGCCCGAGCGGCGTGTGCGCGAGCTGGTAAGTGAGCTGCGCGAGGACGGTGTGGCGGTGTGCGCCCACCCCAGCACGGGCTATTTTTTGCCTGAGACGGCGGACGAATTGCAGCAAAGCATTGACTACCTGGAGCACCGGGCCAAGAAGAGTTTGATGCTGGCTGCCCGCATGCGCGCCATGTCGCTGCCGGGGCTGCCTGGGCGGCAGATGGCATTGCTTGTGTAGATTTTTTAACTGTGAGAACGATGATGACCAATGAATTAAAGCCAATTGAAGATGCAGCCAAGGAGCTGCGCGAAATACGCGATGCGCTGGGCGAGCGTGCCACTGCCCTGCACGACGAGCTGGAGGCCGTGAAGCGCAAGCACCTGGCGCATTTGCGGCGTGTCGTGGCTCGGGTGAGCGAGAAGCAAGCTGACTTGTTGGCCTGCATTGATGCTGCTCCGCACCTGTTTGATAAGCCCCGCAGCATGGTGCTGCACGGCATCAAGCTGGGCTTTGCCAAGGGCAAGGGCAAGATGGACTGGGAAGATGATGCCCAGGTGGTCAAGCTGATTCGCAAGCACCTGCCTGAGCAATTTGACGTGCTGGTGAAGACTACTGAAGAGCCGATGAAAGCTGCACTCAATAACCTGACCGCTGCCGAACTGAAGCGTGTCGGCGTAGAGGTGGAATCTACGGGTGATGTGGCGTTTGCCAAGGCTGCTACTGCTGAGGTGGACAAGCTGGTGAAGGCGCTGCTCAAGGGTGTAGAAGCCGAGGTGCAGTCATGAGTAGCCACCACACGGCGCAAGCGGCGATGGGCTTTGTGCACGCAATGGAGCGGCCTGGCTGCCACGCTTGCCCGCATGTGATGCGTGAGCCGGGTGCGTTTAACGCCAGCCCATCGCCCGCAAAGTGGTGGTGTACCAAGGGGCAGTTTTACACCAGCGCAACGTCGATTTGCAAATACCACCCGGTCATGGTGCAGGCGGCTGCTACTGACGCGCAAGGAGAGCCAGCATGAGTCACCAAAGTTTTATGAAGCTGGCCGAAATCGGCTACCAGGCATATTACAAGCAGGCGAGTGGCAAGATGTTTGACGGCAAGCCGCTGCCCAGCTTTGAGGCGCTGGGCGCTGAGCGGCAGATGTGCTGGGTGGCGGCGGCGCATGGGCCTTACCTTAAGGCGATGCTGGCGGATGCGAAGGAGCAAGCGTAATGCCAGCCTACAACTTTCAACTACGTTTCGTGGCTGCCCTGCAAGGCGGGAGCAAGCGCAGCACTATTCGCCGTCGCGCAGCAAAGCCAGGTCAGACGGCTTATCTGTTTACGGGTATGCGTACCAAGGCCTGTGTTGCTTTGGGAGAGGGCCTTATTACGCGCTGTACGGCCATCGAAATCGGAATTGAGTGCGGCACCAGAAAATGTATGCTAGGCAAAAAGTTTTTTACTGCAAAAAAGTTTGAGCAGCTTGCAGCCATTGATGGATTTTCTAGTGCAGTTGATATGTACCAGTGGTTTGTGCAGACCTATGGCGATGCTACCGACACGATGACCAATTGGCGCCCAGTTTTTACGGGCTATTTGATTGAGTGGGATCCGACGGCATGAACCACACTGCCGCTATCCACGTCATCAAGTCGCAGCTGCAAATGAGCGAGGACGATTACCGCGCCCTGCTGATGGGGCTGACAGGCAAGAACAGTTGCAAGCTGATGAACCCGCGCGAACAGGCGCTGGTGCGGGCGCATATGGACAAGCTGGCTGAGCATATGGGCGTTGTTCGGCCTGTGCGGGCCAGCGCCAAGCGGCTACTGAGCAATGCGCAGTTTGCGCAGGTAAAGGCGGCGGCTGACCCGAAGGAGCGCAAGCTGTGGGCGCTGTGGGGTGCGCTGGGGCGCAGTGGTAAGCTGCGCAACCCTGGCGCTGCGGGCCTGAATGCCTGGGTGATGCGCGAGGTGGGGGTGAGCGCACCGCGCTTTGCCAGCGGTGTGCAGCTAGACCAGTTGATCAGTCGATTGAAATTATGGGATAAGCGGCTGGATGCAGCTGCAGAAAGACAAGCCGCATGAGCACTGTAGCCGCGCCCCCTATCATTGATGACAAACTATGGCTCCCGCCCGAATACCCCGAGGTACTGGCAGACATGGCGCAGAGCATTGCCGCATCGGTGCGCAAGAACTTGCCCGAGCTGCCGATGGAACGTGTGGTGGATGTGGCGCTGGGGGCTACAGAGTTTGTGCGTATCAAGCACGGGGGCGGTGCGATTTACCTGGGCAAGGGCGAGAGCTACGAGAATTCGTTGCGCGACAAAGAGATATGGGCGCTCTTCAAGGGCAATAACTATTTGCAGTTGGCCAAGCAGTTTGACTTGACTGAGATGCGCGTGCGCCAGATCGTGGGCTTTATGAAACTGCGTGACCGGGCCGAGCGCCAAAACCGGCTGTTTTGAAGGTTAGAATTTGCGGGGCTGTGGGCGATTTGCAACCCCGCAGGCACCCAAGGTATGGATTTGTACCGAAAAGCGCTTAAATGCGTTCATGAATGGGTTGCCGGGGCCTTGAAAAATGGTATGCCCAGGCCAGTTGAATAAAATAGATGCTGC
>JAYVTG010000061.1:0-11962 GCA_043774625.1 Polaromonas sp. | reverse complement strand
TTAGAAAACACGCGCGAACTGCGTTTTGTAGCGTTCGACCTTCAACAACGCGCGCCTTCCTAAAAATTTTTCATCGCACACCCCTCCCCCAAAGCCTTCACAGGGTGGCTGGTTCGCCTTTGAATACCAATACCAATACAAATACAAATACAAATACAAATACAAATACCGAAAACCGAAAACCGAAAACCGAAAACCGAAAACCGAAAACCGAAGAGCGAGTACCCAAGACGAAGTACCAAAGTCCCGAGATCGAGCACCGACAGCCTGCAATTCGACCTGGGTAACGCTGCGGAATTGGTTTTGAGGCGTTTTAGCACTCAAATATGCCGATAGCCAGCGTAGAATATGCGCAAGCAGCTACTAAATACATAGCAATTGCACAGTAAATGCAAGATTGCAAGACGGTAAAGTCACAGGTCACCAAGCTGCAAAGACACGGGTCACCAGGCTACAAAGTCACCAGTCGCAGCACGGCAAAGTTACCCAACTATCAAGCCGCAAAGCTACAAAAGCCAAGCCCCACGGGTTTGCAGTATTCGGTATTGGGTATTTGGTATTCAAAGGCAAGCCAGCCAACCTTGCAGGCGACGGGTGAGCGGGTAGGTGATGAAAAATTTTTAGGAAGGCGCGCGTTGTTCAAGGTCGAGCGTTACAAAACACCGTTCGCGCGTGTTTTCTAAAAACTTTTTGCAGCGCCTACCCCGAGCGCGGCGCTCGCCCACCAACTGGGTGTATTTCCCCGAGCGCGGCGCTAGCCCACCAAGCTGGTTTGCTCCTCTGCGAGCCCACCAACTGTGAGTATTCCTCTGTGAGCCCTACACCCGCCCATCAACCTGACGCATTCCCCCAGATCAGACAACACCAATATATTGACTATCCAAACGCAATTGCAAGCTGCCGCCCACCATGCAAGCGTTCATGCGCGGAGCGATGATCTCCATGATGTGCGCACCCTGCATGTGCATGGTTTTGGTCTCGGGGTGGGGGTAATACAGCCAGGCGTTTGTCCAGGCTTCGTCAGCCGCAGCGCGCAAGTGACAACGCACAAATGAGAAGGTTTCTGGTGGGTGCAGGTGCGTCCATTCCAACCGCTCAAAACGGTGATGGGCTTGCAGCAGCTTCCAGGCTTTGGGTGCAATACTCAGGTTCAGCGTGCCCGCAAAACAATCGGATAAATCCAGCCCCAGCGCCTTGAAAAACGGAGCCTGCATGGCGATGCTGCCTTGCGGGTAGGGGCTGGTGGCACTGCGACCCGAGGCCACCCCGTGGCCGCCGATGATCTGGCCTCGTAGAGTTATAAACGCTGACATGAGGGTATTACATCCGACCAGCAGAGATGCAAAAATTAGGGTTTTCCATTAATAAAGCTACTTGATTTATTAAAAAATGCTCACGATACTACTCCCAGCTCGAAGGAGCTGAGTCGATTCATCCCATTTTTTACATCCTTAAGGAGACCGTTATGTCGTTCAAATTCAAAGCCACCATGGTTTTCGCAGGTTTGGCTTTTGCCGCCGGTGCCGCAGTGGCTGCTCAGCCCGTGATCGGCCTGATCACCAAAACCGAAACCAACCCCTTCTTCGTGAAAATGAAGGAAGGCGCGCAAGCTGAAGCCAAAAAACTCGGCGCCAAGCTGATGACCGCTTCGGGCAAGCTAGATGGTGACACCGCAGCCCAGATCGCCGCGTTGGAAAACATGACGTCTGCCGGTGCCAAAACCATTTTGATCACCTCCAGCGGTGACGCCGTGATTCCAGCCATCAAGAAAGCGCAGGCCAAGGGCGTGCAAGTGATTGCCCTGGACAGCCCCGTGGACGGTGCGGATGCCCTGTTTGCCACTGACAACTACAAGGCCGGCGTGCTGATTGGCGAATACGCCAAGGCAGCCCTGGGCGGCAAGCCAGCCAAGATCGTCACGCTCGATTTGTTCCCTGGCCACCCAGTGGGTGCACAGCGCCACAACGGCTTTTTGAAGGGCATGGGCCTGCCCACGCTGGACGCCAAGAGCAATGAACTCGGCGGTAAGGCCGCTGGCGTGGTGTGTATGGCCGACAGCTTTGGCGACACCGCCAAGGGCCAGACCGGCATGGAAAACTGCCTGCAAAAGAACCCTGACGTGAACCTGGTGTACACCATCAACGAACCCGCTGCTGTGGGCGCCTATAACGCGCTGAAGAAGGCCGGTAAAGAAAAAGGCGTGACCATTGTGTCTGTGGACGGCGGCTGCCAGGGTGTTCGCGACACGGCCAAAGGCATCATCGCCGCTACCAGCCAGCAGTACCCACTGAAGATGGCCGCCATGGGCGTGGCCGCAGGCATGGAGTACGAGAAAACCGGCAAGAAGCAGTCTGGCTATGTAGACACTGGCGTGACCCTGATCGCTGCCAAAGCCATCAAGGGCGTGGACAGTGCAGACACCAAGAAGGGCCTGGACCTGTGCTGGGGCAAGAAGTAATTCTTAATCTGCATTCTTGAACTAAGCAAAACATGAAACAGGCAGTGAAGAACATTCCGTGGAATGTGCTGGGGCCCTGGCTGGCCCTGGCCGCTGCCTGCTTCTTTTTCTCAACACAAACTGACCGGTTTTTTACCGGCGAAAACCTTTCCCTCATCACCCAGCAGGTCATGGTGGTGGGCGTTCTGGCGATTGGCCAGAGTTTGATAATTTTGACCGCGGGCATTGATCTGTCCTGCGGCATGGTGATGGCACTGGGCGGCATGGTGATGACCAAGCTGGCCGTGGAAAACGGACTGCCACCGGGTGTGGCCATCATGTGCGGCATCGCGGTCACGACGCTCTTTGGCATGCTCAATGGCCTGCTGGTCACCAAGGCGAAGCTGCCGCCTTTTATCGTCACGCTGGGCACGATGAATATTGCCTTTGCCACCACACAGCTGTACACCTCGTCTGCCTCGGTGACCGACTTGCCTGAATCACTCACCATGATTGGCAGCACCTTTGAGGTGGCGGGCACGCAAGTGAGCTATGGCACGCTATTCATGGTCTTTTTGTACGTCATCGTCTGGCGTTTTTTGAGCGACACCGCGCCTGGCCGCCACATTTATGCGGTGGGCAACCACCCTGAAGCGTCGCGACTATCTGGCATCGGTGTAGAAAAGGTTTTGCTAGGCGTGTATATGCTGGCAGGCATGTTTTATGGCATTGCTGCGCTACTGTCTGCAGCGCGCACCGGCATTGGCGACCCGCAGGCGGGGCAAACTGAAAACCTGGACGCCATTACCGCGGTGGTGCTGGGCGGCACCAGCTTGTTTGGCGGGCGCGGTATTATTTTGGGCAGCCTTGTGGGCGCCGTCATTGTGGGCGTGTTTCGCAACGGCCTCACCTTGATGGGCGTACCGTCAGTCGTGCAATTGTTGGTGACGGGCGTGCTGGTGATTTTGGCCGTGGCTGTGGACCAGCTCTCGCACAAGAAGGCGCGTTGACCATGACTCAAGCTACACCAACAAAACCATTGGTTTTTGAGGCCAAGGGCCTTATCAAGCGCTACGGGCAAGTCACCGCCATGGACGGCACCGACTTTGAGCTGCGCGACGGCGAAATCATGGGCGTGATTGGCGATAACGGCGCAGGCAAGTCCTCCCTCATCAAAGCCCTGTCTGGCGCCACCATTCCCGACGAAGGCCAGATTTTGCTGGACGGCAAGCTGGTGCATTTCAAGTCACCCATTGACGCGCGCCGCGCAGGCATTGAAACCGTCTACCAAGACCTGGCCGTTGCGCCCGCCATGACGATTGCCGAAAACCTGTTTTTGGGCCGCGAGCTAACCAAGTGGGGCGCCGTCGGCGGCCTGCTGCGCATTCTGGATAAAAAAGAAATGCTCACCCAGGCCGTGAGCCGCATGAACGATTTGAAGGTCGGCATCCGCTCCATGACGCAAGCGGTGGAAACGCTCTCAGGTGGTCAGCGCCAGTGCGTGGCTGTGGCGCGTGCCTCGGCCTTTGCCAAGCATGTCGTCATCATGGACGAACCCACCGCAGCCCTGGGGGTGAAAGAGGGCAATATGGTGTTGGAACTCATTCGCCGGGTGCGCGACAAAGGCTTGCCGGTCATTTTGATTAGCCACAATATGCCGCACGTGTTTGAAATTGCAGACCGCATCCACGTGCAGCGCCTGGGCAAGCGTGCGTGTGTGCTCAACCCCAAAGCGATCAGTATGAGCGACACTGTGGCAGTGATGACAGGAGCCAAGCCGGTGGCAGACATTCCAGCGAGTGCGCTGGCATAAGAACGCGCGAGAACAACCAACCGGTGTTGAACGACATTATTTCTGTAGACGACCATGGCGCAGATACCATGACCCAAACCCACTTCAAACCACGCGGCTCGAATCAAATTGGCATGCGCCAGTACAACGAGCGCGTGGTGCTGCAAGCCATTCGTTTGCACGGCGCGCAGCCCAAAGCCGATTTGGCCCGACTGACGCACCTGAGCACGCAAACCGTGTCTCTCATTATTGACCGACTGATGGAAGACGGCCTGGTAATGCGATTGGACCCGGTACGCGGCAAAGTGGGCCAGCCCAGTGTGCCCATTGCGCTGAATCCTGATGGTGCATTTTCTATGGGCATCAAAATTGGCCGCCGTAACTGCGACACTTTGCTGCTTGACTTTGCAGGCCAGGTACGCGCGCGCAATAGCCTGTCTTATGACTTTCCAGATCCAAAAAAACTGTTTGCGCATTTGCAGGGTCAGCTTGCTGCCATGCCCAACAAGCTTGCCAAACAGCAAGCCGAGCGCTTGGTGGGGGTAGGCGTAGCCGCGCCTTTGTCGCTCGGTGGCTGGCAGGCACTGCTGGGGGTGTCCAGGCAGCGCAGCGCAGCCTGGGACGGCATTGACATGCAGGCCCAGTTGCAAGCCATGACGGTGCTACCTGTGCGCTTGGTCAAAGACACGGCAGCGGCCTGCGTTGCCGAGCTGGTGGCAGGGCGTGGACGCAGCATCAAAAGCTATGTTTACATGTTTATCGACACCTTTATTGGCGGCGGCCTGGTGATTGACAGCAAACTGCGCTCTGGCTTGCATGGCAACGCAGGAGCGATTGGCTCCATGGCTTTGGGCATTGCCGCATCAGGCAATACACCCGCTCAAGTGCTCAGCATCGCCTCGCTGTATCAACTAGAACTTCTTTTTTCTGCTGCGGGGCTGGATGCCACGGCCTGCTATGACGACCGCGCCCTTGCAGGTGACTATTTGCCGCATACCCAAAAATGGCTCAAGGAAGCCAGCACAGCCATTGCCATGGTGGTGCAAAACGCGGTGTGTATGCTGGACATGGACGCCGTGATTATTGACGGATCTCTGAGCCGCAATTTGCTGGCTTTGCTGCGAGCTGAACTCCATACTGCCCTACAGGCCTATAGCTGGGAGGGTATTGAACAACCCGATGTGCAGCTAGGCGTGATTGGCGCAGATGCACGCGCCATGGGGGGTGCCTTGTTGCCGCTGTACAGCAGCTTTGCGCCCGACCACGAAGTGTTTTTGAAATAACACGCGCTACAGCAAAGCCACTGCGCCAAAGTCGCCCACTTGCAGGCCCAAACCAGCGGGTACCAGGCTGCAACCAGCGGTGAGCGCGGGCAACTTGCCTTGGATCTCGGCTTGCAGCTTGGGCAACAAAAAGTCTTGATGGTGCCAAAACACGCTGCCGCCCAGACTGATGCGCTGCAAGTCCAGAGTGGCGATCAGGTTGTACAGCGCCCGCCCCATGACCTTGCATATCTCATCAATATGGGCCGTTGCCACCGTATCACCTGCGCGAGCAGCTATTAAAAGCGTAGCAGCGTCTTGCCCCAAGCGTCGGGGTATGGCATTGCCTGCAACTACAGATTCCAGGTCACCAAAGTTGCCGCAGCCGCACAGGGCTTGCGGGTGTTCACTGACAATCATGTGCCCTGCGTGTCCAGCGTTACCGTTTTTGCCGCGCAGCACATGGCCGTCTACACACAGGCCCATGCCAATGCCGGTACTCCAGGTCACATAGGCGCAGTCGTTGCTACCTTGCAGCGCGCCCCAGCGCCGCTCTGCCTCCAGTGCGCCAATGGCATCGTTTTCAACCCGCACCTTGCCAAACGCCTGCTGCAAGGGCGCCTGCAAAATAGCCGACATCCAGTCGTTGGGCAAGCCGCGCGCTGGCCCGCCCGGGCCGCCGCAAATATTGGGTGCGGCCAGCTCCACCAATCCATTTTTGATCACAAAAGGTCCGCAGGACGACACGCCCACGCTGGCTACTGCGCTACGGTCAATACCCGCCTCTACACAGGCGGCATCCGTCATGCGAATAATTTGCTGTGCCAACGCGTTATTGCTACCCTCTTTGGCAGTAGGCTCAGCGCGACGCGCCAGCAGGGTGGGAGGGGTGTTGGTACTGGCAAGCAGGGCTGCGTCGGGCACCAGAGAAACGGCGACTTTGGTGCCGCCAATATCCACGCAAACATGGTGGCGAGCAGGGTTGAGAGGGTGAGAGCTAGGCTGGTTCATCGCGCAGATTATCCGCCCTGAAGGCGGGTCTGGGTTACAAGCTTATTACGCGCAGTGACAGGTGTAGTGCAACCAGAGCTGAACTATACAAATTGACCGGGCAGAACTTGATTTCCCCGCTAAACTCTTTATGTATTCTTCCCTATTCTTTTCGACCCAAGGCCTTTTATGTCTCTCATCCCCGCCACTATCCTTACAGGCTTTTTAGGTTCAGGCAAAACCACCTTGCTCAAGCGTGTGCTATCAGAAGCGCATGGCCAGAAGATTGCGGTGATTGAGAACGAATTTGGCGAGGAAAACATCGACAGCGAAATTTTGTTTTCTGACGTGAAAGAGCAAATCATCCAGATGAGCAACGGCTGCGTGTGCTGCACCATCCGTGAAGACCTGCGCACCACCCTGCGCGATTTGGCCGAGAAAAAGCGCAAAGGCGAGCTCAATTTTGACCGCGTGGTGATTGAAACCACCGGTATTGCCGACCCTGGCCCAGTAGCGCAAACCTTCTTCATGGACGAAGAAATTGCCGAGCAGTATTTGCTGGACTCAGTGCTGACCCTGGTAGACGCGAAGCATGCAGCCCAGCAGCTCAATGACCGCCAGGAAGCACGCCGCCAGGTGGGCTTTGCGGATCAAATTTTTATCAGCAAGACTGACTTGGTTAGCAAAGACGAGGTAGATGCGTTGAAGCACCGTTTGAAGCACATGAACCCGCGTGCGCCCCAGCAGGCGGTGCATTTTGGTGAAGTGCCGATCAAGGACGTGTTTGACTTGCGCGGCTTCAACCTCAATGCCAAACTGGATATCGACCCCGATTTTTTGAAAGAAGACGAGCATGGGCACGAGCATCATGATCACGACCATGGCCATGACCACGCGCATAGCCATGCAGAAGGCGAGCATTGTGACCACCCCTCTCACGCTGATGAGAAAGGCCATGGTCACCACCATCACCACGACGATGACGTGAAAAGCTTTGTTTTCAGGTCTGATCGTGCCTTTGACGCCGCCAAGCTGGAAGATTTTTTGGGTGCGGTCGTCAATATTTATGGCCCGCGCATGTTGCGTTACAAAGGTGTGCTGAATATGAAAGGGACCGAGCGTAAAGTCATCTTTCAGGGTGTCCACCAGTTAATGGGCAGCGATTTGGGCCCGCTGTGGGCTGAAAAAGAGCACCGAAACAGCAAAATGGTATTTATTGGCATAGATTTGCCAAAAGATATATTTTTGCAAGGTTTGGAGCAATGTTTGGTGTAAAACAGCGGCAAGCGCGTTGATTTGCCCGTTTTAGTCAGATTTTAGTTGCGTCATAACAGGGAGATTTTTTTGTGTTGGTCAGATTCTTCAAAATCATGGGACTTTCTGCGGGTAAATCGCTACAATCCTGCGCCGACCTCAATTCGGCAAAGTCGCCCAAAATGGGTATAAATCTGGATAAACCAGAGGCGGGCTGCAATGCTGACCACAGCGTTGCAGGTTCTGTGAGGAGACAAGAAGTGAAAACACCAGCAAAAAAGTCACAAATGGTCAAAAAAGCGACTCCTGCGGCAAAACCAGCCAAGGCTTCGGCCAAGGTTGCTGCCAAGCCAGTCAAACCCGTGAAGGCAGCGGTTAAAAAGCCTGCGGCCAAACCAGCCGCTAAATCTGTTGCCAAGCCTGCCGTAAAAGCAAAAACAGCAAGCAAGCCCGCTGCAAAACCAGTTTCCAAACCCTCTCCCAAGTCCGTGCCACCCGCCAAAAAAACCTCCACAATTAAGCCAGCAACCAAGGCTGCAGCGAAGCCTGCCACCAAAGTTGCTGCCAAACCAGCAGCCAAGCCGGTGTCTAAAGCCCAGAAAACCCAGCCTAAAGCTCAAGCCAAGCCAAAGTCCAAAGTGGTAACGCCTGTCGCGGCAAAAACCATGGCTAAGCCAGCAGCAAAAAGCACGCCTAAAAGTGGCGCCCCTCAACCTATAAAAGCACTAGCCAAGTCGGTTCCATCGGGATTAGCGGCCAAATCTACGGCGACCGTTTCACCAACTCCAGCGCTAGTGGTAGCCGTAACCAAGCCCAAATCGTCCAAAGCAGGCTTTAACAGTCCTTCCAACATTGCCCCCCGGAACGTTGTGGTTTCCACAGCGGCCAAAACCAGTTTCACTATGTCAGCACCAGTCCTTAGCCCCCCGCCTCAATTGGTCGTCAAAAAAGACCCCAAACTCGTCAATAACTGGAAAACCAGAGCGGCAACAGAACTGACAGACCAAGAAGTCATTGCCATGCCAGACAGCGAATACATGAACGACAAGCAATTGGCGTTCTTTCGCTTGAAACTGGTTCAACTGAAGAAAGACATTTTGAGCAATGCGGGTGAAACCACCGAGCATCTGCGCGAAGACACCAGCGTGGTGCCCGACCCGGCTGACCGCGCTACGATTGAAGAAGAACATGCCTTGGAGCTGCGTACCCGAGATCGCGAACGCAAATTGCTCAAAAAGATCGAGCAGTCTATCGTGCGCATTGATGCCAACGACTATGGCTACTGCGACGAAACGGGCGAAGCGATCGGTGTGGCTCGACTGATTGCGCGGCCTACTGCTACACTGTCTTTAGAGGCGCAGCAACGCCGCGAACTCAAACAAAAAATGTTTGGGGACTAGACTGTCTTGAATTAAGACACGCAACAGTATTTTCACCACAGACCCTCACGCTTAACGTAACGCTATGGCCAAGGACGATACTCAGGAAGCTGGTCTTTTTTCAAAAGTGGTGAAGTTCGTGCGCAATCCAGGCACGAACTGGTCTGATCTGGACAACAAAGAATCAGACCGCGAAAGCGCTTACAGCAAGCAAGCGCTCAAGGAAATGATTGAGCGCAAACGGCGTAATGACTTTGTGCGCAAGCGTGAGTTCGACATGCTGCGCAAACTGCGTCGTCGCGAAGCCTCCGGCCTTCCTCCTGGTCTCGGCGAGGCATCTGCCCGCCCTTCTTTCTTTCAAAGTTCCCTGCCGTCCAAGCCGGATGACCGGGCCATGACGCTGAAAAAGATTGATGAAATCGAAGCGCAAATGTCAATGCAGTGGTGGAAGACCAAACACGGTGCCAGCTCGGCACTGTCGCAAAATTCGTCCATGGAGAGTACGGATGCCCGCGCAGGCTATCCTCCAAACGCAGCACGTACTGCACCTGATGACCTGGAAAATGCGATCGCTACGGACGCTGCCATAGCGCGGGCCTTGGCCCCTACTGAACCGGCGCCCCTGTCCGCTCGAGCAGTGCCGCTGCCATCACCACATGCACCTCTAGCACATGCACCTCTAGCACCTATAGCTTCTGCAGCACCTGTAGCACATCCAGTAGCACCCATCAAACCTGTCGTGGCCCAGGCTCCACAAAATAAGCAGCCAATAGCAGCCCCTGCTCCTACTGCAGCTCGTGCCCCCAAAGCGCAGCTTATGGGTAGTTTGGCAGCTTCATACGAGGGCGGAACTACCGGGTTTTCTGCTTCCAAGCTATTTGCGATTGAAGTGGATGAAGTCCAGCATGACCCAGAGCTGGAAGAAGCTGCCATTCGTTTTGCCAATGGCGACGATGTGGGGGCCGAAGAGGGTTTGCTGGAAGCCTTGAGCCCGCGTGGTAGCCGAAGCAAGCACGAGGAAACCTGGTTTACCGTTTTCGATCTGTACCGTGCCATTGGCCAACAAGACCGCTTTGAGAGCTTGGCGATTGACTTTGCGGGCAAGTTCAATCGGTCGGCTCCCATGTGGTTTTCTATCCCCGATATGGTCGGAAAAATGACAAACAGTGCTGCCCCGGTCGTTGGCACTGCGCGAAAGTCGGATTGGCGAAGCCCCGCTATTGTTGGCACGCAAACCATAGCAGCGCTCAATGCGGCATTGGCAAAAGCAACCTCTCCGTGGTGTCTGGACTGGACAAATCTGAAATCTATCGAGGAGGCCGCACTGTTGCCCTTGGCCAGACTGTTTGCAAGCTGGGCAGCGCAACCAGTGAAACTGCAATTTATAGGTGCTGACAAACTTGATGCCCTGTTGACACAGGCGACACCTTCGGGCGTGCGTGAGACTAGCCAGAGCATGTGGAAGCTGCGCTTGGAAATGTTGCGCATCACGCACCGCCCAGACGAATTTGAATTGACTGCTCTGGATTTTTGCGTGACCTACGAGCTGTCTCCTCCCGCCTGGGAGAATGCCCGTTGCGAATACAAAACACTAGATCCAGATGGTGCCAGTGGTCAGAACCAAACCATCATTGGCGAGGCGGTGTATGACTCTGTGGTTTCTGTCATAGCCAATTTGGGAGATTCTCTTGGTGGAGCACCGTCTTCCCTGTCTACCCAGCAGCTGGCGGCAGTAGAGCTGTCTGGGCAAATTCAGGGAGACCCCGTGGGTGTTTTGGAAAAGCTCGAAGCCCGCTTGGCTGGCGCTGACGTGATGGTCATTTCTTGTGCAAAGCTCATTCGGGTAGATTTTTCTGCGGCGGGTACCTTGCTCAATTGGGTGTCAGCCCGCCAGTCCGAAGGTCGCGTAGTTCAGTTTAGCAATGTGCACCGCCTAGTTGCCGCTTTCTTCCACGTGATCGGCATCAGCGAGCATGCCAAGGTTGTCACGCGGGTGGATTAAATCAACCCCCCATTGACAGAAAATTCTGGCAACGAATGGGGAAATTTTTAGCCACCATCTGCGATTGTTGATAGCTATCATATTAATAGCTGCTCGCGCATATTCCACGCTGGCATCTGGCGGTTTCTATCATTAAGTCACTGTTTTCTGGGTAATTTTTGCTCTCTGGGTATTTTGGAGAAACTGGCGAACTTGGTTGGGTTTGCAAATACTTGGTTAGCTGGCTGTGGGTTTTTAGCTTGCTCAGTTGGTTGGCGGGCTTTGGACTCGGGGTAGGCCCTGCAAAAATTTTTCATCTCCTACCCGCTCCCCCAAAGCTTGCGAAGGTGGTTGGTCAACCTTTAAATACCAAATACCAAATACCAAAGTCCGAATACCAAAACCGCAGACCGGATACCGAAGACCGAGAGCCGAGAGCCGAGAACAGGATGCCGAGACCGCAAACCCGTGGCGCGGCGTGGGTAAGGCTGTCGAGCTGCTTGGACAGGTTTTAACACTCGAATATGCCGATAACCAGCGTGGAATATGCGCGGGCAGCTATGAAATGCATAGTAAGTACATCGTACATGCATCGTGAACGCAGAGTGCAAACTAGGCTGCACAGTCGCCCGCCGCCCGCCGCCGCCGCCCGCCAGCCAACCCAGCTGCAAAGCGACAAAACCCAGCCCCACGGGTTTGCGGTATTCGGTATTCAATGGAAAACCAGCCAAATAAGCAAGCGACGGGTGAGCGGGTGTGCGATGAAATTTTTTTGGGAAGGCGCGCGTTGTCAATGGTTGAGCTCTACAAGACGCAGTTCGCGCGTGATTTCCAAAAACATTTTGCAGCGCATACCCCGAGCGCGGC
>JAYVTG010000060.1:0-45982 GCA_043774625.1 Polaromonas sp. | reverse complement strand
CCTGCCCCAGGTTATGCGGATGGAGAAGCAGGAGGTGCAGCAACGCACAGAATGGCGCGACAGCCTGACCACGCCGCGCGTGGAGGTGGAAGACGAACTGCGCACGCTGGAATGCCGCCAGGCCGCGCAGTGGGTGGCTCAGCATTTGGCGAGTGGCATCACCGTGACAGACGGCACAACGCGCAGAGCCTTGCGCGCTGGCGATGTGATGGTGCTGTCGCGCAAACGCGACCGCCTGCAACGCATGCGCGCTGAGCTGCAAACCATCGGCATCGCGTCTGCCTTGACTGAAAAAACCAAACTCATGGAACACATGGAAGTGCAAGATGTGGTGGCCTTGGTAGATGCTGTAGTCTCGCCCACCAACGACCTGGCATTGGCCCAAGCCCTCAAGTCCCCTTTATTTGGTTTGCTGGACGATGACCTAGCAAGCATCGCCAGCATAGCCCGTAAGAATCAGTGCAACTGGTGGCAGTCACTATCAAAAACAGAGCTGCTCGCGCAACACCTACGCTGGCTAGCGCCTGATTTGGTACTCTACCAAGCCTGGTTTAGCCAGTTGCCGCCGCACGACGCGCTAGCCGCCGTGTACCACCACCGCCAGGTGTTGCAACGCGTTATGGCAGCTGCACCGGCTGACATGCGCCCAAGCGTAGCTACAAACCTGCAAGCCTTGCTGGCTGCCGCGCTAGACGTAGACGGGGGCCGCTTTGTCACCCCCTACGCCTGGGTGCGCGCGCTCAAAGCCAACACCGTGCCCGCACCGGGCAACGCCGCCGCACAGGGCGACGCAGTAGCCCTGCTGACCGTGCACGGTGCCAAGGGGCTGGAAGCCCACACCGTTTTGCTGCTGGACACCGACGCCCCGGCGGAAAAGTCTCGCACCATGGACGTGATGATCGACTGGCCCGCAGCCAGCCCGGCCCCGGTGCTGTTTGCCTTTATTGCCAGCGAATCGCGCGCCCCGCGCAGCGTGCAAGCCGCCTTGCAAGCCGAGCAGCATGAGCGTGCCAGAGAAGAAACCAATGCTTTGTACGTGGCCGCCACCCGCGCGCAAAACACGCTGGTCATCTCGTCTTGCCAGCCGCACAACGCAGACCCCTTAAGCCCCTGGCAGCGCTTTGCGCAGATTGACGCGGCTTTGGTGCAAGACGTAGCGGTGACGAGGCCGGTGGATGACGCCAACGCCCAAGCGCAGTTGCAGCAAAAAGCCAACACAGCAGCTACAGAAGCTTTTTACCTGCCAATAATGCCGGTAACCAGCATAGAATATGCGCGAGCAGCTAATAAAAGTATAGCGAATACCCATTCTTCTGCGGCAGTGCAATCATCCAGAATAGATGACCAAGCACGCGACCCAGACAAGGCAACCAATGCAGCCAGCAACGAACCAGACAGCGCCGCCTCCCGTATCGGCCAGGCCATGCACCGCTTGTTGGAGCTGTACGCCCCCAGTGTCGATTTAAGCAAAATCGCCAGTACGGTAGGTGCACAGTTTCAGCTGAGTGCTGTACAGGCCCAGCAAGCCTGCGACAGCGCCCAGCGCATCACCCAGGGCGAAGCCGCGTGGGTGTGGGACAGCACGCAGATTGACTGGCAAGCCAATGAGGTGGAGGTGCTGGTTAACGGTAACGTTCTCAGAATCGACAGGCTGGTGAAACACAGCGCAACGCAAGAGTGGTGGGTACTTGACTTCAAATCCAACTACGCACCCGAGCGCGATGCTGCTCTGCGTGAGCAATTGGCTATCTACAGCGCCGCAGTGCAAGCCGCCAACCCTGGCGCTGCTGTCAAAAGCGCCTTTATCACTGCGCAGGGCAAACTCTTGCAACAGGCGGGCTGAAAATCCTGGCTCTCTACGTGATTTGTCGTGGGTTTGTAGGATGCTTTGGGTGTGCCTTCTTGGTTGGTTTGAATGCTTGCGCTGTCAGGCACTGTGCGTGGGCGGATACCTTCGTGTCCTCCGCCAGGGTATAGGCCTTTTCTTCTTGTCAGCTTTTGTACCTGGCTCCCCCTCACCTACGGTATCCGCCCACGGACAGTGCCTGACAGCGCAAACACGTGGCTTGGCGGGGGGTGGCGGAGTGCGGTTGTGTGTGACTGTGGCTGTGTGCAGCTGCGGCTGCGGGTGTATTGCGAGCCAACCCCCTCAGTTGGGGCGTATGCCGATGGCCTGTGCAGCGTAGCGGCATAAGAGGAGGAGGCGCGTACAAGACGACGCAAGAAGATACTTAGCCCCACGCCGGGGGACAGCCGCGTAGCTGCACAGGCCATCGGCATGCGCCAGCCCGAAGAGCCAGGCCAGTCACGCAACCTGAAGAGCTACACCTACAAACGCTACAAAATCAATAGCTGCCCGCGCATATCCCACGCTGACAAAGAGCAGTTTATACCTCTAAACCGGCCTCACACGCTGCTGCACCTGGGCACACTGCACTTGCAACACTTCGCGCCGTCCGCCGTCAATCCGCATCGCTGACAAACATCCGCCCCACACGCAGCCCGTGTCCAGTGCTATCAGGTTTGGGCGATTGATCAGCCCCAGCGCAGACCAGTGGCCAAAAGCTACAGTGACATCTGCCGTGCGCCGCCCTGGCACGTCAAACCAGGGCATATAGCCTGGGGGTGCGCCGTCTACGCCCTCTTTGGTGCCAAACTCCATCAGTCCATCCGCGCTGCAAAAACGCAGGCGAGTCAGGGCGTTGACGATGATGCGCAGACGGTCGTTACCCGTCAACTCGTCGCTCCACTGCGCGGGGTGGTTGCCGTACATGTGGTGCAACCAGGTTTGGTAGTCTTTTTGGCGTAATGCCAGCGCCACATCTGCGCCAGCAGCTATCGTTTGTGTAGCAGTCCATTGCGGCAACACACCTGCATGCACCATCAGAAAATCGCCTTCCAGGATGGCAAGCGGCCGGTGGCGCAGCCAGTCCAGCAGGGCAGGGCTGTCGGGCGCGCTCAAAAGCTCAGCCAAAGTGTCGGTGCGGTGTGCGGGTCGCACGCCTGCGGCCACGGCCAAAGCGTGCAGGTCGTGGTTGCCCAGCAGGCATTGCGCGGCGTTGCCCAGGGCCTGCAAGCGCCTTAAAACCGCTACAGAATCGGGCCCCCGGTTCACCAGGTCACCCAGTACAAATAGGGTGTCTCGGCTGGCTGAAAAGCCGATTTTTTGCAAAATTTCGTGCAGTGCTGCGTCGCAGCCTTGCACATCGCCCATCAAATAGGTTGCCATGCGCTACAGTCCTTTACCTATGGACTTTATCCTGATTGCAATTCTTACCCTGATCAACGGCGCTTTTGCCATGAGCGAACTGGCGCTGACAGCCAGCCGCAAGGCCCGGCTGATGGCCATGGCTGAAAGCGGCGACGCGGGCGCTGCAGCCGCTTTAAAGCTGAACGAAAACCCCTCGCAAATGCTGTCCACCGTGCAGGTGGGCATTACCAGCATTGGCATGCTGAACGGCATTGTGGGCGAGGCCGCGTTTAGCGAGGGCGTGAAGATTTTTTTGCAAAATATGGGTGTAGCCAGCACCATTGCTGCGCCGGCTGCTACCACTTTTGTAGTGGTCGTCATTACCTTCATCACCCTCATCTTTGGTGAACTGGTGCCCAAACGCATTGGTTTGCTCTACCCGGAGGCGGTGGCGCGCGTTATGGCCATTCCCATGGCCTGGCTGGCCAAGGTGGCCGCGCCCTTTGTTAAATTATTGATGATGTGCACCCAGGGCGTGCTTAACGTGCTGCGCATCAACACCACCAACGCCCGCACCGTGACCGAAGAAGAGCTGGCCCACAGCCTGGACGAAGGCCTGGACGCGGGCGTGATTGAGGCGCACGAGCGGCAAATGGTACAAAACCTCTTCCATCTAGACGACAGGCCCATCACGTCCATCATGGCGCCGCGCAGCGACATTGTGTGGCTGGACGCCAGTCTGACGGTGGCGCAGGCGCTGGAGAAGGCGGGTGGCACCAAGGACGCGAGCATTAAAACATCGCACAGCTGGTTTCCGGTGTGCCGGGGTGGGCTGGACGACGTGCTGGGCCTGGTTAGCGTGGCGCGCATGCTGCGTTCAGAGCGGCATGAGACGCTGGAGGCGATTACCAGTCCGACGCTCTTCATCCCCGAAACCTTGAGCGGCATGGAGATTTTGGAGCAATTTCGTGCCCAGTCGGCCCGGCTGGTCTTTGTGGTGGACGAATACGGCGTGGTGCAAGGCCTGTTAACTCCGCGCGACCTGCTCGAAGCCATTACAGGCGAGCTCAAACCCCAGGCATCGAGCGACGCCTGGGCCACCCACCAGGCTGACGGCAGTTGGCTGTTGGACGGCCTGATGCCGATAGCAGAACTCAAGTCTCGCCTGCATATTGACGGCGACTTGCCTGAAGAAGATAAAGCCCGTTACAACACCTTAGCCGGTCTTTTAATGGCAGTTAGTGGTGAATTACCGCAAAAAGGCGACGCAATAGAGGCGGCTGGCTGGGTTTTTGAAGTGCAAACCCTGGAAGGCCGCAGGCCAGACCGCATCAAGGCGACCGCCCAGACACCGTAACTTTACATACCTGCTGGAACCTGTAGGGGACTACAGTGTCTACCAATTGGTGCGGTTTTGCGTTACTGTTGTATAGGCTGCGTTAATCGCGATGCCCTGATTTGTCACCAATAGAGGTTTGTTATGAAAAATCGTCTCCTGTTCCCCTCGGCCCTGGTATGGGCTGTTGTGCCTTTTGCTGCCGCACAAGCGCAAGAGGTGGGCCGTGTCATATCCAGCACGGCCATGATCAGCCAGGTCAGCGTGCCGCGCCAGGTATGCGCGCACGAGTTGGTGCAGGTGCAAAACGCTGTGCCCGCTACCAAGTCGGGTGCGGGTGCCTTGATGGGCAGCATTGCTGGTGGTGCCATGGGCAATGCCGTAGGCCAGGGCAGTGGCCGTGCGGCGGCAACGATTTTGGGTATTTTGGGCGGCGCTATTTTGGGTGACCGCATCGAAGGTGGCAGCCCCGCACAAGTCACCACCAGCCAGCAAACGGTGAACCGCTGCAGCACGCAAAACTTCATGGAAAACCGTACCACGGGTTATCAGGTGGTGTACGAATACGCAGGTAAGCAGTACAGCGTGCAGTTGCCGCAAGACCCAGGCCCGACGATTCAGTTGCAGGTAACGCCTGCAGCGGCGGTGCAGCAGCCTGCACAAAATACCCAGCCCCAGTTTCAACCCCAATCCCAGGCGCAGCTTGGCCAAGAGTCTCAACCGCAGACTTTTATCGCCCAGGCTCCTGCTGCGGTGGTGTACGCCAGCCCGCAAGTGGTCTATGTCAACCCGCCAGTGACCTACTATCCCCAGCCTGCGTTTAACACGTCATTTGTGATTCGCGCAGGCGGTGGTGGGCACTGGCATGGCAACCCCGGCTACTATGGCCCCGGCCCTTACGGACACTGGCGCTAGGCGTAACTAGCCTGCCGGTTGCTGCGCTATTTTGTGCAGGTCTGATATTTAATTGCTATACTTTTTGTAGCTGCTTGCGCATATTCCGCGATGGTAATCGGCAGTTTTCTTTTTTTTCGCGGGTTTGGCGAGGTATTTACGGTTCCGCTCATGATGCGGCATACGCATAAATCGCGGAGCCCGCAAATACCTCGCCAAACCGTGAGATGGTTGACGCGTTAACGGTTGAATACCAATCTCTTTTGGACTGCGCAAATAGTGATGGCCTCCTCTGTCTTTTCTCTCTGCGCGCCAACACTGCCGCAAGGAAGGTGAGCGTGTGCTGTTGACGCGATTTATGGTATGCCCATCATGAGCGGCAAGAGCACACGTTCACCTGACGTACACAAGCCTCGCAGTCTCTTCAAGTCTGGCAGTCTCTTCAAGCCTCGCAGGCTCTTCAACCTTACCTGTCGTACAACACGCAGTCTCATTGTCCCAGCCTGCACACAGTGTGCAACCGCAGCCCCTAGCGAACGACACCAGACTTTGCCCCGTAAAATAGCGACATGTTAGACACTACACTCCTTCGCAAAGACCTCGATTCGGTCATCACAGCGCTGCAAAAGCGTAAAAATCCACAGCCTTACCTGGACGTTGACGCATTCAAGTCCCTGGAAGCAGAGCGCAAAACCATCCAGATTCGTACCGAAGAACTACAAAGCAAACGCAACAGCTTGAGTAAATCCATCGGCATGCTCAAAGCCAAAGGTGAATCTACCGATGCCGTGATGGCGCAAGTGGCTGGCTTGAAAGACGAACTCGATACCTCGTCTACCCGCAACGACCACGTACAACTGGAGATGGCCAATCTGTTGCTCAGTGTGCCCAACCTGCCGCATAACAGCGTGCCCATAGGGAGCGACGAGCATGGCAACGTTGAAGTACGTAAATGGTCAAAAACCGGCGTGGGTACTGCGCCAGCAGCTCTTGATTTTGTAGCAAAAGACCATGTGGAACTGGGCGAACCGCTGGGCCTAGACTTTGACATGGGTATCAAGCTGACGGGTGCGCGCTTTACTGCGATGAAAGGCCCATTGGCCCGATTGCACCGCGCGCTGGCGCAGTTCATGCTGGACGTGCAAACCGCTGAGCACGGGTACACCGAATGCTATGTGCCCTATATCGTCAACGAGGCTACGCTGCGGGGCACGGGGCAACTGCCCAAGTTTGAAGAAGACTTGTTTGCCGCGAAAAAAGGTGGCCAAGAGGGAGAGGCGAGCGAGATGGGTGCGCTGTATCTCATTCCCACCAGCGAAGTGCCGCTGACCAACTTTGTGCGCGACACCGTCGTGCTCGAGGCCGATTTGCCCATCAAACTGACGGCGCACACCCCCTGTTTTCGGTCAGAAGCGGGCAGTGCAGGGCGCGACACGCGCGGCATGATTCGCCAGCACCAGTTTGACAAGGTGGAGATGGTGCAAATCGTCCACCCCGACAAAAGCTACGAAGCACTGGAAGACATGACGCGCCACGCCGAGGCTATTTTGCAAAAGCTGGGTTTGCCATACCGTGTGATGAGCCTGTGCACGGGTGACATGGGCTTTGGCGCCAGCAAAACCTATGACCTGGAAGTGTGGCTCCCCGCCCAAAATACCTACCGCGAAATATCGTCGGTCAGCAATTGCGAGGCTTTCCAGGCGCGCCGCCTACAAGCCCGTTTTAAAAACGCGCAAGGCAAAAACGAGTTGGTGCACACGCTGAACGGATCGGGTCTGGCAGTGGGCCGCACCCTGGTGGCCGTGCTGGAAAATTATCAAAACGCCGATGGCAGCGTGACTGTGCCTGAAGTTCTGCGGCCCTATATGGGCGGCATCCAGAAACTGGGCGTCTGCTAGAATTACATCCTTGCACTACAGCAAAAAACACTCGGAGGGGTGGCAGAGTGGTTGAATGTACCTGACTCGAAATCAGGCGTGGGCGCAAGCTCATCGGGGGTTCGAATCCCCCCTCCTCCGCCAATTAATTATAAAGTTTGCTACATAAATTGTAGCAAACTTGCTTTAAATTAATTTAACTGTCAACCAAGCCACTTCTTACTTGACCTTAAATCCGAATTTATGGTTCGATAGGTCGCAAAACTCATAGGCAAGCTGCCCGTTAGTCATGCGGCGCACAACGACTCCAGCTTGTATTAACGGATGTTGACATAAACCGCTTTTGTTTATACAATTGTGTAAACAAAAGGGGTTCACAATGAGCACAGCACTAAGTCAAATAAGCGCTTGGGGTAACGGTCTAGCTTTCCGTTTGACTAAACCTATGGCGAAGGTAGCAGGCGTCACAGAAGGCTCTCAAATCCGAGTTACCGTCAATCCCGGCCGCATTGTCATCGAGACCGAAGCCGAACCTACCTTAGAGCAAATGCTTGCTGCTTTCAATCCCAAAAAACATGGTGGAGAAGCTATGGCTGACCGCGCTGTAGGCACGGAAGCTTTTGCGAATGACAAGCCGTAACGCCTCCTTGTGGGTGCCAGAGCGTGCCGAGATCATTTTTATCCAATACAACCCTGCTGTAGGTAAAGAAATTCCTGACGATCACCCCATGCTGGTGATGTCTACTCAAGCTTTTGCTCAGCGTACAGGCATAGTTGTTGGTTTTCCCATGACGCACTCTGACCGCCATGCAGACAACCCATTTGCCATAGCAGCACCTGGCAGCAAAGGTCAGATTGGCTATTTGCTAACGCATCAGCCTAAATCATTCGATTGGCGCGAACGCAATGCAAGACAACACCCTTTAGGTACTGGCCATACCAAGCTTTTGGCCAATGCATTAAAGCGTTTTGATATTGTTTTTGGTATTTGCCACCACTGAGCCGTTTCCCACGGAAATTGCAACGCATGACAACTCTCGCGCTCTGTGCACACGACAACGCCCCTCGCGTGCGCTCAATAGCCTTATTGCTACCCCTGCTGCGCGCCTTGATAAACCCAAGACCGTCGAGCGTTACAAAAGCTTGTAGAGAAGCATGCGGCGAATTGCACTGCTAGCGCTCGACACCTTTAACTTTCACTCATAACGGTCAACAATGTGTCAACGCTATAGAAGTCTTATGATGTGTAGCGAGTTTTAAAACGCTGTAAGTCTTTTGTTATGCGCTGTCGTCTTGTCGTCCTGATCGGCAGCATTTCTCGCCAAAGTAGCAACACGACTGGTTACTATTGAGTAATAAAGCTAATTGAACTGTTATGCCCAAAACAAACTATGGCGGATAAGCTAACTACCGCATCCCTGGATAGGGAGCTATGGGTTGACTGTCAGCTCACGCAAATTTTTTTAAAAAACGCGACTTCCACTACTCTTGGTTTTGTGGTTGCCTTGCCTGTGACCTACGCCATGTTGTATGGCAATGTCTCACATTTTTTGTTGGGGCTTTGGGCCTTGATGGCGCTCGCGCTGATAGTGTATCGCTACCGGTCTGCTGTGGTGGTGGGGCGCATAGCCTGGGACAAGGATCCACATCAATTCTTGCTTCAGTTTGATCGCCACGCCGTGTTTTGGCCCGCAACTTCTGCTTTATGGGCTGGTTTGCTTTTTTTGTACTTGGAAAAAGTGCCATTGGAAAACCAGTTTATATGCAGCGTCATTCTGATAGGAATGGGCTCATTCTCAGTACTGCTGATGGCTGCACGGCTGGATATTTTTAAGCGCTACATCGACGCATTAACTGGTGTCAGCGCCGTGGCAATTATCTTTCACGCGGTGTTTGATGTACAAGCGACAACCCGATTACATGACGTTGCGTTTTTGGTATTGGTTGTGGTTTTCTGGCGCCTGTTACACAGAACAGGCGCACGCTTTCATGCGGTCATACGCCAGGGTTTTGGTTTGCAGTTTGACAATGAGAAATTGATTACCAGTCTGCGCCAGCAAAGTTCTTCTGCCTTTGATGCCATCGAGGCCAAAGACCGCCTGTTGGCCAATGCTGCCCATGACTTGCGCCAACCTATCCATGCGCTGGCTTTTTATGCTGAATTGTTGCGCAGCGACCCGCGTTCATCAGCCGAAGTCATGCCAAAAATATTAACGGCTACAGACTCGGTGAACACCCTGTTTAACAGCCTGTTTGACTTTGCCAAGCTGGAGTCAAGCGGTGTGCAAGTGAACAAAATAGTGGTGCCAGTGTGCGAGATCATCAACCAGGTTGCGGTGCAGTTTGCACCAGCTGCCCATGCAAAACAGCTGGATTTTCGCGAGCATATTGCACCAGCGTATGTGCTGACCGACCCGCTGCTGATGCAGCGGGTGCTTGGCAACCTGCTTGCCAATGCCATTCGTTACACGTCACAAGGTGGCGTGTTGCTGTGCTCGCGGGTACGTCGCAACTGCCTGTGGATAGAAGTATGGGACACCGGAAGCGGCATTGCGCCCGAGCATTTGCCCTATGTATTCAGGGAGTTTTACAAGGTACCTACGCAAGGCACAGGTGAAGGTTTTGGCCTGGGGCTGGCCATTGTGCAGCGTTTGTGCGACGCGCTGGGCCACAAGGTTTATGTGCGCTCCCGATTGGGACGGGGCACCAGGGTCCGCATTGAATTGCCGATGGCCTAGTCGATTGAGCATGCCTGCCATGCTGGCTACCCAGACAAATCAGGCCCTTAAATGATGCCGTGACTGCGCGCCCAATGGGTTGCTTGGGTGCGGCTTTTGACATCCAGGCGCCTAAACAGCCGCCATAAATGCACTTTGACTGTATGTTCGCTAATCCCTAGCTGGGTAGCCATATCGCGGTTACTCAAGCCTTGGTCTAGTAATACCAACAGCTGGTTTTGCCGCTTGGAGAGTTTTTCAGTCGATGCTTCTATTTCTGTAAAACCGCTTTCCGGGCTGATCATGGCGCGCAGGGTTTGGCCCATATGCGCGGCACCCGCAGATTTTTCCAGGTACATGTCGGCACCGGCTTCAATACTCAGGTCTTCGTAGTCGCTGGCGGGTGACGCAGACAACACCAAAATGGGAGTGCCTGGAAACTGGGCACGTACTTCGCGTACGCCAGACACACCATTGGTGTCTGGCAATTTTAAGTCCAGGCAAAAGAAGTCTGGGTTGCCGTGTTTGGCAGCAGCGGCCGAAACTGCACCAATACGATCCAACTCCACAATCGTAGCATCGCTTTGAATGCGACGAAACATCATCACGATGGCTTCGCGCATGAGGGGGTGGTCATCAATAACAAAAATTATCATAGTTCTTATAGTGAGCGAAATGCGTTCAAAAGTCTCATGTACTGGACAAGCAATAAATCAATAGTTCAGGCCGATTGCTCGCCTTACATCGTACATGGTTTCTTGCGCTACACCACGCGCTCGTTGTGTTCCAGCATCCACAATTTCCCGTACTAATTTAGGGTTATGAACAAATGTTAGGGCACGCTCAAGTATGGGGGCTTGTTCAAGACAAATGGCATCGCTGACTGTCTTTTTGCACTCTATGCAGCCTATGCCAGCCGTGGTGCAGCCCTCGATCACCCATTGCTTGCGGGACTCGTCTGAATAAACCAGGTGAAACTGCCAAACCGGGCATTTAAGCGGGTCGCCAGGGTCTGTGCGGTTCACGCGGGCAGGGTCGGTGGGCATGGTGCGCACTTTGCGTTCAATGTCTTTGGAGTCTTCGCGCATGGCAATGCCATTGCCATAGCTTTTGCTCATTTTGCGGCCATCCAGGCCGGGCATTTTGCTGGCCTGGGTCAGCAGCACTTGGGGTTCTACCAAAACCGTTTTACCCTTGCCGCTCACGTGGGACGTGAGCAGGGCGCGCTGGTCGTCTGTCAAGTCTACAAATTTGGCCAAAAAACCAGGCAGTTTGAGCATGACCGTTTCGTCGCCCGCTTCCTGGTGCTTCTTTTTCATGCTGTTCAAATAGCGTGCGTCTTCTTTGGGCAGGGTGGCTAGCAGGGCTAGGGTGCGTTGCTCGTCGTCACCCCGGCGGCCATACAGGTCGTTAAAGCGGCGTGCGGCTTCGCGCGTCAGTTCTACGTGGCTGGCCTGGTCTTCGCCTACGGGCACGTAGTGGGCCTTGTACATCAAAATGTCCGCAGCCTGCAGCAACGGGTAGCCCAAAAAACCGTAGGTAGACAGGTCTTTGTCTTTGAGCTGTAGCTGCTGGTCTTTGTAGGTGGGCACGCGCTCTAGCCAGCTGATGGGTGTGCCCATGGCCAGCAGGGTAAAGAGTTCGGCATGCTCGGGCAGGCGGCTTTGCAGGAAGATGGTGCACAGGTTCGGGTCAAGCCCAGCGGCCAGCCAGTCGATGACCATTTCGTAGACCGATGCTTCGATGACGCCACGATCCTGGTAATGCGTAGTCAGCGCATGCCAGTCGGCAACAAAATAAAAACACTCCATCTCATGCTGCAGGCGCACCCAGTTTTTAAGTGCACCGTGGTAATGGCCCAAATGCAGTGCACCCGTGGGGCGCATGCCAGAGAGAACGCGTTCTTTAGTCATTACTTCACCAAAAAGCTCAAAGGCATCAAAACCACATCAAGAAAACCATAAGTCAAGCTCATGAGTGGGCGCATCCACACTGTGCTCAAAACACCAGCAAGCACCAAACCCATGACAATAAAAAAACCGTAAGGCTCCAGGCGAGACACCATCTCTGCCTGGCGGTAAGGCAGCAAGCCCACTAAAATGCGGCCACCGTCTAGCGGCGGTAATGGGAACAGGTTAAACACAAACATCACCACGTTCACCAACATGCCTGCTTTGCACATTTCCATAAAAAAGCGCTCGTTAACTTGCAGGCCAATAACGACATAGAGCAGCACACCCCACAGCAGCGCTTGGAGCAGGTTTGCCGCAGGCCCTGCCAAGGCTACCCAAATCATGTCGCGCTTGGGGTTGTTCAAATTGCCAAAGCGCACCGGCACGGGTTTGGCGTAGCCAAACAAAAAGCTGCCGCCCGTAGCAAAGTACAGCATCAGCGGCATGGCTATGGTGCCTATCGGGTCAATGTGCTTGATGGGGTTAAGCGTGATGCGGCCCAGCGCATAGGCCGTGTTGTCGCCAAAATGCCGCGCTGCATAGCCGTGGGCGGCTTCGTGCACAGTAATGGCAAACAGCACCGGCAGTGCGTAGATCAGAACAGTTTGAATCAGGTGAGCAATATCCATGCTCAGATTGTCTCAGGAAACAGCGGTTTTTCAGGATTTCGTGACTTATTACCTTTACCAGAATGAGTCATGCCAGCAAGTGATGAGAAGCATTTGCTATGAATTAAATAGCTGCTCGCGCATATTTGGCGCTGGAAAATGGCAGTTTCATTGCCAACTACAAGCCCAGCAGGGCCGGGTCGCCCCGCCCCAGCCGCACAATCTGTACCGCGTCCCCTGTTAAGTCGATCACCGTCGTGGGCTCACTCGGGCAGGCACCGGCGTCTATCACCGCAGCAATCGCATGTTCAAAGCGGTCACGAATCTGCGCTGCATCATTGATGGCTTGCGTTTCCCCAGGCGCTATGAGCGTTGTGGCCAGCAGCGCAGAGCCATGCAGGGCCAGCAACTCTTGCAGCACCGCGTGGGCAGGCACACGCAGGCCTATGGTGGCGCGTTTGGGGTGGCTGACGCGGCGGGGCACTTCTTTGGTGGCTTGCAGTATGAAGGTAAAAGGCCCCGGCGTGCCTGCCTTGATCATGCGAAACTGGGCGTTGTCTACCTTGGCGTAACTGGCCAGCTCTTTCAGGTCGCGGCACAGCAAGGTGAGGTGGTGTTTATCGTCCACCCCGCGAATGCGGCGCAGCGTATCGGCAGCGGCTTTGTCGTCCAGATGGCAGGCCAGTGCATAACTGGAATCGGTGGGCACAGCCACAATGCCGCCCTGGCCCAGCAAAGCCACGGCTTGTTTAAGCAAACGGGTTTGCGGATTGTCGGGGTGAACCTGAAAATGCTGTGCCATTGCTTTATTTTCAGGTATCGAGCACAGGCACCGCAGTAGCGGCTTTGCCTTCGCGCAGCGTGAGCCACACGCCCAGCACACCGCACGCGGCAATGACGGCTATGCCCAGCAGCGACAAGCCGTCTGGCACGCGGCCAAACACCAGGTAACCGCCCAGCATGGCAAATAGGAGCTGGCCGTATTGGTAGGCGGTGGCCAGTGGCGCACCAGCGCGCTGGTAAGCCATGATCAGCAGCAGGTGCCCCGTGCTTGATGCAAAGGCAATCACCAACAGCAGCTTCCAGATGTCCCAGGGCAGGTTTTGCCACACAAAAGGCAAGGCCACAGACGTGATGACCATGCCAATCAGCCCGCTATAAAAGTGCGTAGTGGCACCGTTTTCAAAACGCATCATGTAAGCGGTGAGCACCTGAAAAGCGGTGCCCACCAAGGCCAATGCAAAGGGCAGCAGCCACATCAACTGAAAGCCTGCTTTGCCGGGGTGCACCACCAGCAAGGTGCCCGCAAAACTCAGTGCCACCAGCATCCAACGCGCTGGCGTTACCCGCTCTTTAAGCACGACCATGGACACCAGGGTCACCATCACGGGAATGGTCATGGCGATGGCCGTGAAGTCGCCTACGGGTACGTAGCGCAGGCTGACAAAGGCCATGCCTGTGACGCCCATCATCAGCACGGCACGCAACAGTTGCAGGCGTGGCCGGTGCACACGCAGGCCTGCCAAGCCTTGCTGGGGCAGCAGCAGCGCAGACGCGCTCAGCGTTTGCATGGTAAAGCGCGCCCACTGCACCATCAGCACGGGTGCCGCCATGCCGACCATTTGGCTGGTGGTGTCCAAAACGGCAAAAAACGCAACCGCACCAATGGCGCACACAATGCCCCAAATGCGCAGTTGGCTGGAACCAGAATGGGTAAAGGCGAGGGAGGACAAGTCTGTCTGCTATGAAATAAGTAGCTGCTCGCGCACTATCTACGCTGGCAATCGGCTATTTTTGCTGTATTTTATCTTCCAGCAGCTCCCACACGGGCTTTAAAGTGCCGCTCAGGTAGGGCAGGGCTCCCAGGTCGATGCGGCTCTCGTCGGGGCTGTGAAAGTCGCTGCCGCGTGACGCTGCCAAGCCAAATTCGAGCGCGGTGTCGGTGTACTTCACGAACTCTGCTGCAGTGTGGCTGCCGGTCACCACTTCGCAGGCTTGGCCACCGTGGGTTTTGAATTCGCTAAACAGTGCGTATTCTTCGGTCGGCGTAAATTTGTAGCGGCCCGGGTGGGCGATAACGGCTACGCCGCCTGCATCGGTAATCCAATGCACCGCGTTTTTCAGGCTGGCCCAGCGGTGTTCTACATAGCCGGGGTTGCCTTCGGTCAGGTATTTTCTAAACACTTCATGCGTTTCGCTGCACACACCGCTTTCTACCAGGTGGCGCGCAAAATGGGTGCGCGAAATCAGCTCGGGGTTGCCCACGTATTTCAAAGCGCCTTCATACGCACCGTAGATGCCCGCCTTCTCCAACTGGCGCGACATTTCTTGCGCCCGCTCGCCGCGCCCACCGCGAGTAGCCACCAACCCGGCTTGCATGCCAGGGCTGTCGGCATCAAAGCCCAAGCCGACGATGTGCACCGTCTCGTACGCAAAGGTAACGGATATTTCTACCCCCGTGAGGTAATGCATGCCCTGCGCTTTGGCGGCTACAGCGGCGCGCTTTTGCCCGCTAATCTCGTCATGGTCAGTCAGCGCCCACAACTGCACGCCGTTTTTAGCAGCGCGCTGGGCCAGAGCTTCGGGGGTGAGGGTGCCGTCAGACACTACGCTGTGGCAGTGCAGGTCGGCGTTGAGGATGGATTTGGATAACACTAGGCGTATTTTACTGCGAGTGCGTGCTGGCCGACATGCCATGGGTAGTGACCCGGTGGCAAGCGTGGGTGTACGCATGCTAGACTGAATTTACAAAAAATCTGTGGAGACTGTATGCCAGTTTATTCAAGTGATACGCGCCGTGCCTTTATGGCCCATGCAGCCGGTGTGCTGGGCGCGACTGCCATCGCCCCCTTGGCGTTTGCGCAGCAGGGCAACTGGCCATCCAAACCTATTCGTTTGGTAGTGGCTTTTCCGCCAGGCGGGCTGACCGACGCACTGGCACGCCTGTATGCCGAGCAAATCACCGCCAAGCTGGGCCAGCCTGTCGTGGTAGAAAACAAACCCGGTGCGGGCGCCATCATTGCGCTGGACTATGTCGCCAAGTCGCCGCCGGACGGCTACACACTGGCCATCACCACGTCGGGCACTGTGTGGCAAAACCGCGTGCTCTATGCCAAGCTGCCTTACAACCTTGAAAAAGATTTGACACCCGTTGTTGTGTTTCCATCCGGCCCATTGGTGGTGGGCGTGCCCGAAAGCCTGGGCGTGAAAAATATGCGCGAGTTTATTGACTTTGCCAAAAAGAACAACGCGTCCATGGGCACCTATGCGCCAGGTTCTTACCCGCACATGGTGGCCGACCAAACCAACCGCAGCGAGGGCACCAAAATCGTGTCCATCCATTACAAAGGCGAATCGCCCATGTGGGTGGACCTGGCATCGGGCCAACTGCAAATCGCCATCGGCAGCTACCAGTCGTTTGCCACCGTGCAAGCCCGTGGCGTGCGCGCTATTGGCGTGACTGGCAATTACCGTTCACCCAAACTGCCCGACGTGCCCACCCTGGCAGAACAAGGGGTTGCAGGCCGCCTGGTGCGGCTGGAAGGCGCGCTGCCCGTCATGGCCCCCGCAGGTACCCCCGAAGTCATTTTGCAGGCCCTGTCGCAAGTCGCTGTAGATGGTGCCAACACCGAACGCGCTGCCAAACTGCGCGAAACATTTGCCATACCCAACAAACCCAAAAAGCTGGCCGATATGCGCCGTGATTGGGAAACCGATGTGCCCGTGTGGGTAAAGCTGGCGGTGGATTTGGGGATTAAGCTCGATTGAGGCTACGCTCCCAACCTGAGTGGTGTTGGTTGCAATAGAACCAAATTCAGTTTATATTCAGTTCATGCAGCTCACCAATCAAGTTCAACCTGTTTCGTACCTCAAGGCCAACGCTGCTGAAATCATGCGCAATATGGCCAACGACCATAAGCCCATGGTGATTACGCAAAACGGCAAGGCTACCGCTGTACTGCAAGACCTGGCTTCGTTCGAGCAAACCCAAGAAACCATGGCGCTGCTCAAAATTCTGGCCTTGGGCAACGCCCAAGTAGAGGCTGGACGCGTCACTCCCGCCAAAGAGGCATTCACACAAATTCGCCTTAGCCGCAGTACCCATGGACTCGCCAAGGCATGATGCGCCACGACGTGGTGTTGACCGATGACGCCAAAGCGGACTTGCAAGACATCTATGACTATGTAGCAGACCATGATGCCCCGCTGAAGGCAGACCAGCTCCTAGAAAAACTCGAAAAACTGGTTGACTCACTTGGCATGTTCCCCGAGCGCGGTGCAGTGACCAAGGAGTTGCGCGACTTGGGTATACGAGAATACCGCGAGGTGTACTACAAACCGTATCGACTAATCTATCGAACTACTGCCAAGACGGTCGTGGTGTATTTGGTGGTCGATGGTCGCAGAGATATGCAAACGCTGTTGCTGCGTAGGCTGGTAAGCGTTTAATTCACTATTAATTTAATAGCTGCTTGCGCATATAACACGCTGGCTACAGCTCAATTCCCTCCACAAAAAACTTCACCCGCCGCACACCCTGCCATTCATCGGCCTCTAGCCTGAAAGCCATCTTGACCTTGGCAGGCAGGCTTGTCGTGTGACCAAACCAGATGCCGTCTACCGGCTCGCCTTGGTGTTTGAGCTTCAGGCTCAAATGCTTTTCTCCGACGATGCGTTGCGATAGCACTTGCACTTCTTCGCAGAACACGGGTGGCGCAAAGCCCTGGCCCCACACGGTTTGGTTCAGGGTGTCGGCCATGTCGGTGCGGCGGTATTCGGGAGGCAGGGGGCCGTCGGTTTCCAGGCGGCGTTGCAAGGTGGCTTTGTCTATCCAGGCAAAGGCGACTTCTTGCAGGGCGGCTTCGAAGGTGTCAAAGTGCTGTTCGTCAATCGTGCAGCCCGCAGCCATGGCGTGGCCGCCAAAGCGCAGCAGCACGCCAGGGTGTTTTTTGGCGATCCAGTCCAGCGCGTCGCGCAAGTGAAAGCCTGCAATCGAGCGGCCTGAACCCTTGAGCAAATGTTCTTGCCCAGCCGCGCCGCTGGGCGCAAAGACGAAGGTGGGGCGGTGCAACTGGTCTTTGATGCGGCTGGCGACAATGCCGACCACGCCTTCGTGAAAGTCGGGGTCGAAAATGGCGACTGCGGGCGGCGGTTCTTCGTTGTCGTCAAACATGGTGGCTGCGGCTTGTTCGGCTTGTTCGCGCATGCCCGCTTCAATGGTGCGGCGTTCGCGGTTAATGCTGTCCAGCGTTTTGGCCAGTTCGTCGGCGCGGGCAGGGTCGTCGGTCAGCAGGCATTCGATGCCTAGCGTCATGTCACTCAAGCGGCCTGCAGCGTTGATGCGGGGGCCCAGTGCAAAGCCAAAATCAAAGGCACTGGCCAGTTCTCGTCTGCGGCCTGCTGCTACAAAAAGACTAGCTGCTCCCGCAGGAAAGGCGCTGGCTTTGAGGCGTTTTATACCTTGGGAGACAAGGCGGCGGTTGTTCGGATCCAGTTTCACTACATCGGCCACGGTGCCTAACGCAACGATGGGTAGCAGCATGTCCAGTTTGGGCTGTGTGGCCTGGTCAAACACGCCGCGTGTGCGCAGTTCGGCCCGCAAAGCCAGCAGCACATAAAACATCACGCCCACACCTGCGATGGACTTGCTTTCAAACGTACAGCCGGGTTGGTTGGGGTTGACGGTCACGTCTGCATCGGGCAGTTCGCTGCCAGGCAGGTGGTGGTCGGTCACTAGCACCTGCATGCCTAGCGCCTTGGCGGTTGCCACGCCTTCTACGCTGGCGATGCCGTTGTCCACCGTAATCAGCATGTCTGCGCCACTGTCTTTGACGCGTTGCGCAATCGGTGAAGTAAGGCCGTAACCGTCTACTACACGGTCGGGCACGATGTAGCTGACCTGCTGTGCCCCCAGCAATTTCAAGCCGCGAATGGCCACAGCGCAGGCGGTTGCGCCGTCGCAGTCGTAGTCGGCAACGATGCACAGCTTGTGGTTGGCGGCAATCGCATCGGCCAACAGCACGGCGGCTTGCGCACAGCCTTTCATGGTGGATGGCGGCAAAAGCTTGCCCAAACTGTCGTCCATTTCTTCTGGACTGAGCACGCCGCGCGCAGCATACAAGCGGGCCAGCAGGGGGTGCACACCGGCTTGTTCAAGCGCCCAGGCGGCGCGGGGGGGAATGTCTCTTACTATTAATTTCATAGCTGCTCGCGCATATTTGGCGCTGGCATTGGCCTGAATATACTGGTAAATTGGTTGAAAAGGCTGGGTTGGAAGCCGCTGTAGCGCAGCGCGTTGCGTTCACCGCACAGGGTCAGTTCTAGCGCGCCGCCAGCGTCAAGATGTTGGATGGCTTGCTGCATTTGCGTATGGTCTATCGCCTGCCAGGCCGCTGCCCATGCGGCCCAGTCTTCATTCAAGGCAGGTGTGCGCAGGGTGTTGATGACCTGCACGTCAGACGCTTGCGGTGCAGCAGCCAAGCTACCGGTGCCGCTCACCCAAAACGCATTCACCGGTGGCAAGCCAGCAGCTTGCCGTGCATCGTTGACCGGGTGCGTGTACAGCAGCATTTGCATCTCGTTGTACAAGCGGCGCAGCGGCGCGGCCTGTACAGCTTCAGGCATCCACGGGTTAATGTTGCGGCCAATCACGCGGTCCAAAGACGCAGTGGGCAGTGCTTCAAACAGTGGGCTGTGGGCGAACCAGAGTGCGCAAGAATCGTAATACAGGGTAATGCCGTCCTCTGCAAAATAGGGCTGCATGGCAGCAAATACGGCCTGTGCGTCGGCTTCGCTCAGTTGCAGGCTGCTCGGGTCTGGCAGAGTGATGTTGTCTACCCCCACGCGCCAGTAACAGGGCGTGACATGCGCCCAGGCTTGGCCGCTGGCATAGCTGTGGCGCAGGTTTTGAGCCAAATCGAGCGCAGCCCACGGAATGCAACCATCAGCCACGCTCAGCCCGTAACAGGCAGCTAAAGCGCGTTCATGCGGCGGGCTTTGGGTGTATTCGTCGCCCGCATCGCTGTTTTGTAGCTTCATGCGCTGCATGAGGCGTCGAAAGTGGGGTAGCTTGAGTGTGGAGAAAGATAGCGCGCAAGCGTCGGAACTTGTGGAGGCGAAGGGAATCAGCAAATGCATATGACTGTATTGTGCAGGTTTCGCGCGGTGCATCTTTCCCGGTGGACAATAGGGTGTAGCAAAAATTTCAAAGCGGCAATGGCATATGCAAGATGATGAAAGATGTTGTGGCACCGGCACCTGTTTGATCAACGCCGACGGCGTGTGTTGGTGTGGCCAGCGCTGGGATGGGCAAAAGATGTGCCCGCCCGTGCCGTATGGTCTGCACCCGCAAACCCACGGCACAGTGCAAGATGAGCGATCTGAGGATGCAGATGCCAAGCAATAGCCTGCCAGCCACCAGCTTATCTGCCCCGCTCACCCCGCCCGTTTGGGCGATCGGTCTGGGGTTTGCCGGGCTGATTCCGTTTGTGGGCCTTGCGCTGGTTGGCAGGTACGCAGACCTTACTACCCAAGAAATTTTTGCTAAAGCCCTGGTTGCCTATGGTGCAACTATTGTCAGTTTTTTAGGGGCTATCTATTGGGGCTTGGTCATGCGCAGTGCGGGCGCGCAAGTGCTTTGGCCTTTTGCTTGGGGCGTAGCACCCAGTCTTGGCGCCTGGCTGGCCATCATGCTAGCGCCAAGCGCCGGATTGTGGGTGATCGTTGCGCTGCTTGTGGCCTGTTACGCTGCAGATCGCCGCGCCTACCCTGTCTATGGGCTAACGCTGTGGCTGCGTATGCGGCTTGTGCTCACTGTTGTTGCAAGTGCAAGTTGCGTATATTCGCTCCTTAGCTGGGTTCGCTAGAGCAACGCGCCAAAAGTGCATCGACAGTGTCTATGCGATGTGTCATCGCCCGCCAGTATTTAGAAAAAGAGTCGTAGTGTCGGGTGGTTTTTTCAAACAGGCTGGGCGCGTCTGTCAAGTGTAAAGTGCTCCATGCAGCGGGTAGATGTGGGTTCGATAACCCATGCACAGACTTTGCGCCGCCCAGCGCCCGAAGTAAGTCTGGCGTTGTGCAATACCACCGGTGTGGTGTGATGCCCGCCATTGCGTCAAAAATAAAACGCCAGCGTGACTCGTTGAGGGGCCAAGCAGTAGCGCTTTCTGCCGGAAAAACCGCTACGCAAATACATTCTTCCTGCTCAAAATCAGCACTTGCTGGCCATAGTGCGCCCAAGGACCAAGGGTGTATGAGGTGCACCTGCTTGCCACTGACAAGCGCAGCCTGGGGGTCGGTAAAGTTGCAACTGGCAGGTGGTGATTGCAATAGCTCTGGTTCGGTAGTGGCTACACCGCTTGGTGTGCACAGTGGTAGCTTGCCGCCGTGCGCCATCCTTTCCAGCGCGTCGTAATCGGTGTCAATGCTGCTGTTGGGGCTGTGCCAGTCGGTGGGCGCGTATTTGGCTACGTTTTCGGCGTTAAACAGGTACGGTTTATGGCTGCCTGTGCCAGCTACCCACTGCCAGCTCAGGTGGTTACTGGCAAGGTCACCATCAAGCAAATGGCCAAACAACCAATCAGCACCCGCACGCCAGTGAACGCGCCGCACATGCACCACGTACGAAGCCAGCCACATTCGGGCATGGTTGTGCAGGTAGCCGGTGGCATACAGCGTTTTGACTGCCATGTCGATAGCTGGCACGCCCGTTTGCGCTTGGCGAATGTCTTGCGGAAGTTGGGTTATGTAAGCATTGCGGAGCAGTGGGCCCGAATGCAAGTCTTCAAAAATTGCATCGCCCAAGTGCTCCCACACATGCTGAAAATATGCCCGCCATCCAAGTTCATACACTAGCTTGTGTTGCACGGCTAGCGTATGCTGCTGGTGGACTTCGCGCAGCACCTGGGTGAGGTCTACAAAGCCATGGGTAATGTAGGGCGACAGGCGAGAGACTGCGCCCTCGATGGCGTTACGGGTTGCAGCGTAGTTTTGCGGGTTGACCTTGGCCACACGGGCTAGCGCGGCGGCCCTACTGGGCTCAAAATCGTGCTGAGTGTACCCAGCGTGCGTCGTCATGCGCAACCCACTTTGCCAGCGCGAATATGGGCAGCTCTCTCGCTAATGTCTGCCTTGTCTGCGTCAGTGAGTCGGGCCAGGTTTTTAACCTGTAAGGCCATACGCGGGTTTTTGGCAAGCCGCAATTCGTGCGTCGCCAAAAAGTCCCAATACAGTGTGGTGAATGGGCAGGCGGTATCTCCCGTGCGTTTTGCGGGGTCGTAACGGCAGCCTTTGCAGTGATTGCTCATGCGGTCGATGTATTTACCCGTGGCCGCATAAGGCTTGCTGGCCATAATGCCGCCATCGCCAAACTGGCTCATGCCCAGTGTGTTGGGCAGTTCTACCCATTCCACCGCATCTACGTATACAGCCAAATACCATGCGTGTACCTCTTGCGGTCGCACGCCGTACAGCAATGCAAACAAGCCGGTTACCATTAAGCGCTGAATATGGTGCGAGTAACCGTGCTGCAGCGTCTGGCTAATCGCGTCTTTCATACAGGCCATGTCGGTTTGGCCCGTCCAGTAAAAAGCAGGCAGGGCGGCCTGGGCATTGAGCGCGTTGTGCTCCACATACTGGGGCATGTGCGTCCAGTAAATGCCGCGCACGTATTCGCGCCAACCCAGTATTTGGCGCACAAAGCCTTCAACCGCCTCTAGTGGCGCAGCGCCGCTTGTGTAAGCTGCTTGTGCCGCGTGGACGACTTCTTGAGCTGTGAGCAGTTTGAGATTAAGCGACGACGATAAGTGTGAGTGGTAAAGCCACGCTTGGCCGTTCCACATAGCGTCTTCATATTTGCCAAAAAGCGGTAAGCGTTCTTTGATGAAAATGGCCAGTGACTGCAAAGCCTGCGCGCGGGTTACCGGCCAGCCAAAGGTGGCAAGCGAGCCTGGATGGTTTGCAAAACGGGTGTTGACCAATGCTATTACTTCCAAAGTAATAGCGTCTGGCGCATGTGCAGTATGCGCTGGCAGGTCTTTAGGCCCTTC
Organism: Polaromonas sp.; assembly: GCA_043774625.1. Lineage (GTDB taxonomy): Bacteria > Pseudomonadota > Gammaproteobacteria > Burkholderiales > Burkholderiaceae_C > JAAFIP01. The sequence goes on along the minus strand of JAYVTG010000060.1, from coordinate 23,362 downwards.
TTTGCCAAAAGATTCTCGGTTGTCCACGTCAAAGTTCCACTGGCCACCTGTTGGCTTGTCGCTTTCCATCAAGATGTTGTGTTTGATGCGCAGTTCGCGGTACCAGTATTCGAGCCGCAATTGTTTGCGGCCCTTGGCGTGGGCGGCAAAGTCGCGTATTGTGCTATAGAAATGGCGGTCGTCACGAATGTCTAGCTCTTTGCCTGCGGCGAGCGCGGCTGCGCGCAAGGCTTGCAAAACGCGCCAGTCTCCGGGGGTGGTCATCACCAAACTCGTCGGTTGCAGGCTGGCAATATCAGTCTGTAGTTGCGCTGCTAAAGAGTCTTGGTTTTTTGCATCGCCCAGCTGGCTGTAGTGCACCTGCCAATCTTTTGCACGCAACTGCTGTGCAAAATGGCGCATGGCGCTCAAGAAAAGCGCGGTGCGCTGTTTTGCAGACCACACGTGGGTGGATTCTTCAGCTACCTCTGCCATCCAAATGGCGTCTTGGGTTGCATCAAAACCGTCAAAGGCAGAAGAATGTTCGTCCAGCTGGTCGCCCAACACTATAATTAAATTACGCATGGTGGGTAGTATCCAGTTTCTTTTTGGCGCGACATGCGTCTGAGCAATACAGTACATCCGCCCAGTTTTTGGCCCAGGCTTTGCGCCAGGTCATGGTGCGGCCGCACACCGCGCATAGCTTGCTGGGAAGGCTGCTTTTGTTGCCTTTAAAGTCATTCATCAAAACATCTCCTGTTGTGGGCTTGGCGTGTTGGCCTTGGGCTGCCTGCGCGGCTTGTTGGTATTGGGCAAACCGCTTTTTCTGGAACCATGGCGTTGCAACACTTCGCTCGCACTGGCGCGCGCCTTGGGTGTGTCGTGCACGCCGTAGAGTTGATCTTTGGCAAACTTCACGGCCAACCGTTCGTCCACGATAGGCGCAGGGTAAGCTGACGTGCCAAATTCTGGCACCCAGCGGCGGACAAAAATGCTTTGTGGATCATGGTCAAGTGCTTGTTTGCTGGGCGAATAAATTCGAAAGGTGTTGATACCCGTGGTACCCGACTGCATCTGCATCTGGCTCCAGTGAATACCGGGTTCAAAGTCTAAAAATTGCTGCGCTAAAAATTGCCCGGTTTCATGCCAGTGCAGCCATAGGTGGTTCGACGCAAAGCTTACCAGCATGGCGCGCATACGAAAGTTCAGCCAACCCGTAGCACGCAGATAACGCATACATGCGTCCACCATAGGGTAACCGGTCTGGCCTGCACACCAAGCTTCAAAATACTCGCGGTTAAAGTGCGGCTCGCGCAAGCCGTCATAAGCGCGTGAAAAGTTTTGAAATTCGATTTGCGGCTCGTCTTCCAGCTTTTGCATAAAGTGGCAGTGCCAGCGCAGCCGCCCCGCAAAGCCGCGCAAGCCATAGGCCAGCGGTTTTTCGAGCGTGTGGGCTATGGCGGCCTCGGTGGCTTGGTGCACGCTGCGCATGGAGACGGTGCCATACGCCAGATGTGCGCTCAGTCGGCTGCAACCTGTTTCTGCCGTGAGCGGGCTGGACAGAGCGCGGCGGTAGCCGTGCGCGCCTACGTGTACAAAACTGCGCAGTGCTGCAAGGCCCGCCTTTTCGCCAGCCGCCGGCAATGCTCTGTTGTGCGGTTCAACACCCAAAGCACGCAGCGTGGGCAAATCACCCATAGCAAGCTGTGCACCTGCAAAACCGCTGGGCGCAGCCAGTTGAGGTGCATCCATGCGCGCTGCCCATTGCCCTGCCCAGCCAGTGCGCGAGCGCAGAGGCCGCACAACACCGGTTTGTGGCCACTGCTGCCACAGCACGCCTTGCACTGCGCACCAGTCTGCTACGATTTTGTCGCGGGTGTACGTCCAGCCCGACCCGGTTTCTTCGTGGCTTAGCAGGTGCGTAAAAGCAAATTCACTGCGCAGTTGGGTTAAAACGGTGAGCGCGCTACCCACACGCACCAACAAAGGCAAACTGCGCTTTGCCAGTGACGCACGCAATGGTGCAAGACATTGCAGTACGAAGTCTAGGTGCTGTGCATCAAATTCAGGGCTGGTCAACCATTTTGGCTCAATTACATACAAACCAACACACTGCTCATGCAGCGCAGCCTGTGCCAAAGGTGCGTGGTCATGCATGCGCAAGTCGCGCTTGAACCAGATGAGGGCTTTGCAGGGCATGTGGTTGTCTATGGGCGGGTACACGCCCTCTTAAGCTTGACGCGTATGCCGTGCGCGGTGCCTGCTGGTAGACGCGCTGCGTAGTGATACATGCTTGGTTGCACGTGCACGCATGCGCTCACGCCACATTTTGAAAGAACTGCGTTGCATCTGTTGGCGCATCAATGCCACCACAGCCGATTCGTTCAGTCCAAATTGCTCTTCGATAGCCTCAAACGGTGTACGATCTTCCCACGCCATTTCAATGACGCGGGAGGCTTGTGCCGCTGTAAGTGCAAGGCTATGCCCAGGCATGTCAGGCTCGCTTAGGCTGCTTTTTTGGCCCAGGCACTGCACCAGCCTTTGGCGGCTACTTGCTTGCCTGCAAACAAGGGGCAACCGCCAGCGGTGTCTTTGGCTGTGCCTTGGTACAGCGCGCAACTCGCACAGTTTTGGGCTGCTGCGTATTTGGGGTATTTTGTGGTGTCGGTCTTGCTGCCGTCGGTTTTGTAACCCAATGCACCCGCATTGGCGTCTGTGTCTTTCACCAATTCCGGCGAGACTGGTTTTTGCCCAAAAGCCAGACTAGAAATTGCTACACCGACAGTAGCGGTAGAAGCTTGCAAAATAAAAATGCGTCGCGGATTACTCATATTGGTTGAACAAATAAGAAATATTGCACAATAGCGTCATTATTCTACCATTTGGTTTTTATTTATACTGAATATTCTTCTATGACCTATTTTCTCTGTGCTTATCGCGTTGCACAAACTGGCCTACTATTGCAGTAAAAAAATTACTATTAATTTAGTAGCTGCTCACGCATATCCTACGCTGGTATCAGCCATATTTAATGGAAAAACACATGATGAATTCATTTTTACCTGACGGCGTGGCTGTGGTGGTCGGTGCATCCGGTGGCATCGGCCAAGCCTTGGTGCAAGCGCTACAGAGCAGCGGCAGTTTTGCCGCCACGATAGCTATAAGCCGCAGCAGCCAGCCCGCGCTAGACTTGCTGGATGAACAAACTATCGCCACCTGCGCAGCGCATGTGGCGCAGCAGGGGGTAGTACGACTGGTCATTGACGCCACGGGCGTGCTGCACAGCGGCGGTATGCAGCCAGAAAAAAGCTGGCTACAGCTGGACGCTGCGCACATGGCGCAAGCCTTTGCCATCAACGCGATTGGCCCGGCATTGCTGATGAAGCATTTTTTGCCACTATTACCAAGAGGCGGCAAGGCTGTGTTTGCCACGCTGTCAGCGCGGGTGGGTAGCATTGGCGACAACCGTTTGGGTGGCTGGTATAGCTACCGCGCATCTAAAGCGGCACTGAACCAATTGGTAAAAACGGCAGCGGTAGAACTGGTGCGCCGTGTGCCCAGTGCCCTGTGTGTGGCCTTGCATCCGGGCACAGTGGATACGGCTTTGTCATCACCGTTTGGCAAAACGGGGCTGGATCTGCAAACGCCGCAGCAAGCCGCGCAGTGTTTGCTGGAGGTTGTGGACACGTTGACACCAGCAGATACGGGTGGATTTTTCGACCAGCATGGCAAGAGTGTTGCGTGGTAAAGCCCGTAAAGGCCTTTTGCAGCCCATGCCACAATCCACCCTAATATGAAACTACCCTACGAACTGGAAGTAGGGCTGCGTTACACCCGTGCCGGGCGTTCCAGCAGCCGCAATGGCTTTATCTCTTTTATCTCGGGCGTGTCCATGCTGGGCATTGCGTTGGGCGTGGCCGCGCTCATCATTGTGCTGAGCGTGATGAACGGTTTTCAAAAAGAAGTGCGCGACCGCATGCTCAGCGTTGTGTCGCATATTGAAGTGTTTGCACCCAATGGCGCTGCGCTGCCCGATGTGACGAAAACGTTGGCCGAAGTTAAAGCCAACACCGAAGTAGTAGGTGCTGCGCCTTTCATAGCAGCCCAGGCACTGATGGCGCGGGGTGAAGACATGAAAGGCGTCATTATTCGGGGTATAGACCCGGCCCTGGAGTCTGAAGTGACCGACCTGGCCGTGGCCTTGAAAGACACCGCCTTCAAGCAGCTTAAAAGCGGTGAATTTGGCGTAGTGTTGGGTGCAGAACTGGCGCGTTCGCTGGGCGTGAAAGAAGGCGACAAGGTCACCCTGATAGCCCCCAGCGGCCAGGTCACCCCCGCAGGCGTGGTGCCGCGTCTCAAGCAACTTACCGTGGTGGGCTTGTTCGATTCTGGTCATTTTGAATACGACTCGGCCCTGGCCATGCTGCATATGGACGATGCTGCCAAAATATTCCGCCTGGAAGGCCCCACGGGCGTGCGCCTGAAAATCAAAGACTTGCACGAAGCGCGCGCTGTTGGCCAAATGCTGGCAGGCAGCTTGTCGGGTGACTTGCTGATACGCGACTGGACACGGCAAAACCGCACCTGGTTTGCCGCTGTGCAGCTGGAAAAGCGCATGATGTTCATCATCCTCACCCTGATCGTGGCCGTGGCGGCGTTCAATTTGGTCAGCACATTAGTGATGACGGTGCAAGACAAGCGGGCCGATATTGCGATTTTGCGCACCTTGGGGGCGAGTCCAAAAAGCATCATGGGCATCTTTGTCGTGCAGGGCGCGATGGTCGGTGTGATTGGCACCTTTATGGGCCTTGGCTTGGGTCTGTTGGTGGCCTTTAATATTGACGTGATCGTGCCGTTTATAGAAAGCGTGTTGCGCACCAGCTTTTTGCCGCGCGACATTTACCTTATCAGCCGCATGCCCAGTGAGCCGCAATCTTCCGACATCATGCCGATTGCCGTCATCGCTTTAATTTTGGCCTTTGCCGCCACCCTGTACCCCAGCTGGCGCGCCAGTCGCGTGAACCCAGCGGAGGCACTGCGTTATGAGTGATGTCGTTTTAAAAGCGCAAGGTTTGAGCAAACGCTTTCACGAAGGCCCGCTAGACGTGACCGTGCTGCAAGGCGTTGACCTGCAGGTGCATGCGGGCGAAACGCTTGCCATTGTGGGCGCATCGGGTTCAGGCAAAAGCACGTTGCTGCATTTGCTGGGCGGGCTGGACGCACCCACTACCGGCACGGTGGAGTTGATGGGCAAGCAGTTTGGCAGCATGACGCCGCAAAGCCAGGGCCAGTGGCGCAACCAGCACCTGGGTTTTGTTTATCAGTTTCACCACTTGCTGGCAGAATTCACAGCCCTGGACAACGTAGCCATGCCATTGAAGATTCGCCGCTTAGCCAGCGCAGAATATGCGCAGGCAGCTACTGAAATGCTAGCAAGTGTCGGTTTGAAAGATCGTCTGTTGCATCGTCCGTCAGAACTGTCTGGCGGCGAACGCCAGCGCGTTGCTATTGCGCGAGCCCTGGTTACCCGACCCGCCTGCGTGCTGGCTGACGAGCCCACGGGTAATCTGGACCGCACTACAGCAGATGGTGTGTACGCGCAAATGCTGGAACTGGCGCGGCTACATGGCACAGCTTTTGTATTGGTTACGCATGACGAAACCCTGGCTGCCAAGTGCGACCGGGTACTGCGTTTAGTGGCTGGGCATTTGAGTCTTTGAACGCTTGCTCTGTCTGGGACTGTGGGTGGGCGAGTACCTCTGGGGCTTGAAGCGTTTGCGCTGTCAGGCACTGTGGGCGCGCGGATACCTTCGTGTCCTCCGCCAGGGTATAGACCTTGGCTTCTTGTCAGCTTTTGTACCTGGCTCCCCCTTTTACCTACGGTATCCGCCCACGCACAGTGCCTGACAGCGCAAACGCGTGGTTGGGGGGGGGCGTTGTGTGTGACTGTGGCTGTGTGTGGCTGCGGCTGTATTGCGAGCTAACCACCACAGTTGAGGCGTATGCCGCTGGCCTGTGCAGCGTAGCGGCATAAGAGGAGGAGGCGCGTACAAGACGACGCAAGAAGATACTTAGCCCCGCGCCGGGGGACAGCCGCGTAGCTGCACAGGCCATCGGCATACGCCAGCGCGAGGTACCAGGCCAGCGGCATACGCCAGCGCGAGGTACCAGGCCAGCGGCATACGCCAGCGCGAGGTACCAGGCCAGCGGCATACGCCAGCGCGAGGTATCGGCATGCGTCCTCGCGAGTAGCCGATATACGCCAACGAGAGTATTTAACCCTTGGCCTTCTTCTCAGCCACTTCCTTGGCTAACTCATCACCCGACTTGTAATGTGGCACGCGAAAAACCAGGCGTTTGCTGCGTTGCCAAAAGCTGTTGGAGCCGTTGACTTCTTCTTTCCAGTATTTCCCGGCCAATGCCAGATTGCGCGGCACGTCGAGCAAAAAGCCATCGCGTGAACCCTGGCCGCCGAACATGTACACCTTGCCAGCAATCACCATAAAACTGTCGGCATCGCCACCCCAAGGGATGCCGTACACAATGCCGTTGGCACAGTAACCGTTGTATTCTGGTTGGTATTTTTGGGGTTCTTTGTCAAACAGAGCCTTGGTGTCTGCACTGGCAAAGTAAAAGCTCACGCCTTCGTACACGGACTTGAACTGTGGGTTGCCTTGCACATATTGGGCCTGCGTGAAGTAAGCCGTGACGTCAGCGCCTTTCAGCATCAAACGCTCGCCCGTCTCGCCAGGCACGGCATTGACTGGTTGTAAAGAACCCGAGGGGTTTTGCGCTTGCATGGCGCTACAGCCTGCCAAAAATGCCAAGCCCGCAAGAGCGATGATGCCCGCAAAACGGCGTAGAGAATTTGTCAGGTTGTGCGTGTGCATGTCTATGCTCCTTTTGCTTTGCGCTGTGCCACTTCTTTGGCTATTTGCTCGCCGCTCTTGTAATGCGGCACTTTGAACATGAGGCGCTTGGTGCGTTGCCACATGCTGTTGGAGCCTTTGATTTCTTCGTTCCAGTATTTGTCGGCCAGCGCGGTGTTGCCGGGAATGTCGTTTTCAAAACCGTCTTGGGAAGCCTGGCCACCAAAGATGTAGAGCTTGCCGTTGCGCATCATGAAAGTGTCTGCGTCGCCACCCCAGGGAATGGCATAGGCCACGCCGTTGGCGCAATAACCGCCGAATTGGGGTTGGTATTTCATCGGGTCTTTATCAAACAAGGCCTTGCTTTCGGCACTGGCAAAATGAAAAGTGACCTGTTCATACACTGATTTGAATTGCGCATTGCCCTGCACGTATTTGCCCTGCGTGAAATACGCCGTAACGTCTGCACCCTTGAGCATGAGGCGACCGTCGTCAGTTGGCACAGCGTTGACGGGCTTGAGTGCGCCCGATGGGTTTTGCGCCGACATGGCGGCGCAGCCAGACAGAGCCATAGCGGCTGCTGCAAGGCCAAAACTTAAACTCAAGGTACGCAGCCAACGGGGGATGGAAAGGGAGAATGTGTTCATGCCGATAGTCTTGATGGTGTGAGTGATGAGTGGATAGGAGCGGAAAATGGGTGGTGCGCGTGCTGCGCGCCTGATGCTTCGTGTGATGCTTGCAGGTAGGGAGCATGCCAGCCCAGTATGTTGCTGGCGCGTTCGCAACGTTCGCGCAGATCGGTGGTGTCTTTACCGCCCAGATGCAAAATACCATAGCGATAACTGCCCAGCCACTTGAAGTCGCGCATGAGCGAGTGGCCTGCTTTGTGAAACTGCAGCAGCAAATGGTCTGGAAACTCATGCTGTAGTGTGCGCATAGCTGTTGGCAATGGCATTTTTGGCTGCTGCTCGTCGGGCAAGTCCGGGTTGAAAGAACGGTACACAAAGCTGGACGCTGCGCCTGCCGTGGGCGCAACGCGCTGCGCAAGCCAAGGGTCATTTCCTTGGGCCAGAGCCATGGCCATGGCGTACAGGTCAATCCCGTCTACACGCAGGTACAGGTCTGCAAACTGCGAAGCCATGCGGGGGTTAAATTCAATCACCTTAAGTTGGTCAGTCGCCGCATCATAGAAAAATTCCATGTTGAAAATGCCGTAGTCAAACCCCACCGCTTTCAAAAATTTGCTCGCAACGTCCAGGGCGCGGGCCTGTACGTTGGCCGGCAACTTGCTGGGGTAGTCAAAGCGCATGAACGATTGGGTGCCAGGGTACATGATGGCGTCCACCACACCCAGGGGCTTGATTTGGCCGTTAAACACCACGCCGTCCAGACAATATTGCGCAGCTTGCACGGGTTCTTCCAGCATCATGCTGTGTGCCGTGCCTGCCTGGGGCAGCACACGCTTGGCGATGCGTTCAAACGGTTCTACCAGGTGTTTGATAACCCACAACTCATATGCGCCAAAACGGGTGAAGTGGTGCAACTCTTCGCGGCTGTGCACACGTTTGGCCAGCACCGAGAAAGCAGCTTTGACGGGTTTGACAAAATGGGGGTAGTGCAGGCCTGCAGGAATGGCCTCGCCGTATTCGGTAGGCAAGCGGCTAAAGCCAATGTTGGCCTCGGGGCATACTTGCTGCAACACTTCTCGTGCATAGAGCTTGTGCTGGCAAGCAATAACGGCTTTGCTGGAGGTGCCCGGCCAACCCATTTTTTCGGCCAGCAGGGCAGCAGCCAGGGCGCCAAACTGTTCATGTTGCGATGCCACAGCCGTCCAGTTTTGGGTTTTGGCTTGCTTTGCCAGTTTATGGACAAAACGGTCCATGTCAAACCAGGCTAGATTGGCATTACTGGGAAAGGAAAACAGATCAAACCCCCGGCTGGCCACAGGCCGCGACAGTGTTTTGGCCACGCGCGCAAAGCCAGTGGCATCCCAATCGTAGTTAAACAGTAGCAGTGTTGTCCCCATAAGGTGTTTTACGTTTGCTTGTGGGCTTCAGATTCAGCCATTGTTACATTGGTTCCCGGTATATCGGGGCTTGTGATGAATGGTCGAATCTGCCGACGATCTCTTACATTTTTGATTTGCCATGCCAAAGCGCCGCCCAGGCTCAGATCGCCCCAATGCGCAATCGCTCGGCGGTTGCCGCAGTCCACAAACTGCAAGGCTGGGGTTTGCAGGACGGGGGGCACCAGCTCCGCGTCAGCCAGCCACGACGCACTGGCTCCGCTGCTATGGATGATGGCCGCATCGCAACTGAGGGTTGCACCGCTTTGCAGACGCACACTGCCCAGCTCAATGCCTGTGCAACTGTCTTGCAGCGCTGTGATATTGCGTTTTTTGAGTGCAGCCTGGAGTTTTTGTTGCACGCGGGCAGGCAAGGTGGTGACGCCGGACTCTGCCAAACCCATGTGCACCAGGCTGACGCGGCAATGCGGCAGGCGGTACTGTAGCGCCATGGCCAGCTCGCTACTTGCCACGCCGCATTGCGGGTCGGTAGCGATCACGGCTACACGCAAGGCACGGGCGTAGGCATGCTCAACAAACTGCGGTAGAAATTTGGTGAAACCCTCCAGTGGCAGTGTAAACAAGGCATTGGCGCGTGCCCCCGGCATGTGCTGCTCAACAGCGTCACGGTCCAGCGTGTTGGCAATGTCCACACTCAGTGTGTCGTAGCGCACGGCACCTTGTGTGGTGTGCACCAGACTTTTGTGCGAATCGACACTGATGACACTGGCATGGGTGTAGCGCACCCGGCCCGAGGCGAGCATGCTGGGCAGGTCAATGTTGCATTCTTCATGCCGGTAATGGCCAGCAACCAGGCCGGGCAGCATGGCTGCTTGCTGCACATGGTCGTGGGGGGTGATCAGGGTCAGGTCGGTATCGGCGCGCGGGTGTTCGCACCAGTCGCGCAGAAGCTGCAAATGCGTAGGGCCTGCGCCTATCAGCACCCGCTGTTGGATCATCAAAGTGTCTGTCAAGGTAGCACCGTTAAGTCAGTCACATAGCCCAGGCTAACATCGCCTGTATTGTCGCTATCTGCTCCTACTATGATAGCTGTTAAACCAGGTACTGTGCTGGCTTCGTGGCCAAAAGCTTTTAAAAAATCATCATGAATGTTGCGCTGGTGCTCTTGCCAGGTTTTGAGCTGTGCCTCGCCGCTATTGAGCACGATGTAGTGCACCCTGGTTGTGTAGGGGCTATGCATCTCGCTGCCAACGGGCTGGTTATGGTCCCAGACATAGCACAAGGTGGCGGTGGGCAGCTTCTCGCTGCTTAAAAACTGGGCCATCTTGAATTTGGTGCGCTCACCTGCCGGGATGCTGTCTATTGGCAGGTCAAAGGTCAGGCACACCTTGAGCGCTATGTCTTCGCTACCCTTGGCCTTGATGTTGGCACGCAGCAAAGGTGTGTCCAGCCGCCATTTGAAGTGGATGGTGCTGGCAGGGCCAGACCAGTCGTGCATCAGGTTGCCGTAGGACTTATCGGCCCGCACGCGCAGGGCTTGCTTGCCGTCAATCTCGATAAGGTCAAACAAGGTAGGGGGCTTGGCGTAGCGCGCTGGCAGGCCCACAAAGTGCCAGGGGGCTGGCGGCGCAGCACTGCTGGTAGAGGTGAGGGGAGTCAGGCTAGCTGCCAGTGAGGGTGCGAGCAAGCCGAGGGTGAGGGTAACTACCGCTGCGAAAGACTTGACGTGTGCAGTTGGTTGACGCTCAACGCCCCGCGTCGTTGAGCGACCAGTCGTAGTCCAAGTGGCTGATAGAGGCCGTCTTGGCGCGAATTTCGGCAATGGCTGTGGCATCGGTACTTAGTCCGTCGGCATATTTGGCAAACACATCTTCAACTTTGGTAAAGCCTTTATACCCTTTTTCAAAGTCTTCCTTGAACCACTTGAAAATGCTGGATACCTGCAGCTTGCCGTCGGCATAGCGGTTGCGGGTTTTGTCAGTCACAAAGCGTTGCATGCCTTCGTCCAACTGGCTGTCCAGTTTGGCTGCTGTAAAGGCCTCTGGTGGCAGTGCAGGGCAGCCAATGCTGGCGCACACAATCGCCACGTGAATGCGCGGGTCGCGGTAGCCACCACCGGCAATATTGGGGCGCAGTTTTTGGTGCTCAATCCAGTCCAGGCTTTGCTCTTCACCCAAAAACTTGAAGAACTTCTTTTTCCAGGGGCTGGAGAAGGTGGTGCCCAAGTCTTTGATGGACTTGACGCTGGGGTATTTGGAGAGGATCAACTCGACGGTGAAGGCGTTGTAGGCGTTGATCAAAAACGCCATTTGCTGCTCTTTGCTAAACGCGCCAAACTGTGCGGGCGTGACGCTTGAAAGGTTTTCCAGCGTTTTGGTCAGCTCGGCATGGTCTGCGGCAAAGCCTTTGTAGTTGACGCGGCTTTGCTTGTTGTCGGGCAGCCATTTCACGTGTTTTTTGAGCTGCGCGTCCCAGGCGGCATAGCTGTGGTCAAAAGATTGGGCAAAACTGGCTGAAGCCAGCGTGAATAGTGCGCAAGAAGCTATTAAAAACGTAGCAAATGGTTTGATGAATTTCACTTTTTTCTCCTACAGAAAAAGACCAACGGTCAATCAATAAAACTCAGACTGGGTCAACATGGATAAGTTCAAGCGGCGCAATTAACCGCGACGCCAATCGTGGTACTTTTTCACGTATTCCAGCAGTTTGACGGGTTGGTGCGCCTTCTTCCATTCACCCGCCACGTATTTGTTGGTTTCTGCCAGTGTGGGGTAGGCGTGGATGGTGCCCAGAATTTTGTTCAGTCCCAGACCATGCTTCATGGCCAACACGTATTCGGCCAGCAAATCGCCAGCGTGGGTGCCCACTATGGTGACGCCCAAAATTTTGTCTTTGCCCGGCACGGTCAGCACCTTGATAAAGCCATGCGCCTCACTGTCAGCAATGGCGCGGTCCAGGTCGTCAATGCCGTATTGGGTAACTTCGTAGGCAATGCTTTGGGCCTTGGCTTCGCTTTCGTTCAGGCCCACCCGCGCCACTTCGGGGTCGATAAAGGTGGCAGCAGGAATAATGGAATAGTCGCCCTTGAATTTTTTGAATGTGCCAAATAGCGCGTTGACTGCGGCATACCATGCCTGGTGCGCCGCAAAGTGGGTGAACTGGTAAGGCCCGGCCACGTCGCCAGCAGCGAAAATGTTGGGGTAAATCGTCTCTAAATATTCGTTGGTTTCTACCGTGCGATGGGTAGGAATGCCCAGCTCTTCCAGGCCGTAGCCCTTCAAACGGGCGATGCGGCCCACGGCGCAAATAATCTCGTCAAACTCCAGGCGTTTTTCAGAGCCGGCGTGTTCTACCACCAGCGTTTTTACCCCGCCATTATTTTCAAACCGCAACGCCTTGTGGCCGGTCATTACCTGTACGCCGTTGGCGGTCAGGGCTTTCTGCGCGTAGGTGGATACTTCCTCGTCTTCTCGAATCAAAATGCGCGGTGCCATTTCTACCTGCATCACCTGGCTGCCCAGTCGCGCAAAACTTTGCGCCAGTTCGCAGCCAATAGGGCCACCGCCCAGCACCACCAGGCGTTTGGGCAGCTCGTCCAGCTTGGCAAAAGCGTCCCACATGGTGTCGCTGGTCACATAGCCGATGGACTCGATACCCGGCAAGGGCGGCACCACTGGGCTGGCACCAGCAGCGATGACGATACTGCGCGTGGTGAGCACCTGTTTGCTGCCGTCGTGCAGGGTAATTTCTACCGACCAGGGGGTGATGATTTTGGCGTAGCCTTGCAACACATGCACGCCCAGGCCCGTAAAGCGTTCTACACTGTCGTGCGGTGCAATTTGTGCAATCACATGGTGAATGCGCTGCATGATGGCTTTGAAGCTAAAGCTGGGCGTAGTCGTTTGCAGGCCGTAGTTGTCAGCATGGCGCATGGTGTGCGCAACCTTGGCAGACTTGATGAGCGCCTTGCTGGGCACGCAGCCAAAATTCAAACAGTCGCCGCCCATTTTGTGGGCTTCTACCAAGGTGACCTTGGCTTTGACTGCAGCGCCAATCAGCGCGGTGACCAAGCCACCTGCACCCGCGCCAATGACGATGATGTTGCGGTCAAACGTTTTTGGTTTAAGGTGGTTCCACTTGGCATACACCTTGCGCTTTTTGATGGTGTCGATGATCTTCTTGGCAATTAACGGGAAGATGCCCAGCAGCACGAACGAGCCGAGCAAACCGGGGGACAAAATGCCTTTGAGTGAATCAATCTTGGCCAGTTGCGTACCTGCGTTCACATACACCGCCGTGCCCAGCAGCATGCCTAGCTGGCTGACCCAGTAGAAGGTGAGGGTCTTCATCTTGGTCAACCCCATGAGCAGATTGACCACGAAGAAGGGCACCAGTGGCACTAGGCGCAGGGTAAACAAATAAAACGCACCTTCTTTTTCAACACCCTTGTTAATGTCGGCCAGGCGCGCGCTAAATTTGTTTTGCACCGAGTCACGCAGCACAAAGCGCGACACCAAAAACGCCAGCGTAGCGCCAATCGTGGAGGCAAACGACACCACGACCAAACCCACCACCAAGCCAAAAATGGCACCCCCCGCCAGTGTGAGTACCGCAGCGCCAGGAATGGACAGGGCTGCGACTGCCACATAAACAGCAAAGAAGGCGCCAATCACCAGGGCCGGGTTTTGAGCATAAAGTTGCGCAAAACCCTCCTGGCTTTGCTTGAGATACGAGAGACTGAAAAAACGGCCCAGATCAAAAGCGAAAAACGCTGCAATTGCGGCTGCAACTGCCACCAAAAGAATAATTTTTTTCTTGTCCATATTGTTCCTTGAACTTGTACGCCATAAGTCGCTGTGCGGATTCAATTCTTACAGAGTACGCCAAAAGTAAAGCAGTCTATTGCAGACTACGCCAACCCGTAAAGATACGTGTGGCGATGGTGACACAGCACAGCGCAGCAAACAAGTAGGCCAGCTGTGCAAAATACGGGGGACATAAACACATGGCGATAAACAAAGCCAGCGTTTCTGTTGCTTCTGTCAATCCGCCCAAAAAGTAAAACGACTTGCGCGGATGGCGCGCGCTGCTGGTCAAACCCCGCTTGGCTGCCAGCACCGCATAGGCCAAAAAACTGGAACCCGTACCAACAAACGCCGCCAGCAAGGTGGCGGCAGGCAGCGCATTGGCGGGTGGATTGGCAAAGGCAAATGCTAGCGGAATGCTGGCATAAAACAAAAAGTCCAGCGAAATGTCCAAAAAACCACCGGCGTCAGATGTCTGGGTTTGCCGCGCCACTGCACCGTCCAGTGCATCACACAATCTGGAGGCTAATATGCACAAAGCCCCTGCCAAATATGCGTGAGCAGCTATTAAAATTGCAGCGCCCATGCCGATGCCAAAACCCGCCAAAGTGATGTGGTCAGCCTGCAGACCCACACGCACCAGGCGTTTGGCTATCGCGTCGATAACCGGTTTGATGAAGGCAACGGCGTATTGGTCCAGCATAGTGGCTTACATGCAAGACAATTGAACCACAGCCGCTGGGTCGGCAATGTCAGCGCGGTCGTGGGTGACCAGCAAGGTGGGCAGTTTGAGTCTGCGTGCATGGGCAAAAACAAAATCACGCACGTCTTGCCGCAGCGCAGCGTCCAGCTTGGAAAAAGGCTCGTCCAGCAGCAAGGCGCGCGGCTGGGCTAGCAAGGTGCGCGCCAGCGACACGCGTGCGCGCTGCCCGCCCGAGAGGGTTTGCGGGCTACGTTCGGCCATGTCGCTAAAGCCCAGTTCATCAAGCGTAGCTTGTACCTGGTGCAAACGCTGCGCGCGCGGCCCCGCAGGCACGGCAAACAGCAGGTTCTCGCGCACTGTCATGTGGGCAAACAACAAGTCGTCTTGAAACAGCATGCCGATACGCCGCCCTGCGCAGCTTAAATGCCCCACGGCTTGCCCGTCCAGCCATACATCGCCGTCAAACACAATGCCCGCAACAGCCAAGCCGCACACTGCCGACAAAAGGCTGGACTTGCCCGAGCCGGTAGGCCCCATCAGGGTGACGATCTGCCCAGGCGCGCACTGCACGCGCCAATCGCGCAGCAATGGCTTGCCCGCTGCGCTGAGTTGCCGAATGTGAATATCAAGTCCCATAGATGGTGGTCAGTGTAGTTCAATGCACCACAGCAAAGCGCCGTGGTTGGCCCAGCCATGCTGCCGTGGCAAAGCCCAACACGGGTATGAGCCACTGTAGCCACGCATACGCCGCCACTAGCGAGCGTTGACCCCCTGCGGCCAGGTTCACGGCCTCGGTGGTGACGGTGGTAAAGCGGCCTTCACTCACATACAGGGTAGGTAAATACTGCGCCACGCTGACTGCCACGCCCACAGCGCAGGCCGACCACAGCGATGCACGCAGCAGCGGCCATTTCACGTACAACAAAAACGCGCTATAGGGGCGCCCCATGCTGGCGCTGGCAGCAGCGTAGCGTGCGTCAAAACCCTGGTAGGCGGGGCTCAGCACAATCATGGTGTAGGGCATCACGGCCAGGCTGTGCGCCAAAATTAATGCAGGCCAACTGGCACCCAGGTTCAGGTGCAATGCCAAGCGGTGCAGACCAATCACCCACAGCACCGAAGGCAGTAGCAGGGGCACATAGAGCATGCCGCGTACAACGCGGTTCCAGCGTGCGGGTTGCAGTTCTAGCCAGGCGACAGACCACACCATGGCCAGCAAGGTGCTGGCCAGGGCCAGTGCCAGCGTGGTGCCCACGCTGGCACTGCTTTGCATGACCGAACGCCACGCGTGCAGATTGAAGTTGGCAGGCAACATATTTGGAAAAGCCCACACACCGCTAAAGCTGCCCACCAGCAAGGCCAGCAACACTACCAGATAGACAATAGCCACAAAACCCAGAACGGCGTGCGTGCCCCAGCCAGTGGCTTGGGCACGCGTAGCAGCTGCATGCCAGCCGCGCAACCTGCGCGCGCGCAGCCAGGGCAGGTCGCCTGCACGCATCCACGCAACTGCCACCACAGCAACAGTGAAGGCCAGCAACCAGCCCGCCATGGCACCCAGAGTGTTTTGCAGCACGTCGGCATCTTGCAAAAACTGCCATGCACGCACCGCCAGCGTGGACGGGTTGGACGGCCCGGCTATCAAGGCCACATCAACAACGGTAAGTCCATAGGCCAACACGGCCAGCACCGGCCAGCGGATGCGCTGCGCCAGTTGTGGCCAGACGATGCGCCAAAACGACGCTTGCTGGCTGTAGCCCAGGGTTTGTGCGGCCTGCATTTCGCGCGTCAGCCGCAGATTGGTGTCATCGCGCTGCAATTGGGTAGCCACGCTCCACAGCAAAAAAGGCAGCTCTTTGCATACCAGCACCGCAATCATGCCCAAGCCCCACGGGTCTTGCGACGTTGGCCAAGCTGGGGGTTGCGTCAACCCGGTGAGCCACGGCGACAACGCACGCAATAACCAGCCGCTGGGCGACACCAAAAAAACCAGACCTACCGCAAACGCTGCGTGCGGCACCGCCAGCATGGGGCCCAGAACGCGCACGACGCGTGCCCACAGCGGTGTGGCAAAACTGCGCGACACCAGCCAGGCGCACAGGCCATACGCCAACAGACTTGACGCCAGGCCGGTCCACAGCGTCATGCCCCAGGCTGCCCACCAACTGCGGGTGTGGAGCTGTTCGTTCCACAATGTTTGCCAGGCCGTGGCGTCCCACACACTGGCAATGCACAGCAGGGTGATGGCTGCCAACGGCACAGCAACCAGGGCAGCTACCAGCACCTGCATGGCTTGCTGCAGCCAGCGGTGCCTGGCAGAGCCAGTGAGCCAGGGGTTAAAAACTGGCATGGCGAGGGTAGTTGCGGTTGGCGCAGTTGTCGGCAAAGTCGCCAGTGTGCTCAAGCCCCGTAGCGGCGTAGCCATTCTTTCTCGATCGGGTCTACCCAACTGCCGTGCGGCTCGGGAATGACGGGTGCAAAGCGTTCGACCTGGCCCGTGGCGGCACCGGCGTTAAAGCGCGCCGCATCTGTAGCTGGCAGCTTGCCTACGGCCAGCACGGTCGGGTCGCCCCACACGCTGATGTCGGCCTTGCGGGCTTGCGCAACGGGTGAGAGAAAAAAGTTGGCCGCAACTTGCGCAGCTTCTTTGCCCTTGCCATTGAACGGAATGGCCAAGAAATGTGTGTTACCCACCGTCCCGCTATCAAACTGGTAGCTGTATACCGTTTTAGGCAGGCGGCCTGCGGCTATTTCATTGGCGGCTTCGTTGGGGTTGAAGGTTAGTGCCAAAGACAATTCGCCGTCGGCCATCATCTGGCGCACTGCGGCTGAATTGGCGGCAAACTGTTTGCCGCTGCGCCACAGGTGCGGGTGCAGTGCGTCCAGGTGCTTCCACAGCGGCTCGGTCACTTTGGCAAACGCTGCTGCATCATAGGGTTTGTACAGCGCTGCGCGGTCGGTGGTCAGATCCAGCAAGGTTTGTTTGATAAACGTGGTGCCATGAAAATTGGGCGGCTTGGGGTAAGCCACACGGCCCGGATTGGCCTTGGCAAAATCCAGCAGAGCGGCGGTGCTGCGCGGTGCCTGGGGCACTTTGGCGCGGTCTGCAAAAAAGGTTAATTGCGCCATGCCCCAGGGCGCTTCCATGCCTTGCACGGGTTCGGCAAAGTCCAGCCGTGTGGTGGGCTTGCCTTCTACGTCTACCCACTTGAAACTGGGCAGGTTTTCGGCAAAGGGGCCAAACAGCAGGCCTTCGCGCTTCATGGTCAGAAAATTTTCGCCATTGATCCACACCATGTCTACCGAGCCATCCGTCAAACGGCCAGCCGCCTTCTCGTTGCGCACGCGTTTCACCACGTCCACGGTATCGGTCACTTTCACATGCTCCAGTTTCACGCCATAGGTTTTGTCCAGCTCGGCTGCTGCCCATTGCAAATAAGCGTTAATCTGGTCACTGCCGCCCCAGGCGTTAAACACCACCGTCTGGCCGCGCGCCTTGCGCTCAATGTTGGCCCAGGCGGGTGTTTGGGCAAAAGCCAAAGGGCTGGCCGCTGCCAGGCTAATGGCGCTGGCTTGAGCAAGCAATTGGCGACGTGAAAGGGTGGGGTGTTGCATCAGAAAAATTTCCTTTTGAGTTGTTTAAATAGGCGATGAAAATAGATCAGTCGTGGGGGTGGAATCAAACTTACACCGCGTTGTATGTGCACTAGAGCTGATTGGTTTCAAAAAGTTCAGCACGCTTGGCAATTTCAGGCCAGCAGTGCGAGTGCAAATTCGCGGGCATCAAAGGTTTCTAAGTCTTCCAGCTTTTCGCCCACACCCACAAAGTAGACGCACACTGGCTGTAGCGCTGCGTTTTTGCTAGCACGCTCGCGTGCCCACAGCGCAATGGCAGCCAGCACGCCGCCTTTGGCGGTGCCGTCCAGCTTGGTGATGATGAGGCCTGTGAGTTGCAAGGCTTCATCAAATGACTTGACTTGCGCCAACGCGTTTTGCCCGGTGTTGCCGTCGATAACGAGCAACACCTCATGCGGAGCTGTAGCGTCAGCCTTGGCCACTGCGCGTTTGATTTTTTTGATCTCTTCCATCAAATGCAATTGCGTGGGCAAACGGCCTGCGGTGTCTACCATCACCACGTCTATGCCGCGCGCCTTGCCTGCGCTGACAGCATCAAAAGCTACCGCAGCGGGGTCGCCGCCTTCCTGGCTGATGATTTCTACGTTGTTTCTGTCGGCCCACACGGCCAGTTGTTCGCGTGCGGCGGCCCGAAAGGTGTCAGCGGCTGCTAGCAAAACGCTAGCGCCTTGCGCAGACAGGTGGCTGGCCAACTTGCCAATACTCGTGGTTTTACCAGCACCGTTAACACCGGTAATCATCATCACGGTGGGCTGGTGTTGGCCTATTACCAGCGGGGCCTGCAGCGGTATGAGCAGTTCGGTAAACGCGTCGGTCAGCAAGGCTTTGACGGCAGCAGGGTCTGTAGCTTTTTGTTCTTTGACGCGTTTTTTCAGGTCGGTCAGCAAGTATTCGGTGGCGCCCACACCTGCGTCGGCCATCAGCAAGGCAGACTCCAGCTCTTCATACAACGCGTCGTCGATTTGTGTGCCGGTGAACACCGTGGCAATAGTACTACCGGTTTTGCGCAGGCCGGTTTTGAGCTTGTCTAACCAGCTTATGCGGCTGGGGGCGGGCGAGGGAGCTGCGGTGGGTGTAACACCAGGCGCAAGTGCAAGAGGTTGCAATATTTCTGGTTCATCGACCGCCGGCGCAGCCGCCTCGGCCAGCGCGGTAGCGGCTATGTGCGCCAATACCGTACTGTCGGCAGAGGCTGAAGCTGGGGCTATATCAGGAGCCGTCTTTGATGCATCAGGTGCAGAAGCAGGGCTTTTTTTTCGAAAAAACGAGAACATTTGGGAGGTTTCTACAATCAATGGAATCTATGAAACACATTTTGCCTTTAATTTTGACCGCTTCGCTCTCTGTTTGGCATGCTGGGGCCCATGCCCAAACCGCCTCAGCCAGCAGTCCCACCACTTCTACCACCACCCAGGCCCAGCAATTTACTTTGCCCAATGGCCTCACGGTCATCATCAAACCCGACCGCCGCGCCCCCACGGCGGTGCACATGCTGTGGGTGCGCGTGGGTGCCATGGACGAGGTGGACGGCACCAGCGGCGTGGCCCACGTGCTGGAACACATGCTGTTCAAAGGCACAGCCAAGCTCAAACCCGGTGATTTTTCACAAAAAGTAGCGGCTTTGGGTGGCAGAGAAAACGCCTTTACCGCCCGCGACTACACCGGCTATTACCAGCAAATCCCGGCGGGCAAGCTCGAAGACGTGATGGCGCTGGAGGCCGACCGCTTTGCCAACAACCAGTGGTCTGACGAAGAATTCAAAAAAGAACTGGAGGTGGTGAAGGAAGAACGCCGCCTGCGCACCGAAGACAATGCGCGCAGCCTGATGTGGGAGGCTGCCAACTCGGTGGCTTATTCGGCATCGCCTTACCGCCGCCCCATCGTTGGCTGGATGAGCGACCTGGACGCGATGACGCCCAACGACGCCCGCGCCTTCTATAAGCAATGGTATGCACCCAATAATGCTGCGGTAGTGATAGCAGGTGACGTAGACCCAGCGCTGGCTAAAGCGCTAGTAGAAAAATATTACGGCCCTATTGCCAGCCGCCCACTGCCCGCCCGCAAGCCGCGTGCCGAGCCTGTGCAGGCTGGCATTCGCCGCCTTGACTTTAAAGCGCCCGCTGACCAAGCCTATGTGAGTATGGCTTTTAAAACGCCACAAATATCGTCGCCACTGGCTACCGACACCGCCACGGTAGACACCTATGCCTTGGTCGTTTTGGCAGCCGTGCTGGACGGCTACAGCGGCGCGAGGCTGGACAAGGCGCTCACCCAGGGCGACCAGCGCGTGGCCGACAGCGCAGGTGCCTATTGCGGCCTGGCAGGGCGCGGCCCGCAAATGTGCAGCCTGGACGGCGTGCCCATAGCAGGCAAAACCACGGCGCAGGTAGAAGCAGCGCTGCGCGCGCAAGTGGCGCTGGTAGCCACCGGCGGCATTAGCGAGGCAGAGCTTTCACGCGTCAAAACCCAATGGGTAGCGGCGCAAATTTACCAGCAAGACTCTGTCTTTAACCAGGCCCGTTCATTGGGTGCCAACTGGGCAACGGGCCTGCCGCTGGACGCAGACGAACGCGTGATAGACCGCTTGCGCGGCGTCACTGCGCAAGACGTTAAACGCGTAGCCGCCACCTATTTTGGCGACGACCAGTTGACTGTGGCCACCCTGATTCCGCAACCTATCGACAAAACCCGCAAGCCGCGCACACCGCCTCCAGGCTCGCGGCATTAAGGGCCGGTATACCATATGAACACTATAAAAATCATAGCTGCTTGCGCAATATCTACGCTGGCATTGGGCATATTTACCCCTCAAAATGCATTCGCAGGCGTCCCCATCGAGCGTGTGGTGTTACCCAGCGGCGCGCAGGTGTTGGTGGCCAGCAGCATGGCCATTCCCATGGTCGATGTGCAAATAGAATTTGACGCAGGCGGGCGGCGCGACCCTGCGGGCATGGCAGGCCTGGCCAGCGTGACCAGCGGGCATTTTTCCAAAGGCGTGCTGGCCGTGCAAGGCAGACCCGCCCTGGACGAAAACCAGCTGGGCGAAGCCTGGGCCGATCTGGGCGCGAACTTTGGCGCTGGAGCGGGCGACGACCGCATGTCGTTCAGCCTGCGCTCGCTCACCTACCCAGACTTGCTGCTTAAAGCGGTTGCACTAGCCGCCCAGCAACTGGCTGCGCCCGCCTTTCCAGCGGCGACTTGGCCGCGTGACCGTGAACGCATGGCAGCCTCCATCAAGGAAGCCAATACCAAGCCTGCCACCATAGTGGGCCGCCGTTTTAACGCCGCGGTGTATGGCAACCACCCTTACGGCAAAGAGGTAACCGAGCAAAGTTTGCAACAAATCGACGTGCAAGCCATGCAAAAGTTCTACGCTACCCATGTGCGCGCCTGCAGAGCCAAAATAAGCATTGTTGGGGCCGTTGCCAGCGCAGATGCTGCGCGAATAGCTACGCAATTGATAGCAGGACTGCCCCAAGGCGGTTGCGATGCATTGCCTGGCGTTGCAGAAGTTGAACCTTTGACCGCGCCACAAAATATCGCCGTACCGTTTGAATCCGCCCAGGCCCATGTGGCCATTGGCCAGCCCGGCTACAAACGCAGCGACCCGGATTTTTTTGCACTCACCGTGGGCAACTACATTCTGGGCGGCGGCGGTTTTGTATCGCGCCTGCCCAAAGAAGTGCGCGAAAAACGCGGCCTGAGCTACAGTGTGTACAGCTATTTTTCGCCTGGTTTGCACGCAGGTGCTTTCACCATCGGCTTGCAAACCCGGCCCGACCAGGCGGCCCAGGCGGTGCAGGTGTCTAAAGACGTGCTGGCCCAATTTGTGACCGATGGCCCCACGGCAGATGAGCTGAAAGCCGCCAAAGACAACCTGATCGGCGGCTTTGCGCTGCGCATTGACAGCAACCGCAAGCTACTAGACAACGTGGCCAATATCGCCTGGGTGGGCCTGCCGCTGGACTACCTGGAAAACTGGACGAAACAGGTGGACAAAATTACCATGGCTGATGTGAAAGCCGCCATGCAACGCAAACTGCAGCCCTCCATGATGGTGACGGTGGTGGTTGGGGGTAAAGAATGAAGGCCAGCGCACCTGCAGGTGAGGTGCGCAACGGAGAAGTACGCATTGTGGGCGGCCAATGGAAGCGCAGCCTGCTGCCGGTAGCCAACAAACCCGGCCTGCGCCCCACACCCAGCCGCGTGCGCGAAACCCTGTTCAACTGGCTGGGCCAGGACATGAGCGGCCTGCGCTGCATAGACGCTTTTGCAGGCACGGGCGCACTGGGTTTTGAAGCCGCGTCACGCGGCGCGTTGGATGTGTTGCTGGTAGAAGGCGACACCAGTTTGATCGCCAGCTTGAGCAAAAGCAAAGACAAGCTCAAAGCCGACAAGGTACGCGTGCAACGCGGCGACGGTATCGCCATTTTGCAAGGCCAGGCAGCAGGCAGTGTAGACATCATTTTCATCGACCCACCTTTTGAAGCGCCTATCTACGAGAAGGCATTAACCGCTGCAGCCAAGGCGGTTAATGCGCAAGGCGCTATTTATTTAGAAGCATCCAAAGCCTGGACGGATGAAGATCTTGCCCCTTACGGTTTGCAGTTACACCGCGCTGGCAAGGCGGGGGCGGTGCACTTTCATTTGCTCAAAAAGACGGGGCACTAGCGTTCATTTGGTGTGCTCGCAGAGGAATATATTCAGCTTGGCTGGCTAGCGCCGCGCTCGGGGTATGCGCTGCAAAATGTTTTTAGAAAACACGCGCGAACTGCGTCTCGTAGCGCTCAACCATTGACAACGCGCGCCTTCCCAAAAAATTTTCATCGCACACCCGCTCACCCGTCGCCTGCAGGGGTGACTGGTTTGCCTTTGAATACCGGATACCGCAAACCCGTGGGGCTTGGGTTTGTAGCTCTGCGGCCTTGTGGTTTACTAGCCGTGCCGTGCCGTGCCGTGCCGTGACTGGTGACTTGCAGCCCAGTAACCTGTGACCTTGCAGTCCTCGCAGTCTTGGGATCTTACATTTACTGTGCAATTGCTATGTATTTAGTAGCTGCTCGCGCATATTCTACGCTGACTATTGGCGTATTTGAGTGCTAAAACGTGTCAAAAAAGTTCCGCAGCGTTACCCAGGTCGAATTGCAGGTTGTCGGTGCTCGATCTCGAAACTTTAGTGTTGCGTCAAGGGTGTGTTGGGTCTTCGGTATTGGTATTGGTATTCAAAGGCGAATCGACCACGCTCGAAGGCTTTGGGGGAGGGGTGTGCGATGAAAAATTTTTAGGAAGGCGCGCGTTGTTGAAGGTCGAACGCTACAAAACGCAGTTCGCGCGTGTTTTCTAA
>JAYVTG010000059.1:0-2031 GCA_043774625.1 Polaromonas sp. | reverse complement strand
ACTCAGATCGACATACTGCTTGGGAACAATCAAATGCCCGAACGTGAACCCGAGCAATGCGATCAGCAAAGCCTGTTTACAACGTTGGGACACTAGTGTTCTGACCCTATTTAATTTCCCCATGACCGATAACGACCTCCCCCCTCTCATTGAAACCCAACCCGGTCGCTACCGCCATTACAAAGGCGGCATGTATGACGTGGTGGGTACCGTGCGGCATTCGGAAACGCTGGAGCCCATGACTTTGTATCGGGCGCTGTATGGGCAGATGGGGCTGTGGGTACGGCCTGCGGCCATGTTTAACGGCGAAGTGGTGATCGAGGGCGTGCGCCAGCCCCGATTTACCAAAGTTGGCTAACAAAATACCCGTTTTCCAGCGTGGAATATGCGCGAGCAGCTATGTTTTTGATAGTAATTGAGCAATCGCACGCGGGTAGATGATGTGCTCTTGCGTCAATACCCGCGCTGCCAGACTGTCTGCGCTGTCGCCTTGCAACACAGGTACCACCGCTTGCACCAGGATGGGCCCGTGATCAAGATCGGCCGTGACTTGGTGCACCGTTGCACCGGCAAACTGACACCCCGCATCAATGGCGCGCTGGTGGGTGTGCAAACCGGGAAAGGCGGGCAACAGGGATGGATGAATGTTGAGCAACCTGCCCTGATAACGCGCCACAAAACCGGGCGTGAGGATGCGCATAAAACCCGCCAGCACGACCAGGTGTGGGTTAAATGCGTCTATTTTTTGCATCAGCGCGATGTCAAACGCCTCGCGGCTGGCAAAGCTTTTGTGGTCTACCACGGCGCTGGCAATGCCTTGGGATGCCGCAAAATCAAGGCCTTTGGCATCTGCCTTGTTGCTAATGACGGCCGCCACCCGCGCACCGTAACGCGCGGCCCAGTCGCCCTGCTGCGCGGTTTTGACAATGGCAGCCATGTTGGAGCCGCCGCCAGAAATTAAGATCACAATATTCTTCATTAACTCGCATTATCCAAAAAAAACCATGACTACCCGCCCCCTCACCCCGATCGAAGCCCGCACCCTGGCCACGCTAATGGAGAAAGCCCGCACCGTGCCCGACAGCTACCCGCTGTCTCTAAACGCTTTGGTAATAGGCTGCAACCAAAAAACCAGCCGGGACCCGTTGATGGAAGTCACCGACGACCAGGCCCGCGAGGCGCTGGAGGCCTTGAAGAAACTCAGTGTGGTGTTTGAAGGTAGCTCTAGCCGCGTGCCACGTTATGAACACAACTTTGCCCGCGTGTACGGCACCAGCGAACCCCAAAGCGTCTTACTGGGCCTGCTGATGCTGCGCGGTCCGCAAACATCGGCCGAGCTGCGCACCAATGGCGAGCGCTGGTACAAATTTGCTGACGCAGCCGCTGTAGATACGGTGCTGGCCGAGTTGCAGCAACGCGGCGACGATGGCGGTGCCCGTTACTGCATCAAGCTGCCCCGCGCACCCGGTGCCCGCGAGCAGCGCTGGGCGCACCAGTTGTGTGGCGATGTGGATGTGGCAGCGGCTGTGGCGGCGCTGGCCAGTGTGCCTACTGTTGCTGAGTCAGAGGGATTGCTGGGGCGTGTGACGGTGCTGGAGAACGAGGTGTCGTTGTTGCGCACTGCCAATGCACAGCTACGGGCCACGCTGGACAAGGTTTGTGGCGAGCTGGGGATTGCGGTCGAGTCGGAGTCTGTCGCTGTGGGCTAAGACCTGGTGGTGAGCAATGCCCGGGTTCTTTGGGTGGACGCTTTAAGCGCGTAGTTTTTGCTCTTGTACGCTGGGTGAGCGTATGCTCTTGCCCCTCATGTAGGAGTACCTAAAATCGGGTCAACAGCATACGCTCACCCTGCTGCGATTGGGGTGAATATTCGGAAAGTCACAGCCTCAGGGGTTGCGGGTATCCGGTAGTCAACCATCGCGAACTACCACTTTTGCGGCTGGCAGAGGCTTTCACGACTCCCGCGATTTATGCGTATGCCGCATCATGAGCGGGATCGTGAAAGCCTCTGCCAGCCAGCGACCCACACGG
>JAYVTG010000058.1:0-20909 GCA_043774625.1 Polaromonas sp. | reverse complement strand
TGTCGTGGCCACGGCAGACCACAACACGCCCACGACTGACTGGGACCTGGGCTATGACGGCATCAAAGACCTGGTGAGCAAAGAGCAAATCACCACGCTGGACAGCAATATCAAAGAATTTGGCGCAGCGGCGTACTTTCCGTTCATGTCCAAACGCCAGGGCATTGTGCATGTGATTGGCCCCGAAAACGGCGCTACCCTGCCGGGCATGACTGTGGTGTGCGGCGACAGCCACACCAGTACCCACGGCGCGTTTGGTGCGCTGGCGCACGGCATTGGCACCAGCGAGGTAGAACACGTGCTGGCCACGCAAACCCTGCTGGCCAAGAAGGCAAAAAACCTGCTGGTCAAGGTAGAAGGTGCGCTGCAAAAAGGCGTAACGGCCAAAGACATTGTGCTGGCCATCATTGGCAAAATTGGCACGGCAGGCGGCACGGGGTATACGATTGAATTTGCTGGCAGCGCTATTCGCGCCCTGAGCATGGAAGGCCGCATGACGGTGTGTAACATGGCCATTGAAGCCGGCGCGCGCGCAGGCTTGGTGGCCGTGGACGAGAAGACGATTGACTACGTGCGTGGCCGCCCGATGGCGCCAACCGGAGTCGCTTTAGACCACGCCATTGCCTATTGGAAAGACCTACAGTCTGACCCAGACGCACAATTCGATGCGGTGGTGGAGCTGGACGCCACGCAGATCATTCCCCAGGTAACCTGGGGCACCAGCCCCGAGATGGTGCTGGGCATTGACGGCCGCGTGCCCGACCCGGACAAGGAAAAAGACAACAGCAAGCGCGATGCTATTGAGCGCGCCTTGGTCTACATGGGTTTGGAACCCAACAAGGCGTTGAATGATATTTTTGTGGACAAAGTGTTCATTGGCAGTTGCACTAATAGCCGCATTGAAGACATGCGCGAAGCGGCTGCTCTGGTAAAAAATCTGGGAATGAAAGTCGCCAAAAACATCAAGCTGGCCTTGGTGGTGCCCGGCTCTGGTTTGGTCAAGGAGCAAGCCGAACGCGAAGGCCTGCATGAAATTTTCAAGGCCGCAGGCTTTGAGTGGCGCGAACCTGGTTGCTCTATGTGCCTGGCCATGAACGCTGACCGCCTGGAACCGGGCGAGCGCTGCGCTTCTACTTCTAACCGCAACTTCGAAGGCCGCCAAGGGGCTGGGGGGCGCACACACTTGGTGTCGCCAGCCATGGCTGCGGCGGCGGCTGTGCATGGGCATTTTGTTGATGTGCGACGGTTTGTTTAAGGCCTGAATACTAGGGATTTTTTGAACGCGAAAGGCGCGAAAGTTACGCGAAAATCGCAAAAAAATCAAAAATAGCTTCTAAAAAATATGAAAAAATTTAACTTTACTTCTTTCTTTTTTGGTTTTCTTTTCGCGATTTTCGCGTAACTTTCGCGCCTTTCGCGTTCAAAAAATCCCCCTGACCCATGAATAAATTCACCATCCACACCGGCCTGGTCGCTCCCATGGACCGCGAGAACGTTGACACCGACGCGATCATTCCCAAGCAGTTTCTCAAGTCCATCCGCAAAACCGGCTTTGGCGTGAACCTGTTTGACGCCTGGCGCTACTTGGACCCTGGCTTTGTCGGCCAAGACCCGACAACGCGCAAACCCAACCCCGACTTTGTGCTGAACCAGCCGCGCTACTCTGGTGCGTCCATCTTGCTAGCGCGCAAAAACTTTGGCTGCGGCTCATCCCGCGAACACGCGCCCTGGGCGTTGGACCAATACGGTTTTCGCTGTGTGATTGCGCCCAGTTTTGCCGACATTTTCTTTAACAACTGCTTTAAAAACGGCCTGCTGCCCATCGTGCTGCCCGAGGCCGTGGTGGCCAAACTGTTTGACGAACTGGCCGCCTTCCCCGGCTACCAGCTCACTATCGACCTGGACAAACAGCTCGTGGTAAAGGCTGATGGCGAATCCATTGCGTTTGACGTGCAGGCGTTTCGAAAGTACTGCCTGATAAATGGCTTTGACGACATTGGTTTGACCCTGCGCCATGCCGACAAGATCAAGGCGTTTGAAGCCGCGCGCCTAGCGTCCAAGCCCTGGCTAGTCAATACCATGCTGTCTTCTTAAATTTTCCTTTTTACCCTTTAAATAACCTTGTAGCCATCGTGAAATATGCGCAAGAAGCTACTAAAAACATAGCATATGAAAATCGCAATCCTCCCCGGTGACGGCATCGGTACCGAAATCGTCGCAGAAGCTGTCAAGGTTTTGAACGTTTTGGACTTGAAGTTTGAAACCGAGACCGCCCTGGTAGGTGGCGCAGCATACGAAGCCTTTGGCCACCCGCTGCCCGAAGCCACCTTGAAGCTGGCCAAAGAAGCTGACGCGGTTTTATTCGGCGCTGTCGGCGACTGGAAATACGACAAGCTCGACCGCCCGTTGCGCCCCGAGCAAGCCATTTTGGGACTACGCAAAAACCTCGGCCTGTTCGCCAACTTTCGCCCCGCCATTTGCTACGAGCAATTGGTGGATGCGTCGTCTTTGAAGCCAGAACTTGTCTCTGGCCTAGACATTCTCATCATCCGCGAGCTAACGGGCGACATTTACTTTGGCCAACCCCGTGGCCGCCGCGTGGCACCAGACGGGCACTTTCCGGGCAGCGAAGAAGCGTTTGACACCATGCGCTACAGCCGCCCCGAGATTGAACGCATCGCCCATGTTGCCTTTCAAGCCGCCCGCAAACGCAGCAAGCGAGTAACCAGCGTAGACAAAGCCAACGTGCTGGAAACCTTCCAGCTATGGAAAGACGTGGTCACCGAAGTCGGCCTGCAATACCCCGACGTGGCGCTGGACCACATGTACGTAGACAACGCCGCCATGCAACTGGTCAAAGCCCCAAAAAAGTTTGACGTGGTGGTGACCGGCAATATGTTTGGCGACATCTTGTCCGACGCCGCCGCCATGCTGACCGGCAGCATCGGCATGCTGCCCAGCGCCAGCCTGAACAAAGACAACCGCGGCCTGTACGAACCCAGCCACGGCAGCGCGCCCGACATTGCAGGCAAAGGCATTGCCAACCCGCTGGCCACCATTTTGTCTGCAGCGATGATGCTGCGCTTTTCGCTGAACCAGGTAGAAGCGGCGGATCGTATCGAAGCAGCAGTCAAGAAAGTGCTGGTACAGGGCCTGCGTACACCCGATATTTACTCGGACGGCACGACAAAAGTGTCTACTGTACAGATGGGTGATGCGGTGGTGAAGGCGCTTTGACGACAGCGATAGACAGCCGCAGCCATGAGGCTGCAGCGGGCTTTGAAGTCGCTACTTTTAACTCCTATTAATTTACTGAAGTTTTACACCCGTTTATCGCTGGCATGCGAGAGCTAGAGCACTTGAATTTCTGCAATTCTTAGCGAATAGGCTTGCTGAACATTCGCTTGAACACCTTGAATAAATGATGCCAACCCAGAACCAGAGAGCCCCCAATTAGCTGACGAATAGTAGGTTGATGCGTACGACGTATCTGTTGAGCGATGCTGCTGCAAGAGCCCGACGATTGCCGACTTATCTACCGGCATGCTGCGCGCTGCTTGTAGGACGTAGGCCAGCGCGTTATCGAGAAAGATTGCTATGCGATTTTGATAATTTGTTTGTGAGCGCCCGTAGTGTGTTCCGCTGTGATAGAGACCAATTGCAGCCAAGCTTGCGGAGAGCGCATCTTCATCACTGGTGAAGAGGTCTCGCTGCGCTGTGTGCTGTAGGGCGAAATACGAGGTAATGAGTGCGGTGGATGCGGGCGGCGCAAGAGGAGGTGGCGGTGGTGGTGCGGGTGGCCCTGGCGGTGGGAGCTTTCGGGGCTCGAGGACACCCCGCCGCCGCAACCCGATAGCGTGTAGCACAGCAGGAAGACGCAGCTGAGGACGAGGTGACGACGCATACGATTCCTTAAATGAAACGACGAATCCTGTCGCGATAGAAGAATCGCGAAACCTAACTATCATCGTTTATCTGCCACGCCACACTGTGCTCACAAAGCAAGATGAATGTCATTGGCGGCAGATAAACCATGTGGGACTGAACCGCCCTATAGGCGGTAGCGTGTGTTGTTGGGGTGAGGAAATTTGAATCAATCACCCTACGTCTTTCACCGCATCGTGGCACAGACCAGAGTCATTGCGCTCCGTGGGATGGATGAACCCACTATTTCAGCGTCTAATCTGCTAATAGCCAGCGTAAAATATGCGCAAGCAGCTATTAAATTTGTAGTAACTGAAAACTTAATCTGGGCAAACTACAGTCGCTGGCAGTCAGCACATTGCCAGTTGCGGTATGAAAGTTCTTATCACAATGCCAATGGTTTCCTTGTCAGACGTATCTGGATCCGTACCGGTCAAGGTGTGCAACAAAGCACGTCTCTAGATGTGCAGTCGGTTCCTCTTTTAACCGCAATGTGTGATCAACGCAATGCAGGAATACCGTTTATCAAGGAAGAAAACCAAATACCAAAACCCAAACACCGCACTTGACTTATTTGGAAGTCCCTCTAAAAGGATTAGCCGTCACTGCATGTGCCAACAACTTTGCCGACAAAGAGGTTCGCACCGTCAAACGGGCCATAGCCACTTACTGCCTTTGTATGAACGACCTTCTTGGCACTGGCGTCTATCGACCAAGTTTCCACTGTGAGCCGACCTTCTGCAGCTTCTATGCAAAGCAGTGAGTTCGTTGATGCAGGCTGACATTTCAGGTCGGAAGGCTTCACAGAGCCAGACTTGCTTGTGATGCTGATCTCGAACGTCTGTCCAGTGAAGCCATCTGCGCTGATCGAGTAGCTCTCCGCTGCACGAGCGGAATTGCCTCGGAGATCGGCAACCTTCCAGCACGCGGCGCCGACGAACGAGTGACTCAAGCCGAGTAGAACCAAGGTCAAGGACTTTCGCATGAAACGCTCCGGTAGTGGGACAGTGACGGCCAACAATCAGCGTACACCTGCTGCGCCACAGCGTGCGCATAAACCGAGGACGTCATTGGCGGCAGATAAACCATGTTGGACTGAACCACCAAAGAGGCGGTGGTGCGTGTTGTTCGGACCATAGGGAATTGGAATCAAACGCCCTACTTCTTTTTCCACATTGTGGCACAGACCAGCGCCGTTGCGCCCAACTCAGGCGGCCTGAACAGCGATGCCGGGCCAGCCCGCTGAATGCGTTACCTGCATGCCTTGAAAACCAATTTACCCATCATTTCAGCCTGTTGCCAGCGCGGAATATGCGCGAGCAGCTACTATTTTTGTAGCGAACAGGACCTCTAGCCATACCCAAATCGCCTGTTGTACAATATTTACCATGTTCGCAACCCCAGCATTTTCTGCTTCTCACACCCTCACCCCAGCGGTGAACGTGGCTGCGCACGTAACTTCCACCAAAACGACCACCATTAAAGGCTGACCCAGCCCGGTTCGTCGCGCCCTTCCCGGCCAGACGAGCCGGGAGATCAGTCAATTTGCATTGACACTGATTTTTATCTAAAGGCGCACACAATGAAAGTTGGAAATCTTGTAGGACTCGTAGGCTGGCGCGGCATGGTCGGCTCGGTGCTGATCGACCGCATGGTCGCCGAGGGCGACTTTGGCTTGATTGAGCCGGTGTTCTTTTCTACGTCGAACGCAGGTGGCAAAGCCCCGGCGCAGGCCAAGAACGAAACTGCCCTAAAAGATGCTTTCGACATCAACGCGTTAAAGAAGTGCGACATCATCATCACCGCGCAAGGCGGCGACTATACGACCGAGGTGTACCCCAAGCTGCGCGTCGCGGGCTGGGCGGGCCACTGGATTGACGCGGCGTCCACCCTGCGCATGAACGATGACGCCATTATCATTTTGGACCCGGTGAACCTGGGTGTGATTACAACCGCCATGGCCAAGGGCGGCAAAAACTGGGTGGGCGGTAATTGCACCGTGAGCTGCATGCTGATGGGCGTGGGTGCGCTGTACAAAGCCGGTTTGGTGGAATGGATGAGCACCATGACTTACCAGGCGGCCAGCGGCGGCGGCGCGCAGCACATGCGCGAGCTGCTGACGCAATATGGCGCGCTGAACGCTGAAGTGAAAGACCTGCTGGACGACCCGAAATCTGCCATTTTGGAGATTGACCGTAAGGTGCTGGCCAAGCAGCAAGCCTTTAGCGCGCAAGAAACAGCCAACTTTGGCGTGCCGCTGGGCGGCAGCATTATTCCGTGGATCGACAAAGATTTGGGGATAGGCAAACAGCCGTACACAGATGGCTGGGGCATGAGCAAGGAAGAGTGGAAGGGCGGCGCAGAAACCAACAAGATTTTGGGCCAGGGCGCGGGTTTTGGCACTGCGGCTACACCTGTGGACGGTTTTTGTATTCGCGTGGGTGCCATGCGCTGCCACAGCCAGGCGCTTACTTTCAAGCTGAAAAAAGATGTGCCCTTGGCCGACATTGAAGCGATGATTGCCAATGACAACCCTTGGGCCAAAGTGGTTCCCAACACCAAAGAAGCCACTTTGAAAGACCTGACGCCGGTTTCTGTGACTGGCACGATGAACATTCCCGTGGGCCGCATCCGCAAAATGGCCATGGGGCCAGAGTATGTGGGCGCTTTCACCATTGGTGACCAGCTTTTGTGGGGCGCTGCAGAGCCTTTGCGCCGCATGCTGCGGATTTTGCTGGACGCTTGAGCGCGGCAAGCCCAGAATAATTACTTTGAGTTCTTTTTTCTTAAAGTCAGCGCTCACCCACTTACCATCTATTCAACTTCAACGCCTGCTTACGCACCGTTACCAGACGTTGCCGCTAGACAACAAAGCCGATGCGTTAAGACTGGCAAAGCACTGCTAACAATACTTAACTGCTTTCTTAGCTTGTCAAGCTAAGACGTTGATGTTAACGTTGTTTTTCGTAAATTTGTGTCGAGGTTTTTGTGCGCACAACCATAAAATTTTTGTCGAAAAGAGGCGTTTCCATGGCAGTTTTTGGGGCTTCTGTTGTAACTGGACGGCCATCCATATGGCGCACGTCAGTAGCCACTGCCGTACTTGCGATGGTTTTGGGCTTGCTCACTTTGGATGCCCACGCTTTGGCCTTGGGCCGCGTAACGGTTCAGTCTGCTTTGGGTGAGCCATTGCGTGCAGAAATCGATGTTCCTGACATCAATGCCGACGAAGCGGCGAGTTTAAAAACCAATGTGGCAGCCCCAGAGGCTTTTAAAGCTGCCGGGCTGGAATACAGCCCCGCATTGGGTACATTGCAAATCAGCCTTCAGCGCCGCCCTAACGGACAAGCCTACTTGCGTTTGACGGGTGACCGGCCTGTGAACGAACCCTTTGTAGACCTGATTCTGGAAGCCAATTGGGCCTCTGGCCGCCTGGTTCGCGACTACACCATGTTGTTTGACCCGGCCAACCTGCGCGCCACCACGGCGCAAGGAACGCCCGTTACACCAGCGGCGGTGCCAGCACCCAGGTCTGCTCCGATAGCTGTAGCACCCCGTGCGCCTGCCCCCAGCATTGCAGTCGAGCCCAGCACCCCCATCGTCAGGGCACCACGCCCTGCACCAGCGCCGCGCCCAGCACCTGCGCCGCGCCCAGCACCTGCGCCGCGCGCTCAAAAGCCTATTGCCGCAGCACCTAAAGACGGCGGCAAGGTGACCGTGAAGACCGGTAACACAGCAACACAAATTGCAGTGCGTAACAAACCTGCAGGCGTTTCATTAGACCAAATGCTGGTGGCCATGCTTCGCGCCAACCCTGATGCGTTTATCAATAACAACCTGAACCGCCTCAAATCGGGCGCGGTGCTGGAAATGCCCAGCGCTGCGCAAGCCAGCGCGGTAGATGGGGCAGAAGCCCGTCAAGTGATTACCGCCCAAAGCAAAGATTTCAATGACTTCCGCCGCCGCCTGGCCCAAGGGGCCCCCACCACTGTGGCGCCGTCTGCCAGCCGCGCTGCTGGTGGCTCGGTGCAAGCCAAGGTGGAAGAGCGCAAACCCGCTGCAACTGCGCCAGACAAGCTCACTTTATCGAAGGGCGCAGTAGCCGCCGCTGGCGGTGCATCTGCTGCCAAAGCAGGCAAAGAGGAAGCGATAGCAAAAGACAAGCAAGCCAAAGAAACAGCCGCTCGCGCAGCTGAAATCACTAAGAATATTCAAGACCTCGACAAACTCAATGCAACCAGCACGGCGAGCGTGACTGCAAAACCGGCTGCCGCGAGCGCTACTGCAAGTGCAGCAAAAGCTGGCGCTGCAACGGGAGTGGCTATTGCTACTGGTGCGCCAGCCGTACCAGCGGCTGTGGCCTCTGCGGCTGCTTCAGCATCTGCGCCCGCTGCCGCGCCAGTGCCTTCAGTGACAGCCTCTACAGCCATAGCTGCAGTCAGTGCTGCCAGTGTGGCTATCAGCACCATTGCCAGCCTTACCAGCACGGCTCCTACCGAAGCGCCTGTAGCAGCAGCACCAGCTGTCAAACCAGCTGCTCCAGTGGCGAAAGCTCCGGCTCCGCCGCCGCCTGAGCCTGGCCTGGTTGAGGGTCTGCTAGACAACCCCGTCACATTACCTGCTACAGGTGGTTTGTTGGCCCTTTTGGCTGGTTTTGGTTTTTACCGCATGCGCCAGAACAAGAAATCTGGCCAGATGGACAGTTCATTCCTGGAAAGTCGTCTGCAGCCTGACTCTTTCTTTGGTGCCAGTGGCGGTCAGCGTATAGACACGAATGAATCTTCTGCCAATGCAACCGGTTCTTCCATGGTCTATTCGCCCAGCCAGCTTGACGCTGCCGGCGATGTAGACCCGGTAGCGGAGGCCGATGTGTACCTGGCCTATGGCCGTGACCTGCAGGCAGAAGAGATTCTCAAAGAAGCGATGCGCACCAACCCCACGCGTGTGGCCATTCACACCAAACTGATGGAAATCTATGCCAAGCGGCGTGACACCAAAGCTTTTGAGATTGTGGCCCATGAGGCCTACTCCATCAGTAAAGGTCAGGGCCCAGAATGGGAGGCTGCCAGCACCATGGGCCGCGAACTAGACCCGACCAACCCGATGTACCAGCCAGGTGGCATGCCCATGCCAGCAGGCAGCGGAGCAGCCGTTGCGGCTGGTTTGGCCGCAGCAGCAGCGTTTGGCTCCAGCACCATACCGCAACCTGTCCAGGCAGAGATGATGCAAGACCAAGACGTTGATTTTGACCTGGACTTCGCGCTTGACGAATCCGCGTCAACAGCTCCACCAGCCGTTTCACAAAACCATGTAGCAACAGCACCCTTCATAGCGCAGTCCATGGCGTTTGCCACGTCTCCTTTGGTGGACTTGAATTTCGATATTCCACCCACGCCTGCAGCGCCTTCGGCTAATAGTTCGATCAAGCCATCACTCGATACGCCACTTGAGTTTGATATGGGAGACCTGTCACTGGATTTGCCAAAAGCTAAAACCTCCACTGAGCCAGAGTTCGGTATGAGTGGTGACCCCATGGAAACCAAACTGGCATTGGCAGAGGAGTTCCGTGAGATTGGCGATGCGGATGGTGCCCGTGCGCTTGCACAAGAGGTGGCCATGGAGGCTACTGGTGCCCTGAAGGCCCGTGCGCAACGCATGGTGGCGGACCTGAGCTAGTGCCTCGCATCGCATTGGGATTGAGCTACGCTGGCCAAGGCTATCTTGGCTGGCAAAGCCAAACCGGCGGCAACACCATACAAGACAAACTGGAAGCCGCTTTGGCGGCTTTTTGTGGCTTGGCCGCTGGCGAGCGTGTGGCCACCCTGTGCGCAGGCCGCACCGACGCAGGCGTGCACGGACTTATGCAGGTGGTGCATTTCGACACGCCGCTTGATCGAGATATAGCATCTTGGGTACGCGGCACCAATAGCTATTTGCCAGCCGATATTGCCGTGCAATGGGCGCAAGTAGTGCCCAACCACTTTCACTGCCGGGGTAGCGCGATTGCGCGACGTTATGCCTATGTTTTGCTACAAAGCCCTGTGCGCCCCAGCCTGGAGACACATCGTGCAGGTTGGGTACATGACATACTTTTGCTATCAAATATGGAGCTGGCTGCGCATATGCTGATTGGTGAAAACGACTTTTCTTCCTTCAGAGCGGCACAATGCCAGGCCTTGAGCCCCATCAAAACTATGCGCTCCATCCGGATCACGCAGCGCGGTGCTTACTGGCGTTTTGAGTTTGAAGCCAATGCTTTTTTGCACCACATGATCCGCAATATCATGGGCTGCCTCATTACCATAGGGCGCGGCGACCAGCCCCCGCAGTGGATGGGTAAGGTACTGGCTGCGCGTAGCCGCAAGGCTGCTGCGCCTACGTTTTCACCCAATGGCCTGTATTTTCTGGGCCCCGTGTATGAACCCCACTGGGGCCTGCCACAGCGCACGCCAGCGTATGATTGGTTGCCATGAAAGCCGACAATCCCACTTTTGCAGCGAGCCCAGCCCTCGCCGCTAGCGCCGCGCGCCGCACGCGGATCAAAATTTGCGGCCTGACCCGCGAGCAAGACGTAGACGCAGCTGTGCAAGCTGGCGCAGATGCTGTGGGTTTTGTACTTTATCCCCAAAGCCCACGCGCTGTAACACCAGAGCGGGCAGCTCTACTGTCTAAACGCTTGCCTCCGTTTGTGACTCCCGTCTTGCTCTTTGTCAACGAGTCCACTACAAATATCATAGCTGCTCACGCAATAAACACGCTGGCAATTGGCCAATTTCATGGGGAAGAGTCACCCCGGGACTGTTTGGCGGCTGGTTTTGCTTACCTGCGCGCAGCACGAATCCCCCTGGATCGACCTGAGTCATTCGATTTGGTAAAATTCAGTCAAGATTTTGCCACCGCACAGGCCATCTTGGTCGATGCCCATGTAGATGGCTACGGCGGCGGCGGCAAAGCATTTAACTGGAACGCAATCAATTGGTCACATCCCGATCTAAACGCCAGCTCTCGCCTCGTTTTGTCTGGTGGATTGACGCCTGCAAACGTGACCGATGGCATTGTGCACGTGCGGCCCTGGGCCGTTGACGTAAGTTCGGGCGTTGAAGCCACCGATGCGCAGGGACAAACCCGCAAAGGCATCAAAGACCCCGATAAGATTATCCAGTTCGTCGCCGCCGTTCGCCGCGCTGACGCACTCTTAAACGCAAAGCTCAACCAGCTTGCAGAATAAACACCATGAATCCATCTTCCACCTATGCACAGCCCGACAGCAGCGGGCATTTTGGCAAATACGGGGGCAGTTTCGTCTCCGAAACGCTGACCCACGCCATCAACGAACTGCGCGAGGCCTATGCGCACTACCAAAACGATCCTGAGTTCGTTCGTGAATTCAAGTACGAACTGGCGCATTTTGTAGGTCGCCCCTCGCCCATCTACCACGCAGCCCGCATGAGCCGTGAGCAAGGCGGGGCGCAAATTTATTTGAAGCGCGAAGACCTGAACCATACAGGTGCCCACAAAATCAACAATACCATCGGGCAGGCCCTGCTGGCCAAGCGCATGGGCAAACCGCGTGTGATTGCAGAAACTGGTGCGGGTCAGCACGGCGTGGCCACCGCCACCATCTGTGCCCGTTATGGACTGGAATGCGTGGTCTATATGGGCAGCGTCGATATCGCGCGCCAAAGCCCTAATGTCTACCGCATGAAGCTTTTGGGCGCAACCGTCGTACCTGTGGACTCTGGCAGCAAAACCCTGAAAGACGCTCTGAACGAAGCCATGCGCGACTGGGTAGCGAATGTGGACAATACTTTTTACATCATCGGCACTGTGGCCGGCCCCCACCCTTACCCCATGATGGTGCGCGATTTTCAAAGCGTGATTGGCGAAGAATGTTTGACCCAAATGCCCACGTATTTGGGCGCAGACAAGCAACCTGATGCGGTCATCGCTTGTGTGGGGGGTGGCAGCAATGCCATGGGTATTTTTTACCCTTATATCAAGCACTCCAACACGCGTTTGATCGGCGTAGAAGCCGCTGGTGAAGGTTTGGAGAGCGGCAAACACAGCGCTTCCATCATCAAAGGCAGCCCCGGTGTGTTGCATGGCAACCGCACGTATTTGCTGCAAGACGACAACGGCCAAATTACTGAAACGCATTCCATCAGCGCTGGCCTAGACTACCCTGGTGTTGGCCCTGAACATGCATGGCTACACGACATTGGTCGTGCTGAATACGTGGGCATCACCGACAAGGAGGCCTTGGACGCCTTTCACTACCTGTGCCGTACCGAAGGCATCATCCCTGCACTGGAGTCGAGCCACGCCGTAGCCCACGCCATGAAAATGGCCAAAACCATGCGCAGTGACCAGAGCATTCTGGTCAACTTGTCCGGGCGTGGCGACAAAGACATCGGCACCGTGGCAGACTTGTCGGGTGCAGATTTTTACTGCCGCCCTTCTTGCCGTGGCCAGTCGGTCAAGGGTAATTCGCAGGCTGTGGAGTTTGTGCGATGAGTCGTATTGCAGTTACCCTGGACACGCTCAAAGCCTCTGGTCGCAAGGCTTTGATTCCCTATGTCACA
This sequence comes from Polaromonas sp., assembly GCA_043774625.1. Lineage (GTDB taxonomy): Bacteria > Pseudomonadota > Gammaproteobacteria > Burkholderiales > Burkholderiaceae_C > JAAFIP01. The sequence continues at coordinate 8,403 of JAYVTG010000058.1, read as the reverse complement.
GCGGGTTTTCCGTATGCCAATATCACGCCGGACCTGATGCACGCCATGGTCGCTGCAGGAGCTGACATTATCGAGTTGGGTGTCCCATTCAGCGACCCCATGGCCGACGGCCCAGTGATTCAAAAAGCAGGCGAAAAAGCCTTGGCACTGGGTATTGGCACTAGCCAAGTGCTGGACATGGTCAAGGCCTTTCGCAGCAAAGACACACAAACACCTATAGTGCTGATGGGTTATGCCAACCCTGTGGAACGCTATGACCTCAAACACGGCAAGGACGCTTTTGTGCGTGATGCGTCAGCCGCTGGCGTAGATGGCGTGTTGGTGGTGGATTACCCGCCAGAGGAGTGCGAAGAATTTGCCAGCAAGCTGCGGGCAAACAATATGGACCTCATCTTCCTGCTAGCCCCCACCTCTACAGATACACGCATGGCTTTGGTGGGTAAACTAGCAAGTGGCTATGTGTATTACGTTTCGCTCAAAGGCGTGACGGGTTCAGGCGCGCTTGACACAAATGCAGTAGCTCAAATGATTCCGCGTATCCGTCAGCATGTCAAAGTACCTGTTGGCGTGGGTTTTGGGATCCGCGACGCGACAACCGCCAAGGCTGTAGGCGCAGTCAGTGATGCTGTGGTGATTGGAAGCAAAATCATCCAGCTGATTGAAGACCAACCACACGAGAAGGTATGCGGCGTAGCCGCTAATTTCTTGCGTGATATTCGTAACGCGTTAGACTCTTAAGACGAGGAAACCTTTATGTCTTGGCTAGAAAAACTCTTACCTTCCAAAATAGAAACCACTGACCCGACCGAGCGGCGCAGCGTGCCCGAAGGTCTCTGGATCAAATGCCCTAGCTGCGATACGGTACTGTACAAAACCGATCTTGAGCACAACCTCAATGTATGTCCCAAATGCAGCCACCATCACCGCATCGGCGCACGTGCGCGGCTCAACGGCTTGCTGGATGCGGAAGGTCGCTACGAAATTGGGCAAGAAGTGCTGCCCGTAGACGCGCTCAAATTTAAAGATAGTCGCAAATACACTGAACGTTTGAAAGAAGCTTTAGAGTCAACCGGCGAAACGGACGCCCTGGTGGTTATGGGTGGTGCCATCCAAAGTATTGAGGTTGTTATTGCAAGCTTTGAATTCGACTTTATGGGCGGTTCCATGGGTTCGGTTGTCGGTGAGCGTTTTGTACGCGGCGTAGAAACCGCTATTGCTCAAAAAGTACCCTTCATCTGCTTTACGGCAACTGGCGGCGCGCGTATGCAGGAGGGTTTACTGTCTCTCATGCAAATGGCAAAAACCAATGCAGCGCTCACACGTTTGGCAAAAAAGGGCTTGCCCTATATCAGTGTTTTGACCGATCCCACCATGGGTGGCGTAAGTGCGGGTTTTGCTTTTGTAGGCGATATTGTGATTGCCGAGCCAAAAGCATTGATTGGGTTTGCTGGTCCGCGTGTCATTGAGAATACCGTACGTGAAAAACTACCAGAAGGTTTTCAGCGTGCAGAGTTTTTGTTGCAAAAAGGTGCAATCGACTTTATCTGTGACCGCCGCGAGCTGCGCAGCAAACTGAGCAATTGCTTGGCCATGCTGCAAAGACAAAGCGCAGATGCGGTCGCTTAAGCACTTACTTCTAAAGTATCTGTATGCAATTACGCGCGTTGCCCTTGTTTCCGTTGGGAACTGTGCTGTTTCCAGGCGGTGTATTGCCGCTCAAAATATTTGAAGTTCGCTACCTGGACATGGTGGGCAAATGCATCAAAAGCGGTGCACCTTTCGGCGTAGTAGCACTAACGCAGGGTTCTGAAGTCCGCAGTCCGGATAATGCTGAACTCTTTGCTAAGGTTGGCACGCTCGCTGTCATCGAGAGTCACTCTATGCCGCAACCTGGTCTGCGTATCATTCGTTGCAAAGCCAAACAGCGGTTTCGCATTCAACATACCGAGCAACTCAAACACGGGCTATGGGTTGGTGACGTAGAAAGTTTAGATGACGATGTAGCCATTGGTGTGCCCGACGATATTCAATCTGCGGTACACGCCATGCAGCGTCTGGTTGATAGTCTGCATGCGCGTGGCATGACCAGTGAAGATTTTCCCTTCGATACGCCATATTCTTACAATGACTGCTCCTGGTTGTCCAATCGTTGGTGCGAACTTTTGTCTTTGCCATCTGAGTTAAAGCAACGATTGATGGAGCTGGATAGCCCTTTAATGCGCCTTGAACTGGTCAATGACATTTTGACCAAGCAAAGTGTCATCTGATAAAGCCACTATGCGGGGTATGAAAAGACATTTGGATATCATTTTGGCATTCTTGGTAGCTATAGTCATTGCTTTACCGCTTTTCATATTAATGCTGCTGGTACGCGTGAACTCTAAAGGCCCGGCGCTCTACTGGTCAGACCGAGTAGGCATCCATAGTCAACTATTTCGTATGCCTAAACTGCGAACCATGCATGTCAATGCTCCAGTTGTCGCAACCCATCTGCTCAACAATCCTGACCAGCATTTGACCTCTTTGGGTGCTTTTTTGCGTAAAACCAGCCTGGATGAGTTGCCGCAGCTGTGGTGTATCCTAAAAGGGGATATGAGTTTCGTGGGCCCTCGCCCTGCTTTGTATAACCAATACGATTTAATTTCCTTGCGCAAAGCGCATGGCGTTGACACTGTAGCACCAGGTTTGACTGGTTGGGCGCAAATCAATGGTCGAGATGAATTGTCGATTGCTGAAAAGGTAAGGTTTGACGCCGAGTATCTGCAGTGCAGATCGCTTTGGTTTGATATGGTTATTTTGTGGAAGACTTTCACCAAAGTATTGCAGCGGGACGGCATTAGCTATTAAGCCAGCATAGGCCTGCACATCCATACAATCCAAATAACTACTGCAGACTCTGACTATGCCATTTAACTCTTCCGCACAGTTCGCCTTGGGTCTGCCGCGACCGGCCAAGCGTTTGCTAGCCGTTGCTGTAGACGCCAGCTTATGCGTACTCACGGTTTGGTTGGCTTTATGTTTACGACTCGAGAGCTGGGTACTGCTTGAAGGGGTCTACTGGATCAGTGTACTAGGCTCACTGGTCATTGCAATACCGATTTTTATTGCATTTGGCTTGTATCGCGCCATTTTTCGCTTCGTCGGCTGGGCTGCGCTAGCCACGGTGGCGCAGGCTGTTGGCCTCTACGCCATTTTTTATATTGTCATTTTTACTGCCATTGGCTTGCGAGACTTACCGCGTACAGTAGGCGTATTACAACCCACATTGCTGTTGCTTGCCATTGGTACATCTCGACTCTTGGCGCGGTACTGGTTGGGAGGCATCTATGTGCAGCAGCTCCAGACACAGCCAGCCTCTCAGGTACTGGTATATGGTGCAGGTACTACCGGCATAGAGCTTGCAACTGCTCTGCAACATAGCCGCGATATGCGAGTCGTTGGATTTCTGGACGATAACCCCGGTTTGCAGCGCGGTGTGGTCTCGGGCATGACGGTTTATGGCCCACAAGACCTTGAGCGTCTCGTACAAAATTTGCAGATCACCGATGTGTTGCTGGCGCTGCCTTCCGTAACCAGGCAGCGTCGCAATGAAATTTTGACTCAGATCAGCAAGGCACGTGTGGCAGTGCGCACCTTGCCCAGCCTATCTGACTTGGCGCAGGGACGTATTTCTGTCGAGGATCTGCAAGAGTTGGATATTGAAGACTTGCTAGGACGCGAAGCAGTCCAACCCAATCCTCAATTACTGGCAAAGAATATTGCGCAAAAAGTAGTATTGGTGACTGGAGCCGGTGGCTCCATTGGCAGTGAATTGTGCAGGCAGATTTTGGCAGTAGGACCAAGCACTTTGGTTCTGGTGGAGTTGAGCGAGTATGCGTTGTACACCATTCACGCAGAGCTGACGGATCGACTTGCTGCAACTAAGCAGTCTCATATCAACTTGATTGCGTTGATTGGCTCAGTACAAGACGCACACCGCATGCGTTATGTGCTGGGTTGCTGGCAGCCCAACACTATCTACCATGCAGCAGCCTATAAGCATGTGCCCATTGTCGAAGATAACCCAGTAGAGGGCATCAAAAATAATGTGTTGGGCACACTGACAATGGCACAACTGGCCATTGAGCATCATGTAGCTGATTTCGTCTTGATCAGTACGGATAAAGCTGTACGCCCTACCAATGTGATGGGTGCCAGTAAGCGCTTGGCAGAGATGGTTTTACAAGCACTAGCCGCAGACTCAATTACTACTACCAGTCAAACTTCAACGCGATTTTCCATGGTGCGCTTTGGTAATGTGTTGGGTTCCTCTGGCTCAGTAGTACCCAAGTTTAGACAGCAAATTAAGAGTGGTGGCCCCATTTCTCTCACCCATCTGGAAATTACTCGCTTCTTCATGACCATTCCCGAGGCTGCCGCCCTGGTGATTCAAGCGGGTGCTCTAGCTGGACATAACACTGAACGTGGAGAAGTATTTGTGTTGGACATGGGAGCACCCGTGAAGATCATTGACCTGGCTCGCTCCATGGTGCAACTCTCCGGTATGACCGTTCGCGACGCGCAGCAACCTGATGGGGATATCAGCATTGAAGTAACTGGACTACGTGCTGGGGAAAAACTCTACGAGGAATTGCTCATAGGTAATGATCCGAAACCTACGCAACACTCCAAAATCATGAAAGCCAACGAGCAATACATCCCCTGGGCTAGTCTTTCTCATGAACTGGAAGTATTGGCTCGCTTTCTAGATGCGCAAGACGCTGATCAATCTTGCCAACAAGTCAAGAAATTAGTACCTGAATTCTCTACCACCGACAACTCAGGCTGAAGAAAGTCATCGACATAGTCCGTATCAATGCCGAAAATGCCTTACACCTGTAAAGACCATCGCCACGCCACGCTCATCTGCTGCATCAATAACTTCTTGATCGCGCATACTGCCCCCAGGTTGTATAACGCTGGTAGCACCAGCATCTACTACTACGTCGAGTCCGTCGCGGAACGGAAAGAAAGCATCACTTGCCACTGCTGTGCCCTGTAAAGTCAGCTTGGCATGTTGTGCCTTGATGCTGGCAATGCGAGCCGAATCCAATCGGCTCATCTGCCCTGCTCCCACGCCCATGGTCATACCATTTGCACAGAAAACAATCGCATTGGATTTCACGTATTTAGCCACTTTCCAGGCAAATAACAAGTCTTGCATTTGCTGTGCTGTGGGGTGCAGTTTAGTCACCACTTTAAGCTCATTCAGAGCCAACTCATGGTTGTCCGCACTTTGAATAAGTAGACCTGATCCAATACGTTTGACATCGTGAAAATTGCGCCCCTGCTCCCAAGGTAGTTGGCCACCTGGGGGCAATGCGATTTTCAGAATACGCACATTCACCTTGGACTTAAACACCTCCATCGCCTCATCCGTAAAGTCTGGGGCTATCAAAACTTCTACAAATTGCTTCGAAATTTGTAGCGCCCCGCGCATATCCAATGGGGTATTGAGCGCAATAATGCCTCCAAACGCAGAGGTAGGATCAGTTTGGAAGGCCTTGCTGTATGCCTCCAACGCGTCTATACCTACAGCTACACCGCAAGGATTGGCATGCTTAACGATCACACATGCTGGCTGTGCAATGCTTTTGACACACTCCCACGCAGCGTCTGCATCGGCAATATTGTTAAAACTTAGTTCTTTGCCTTGTAGCTGCTGGGCGGTTACCAGTGAGCCTGGCGCTGGATGCAAGTCTCTATAGAACGCAGCTTTTTGATGTGGGTTTTCACCATAGCGCAGGTCTTGCAATTTAATGAACCTACCGTTTGATTGGCCAGGAAATTCATTGCGTGTACCATCTTGTTGCAGCGAAGACAAATAATCACTGATCGATGCATCATAGTTGCTGATGCGATTGAATGCTGCAACAGATAAAGAAAATTTTGTTTTATGACTCACTGCACCATGAGTTTTAATTTCCTGAATAACCCCGTCATACTGAGACACATCCGTCAATACGACCACATCTTTCCAATTTTTGGCAGCGCTACGCACCATGGCAGGACCACCAATATCAATATTCTCAATCGCGTCTTCAAGCGTACAGCCTGGTTTGGCTACAGTCCCTTCAAATGGGTATAAATTGACGACCAAAATATCAATGGCTTCAATCGAATGCGCTTGCAAGGCGGCCATATGCTCTGGTACATCACGGCGTGCCAATAGACCACCATGTACACGCGGATGTAATGTTTTAACACGACCATCCAGCATTTCTGGAAAACCCGTCATCTGTGCTACTTCTGTGACCGGCAAGCCAGCCTCTGAAAGCAACTTGGCAGTACCGCCCGTTGAAATAAGCTTTACACCCAAAGTATGCAGGCTAAACGCAAAATCAAGCACGCCAGTTTTGTTTGATACTGAAATTAGTGCGTGCATGGCAAATCCAAGGTTGTCATATAAAAGTTAGAAGGTGGGTTAACTACTCAACCAAACCGTGGTCGAGTAATTTTTTGCGCAATGTATTTCGATTTAAACCTAACCATTGAGCCGCTTTGGATTGATTTTGTTTCGCATGACGCATCACCACTTCAAGCATAGGTTTTTCCATCACTTTTACCATCATGTCATAAATATCTGCTGGCTCAGTGTCGTGCAAATCTTTAAAGTATGCATCCAGACTCTGGCTAACGCAATCTTCTATGTGTGTTTTGCTCATGTAATTTTTTCCTCAATCGATGCATCTTCTTTATCGCTAATTTCTTTATTGTCCGCTATACAGGCTGGTATGCGGTCCATCGTATCAGCAAGCTGATCTAGGTAAATGGTCACGGCATTTATTTGTGCGTGGGTATCTTCCAGTACATTTATCTGCTGTCGAAATTGCTCACCACCTGGCAAGCTACGCACATACCAACCAATATGCTTGCGGGCAGTACGAACACCCGCATACTCACCATAGAAGCTGTAATGTTCCTCTAAGTGTGCCAAGAGCAGTCGACGTAGTTCGACCAGTAAAGGGGGCGCTAAATGCTCACCAGTTGCTAAATAATGTGCAATTTCACGGAACAGCCAAGGTCTCCCCTGCGCAGCGCGGCCAATCATAATGGCATCGGCATTCGTTGCCTTCAAAACGTATTTGGCTTTTTCAGGACTGTCCACATCACCATTGGCAACTACCGGAATATGCAGCGCTGCTTTTACTGCGGCTATGGTCTCGTATTCAGCCAGACCTTTATAACCTTGCTCTCTGGTACGCCCATGGATAGTCAGCATTTGTATACCCGCATCTTGCGCTGCTCGCGCAATAGTAAGTGCATTTTTATGCGACTGACACCAACCCGTGCGCATCTTCAAAGTAACTGGAACGTTATAGGGCTGTGCAGCACGAACTACCGCTTGTACGATTGACAGGGCCAGCGTTTCGTCCTGCATTAATGCGGAACCCGCCCACTTATTGCATACCTTTTTTGCGGGGCATCCCATATTAATATCGATAATCTGAGCTCCACGCTCTATGTTGTAGATCGCCGTCTGCGCCATCATGTCAGCATCGGTACCTGCAATTTGTACCGCTATGGGATTAGTCTCACCAGCGTGATTGGTGCGGCGCGAAGTTTTCAGCGTATTCCACAAATCTTTGCGTGATGTCACCATTTCACTGACCGCATAGCCCGCACCCAGTGACTTGCATAGCTGGCGAAATGGCCTGTCCGTTACACCCGCCATAGGTGCGACAAACAAGTTGTTAGTTAGCTCAAGATGACCAATTTTCATGAGTTCGAGTGGGGAGTTACGAAAATTAAACTGCTGAAAAAAGAGGCCGAGTATACTCCTTCGGCATGCCTGTCTGGATAGATCAGTTACTTTATTTACTCGCCCTGCCTCAGTATGGGCTGAGTTCCGTATTTATAGTCTCCTTCATCTCTGCTACCTTGTTACCTTTGGGTTCAGAGCCTGCAGTTTTTGGTTTAATTAAGCTCAATCCTGAACTCTTTTGGCCTACCATTTTTGTAGCAACCTTAGGTAATACGCTGGGCGGTGCCGTAGATTGGTGGATGGGCCATGGTGCGCACAACGCTTTGGACAAATACAAGGGCCAAACCACCCACTTGCGTGCTTTGGCTTGGCTAGAACGCTTTGGCCCCATGACATGCCTTCTAGCTTGGCTGCCCGGCATTGGTGACCCATTGTGTGCTGTTGCAGGGTGGTTGAAGTTTCCGTTTTGGCCATGCGTAATGTATATGGCCATCGGCAAGTTTTTGCGCTATGTCACTATGACTGCAACTTTATTATGGATTTTTCCAGGAGCTATAAACTTTTCCTGATTAGTGACTTGCCTCAGATGGGTGCATCCAATATTCTGTGCATGTGTACATGCTTATCAAGGATCGAGGTCTACCATGTCCATCAACCAA
>JAYVTG010000057.1:0-32531 GCA_043774625.1 Polaromonas sp. | reverse complement strand
TTTAGGAAGGCGCGCGTTGTTCAAGGTCAAGTACTACAAAACGCATTTCGCGCGTGTTTTCTAAAAACTTTTTGCAGCGCATACCCCGAGCGCGGCGCTCGCCCACCAAGCTGGGCGCATTCCCCCGAGCGCGGCGCTAGCCCACCAACTGAGCGTATTTCCCCGAGCACGACGCAAGCCCACCAACGAAGCGCATTCCCGAGAGCGCAACACAATCAATAGACCTCAGTGCTCTTCCGCTGGCGCGCCTGGCACTGCCCGCGTGCGCAGCACCGTGGCCGCTATACCGCTGGCAATAATCAGCGCCATGCCGCTCCAGGCCAGCAGCGGCAAATGGTCGTCGAAAATCAGCACGCTAAAAATCGCGCCAAACACTATGCCGCTGTACTGCAAATTAGCCACCAGCAAAGTAGAACCCGATGCGTAAGCCCGCGTCATGCACAGCTGACCTAGCGACGCCAAAATGCCAATGGGCAATATCCAGATTGCATGCTGCCAGTTCCAGGCGGAAAAGCCGGTAAACCCGATACCCGTGATGGCACCCAGCGCCATGCCCAGCGCGCCAAATACCGCGCTGGCCACGGCAAAATAAAACACCACCCGCGCCTCGGGCTCGCCCGCGCGCGACAGGGCGGTGACCTGCAAATACGCCAGCGCCGCCGTCATACCCGACATCATGCCGATCAAGCCGGGCCACAGTTGGTTAGCCTCAAACGCAGGGCGCAGCACCAACACCACGCCGCCAAAGCCTGCCAGCACCGTGGCAAACAGCGCGTTTTGCGGTTGCGCCTTGCCGTACAGCAGCGCACCGCCCACCAAAAACGCCGCTATCCACACACTGCTCATGTAATTGAGCGTCATCGCCGTGGCCAGCGGCAACTTGCCGATGGCGTAAAACCAGGCTCCCAAAGACACCGTACCAATCACCGCCCGCCACAAGTGCATGGCTGGCACGCGGGTACGCAGCCCCACCCCTTGCGAGCGCGCCCACGCCCACACAAAAACCATGCTCACCACGCCCCGGTAAAACACCAATTCGGTTGCCGTAAAGTAGGCAGACGCAAATTTGACGCACACGCCCATCAGTGCAAAGGCAAAGGCGGCGACGATCATCCACAGGGCTTGCATAGGTATTTTTAGGTGATTTTAAAATGAAAATAAGCTGATAACCATTGTAGAGTATGCGCGAGCAGCTATAAAATTAATAGTGCCGATAGATTTGACATTGTAGCAACCGGGTAGCGAAAATGCCACCGCATGTGTGTAGTATCGCGCTATGACCAACGCGGCTGCTATGACGGGCGGCATGTATGGCATGACACTGGATGCCACGTTGGGATTAGCATATTTCCCGTGGCAATATTTGCGGTTGGAGTGACATGGTGTTTGGTCTTTTACATAAACATATAAAATTTTGTATAATGTAAGTGTGACCCACGCAAAGCCTGTTGAATTTCGAGGCAGCTCTTTAGATGAGCTTCGCGTCTTTCCAATTGGGGTCAGGCGTGAGGCTGGTCACCAGATTGACTAAGTGCAAGGTGGCCTGGAGCCAGATGACTGGAAGCCCATGACCACGATTGGCCCTGGTGTGAAAGAGATTCGGATTCGAGATGCGAGCGGTGCATTTCGGGTGATCTATGTCGCCAAGTTTGCCGCTGCCGTCTATGTGCTCCATTGTTTTCAGAAGAAAACAGAAAAGACGGCCAAAGCTGATTTGGAGCTGGTGTCCAAGCGCTATCGCGAGTTATTGAAGGAGTTAAAGCAATGAGCAATCGCCGATTTTCCAGTGTGTGGGATGCCATTGAGGACACCCCAGAAGAGGCCGAGAACATGAAGCTGCGCTCAGTCTTAATGACCGCGCTAAAGAACCACATTGCCCGCAGCGAATTGAGTCAAGAGCAGGCGGCGGAGATACTTGGCGTTACGCAACCAAGAGTGTCTGACTTAATGCGAGGAAAGATCAATTTGTTCGCCCTGGATGCGCTAGTTAATATGGCCACGACTGCGGGCTTACACATTGAGATGCGGGTGCTGGAAGCGGCGTGAGAAGCCCAAAAATTAGGGCCTGAACACAAACCGGCCTAGCCCAACCGCGCCACAGAGCGCAAATTCTCTGCCGTTGTGGTGGCAAATCCAAAGTATTCCAGATACGCCGGTATCTGCTCTAACAGCATGTCGGTGCCAACCTGGGTGCGGCAACCGCGTGCCTGAGCGGCAGCGAGGAAGGCGGTGGTCTCTGAGCGCATGACGACTTCGCCTACGAAGGTTTTAGCGTCCAGGCGGTTCACGTCTACTGGCAACGGGTCGCCGTCGTTCATGCCCAGGGGCGTGGCGTTGACGACCAAGTCAAAGCCTGTGGGGTCGTTGGAGCCGGTGGACACCTGCAGTGCAGGGTAGTGCGTTTGCAGGCGTTGCTGCAGGGCTGTGCAGGACGCAGCATGGGTGTCAAACAGGCTCAAAGCGGCCACACCTGCAGCGGCCAGCGACGCAGCAATCGCGCAGCCTACGCCGCCGCTGCCTACCACCAAGGCGCGTGCACCTGTCAGTTGCAGGCCCTTGCACTGCACGCCGCGTACAAAACCTGCGCCGTCAAACATGTCGCCATGCAAGCGGCCATCGGGCAGGCGCTTGACGGCGTTGCACGCGCCTGCTACCAGCACAGTGGGGGTTACCTCATGGAGCAACGCCACGGTGGTCACCTTGTGCGGCATGGTGATCAGCGCGCCACGAATGTTCTGCAGATCAAACACGCTGCGCAAAAAGCGGGGGTAGGCTTGTGGCTTGCAGCCCATAGGCATAACAACCGCATTGATGCCCTGCTGGTCAAAATACGGGTTGTAGATCATCGGGGACTTAAAGGCGTAAGTCGGGTAGCCTATGTGGGCAATGAGTGTGGTGTTGCCGTCAATCTGCATTGCGTGGTTTACTTTTTTGCTGCCTGTACTGCTGATATGGCCGACACGGCCGACACGGCTGCGCGCAGGGCCAGCAAATAGCTGTCGGCACCAAAGCCGCAAATCTGGCCTTTGACAATCTCGGCAAACACCGACTTGTGGCGAAATTCTTCTCGCGCGTGGACGTTGCTCATGTGCAGCTCGACAATCGGGCAGGTCAAAATGGCCAGCGCATCGCGAATGCCATAGCTGTAATGCGTCCAGGCACCGGCATTGATCAGCACCGCGTCTACTTTGTCAAAAAAACCTTGGTGAATGCGGCCACACATCTCGCCTTCGGCATCGGTCTGAAAGTGTTCAATGTCGGCACCCAGTTCTTTGCCCAGCTTGATAAGCGATGCATTGATCTCGTCCAGCGTGATAGTGCCGTACTGCGCTGGGTCACGCTTGCCAAACATACTGTGGTTGATGCCGTGCAGCATTAGGATCTTCATGGTGGTTCCTTTCCAAAAAGGTGATTCATTCAGTAGCTATGTTAACCACTACACCAGTGGAACGGTCAGTTGTGCAATCACATCTTTGGTGCCCGGCCGTACACCGCGCCACCATTCAAAAGCCAGCGCAGCCTGCTCGGCCAGCATGCCAACACCATCGGCCAGTTGGGTCACCCCTGCAGCTTTGGCAGCTTGCAAAAACGGCGTAAGGCCCTTGCCATAGGCCAGTTCATACGCCAGGCAGCCCGGTGCAAATACGCTGGCAGGCGTAGGCGGAAGTTCGGCGTGCAGGCTGGCCGATGTGGCGTTAAACACCACGTCAAACTGTTGCCCGGCGAGCTGCTCGTAACTGCCAGCTTGCACTGCCCCCAGGCTAGAGAATTGGCGCGCCAAAGCTAGAGCTTTGTCCACATGGCGGTTGGCAATAAACAGTTGCGCAGGTTGTTCGGCCAAAAACGGCTCCAGCAGGCCACGCGCGGCACCGCCAGCGCCCAATATCAGCACACGCTGCCCCTTGAGCGGGCGGCGCAGGTTGTGCGTGACGTCGCGGGTCAGGCCAATGCCATCAAAGTTTTCACCATACACGGTGTCGCCTTCAAATTTCATGGCGTTGATGGCGCCAGCCAGTTTGGCGCGCTCGCTCAGCACCGTGGCGTAGGCAAAAGCATCCAGCTTAAAGGGTGCGGTGATATTCATGCCGCGCCCGCCGCGCGCGCGAAATGCGTCTACGTCTGCAGCAAACTGGCCCAAGCGGCCTTCAATGCGGGTGTATTCCAGTTTTTGGTTGGTAACCTGCGCAAAGCTGGTGTGGATCAAAGGGGATTTGCTTTGGGCAATCGGGTTGCCAATGACGGCGTAGGGGTCGAGGGAAGAAGTCATGCCTTGATTTTAGCCACTGCGGCATCAAAGTAGCGCACGCAGTCGCTTTGCATTGCAGCCATATCGCCCGCGCTGTACCTTGGCGCTGGGCCCGTCGATGCCAGCATGCCACCCATCGTCCACAGTAGTTTTATTGTGGAAGCAAATATTCTAGCCCCTGCACACAGGCCAGCAGGGTTTGGTTGACGGGCGTGGGCACACCCACTTGGGCACCTGCCCGCACCACAGCGCCATTGACGTAATCTACCTCGGTGCGCATGTTGCGTTCCAGCGTTTGCAGCATGGAAGGTTTGAATTCATACGGCAGCCCCGCGCCCGCCTTGGTCCAGGCTTGCAGGGGCTCAGTCAGGCTCACGCGCACGCCCATAGCGCGGGCCACGGCCATGGCTTCGGCCACGGCGGCGCAGCCAGTTTCTTGCAATGCGTTGACCTGGTACAAATCGCCATACGGCAGTTTGGTAATGGCTGCCAGCGCACCCGTGGCGACGTTGATAAACAGCTTGTCCCACATCGTGCCCACAATGTTGTCGCTCACAAAAGTTTGCAGGCCTGCCGCGTTGAACACATCGGCCAGTTGCTGCACACGCGGGCTGACGGCACCGCCGCCGTTCCAGTCCAGCTCACCCAAATGCGTGTCTTTACCCTGCACGCCGCAAATCACATGGCCCGGCGTAATGATCTGCCCACCGCAATAGGTTTTGCCTGCCAGTACACGACTTTTGCCAACTATTGCAGCAATCACGTCTTCATGCCCCAAGCCGTTTTGCAGCGACAAGACCAGCGTCTGCGGGCCGATGACAGGCAAGGCAGCGGTGACGGCTGCGTGCGTTTGAGCAGATTTAACCAGAACGATGACGCAATCCACAGCACCCGGGCTACTGGCAACTGCTACATAATCCGTAGCTGCTTGCGCATGTACTGTAACGTCTCCAGCGGCTTTCTTGAGTATCAAACCTTTGGCGTTGATAGCGTCTACATGCGCGCGGTTGCGCGTGATGAGCCACACACCGTGCCCCGCTTGGCTCAGCACGCCGCCCAATGCACTGCCTAATGCGCCCGCTCCAGCAATCACAAATTTCATAGGTTGCACCGTTATTATTGGGAAAGGGGTGGAATCGAATACGTGCCCACCACATGCGCCACTACGTCGTCCAGCCCGGCGGAATACAGCGACACCTCGCCCACCGCCAGTGTTTTGCCCAGCTTGATGAGCTTGCACACGCCCACAATGTCGCGGTCAGCCGCTGGTTTGCGCAAAAAGTTGATGTTCAAACTGGTGGTAACGGTGAGCGGCACAATGCCAATCTCGCCCAAAATCGCTACGTACAAGGCCACGTCGGCAACCGTCATCAGCACCGGGCCCGACACCGTGCCGCCAGGGCGCAGTTCTGCAACGCCAACGGGGTAGCGGACGGTAGCGCTGCGGTTGCCCACAGCCTGCACCACGCTCTTGGACTGTGGAAACTCTTTTGCTAAAAAATCTTGAATCTCGGTCAGTGTAGCCATGGGTTCTTGTATAAAAATAATGGGTAAATATGCCTGTTGCCAGCGTAGAATATGCGCAAGAAGCTATTAATTATGTAGCAAATACGTGACTAAAAATCAAACGCCTTCCAGCATCACCATCGTGCGCCGGGCAGATTCTTTGCTGATCGGCAGCGCTTTTGCGTATTCTGGCGAATCATAAAACCGCTGCGCTGTCGTTGCATCTGGAAAGCGAATCAACACCAGGCGGGTAGGCGTCCACAAATCACTTTCCTTCACCGTCAACGCGCCCCCGCGCGCCAAATACTCACCACCAAAAGACTCCACAATCGGCTTGGCGAGCGCTTTGTAGTCTTCAAAGCGGGCGGGGTTGTCTAGCGCAGTGTCAACAATCAGGTAAGTAGCCATAGGATCTCCTTGTTTGCGATGGGAAAGCTCAATTTAGCACAGCTATCGTGTTGCAGGTTGGATAAGTCGTATGCTACAAAATAAATAGCTGCTCGCGCATATACCACGCTGGCTACAGGCTAAAAACCCGTTCCAATCACCCCTGCATGGCATGCTGGTACCACTGATGAAAATGCTCCATGCCATCTTCCATCGGGCTTTGGTAGGGCCCTGACTGGCTGTCGCCGCGTTCCAGCAAAGCCTTGCGGCCTGCGTCCATGCGCAGGGCAATTTCGTCGTCTTCTACGCAGGTTTCCATATACGCTGCTTGCTGCGCCTCAATAAACTCGCGCTCAAACGCTGCAATTTCTTCGGGGTAGAAAAACTCCACCATGTTCAGCGTTTTTTGCGGTCCCTGCGGAAACAGGGTGCTCACCACCAGCACGTGCGGGTACCACTCCACCATCACATTGGGGTAATAGGTCAGCCAGATCGCGCCGTGCTTGGGCGGCTCGCCGCCCCGGTAATTCAGCACCGCGTCGTGCCAGCGCTGGTACACGTCGGTGCCGGGTTTGCCCAGCTTGTCGGCCACGCCCACGGTTTGCACGCTGTACTTGGGTTTGAGCTCCCAGCGCAAGTCGTCTGTAGCCACAAACTGGCCCAGGCCGGGGTGAAACGGGCCTACGTGGTAGTCCTCTAAATACACCTCGATAAAGCTCTTCCAGTTGTAGTTGCATTCGTGCAGGTGCACGCGGTCAAATACATAGCCGTCAAACTTCAGCTCGCCCAATGCCTGCATGCCCGACAAATCGGCATTTACATCTACAGACGATGCATCAAACAGCAAACCGTTCCAGTTTTGCAATGGGTAGTTTTGCAGGTGCAGGCAGGGGTCTGTTGCAAAATGCGGTGCGCCTATTAGCGTGCCGGTGGGGTGCTTGCCGCTGGTGTCATACGTCCAGCGGTGCAGGGGGCAAATAATGTTGCCGCCCGCGGCCGGGTCCATGCGGCCACGGCCCTTGAGCATAAGAGCCTGGCGGTGGCGGCAGATGTTAGAAATCAGCTCCAGGCCTTTGGTGGTGCGCACCAGGGTGCGGCCTTCTCCTTCTTGCTGCAAGGTGTGGTATTGGCCTGCGTTGGGCACGCTCAGGGCGTGGCCAATGTAACGCGGGGCGTGGGCAAAAATGCGCTGCTGCTCCATGGCGTAGGTGGCATCGTCAAAGTAGCTGGCCACGGGCAGGGGGCTGGCTAGCAGGCCAGAAGCGTGGGTTAAATGGGGCTGCAAACTTAAATCTGTCATGGGGGACCTAAGGTTGACTTAAAAAGTGGGGCTCAAAAATTGAGACGGGAGGATAGACTATGCGCAATAAGTTTGATTTTACCCGCCTACAATTCTCATTTTGACCTGTACCTATGCCACCCAAAGCACCTGTCACCCCAACCGAGCTGACCTACGAAGCCGCCTTGCATGAGCTGGAAGCGCTGGTGGCGCGCGTGGAATCGGGCCAATTGCCGCTGGACGAGCTATTGGCTGGCTACAAGCGCGGCGGCGAACTTTTGACCCTGTGCAAAGGCAAGCTGGCCGCTGTGGAGCAGCAAATCAAGGTGCTGGACGCCAAAAATGGTGACAAAAACGGTGATGCAACCAAGCCATGGACGCAAGAGTAACGATGACCACGCTATTTGACTTTGCCGCCTGGAGCACCGCCCATCTGCGTGTGACCGAAGATGCCCTGCGCCGCTGGGTGCCTGCCCAAGCCCCCGCAGGCCTGGGCGACGCCATGCGCTACGCCGTGCTGGACGGCGGCAAGCGCCTGCGCCCCTTGCTGGTACTGGCCGCGAGCGAGGCGGTAGGCGGCAACCCGCAAGCCGCCCAGCGCGCCGCTTGCGCTGTAGAAATGATCCACGCCTACAGCCTGGTGCACGACGACATGCCCTGTATGGACAACGACATCTTGCGCCGTGGCAAACCCACGGTACATGTCAAATTTGGCCAAGCCCAGGCCATGCTGGCAGGAGACGCGCTGCAGGCGCTGGCTTTTGAAATTTTGACCCTTGAAGACAACGCCGTACCCGCAGCCATGCAGGCCAGGCTTTGCGCCCTGCTGGCCCGCGCTGCGGGCGAAGCAGGCATGGCCGGTGGCCAGGCGATTGACCTGGCCAGCGTGGGCATGCAGTTGACACAAGACCAGTTGCGCCACATGCACAGCCTGAAGACAGGTGCCCTGCTGCGAGCCAGTGTGATGATGGGCGCGGCCTGTGGTGCCCCGGGGGTGCAGGCCACCAAAGCGCTGGGCGACTACGGCGCGGCCATTGGTCTTGCTTTTCAGGTGGTAGACGACATTTTGGACGTGACGGCAGACTCTGCCACCCTGGGTAAAACCGCAGGTAAAGACGCGGACAACGACAAGCCCACCTATGTGTCCCTCATGGGCCTGGCGCAGTCGCAGGCGTATGCCAAAACCCTGTACCAGCAAGCCATGCAAGCCCTGGCCCACTGTGGCTTGGCCGATACCCATGCCCTAAAGGCGCTGGCCGATATGGTGGTACAACGTGGGCATTAACTTCGTTTTATCCCGGCTTAGTAAGCTTTTATGCCAGTAGCCAGCGTGGAATATGCGCGAGCAGCTATAAAATTAATAGTATGGATATGACCGTTCCCGTTTCACAGCAGGCCCAGTTGCTCAGCAATATCAACAGCCCACAAGACCTGCGTGCCTTGACTCGCCCCCAGTTAAACGACCTGGCCAATGAGCTGCGCGACTACGTGCTGCAGTCGGTGTCGCAAACGGGTGGGCATTTAAGCTCGAACCTGGGCACGGTCGAACTCACCATTGCACTGCATTACGTCTTTAATACCCCGCACGACCGCCTAGTGTGGGATGTAGGCCACCAAACCTATCCGCACAAAATTTTGACCGGCAGGCGTGACCGCATGGCCAGCCTGCGTCAGTTGGGTGGCATCAGCGGCTTTCCACGGCGTGAAGAAAGCGAATACGACAGCTTTGGCACGGCGCATTCGTCCACCAGCATTTCTGCCGCATTGGGCATGGCCGTAGGCGCACACACCAAGGGCGAAAAGCGCCACAGCGTGGCCATTATTGGTGACGGCGCGCTGACGGCAGGCATGGCCTTTGAAGCGCTGAACAATGCGGGTGTGCAGCCCGCAGAAATCCCGTTTTTGGTGGTGCTGAACGACAACGACATGAGCATCAGCCCGCCCGTGGGCGCGCTGAACCGCTACCTGGCGCAGTTGATGAGCGGCCACTTTTATTCTGCCGCCCGCAACGTGGGCAAAAACGTGCTCAAGGCAGCGCCGCCGCTGTTTGAGCTGGCCAAGCGCATCGAAGAGCAAGCCAAAGGCATGGTTGTGCCCGCTACGCTGTTTGAAAAGTTTGGTTTTAACTACATTGGCCCCATTGACGGGCATGACCTCCATTCCCTCATTCCCACGCTGGAAAACGTCAAGCATTTGATGGACGGCGGCGCGGGCCCCCAGTTCTTGCACGTGGTGACCAAAAAAGGCCAGGGCTACAAACTGGCCGAGGGTGACCCTGTGGCCTACCACGGCCCGGGCAAGTTTGACCCGGCGGTAGGCTTGGTCAAAGCCACCACGGCGCCCAAACAAACCTTTACGCAGGTGTTTGGCAACTGGCTGTGCGACATGGCAGCGGCAGACGAGCGCCTGGTGGCCATTACCCCCGCCATGCGCGAGGGCTCGGGCATGGTGGAGTTTGAAAAACGCTTTCCCAAGCGTTACCACGACGTAGCCATTGCAGAGCAGCACGCCGTTACCTTTGCTGCCGGTCTGGCCTGCGAAGGCTTAAAGCCTGTGGTGGCTATTTACAGCACGTTTTTACAGCGTGGCTACGACCAGTTGATCCATGACGTTGCGATTCAAAACCTGCCCGTGGTGTTTGCACTGGACCGCGCTGGTTTAGTAGGTGCAGACGGCGCCACCCATGCCGGCGCGTACGACATCGCTTATTTGCGCTGCATACCCAATATCAGCGTGGCTTGCCCGGCAGACGAGGCTGAGTGCCGTGCGCTATTGACAACCGCGTTCCAGCAAAACCACAGCGTTGCCGTGCGCTACCCGCGTGGCGCAGGCGCAGGGGTGGCTTGCGGTACTGATTTGACGCCACTACCTTTTGGCAAGGGCGAGGTAAGGCGCAAGGGCGAGAAGATTGCCATCTTGAGTTTTGGCACCATGCTGTATCCGGCCTTGCTAGCGGCAGAAAAATTGAATGCCACGGTTGTCAACATGCGCTGGGCCAAGCCGCTAGACGTAGACCTGCTCAAAGACATTGCAGCCACCCATGACCAACTGGTCACGCTAGAAGAAGGCTGCCTGATGGGCGGCGCGGGTTCTGCCGTTCTGGAAGCTCTGGCAGCGCTGCAATTGCCCAAACCTGTTTTGCAACTGGGCCTGCCCGACGTGTTTATCGAGCATGGCGACCCCGGAAAATTGCTCGCCCTGCAAGGGCTGGATGCACCAGGTATCGAAGCGTCGATTCGCAAGCGCTATAGCCTCTAAACCCAGCGCGGCCTTGTAATGACGCAAGGGTAAACCCCCAACATTTATGGTGTCGTCGTTTTTACAATGGACACTGACCAAACAAGTCCCCGGTTGCGGCATGCACTGCCAAGGCTGGGTTGTTCAACCGGGCTGCATACATGCTATCGGCCCTCACGGAGTTACCTACATGGATCGTCGTTCCCTCATTAAAAATGCCGGTATTGCAGGCGTTTTGGCCGCTGGCGTAGCACCTACAGTGCATGCACAAGCAGCAGTTCGCTGGCGCCTGTCTTCCAGCTTCCCCAAGGCACTGGACACCATCTATGGTGCTGCTGAGGTTTTTGCCAAAAGCGTCAAGGCGATGTCTGGCGGCAAGTTTGAAATCTCTGTGCACGCTGGCGGCGAAATCACACCGCCGTTCGGAGTAGTTGACGCCGTGCAGCAAGGTTCGGTAGAAATGGCCCATACGGCACCCTACTATTTTCACGGCAAGAACGAAGCTTTTGCTCTGGGTTGCGCCATTCCGTTTGGCCTGAACAGCCGCCAGATGAGTTCTTGGATGTACGAAGGCAATGGCCTGAAGCTGATGCGTGAGTTCTACGCCAAGTACGGCATGATCAGCTTTCCTGGTGGCAACACGGGCGCGCAAATGGGCGGTTGGTATCGCAAAGAGATCAAGAGTGTCAAAGACATTCAGGGCCTGAAAATGCGTATTGGCGGTTTCGCTGGCCGCGTGCTCGAGCGCATGGGCGGTGTGCCCCAAAACATTCCGGGCGGCGAGATTTACTCGGCGTTGGAAAAAGGCACCATTGATTCTGCCGAGTGGGTCGGTCCGTATGATGATCAGAAGCTGGGTTTTAACAAGGTTGCCCCGTTTTACTACTACCCTGGCTGGTGGGAAGGTGGTCCGCAATTGGATTTTTTCATCAATCAAAAAGCCTACGACGCACTGAGCCCAGAGTACAAGGCTATGGTGGAAGCTGCTGCTGCGGTTGCCCACTCGGAAATGCAAGCCAAGTACGATGCCAAGAACCCCAGCGCGCTCAAGCAACTGGTGGGTTCTGGCACCAAACTGCGTCCTTTCCCCAACGACGTGCTGGTGGCCGCCTTCAAAGCGTCGGAAGCCCTGTACGAAGAACTGAACGGAAAGAACGAAGACTGGAAGAAAATCTTCGCCGATTACAGCAAGTTCCGCGCTGACTCCAACCTGTGGTTCCGCTTTACCGAGGCCAAGTTTGACAGCTTCATGCAAGCGCAAAAGCTGTAACTCGCTGGGTTATCTTGATGTAAAAAGCCGCTCGATGAGCGGCTTTTTTTGTGGGTATGTCGAATCGTCGGGCTGGGCCGCGTGGCGCTTAGCCCTGCTTGCGAAAAGCAGAAAGCTCATCACGGAGCCGTTCAAACTCGGCCAGCATAATGGCGTCTGCGCTGTAAAACACAGCGAACTTTCCCAAGAGCGTGCGGCAGTACAAACGAGGGGCAATCAGCCAGTCCAGCCCCGGCACACGAATGAGCTTGACGTAGGCCAGCTCGCGCAGTTCCAGCTTCTTGTTCCACATCCAGGTTTGCAAGAGGTGGGTGTCGGTCAAGGAGGTTTTGCTGGTCAAAATACTCCACAACGTGTAGGCCATCAATCCTATTGCGGCGAGCGCCCAGTACAGCCCAGATGATGCAGCGGGCCCACTGGTTTGCAGTAGTTTGCCGCGCAGCACCAAAGAGAACAGTTTGGCCGCCAGACCGGCCACGATCACCGTAGCCAACAGCCGAAACGCCAAAGAAAAAGCCTGTGCCTGAAGCGGCCTGGCTTGCAGCGTAAAGCGAAATGGCGCTGGGCCAAAGTAATCAGAATTGCTCATGCTGGAGAAACGCAAACCCCGCAATTGTGGCGGGGTAAGGCTTATTTTTTCTCTTTGAAAAGATCATCGATCTTTTTTTGCTCGTCGTCTGCAGCCTTGTCAGCCGCACTACCAGCCGCTTTTTCAAGTGCGGCGGTGTCGGTGGACGAAGGCAAGCTTTCTTCGGGTTTGAGCGCACCAGCGGCGTCCTTGGCTGGCGCCTCTTCGGCGGGCATTTCGATCTTGACCTTATCCAGATCTACCTTGATTTCTTCGTCCAGAAACACGGTGACGGATTGTGGGACAAAAATCACGATCACCACCAGCATCAGTTGCATGATGACCCAGGGTATGGAGCCAAGGTAGATGTCGTTGGATTTAACCGCTTCAGGAATGCGCTTTTCCTTAAATAACGTGTCTGCGATACCTCGCAAATAAAACAGTGCAAAACCAAACGGCGGATGCATGAAGCTGGTTTGTAGATTCACGCACAACAACACGCCAAACCAGATAAGGTTGATGCCCAGCTTGTCGGCAGCGGGTGCCAGCATCGGAACAATAATGAAAGCAATTTCAAAAAAGTCTAGAAAGAAAGCCAAGAAAAAGACAAACAGGTTCACCACGATCAAAAAGCCCACCTGGCCGCCTGGCAAACCGGTCAGCAAATGCTCGACCCACTTAGCCCCGTCAACGCCCTGAAAGACCTGGCTGAACACGCGCGAGCCAATCAGAATGAACACCACCATCGCTGTAAGGCGCATGGTGCTGGTCATGGCATCCCACAGCAGTGCCGTGGTGAGCCGTTTGTTCATGGCCGCCAAAATAAGGCCACCCACGACACCCATGGCACCGGCCTCGGTGGGTGTAGCGATGGCAGAATCTTGGAATGGTAGCCCGCCCATGGAGCCTAGAACCGTGAAAATCAGGATGGCTGAGGGAATGATCCCCTTCAGGCACTTCTTCCAAAGCGCCCAGCCGTTCAGTGTACGGGCCGATGCAGGTACACCGGGCACATGGTCAGGTTGGATGACGCTCACCATGTAGGTGTACAGCGCAAACAGGGCAATCTGAATGAGTGATGGCCCCCAGGCGCCTTTGTACATGTCTCCTACAGGGCGGCCCAGTTGGTCGGCCAGAACGACCAGCACCAGCGAGGGTGGCACCAACTGGGTGATGGTGCCTGAGGCGGCCAGCACGCCCGTGGCGTAGCGCATGTTGTAGCCGTAGCGCATCATCACGGGCAGCGAGATCAATGCCATGGCAATCACCTGACCAGCGACCGTACCGGTGATAGCGCCCAGGATGAAGCCCACGATGATGACCGAGTAGCCCAAGCCGCCCTTGACGGGACCAAAAAGCTGCCCCATCGAGTCCAGCATGTCTTCGGCCAGCCCGCACTTTTCAAGAATCGTACCCATGAAAGTGAAAAACGGAATGGCCAGCAGCAGGTCATTGGACAAAATGGAGAACAGTGCCAGCGGCAGGTTGCTCATGTAGGCGGCAGGGAACCAGCCCATTTCAATGGCGAAAAAGCCGCAACCCAGACCCAGGGCCGAAAGCGAAAACGCCACGGGAAAGCCGATCAGCATCACGGCGATCAAGCCCGCAAACATGATCGGTGCAAAGTTTTCCATTACCATTTTGAAATTCTTCCGAAAAAAATTATGTAGTTGTTCTGGTAGGTAGTAGCTGGCTTACTGAATCGGCTTCTCGTAATGGGTGTCCATCTCAAACTTGCCCTGCAAAAAAGCGACGCGTTTGATGATCTCGGACAAGCCTTGCAAAATCATGAGCGAGAAACCCAGAGGCAGTGTCAATATGGCGGGCCAGCGAATAAGCCCCCCTGCGTTTTGGCTCATCTCGCCGCTGACAAAGGCGCGCATGAAGAAAGGCCACGATGTGTACAGCAGCATCAGCATCACGGGCAGCAAGAAAAAAATCAGGCCGAACAGGTCTACATATACGGGCAGGTTGCCCTTGAGCTTGCCGTAGATCAGGTCAACGCGCACATGCTCGTTCACCTTGAGCACGTAGGGCGCGCCCAGCATGACAGTGACGGCAAACATGTACCACTGAATCTCCAGCCAGCCATTGGAACTCATGTCCAGGCCATAGCGTACGAAGGCGTTGCCAGCGCAGATCATGGCCGAGATAAACACCGCCCAGGCTCCGAGTTTTCCCATGCGCTCGTTCACCCAGTCAACGGCGTTGACGAACTTTAATAAAGCTTGCATGTTATCTCCGGATAGTTAAATTCGTATTTAAAATTATCACTCAGATAGTTCGTCCTGAAGACACGAATATCCCCGTGTTGTGGTATTTGCAAGATACCGTTTCGATTCTAGAAGTGAATAGAAAATTTAAGCTGACGGCACGGTGACACCGGGGCGGCTTATTTATTAGGGTTTGTACTTGGTTATCTGAGCTTGCTTGCAAAGAGCTTTGAGCTTTCATTCCATATGCCATCACCTTCATCTACCTCGAATCCATCACAAGGGCCGGTGTCGATCAACACGGCCAGCATGCGTTATGCAGGCCGTGAGCACCTGTCGTTGGCGTTGATGGATGCACGTAACCATACGCTGGGGCTGATGGCGCAGTTTGAGAAGGCGACGCCTGATTTGAACCGTATGCGCGAGCTGGGGGATGAGCGACTGACGCAAGTGCCACCGCCGCCGCTGTGGCTGCTAGGCCATGTGGGCTGGTTTCAGGAATGGTGGGTTGGCCGCAACACGCAGCGTGCCTTGGGTGAGGGCTGCCCGCCCACGCCCACACGTTTGGCGTCGATTGAACCGCAAGCTGACGCCTGCTTTGACCCTGCGCAATCGACACAACTGGAACGCTGGCACATCGCCTTGCCCGACCTGTTGGCCATCAAAGCCTATTTGATGGAAACCCTGGAGAGCACGCTGGAGCTGCTGGAAAAAGCAGATGAAAGCGATGCCGCTCTGTACTTTTTCAGACTGGCTTTGTTTTATGAAGACCAAATGGGTGAGCAATTGCTAGTGACGGCGCAAGCGTTGGGAATAGCCATCGATTTGCCGTTGCCAGCAGGCCGTGTAGCACGTGAAGCTATTTTGATGCCCAGTTCGCGCTACCCGCTGGGTGTAGACGCAGGTGTGGGATTTGCCTGGGACAACGAGCGCGCAAGCCACGTTGTACCAGTGCCAGAATTTGAAATTGATGCCCAGCCCACGAGCTGGGCGCAGTACGTGGAATTTGTAGACGACGGTGGCTATGACGAAGCCAGGCATTGGTCTGCCAAGGGGTGGGACTGGTTGCAGGCTCTAGCCAGAGCAGACGGCAGGCGTGGACCACGTTTTGTGGAGCAAATTGGCGTGGCCAGTGGGGCCGTGATGCAATCACGCTTTGGTCAAACACGCCGCTGCGCCGCTAGTCAAAGCGCCATGCACCTGTCCTGGTATGAGGCTGATGCTTACGCGCGCTGGGCAGGCAGGCGCTTGCCTACCGAAGTGGAATGGGAACTGGCTGCCAGCAAGGCGCGTGGCATGGGCTTTGTGTGGGGGGACGTGTGGGAGTGGACGGCTACTACCCTGAGACCTTACCCAGGTTTTGTGGCAGGACCGTGGGCAAGCTACAGCAGCACGGGTTTTGAACATTGCAAAGTGCTGCGAGGCGCATCGTTTGCAACGCGAACGCGGTTGCATTACCCGCAATTTCGCGGCTTTGCTTTGCCCCACGAAGACGGTGGATTTTTCGGATTCAGAACTTGCGCCGTGTGAAAGGTGGCAAACTGATTGCTATTAATTCAGTAGCTGCTTGCGCATATTCCACGCTGGCTAACGGCATAAATAGCTCTAAAAACTCCACCAAGGCGGGATCGTCCAGCGCAGAATATGCGCAAGCAGCTATTAAATATATAGCGAGTGTGTGATGCAAAGCCCTCGCGTCACCCCAAACCGCATGCCTTGCAGTGCCGCGCGCTTACACGGGTAGGCCAGACTTGGCAGTGAGCCGGGGAGCCTGAGATGCAACATTCAAAGGCCGCAGCGCGCATCCTTCACGCAACTGAGCGCTGCGCGCTTGCAGGTCAGCTACAAAGCGCTTGGTGTCCTGCCCTGCGGCCTGGAAAGCAGCATCCTTGATTTGCCATATTTCTTGTAGTACAGCGTCGGCTTGTTTCATTGCAGTTCTCCTTCAATCAGCTCGTCCGGGGTGGCAATCTTGCAACTGGAATAACCCAGTTCTTGCAAGGCAGCCTCAATACGGCTTCTGGCCCACACACTGGCGATATGCCTAAAATTCCAGCTTGCAATCACCTCAATGCCGTGACTGGCCGCAATACCAATGTGCAACGCGTCGGCATAAGCCGTCGCTGGCATGGCCGCGCGCGCAATCAAGGCATCCGCCACGGCCTGCGCGTCTGGGTCTACAGGTAACACCAACAGGTCTTGCATCCAGGCGCGGCGGGTCTGCGCAGCCGTGGCGTTACCAGCCGATGCCTCTGAAAGCACCAGATCGGACACCACCAGCTCGTATTGGTCTTGTGATTCCCACAACTGAAGCGAGCTTTGCTGGCGTGCTGCAATGCTCTAGTCTCGGCTGGGCTTGGCCGTCAAATAGCTGATGACAGAGGTTTCTACATACACACGGTATTTCATGCCGCTATTTTAGACATTCTAGTCAATATACGGATTTGTTGTCATTACACATACCAGAAGTAGTCCCACAAATTTAAACAGCGCTATAAGTGGAAACACGCGGGGCGTATCGTGATTATCATTCCTGCGCCGCCTCATTGAGCGCAAGCAGCTGGAATGCTATGTGCTACTAATTAAATAGCTGCTTGCGCATATTCTACGCTGGCTAACGGCAGAAATAGCTCTAAAAGCTCCACCAGGGCAGGGTTTTGGCCAAAGACAGCACTTTGCCACTGCCCAGCGCCCGATAGCCCGCGATCGCGTTGACTTTTTTGCGCCATGCGGTCAAAGCCAACAGGCTGCGCAGTTGGCGCACGGCAGGGTCGTCCAGTGCAGACTTGAGGCACACCAGATCGTAGCGTTCGATCGCCAGCGGCACAAAATCCAGGCCCAGTGCCTGGGCTGCGGCGGCAATACCCAGCCCACAGTCTGCCTTGCCATGCGCGACCGCGTGGGCTACTGCGCTGTGCGATGGCTCGGTTTTGCGGTAGTGCGTGATCTGGGTGCTTTTGATGCTCTGCTGCACCAGCAGCTCGTCTAGCAGCAGCCGGGTGCCCGTGCCCAGCGCCCGGTTGGCAAAGCGCGCCTTTTGGGCAGCCACATTGGCCAATGTGTGCAAGCCTAACGGGTTGCCTGGGGGGACGATCAGCCCCTGCGTGCGCAAGGCAAAACCGATGAGTTTGTGTAGGCCAGGTTGCAACAACGGGCCGCAGGTGCGCTGCGTGAGCGAGCCCAGCCCTGCGTCTTGCAAGGTATGAAAACCGGCGACATCGCAGCGCCCTTCGTTGAGCGCACGCAGGGCATCCACACTGCCTGTGAACTGAATGTTCAGATGCAAATGCTGGCTTGCGCAGTGGTGGCGTAGCACGCTCAAAGCTTCGTCATGGCTTGCATAGAGGGTCAGCACCTGCGACTGTGGTTCAAACGCCAAGGCAAAGCTGCGCTGCAGTTCGGCTTGCAGGGTTTCGATTTGCGGGCCTAGCCGCGCCTGGGCCTGGCGTTCGGCAAATAGCAGCTTGCTGCCAAAGGCACTCAGCCTGGCAGCCTGGCCTTTGTCCCATACCAGCAAGGCCTGACCCAGGTCTGCCTCGTAGCGCTTAAGCTCGCCCCACACATGGCGATAAGAAAGCCCAAGCGATTTGGCTGCCGCTGCAATCGAACCCTGTGCATGCACCGCCTGCAATAGCGTGATCAGCGGGTTATGCACCTGGCTGGCAGGCGAGCCATCTTTTTGCAGTGCGTAGGACAGGGTAATGTTGTACACAGCGTGCAGTGTACTGGCAGCTTGCAGCCTCAAGGCCTGCGCTTATGGGCCTGCGCCTTGCTATGCAAACCATTGCATAGCTCGCCTTCCCCAATGGTTCACGGGAATTTCTGCACTTACGATACGCGCAGTGAATACCTTGTCCGACAGCGCCTTGGCTGCGCTGCATCTATTGCTAGCTTTTGACCCTGCCCTGTGGTCGATCATCGCCCGCTCTGTGGCAGTGAGCAGTGCGTCTTGCCTGCTGGCGTGCAGCGTGGGCTTGCTGCTGGGTGCCTGGCTGGCGGTGGCGCGTTTTGCGGGGCGTGGTGCTGCGCTGGTGCTGCTCAATACGCTGCTGGCCTTGCCGTCGGTGGTGGTGGGTTTACTGGTTTATGTACTGCTGTCGCGCAGCGGGCCACTGGGTTTTTTAGGCTGGTTATTTTCTTTCAAGGCCATGGTGCTGGCGCAAACGGTGCTGGTACTGCCTGTGGTGACCGCGCTGACCCGCCAGGTGGTGGAAGACGCACACACCGCACACGGTGAACAACTGCAGTCGTTGGGGGCAGGGCGCTGGTTGCGTAGCCTGCTCTTGGCTTGGGACGAGCGCTACGCCTTGCTGATGGTGCTGATAGCTGCGTTCGGTCGTGCCATATCCGAGGTAGGCGCGGTGATGATTGTGGGAGGCAATGTTGACGGTTTTACGCGGGTAATGACGACGGCCATCGCACTGGAAACCAGCAAGGGCGACCTGCCATTGGCCATCGGCCTGGGCTTTGTATTGTTGTTGATCGTTTTATTGCTCAACGCCGCAGTGTCCGGCATTCGGCATTGGCGCATGCGTGTAGAGGCAACGGCCCTATGAGCAAAGTAGCTACACCCTGGATCAGCCTGGAAGGTGTGAGCCTGCAACTGGGCTGGGTGCAGGCGCTGCAGGGTGTAAACCTGCGCATAGCCGCTGGCGAAAGCGTGGCACTGGTGGGCGGCAACGGCAGCGGTAAAAGCAGTTTGCTGCGCGTGCTGCATGGCTTGCTGGCGCCGCAAACTGGCGCTGTGCAGTGTGATGCAAGGCTGCGCCAGGCCTTTGTGTTTCAGCGGCCATTTGTCATGCGCACCCGTGTGCAGACCAATGTAGCCCTGGCGGCTTGGTTGCGCGGGGTGCCTTGGGCGCAGGCCAAAGACCAGGCGTTGGCGGCATTGGCTGATACGGGTTTGCTGGATTTGCAGCACCGCCAGGCGCGCGCGCTGTCGGGCGGGCAGCAGCAGCGCCTGGCCTTTGCACGCGCCTTGGTGACCCAGCCAGATGTGTTGCTGCTGGACGAACCCACCGCTAGTCTGTCGCCGCAGGCCAAGCATGAGGTAGAGGCACTGATGCGCCAGTGCGCCCAGCGCGGCACCACCCTGGTATTTGCCAGCCACAACCTGGGCCAGGTCAAGCGGCTGGCCAGCCGCGTGATTTGCCTGGATGCAGGCAATGTGGTGGCTGACAAAAGCACACACGACTTTTTCAATCTGCCATTGCCCGATGCGGCGCAGCGGTTTGTACAAGGAGAAATGCCATGACGATCCGTAATCGCCATGTGTCTGCCTTGCGAATGCTTTTACAGCGTTTTATGCTTTTTGCCAGCGCCAAATATACATATACTGCTATTTATTTAATAGTATTAGCCATGCTGAACAGCGCAGCCATGGCGCAAAACATCGTGATGGCGTCTACCACGTCTACCGAACAATCTGGCTTGTTTGCTTACTTGTTGCCCAGGTTCAAGCAGGCCAGTGGCATTGACATCAAAGTGGTGGCTCTGGGCACGGGTCAGGCGCTGGACATGGCGCGCCGTGGTGATGCTGATGTGCTGTTTGTGCACGACCAAGCTGCAGAAGAAAAATTTGTGGCCGACGGCTTTGCTACCAAGCGCTACCCCGTGATGTACAACGACTTTGTGTTGATTGGCCTACATGCAGATCCAGCCGCCGTGTGTGGCAAAGACGTAGTCACGGCACTTGCCAAAATCAGCCAACGCAATGCCAGCTTTATTTCACGCGGCGACAAGTCGGGCACGCATGCCGCAGAGCTGCGCTATTGGAGCCTGGCGGGCGTCGCAGATAAAAAGGGAGCAGGCTATAAAGAATGTGGCTGCGGCATGGGGGCTGCACTGAACATGGCGGCATCCACAGGTGCCTATGTACTGTCAGACCGGGGAACCTGGCTCAATTTTAAAAATCGGGCAGACTTAAGCGTGTTGGTAGAAGGGGATAAAAAGCTGTTCAACCAATACGGCGTGATGGCTGTTAGTGCTGCCAAACATCCTCACGTCCAAGCAGCACAAGCGCAAAAGTTTGTGCAGTGGATCACCTCTGCCGCTGGGCAAAAGGTCATTGCCGAATACAAAATTTCTGGCGAATCGGTGTTTTTCCCCAATGCCGACAAGCAGTAAGCGCAAGTAGATACAGGCCTGTATCCAAGGCCTTGCACGCCTGCCCTAAAGCGCCCGGGCTTTACTGCGGGTTGCCAGCTTGCGATACACCGTTGCCCGGCTAATACCCAGCGCTTTGGCTGCAGCGGCCACATTGCCGCGTTTGTCTTGTACCGTCTTGCGTATCAAGGCGGTTTCCAGTTCTTTCAGGTGCGGGCTGGCAGCATCAGGCTGCGCGTCGATTTGCTTGGTGTAATCGCCAGACAGTGAATGGGTATTGAAGCCAGCAAGCTGGCATTGCACCTGCATGCGCAGGCCAGACCATAAAGGCACGTCCAGTGTAGTGTTGTGACGATGTGCCGCGTCAAACAATTGCGCAAAGTCCAGCGCAAACAAGTCATTCGCGTGCGCGTTCTGGTCCCAGTGCCCCAGCATCTGGCGGGCTACCGGGTTCATGGCGACCACATTGCCATGTGTGTCCAGGCACACCAGGCCTACTTCTGCCTGCCCCCACTGCTCACCACCCACATGGTGCCCTGGCCAACGCACATGCAATACCAGTGCATGCGGTTGTGCCACCACCATGGCCGCTTCAATATGCCTTGCCGACTGGGCGACCAGATGCGCCAATTCAGGCCTTTCGGGCACGTCAATGCCCGTTAGGTCGAGCATGCCTGCACACTTACCATCGGGCCCCAAAATGGGCGCACCAGCGCATGAATACCAGGCGGTGTCGTCGTAAAAATGTTCGCCTCGATGCATCCACACAGTGTGCTGCTCAGTCAAGGTGGCGCCAATGGCTGTGGTGCCTACAGCGGTCTCTGACAAATCAACCCCAACGCGGGTAATCAGGCTGGCGCGGCGGTCGTGTCGGTCTATAGCGCCTGCACTGCTTACCACCACGCCTTGCGCATTGGTCAAGATGGCAAAGTAGCGGGTTTGCGCTATGGCTGTGCTCAGACGTGTCAGGGTTTCGTGTGCTGAGCTGGCTAAAAAATGATTGCATTGGGCATGGCGTTTTTGCTCTGCTGCCGTCACCACATCAAAACCCACAGGGTCCGTAGGCCGGTGGCCACGCGCCATACAGCGTTGCCAGGATTGAACGATCCATGGTTGCAAGGTGAGTGGGTGGGACACATTTTCACCGTACAACGCGGCTTGCCGCGCTGTGTGGATATGGTTCATTCTGTGCTGGCTGTAGAGGCTGTCGTTCATAGTGGTCGCATGTAATGCACATGAAAAGTGTGCTGTGTAGCATTTTGAGAATATTGAGTGCGGTATGCAAGCACTAAGATGCAATCTAGGGTTTCTACCAGCCCAGTTGTAACAAATCGGTTTAACAATACTGAAGTATATTTTTTTCATAGGCATCGCCATGCATAAGCTCTTACATGGCACACCCACAGGAGACAGACATGCAAAAGGTCTTGCACATCAACCCGGACAAATGCACCGGGTGCCTGCAATGTGAAATGGCGTGTAGTTTTGAAAACTACGGTACTTACGCCACCAGTAAATCGCGCATCAAGGTTTTTGACTTTCACCACACCGGCAAAAAAGTGCCCTATACCTGCACCCAGTGTGACGAAGCCTGGTGCTTGCATGCCTGCCCGGTAGAGGCTATTACCATCGACAAAAACACCGGTGCCAAAGTGGTGAACGACTCTACCTGCGTTGGCTGCAAGGTCTGCACGATTGCGTGCCCATTTGGCACAGTCAACTATGTGCAGGAAACCGGCAAAGTGCAAAAATGTGACCTGTGCGGTGGCGAGCCTGCATGCGTCGAGGCTTGCCCCACGCAAGCCATCACCTTTGTAGATGCCAACTGGACAGGCATTGACAAAATGAAGGCTTGGGCAGATAAGCTGGGCAATCAACCAACCGCAGTTTAAGGAGAATCACCATGTCATGGGCCGGAAAAATTTTACGCGTTGACTTGACCGCAGGCACCTGCAAGTCCGAACCTCTCAACATGCAATGGGCACAGTCGTATATCGGCTCGCGCGGCCTGGCGGCTAAATACCTTACGACCGAGGTTGACCCCAAGGTGGATCCACTGTCACCCGCCAACAAGATGTACATCACCACCGGGCCTTTGACGGGCACGATGGCTTCTACCGGCGGGCGCTACACGGTGTCTACCAAAGGGCCATTGACCGGGGCAATTGCCTGTTCAAATTCTGGCGGCTATTTTGGTGCAGAACTGAAGATGGCTGGCTGGGACATGATCGTGGTGGAAGGTGCATCGAGCAAGCCGGTGTACCTGTACATCGCCGACGATGTGGCCGAACTGCGTGATGCAGCCCATTTATGGGGCAAGAGTGTGTGGCAAACCGAAGAAGCAATTAAAAAAGGTCTGCAAGACCCATTGACACGTGTGTGCAGTGTAGGCAAAGCGGGCGAAAACAAGGTGCTGTACGCATCCATCGTGAATGACCTGCACCGCGCGGCGGGCCGTAGCGGTGTAGGCGCGGTGATGGGCAGCAAAATGCTCAAAGCTATCGCGGTGCGCGGCACCAAGGGCGTGGGCAATGTCCGCGACCCAAAAGCTTTTATGAAGGTCACGTTTGAGAAGAAAAAAATTCTTGCCGAAAACGCTGTCACCGGCCAGGGCTTGCCCACCTTTGGCACCCAGGTGCTGATGAGCGTGATCAACGAAGTGGGCGCATTGCCTACCCGTAACCACAAACACACCCAGTTTGAAGGTGCCAAAGACATTGGTGCAGAAGCCATGGCTGCCCCACGCAAGAGCGACGGCAAAAAGCACCTGGTAACCAACCAGGCCTGCTTTGGTTGCACGATTGCCTGTGGCCGCATCAGCAAGATGGACGAGACGCACTTTACCGTGGCCAACAAGCCGCAGTACTGGGGTGCCAACGGTGGCCTGGAATACGAAGCTGCATGGGCGTTGGGCGCAGCCAACGGTGTGAACGACCTGGAAGCTCTGCAATACGCCAACCTGCTGTGCAACGAAGAAGGCATAGACCCGATCAGCTTTGGTGCCACTATTGGTGCCGTGATGGAGTTGTATGAAATGGGTGTGCTCAAGAAAGAGCAACTCGGTATTGAAGCGCCATTTGGTTCTGCCGCCGCACTGGCCTATTTTGCGGAAGAGACCGTGAACGGTCGCGGCTTTGGTGTTGACATTGGCCAAGGCTCTAAACGCCTGACGGCCAAGTACGGTCACCCCGATTTGTCCATGAGCGTGAAGGGCCAGGAGTTTCCGGCCTACGACGGTCGCGGCATTCAGGGCATTGGCCTGGCTTACGCTACGTCCAACCGTGGTGCCTGCCACCTGCGCGGCTACACCATTGCGTCTGAAGTGCTGGGCATTCCAGTTAAAACCGACCCGCTGGCACACGAAGGCAAGCCAGAATTGGTCAAGGCTTTCCAAGACGCTACGGCTGCGTTTGATTCGTCTGGCCTGTGCGTGTTTACTACCTTTGCGTGGGGCCTTGCAGATTTGGCACCGCAATTGCAGGCGGCGTGTGACGAAAAATTCAGCACTGAAGAGCTGGAGAAAATTGGCGAGCGCATCTGGAACATGGAGCGCGAATTCAACAACGCCGCTGGCTTTACTGCCAAAGACGACAGCCTGCCCAAGCGCTTGCTGACCGAAGGCGCTAGCAGCGGCCCTGCCAAAGGCAAGGTGAGCGAGCTGGCCAAGATGTTGCCCAAGTACTACGAAGTTCGCGGCTGGGACACAGAAGGCCGTCCCACCGCCAAAACCAAAGAGCGCCTGGGCCTGTAAACACTAGCCTGGTTTTTGGCCAAGCTAAAAGGGCGTTCGCGAGTTCGCCCTTTTTTTATGCCTCTTATTGTTTTGTAGATTCACTTTTCTTTTTCTTTTGGAGCACCCACCATGCACCACATCATCATAGGCGCAGGCCCCGCAGGCGTGATTGCCGCAGAGACGATTCGCAAGCATGCACCGCACGACGAGATCACCCTGATTGGCGACGAACCCGAAGCACCGTATTCACGCATGGCCATTCCCTACTTGCTGGTGGGCAACATACAACAGCAAGGCACACATTTGCGAAAAAGTGCTACGCATTTTGAGAATTTGCACATAAAAGTGGTCAATGCCAGCGTAAACAGTGCGCAAGCAGCTACTAAAAGTATAGCGCTATCCAACGGTCAAACTCTACAGTATGACCGTTTGCTGATCGCTACCGGCTCCACACCCATGCGCCCGCCCATACCGGGCATAGACCTGCCGGGCATCTACAGTTGCTGGACGCTGGCCGATGCGCGCGCCATCATGGGCAAGATCAAACCCGGCAGTAAGGTGTTGCAAATGGGTGCGGGCTTTATCGGCTGCATCATCATGGAGGCGCTGGCTGCGCGCATACAAGCCGACAAAGAAAACGGTGGGCACTTGAGCGTTGTAGAGATGGGCGACCGCATGGTGCCGCGCATGATGGGCCCGGCTGCAGGCGGCATGATCAAGGCCTGGTGCCAAAGCAAGGGTGTGGACGTGTTTACAGGTGCCAAGGTGGAGGCTATTACTATGGGCGCGCCAGCGCAGGGTTTGCTTGGCAAAGTGGCCAGCGCTTTGGGTATGGGCGCTGCGGCCAACGAACCCTCTGACCGCCTGCATGCCAAACTGTCTACAGGCGAGGTGATTGACGCCGACGTGATTATTAGCGCCACCGGTGTTAAGCCGACGATTGGCTTTTTGAAAGACTCCGGCATCCTCTGCAAAACCGGTGTGCTAACCAATGACCGCATGCAAACCAATGCACCTGACGTGTATGCAGCAGGTGACTGCGCCGAGGCGTTTGACCACTTTACCGGCACGCAGATGGTCAGCGCTATTCAACCCAATGCGGCTGACGAAGCACGGGTAGCGGCGCTCAACATGGTGGGCCAGGCTACGTCGCTCAAGCAGGTTACGCAGATCAACGTGCTGGACACACTGGGGCTCATTTCTACCAGCTTTGGCGCTTGGCAAGGCGTGCCAGGTGGTGAGCAAATTGAGCTGGCAGACAAGGCGGGCTATAAGTTGCTGAGCATGCAGTTCAAGGACGACGTGATGGTGGGCTGCAACAGCATTGGCTGGACAGACCACGTAGGCGCGCTGCGCGGCCTGGTAGAAGGCAAGGTGAAACTGGGCGACTGGAAAGAGCAGCTCAAGACCGACCCGACCAAGCTGATGGCCGCCTACATTGCCACGGCGCAAGCGCAGGAGCAGTGGAGCGGCGCTGCTGATGCGCGCAGACGCTAAAAAGCCAGCCGCAAAGGTTGATGGTTATAGGCAATTGCGCGCTCTTGGCAGCAAGACACTGCCAAGCTGCGCGACAATAGAAGCATGAAAATTACCTTGAAGCTATTCGCCTCGTTGGGCGATTATTTGCCGCCCAATGACCGCGTCGGCAATGTCGCGCAAATTGACGTTGAACCATCGAGTAGCATTTTGCAGATCATCGAGCCCTATGGCCTGCCCATGAAGCTGGTGCATTTGGTGCTGGTGAACGGTGTGTATATTGCCCCCGAAGCGCGTGGCAGCACCACTTTGACAGAAGGTGATGCTCTTGCTATTTGGCCGCCCATTGCAGGCGGATAGCTACAGTTGGCGGTACCCCACAAATGCAATCGTTTTACACTGAACGTTTTGACCGCGAAATGGGCTGTACCGAGCCAGAATGGCTGGGCTGGTTACCCAACGCCATGGGCAACGTACCATGGCAGCGCCATGCGTCGTCAGCCACTGCTGCGCTAGGCGCAGGCAGTTTTGAAGTGCAATGGCGCACCGGCGAACCACGCCGCATCGGCCTGGTCGCCATCCCGCGCATGCACATGCAGTTTGTGTTCAGCGGGGTAGACGACGCAACCCGCTACACGTTTATGAAGCGGTTTGACCTGTACATGCAGCGTGGCGGTGGTTAGGCGCTTTTTGGTAACGATTTATGCCAAATGCCAGCGCCGTTTATGCGCGAGCAGCTATAAAAAACATAGCAGACCGTATTCCGGCAATCGTCATGAGCAGTGATCCAAACAAATGCAAACTGGTTGTGCCCAAGGCTAGCGCATAGCGTTGCTGTTGCAGCATGGCTACTACCTCTGCGCTAAAGCTGCTGAACGTGGTGAGAGCACCCAGAAAACCAGTAACCAGTGCCAGCCGCCACACTGGGTCTATCTGCGGCATGCTTTGAAAAACCGCCACGCACACGCCAATCAAATAGCCGCCAATCAGGTTGGCAGCCAACGTACCCCAAGGCAGCAACCCGCCCGCATTGAGCCACAAACCCAGGCCCCAGCGAGACAACGCCCCTACGCACGCGCCCAGGCAAATAGCAAAAATATTCAGCATGGCGCAAGTGTATCCGTAAGCCCATGTCGTAAACCCCGCAAAAGCAGAATCTGGATGTGCACAATAGTGCCATGAGCCTGAAACTTCTTCCCCCTCCGCAAAGCGATTTTCTGGGCATCGTCATGCTGCACACGCAGTTTCCACGCCCGCGTGGCGACATTGGGCACCCCGAAACCTTTATGGTGCCCATCCACAAAGAGATGGTGCGCGGCATTTGGCCTGCAACCGTGGTGGCCACGGCTGCCAGTCTGCGCCAGGCGCGCATCGTGCCGTCGTTTCAGGCGATTGTGCGTAACCTGGAGCTGCGCGGTGCCAAGGCCATCACCACCAGTTGCGGGTTTTTGGTCTTGATGCAAAAAGAACTGCAGTCTGTGGTGCGCGTGCCAGTCGTCACGTCCAGCCTGTTGCAACTGCCTGCGTTGCTCAAGACCCAGCAGCGCGTGGGGGTGTTGACGATTAGCGGTAGCCTGCTGGGCAAAGAATTTTTGAAAGCTGCAGGCGTGCCGCGTGAGCGCTTGGCCGACGTGGTGGTGCAGGGCGTAGACCCGAAGGGTGAATTTGCCACACGCATTTTGGGCAACCAAGCGGTGATGGATCTGGACAAAGCGCGTGCCGATGTAGTGGCCGCAGCCGTAGCTTTGAAGGCACGTGCGCCCGACGTGACTACCGTGGTGCTGGAATGCACCAATATGCCGCCCTATTTGGCGGCCATGCAAGAAGCCACGGGGTTGCGCTTTTTAAGTTTGATAGATGATGCGCGGTTGATGAAGCCTTTTGCTCCAGCCGTTTCCGCTAGTACGCTATAAAAAGAATAGCTGCTTGCGCATATTTTGCGCTGGCAATCGGTGGTTTTTACTCTCAAAGTGCAGGTTGAGCCATGTTTTTCGTCTCGAACTTACGCGCTACCGTATGTACAAGGATCGTGCCGCCGTGTTGCTCTGCTACGCGACTGTCACCCGCCCTTCGGGCTCCTTCTTTATGTCGCTACGCAAAGCAACCCGTCGGCCCGATCCTGCGGGCTGAGTGGGTAGTCCGTTGGTGAAAGCCATCGTCAGCGTATTTATAGTAATTGGCTACACCATGGTTAATTTGTAGTCATCCAGCCCTATCCAGTCAGACGCCAATACCCGTTTGTGCGCCTGCGCCAGTGCATGGTACGGCAAGTATGGAAACAGATGGTGGGTAGCGTGAAAGCGCTGGCCCACGGGGCATACCAGCTCACCCCACACTGCTGGCAGCATAAAAGTGGTGGAATCTTTTAGCTGGCTTGCAGCGTCCATAGTTTGACCGACCGAGGTGTATTTGTGTGCACGCAGCGTGCGCCAGGCGTTTAGCGTGTTCGCCGCCATCATGCAGACAAACAATATGATCGCAAACCGCCAGGGCAGCCAACCAAATACCAGCAGCGCTAGCAACCCATAACACCACAGCACAGTAGCTGCCTCTGTGGCTAAATCTGCACGCGTTAAACGCTGAAAATTCGAGCTGGGCTGGTAAGCATTGTTCATTGTCATGTAGCTCATGCGCAGGCGTAACCAAGTCCGCATGCGCGCATTAGCCCACGCCAGTGGCACCAGCACCATAGCGCGCACAGTAAACATGGCAGGCACTAGCAACGACCCCCAAAAAAACCACTGTCGCGCCTTAGGGTAAGCCGCAAACGGCAAGTATTCAGGGTCATTGGCTGTACCGTAGCTGGCAGCACCGTGGTGGTCTACATGCGACTTGAGCATAAACGACGGCATGCCAATGGGTATGCCACACAGAAGGTTCCACGCCAAGGTAAACCAACGTACACCCTGTTGGCCAAAGTGCCCAATCTCGTGCACAAATAACGCTGCACGATACAGCGCAAAGCTGGCAACCAAGACGGCAACGGCTGCATAAGCAAGTTGTGATGAGTAGCTGGCAAACATTACGCAAGCCCAGAACAAACCTATCGAAGCGCCAAAGTCAACCCAATACACCACAGGGCGGTGAGGCCGGAGATCTAGCACTAGGGCATGCACGCTAATAGCGGTGGTTTGCTGGGTCATAAATCTTGCCTCACCATATGGTACGTATCCGTAAAGCCCAGCTTTTGCCATAACCGTGCCTGCGCGGGTTTGCACACGCCTTGCACCTTGGTAGCGCCCTGCTGCTTCATCCAAGCTTTGATACTAGCCCAATGCACTGTATTTTCTATAACACCTCGGCCACCTATGCTGTACACATGGGCTACTTTGTAGTTGGGATAATCTATAAATTGCACTACTAATGCAGTGACCACGTTCGCCATATCGTTTAAACCTACAATAAGTTGTGCACGCTGCTCATGTAAATCTGCAAGCACATGTTGTGTGTTTGCTTCGCCGTCAGATGGCACCAGACCAGCAGCAATTAACGGCTCGCATGCGATCCAGTAAGCTGCTAGGTCAGATGTAGCTACAAGTTTGATTTTTATATCGTTCAATCAAATTCCCCGATGTGCGCATCGACAAATAAAATACTACGCGTAAATTTATGTAATTTTTATACAATAAAGCGAAACTTTATTGACATTGTGGGGGGGGGGGGGTAATACATTGTCAATACCTTCAATACGAAGGTGTTAAATCTAGGAGCAACTCATGAGAATTTGTAAATTAGACAAAACAGAGCAAGTTTGGGGGAGAGGCGGTCCAGTTGGCCCGGCTTTAGGTGGCGCTACAGCCGCTGGTATTACCACGCAAACACAGCCATCAGGTGCTGCTGCTGCCAACTCACTTCTGGGTACTACAGCTGGAATTGGCGCAGGCTTCATGGGTGCTGGCCCGGTTGGCGTCACACTTGTTTCAGGATTAGTTACTGGAAGTTTAAATAATTTCAATACTGCTAATCCTATAGACGCTTTGACAGGGATTACTGTTACCAGCACTCAGTGTTTAAATCCGGCCTATCAAAATACTCAAACAACTGACCCCATGGGCAATCCCACGGGAGGGTATTCTTCTAGTGCCACCGACACTACTACTAGCACTGCTAGTAGTAGCACTGATAGCAGTAGCAGTAGCAGTAGCAGCAGCAGCAGCAGTGACAGTAGCTCCAGCTCCAGCTCCAGCTCTAGCTCTAGCTAATAAATCGATACCAATACAGCTTAATTGACTCAACACCAAAAAAAATTATATAAGTATAAAAAGCGTTTTAATAGTAATATTGCATACACTTTTTATTTATATAGTATTTAGTCTATGAACTATTACTCTAAAAACTTTAAGATTTGGGTAATATTAACTATACAAGTATTTTGTCAAATAGCTTGTTCAGCACAGCCTGTCTTTCGTATTGAAAACGAAGAGGGGGATTACAAAGGAATTTTGATGGGTGTGTTTCACCAGGGCATACCAATCAATACTGACCTTATTTCATTATTTCAATCTTTACCTTCAACAAATAAAAATTTGATAATGGAGCAAAATCCAATTGGCGGATGGAATCCGGTACTGGAAAAAATGGTTTTTGGATTACATGGAATTTCATTTGCGCAGATAATACGTAATGAAAAACTATCATGTTTGCAAAAAATAGAGGCTCAGTTTGTAAAAATTAGTCCTGCGCATGCTTCCATGTATACGACCGGTCCAGCTGCTTTTGTACTAATGATTGCGCAACCGAGGGTAGAGAAATACCCACAAGTGACTACTCCATATGGACTTACTGTTGAGCAATGGCTATATAACGATTTTGTACTGCAAAAAAACAAAGTGGTTTTTCTAGAAAATCATTTTGATGTGTATGCCAGACTAAAAAACTTCTCTGCGGCTGAACTTGCAAAAATATCTGAGGACTACTGTAAAGGTATTGAAACGGGGTTGATTGAAAAAAATAAAGGCGTACTAGATTTTCAACTAGTAGTCAATTATTTTAATAACGGCGAGTTCGACAAACTGAAAACATATACTCTAAGTTTACTGAAAACTATAGGATGGTCAGAAAAAATACTTAAAAACCAGTACGAAGATCGTGAGGCTAGTTTTGCAGAAAAAATTTCTGCAAAATTAAAAAATTCAAACGAACAATTCATTATTACAGTCGGCGCAGCACATATTGGTGGTTCAGCTGGACTTTTAGAACTGCTAAAAATCCGTGGATTCAAGATTACAAAATGTTATTCATCTGATTTCACTTCTTGTATAAAAAAATGAATTTGGTTCAAAGGAGTTACGTGGATTTAACAACTATTTATCAAGTTGCACTACCCGGTTTAGGTGCATTAATTTATATTTTTTATCAACAAAAAATATTGCAATCAAATTTACTGCTTCAGATTTTTATGATGATCATAAAAATTGGCATTAATATTATTGTTGCTGCGATATTAATTTTAATATTTTACGGACTTGAAAGTATTGATTGGGCGATAGTATTTAAATCAGCATTGATTATGCAAACGTTCTGTGCCGGGCCGCAGATTGCTTGGAAGATCTACAAAAAATGATTGGAAAATCTATTGCCGCTGATTAAAATGCAATCCGTAATTTCCCTCCTCACCTTGCTATTTGCAGCATTAACAGTTTTTAGTGCAATTTTTATAGATTTGCCGCGAATCACTAAATGTTCGGGCTATACGTCGAATATTTCTGCGCATGCCAAAATTAATACTTCACAGAATGGTGTTTTGGTGTCTCTCAACGTTAAGGATCAAGTCATAGTTAAACGCGGTCAAACTCTAGCAGAAGTTACTTCAGAGCGCTTCGCTCAAAACCGCAGCATAGATGCTGACCAGGCCCAACTTGCAAAACACAAAACTAGCTTGGCGAAAAACGAACTGATGAATGTGGCTGATAACGAGCGCATCAGTCTCAAAGCCACACGCTTAAAAATAGAATCGGGTGTATTGGAGCACAGCACTCTTTTGCATGAGTTGACATTGTCTCAGCAGCGGCTAGACGACATTAGTCGGCAACTTGATCGCCAAAAAGACTTGCAATCGCAAGGCTTTGTGTCCAACGAAGCGGTGGAGCTAAAACGCAGTGAATGGCTACAGCAAAAGCTAAGCAGTAGCTTGCTAGAGCGTAGCAAGCTGCAAGTCGAAAGAGATCTGGCTACCCAGCAAGAAGAGCTGCTTTTAATTGCCTCGCGCAGCCAAAGCCAGCGTGCGCAGTTGATGAAAGACATAGACAGCAGCGAGCAAGAATTTAACGAACATTCGTCTAAACGTATTCAACTAATTGCGCCTATTGACGGCGTAGTTACTCAAATATCTGCCTCACTAGGCCAGACCGTGCGGCCAGATTTACCTATCATGACCATCGTGCCCGAAGGTAGTGCTGCAGAAGTACTGCTGCTGATACCATCTCGCTCGATTGGTTTTATTCGCTTGGGGCAAAAAGTGTCGGTGCGCTACCAGGCCTATCCGTATGAGCACTATGGGCGGCACTATGGC
>JAYVTG010000056.1:0-8495 GCA_043774625.1 Polaromonas sp. | reverse complement strand
TCGACATACTGCTTGGGAACAATCAAATGCCCGAACGTGAACCCGAGCAATGCGATCAGCAAAGCCTGTTTACAACGTTGGGACACTAGTGATTTTTTTTATATTTTTTCGCGACTTTCGCGTAACTTTCGCGCCTTTCGCGTTAAAAAATCTTCCCTCAGCACAGCCAACCATCTCACCGCCCCGCATACACAAAACCCATAGGCAGCCCAGCCTCCGCCGTCATGCCGTACAAAGGCTCCCCAGGCAGTGCGTCTTTCAATGGCTGTCGTGCAGCAATCAGTTTTTGCAGGTCAATGCCGGTGCGCAGGCCCATGGCTTCGAACATCATCACCAGGTCTTCTGTGACCACATTGCCTGACGCACCCGGCGCGTGCGGGCAGCCGCCCAGGCCTGCCAGCGACGAATCAAATGCGCGAATGCCCTCTTCATACGCCGCCAGACAGTTGGCAATGCCCAGCCCACGCGTGTTGTGCATGTGCGCCGCGCCCACGTGTTGCAGGCCCACGGTGGCAATCGCGCGCTTGTGTAAGCGGCGCACCTGGACCGGATTGGCCATGCCTGTGGTGTCGGCCAGGCCAGACTCGTCCGCACCTGCGGCTATCACCTGCTCCAGCAGCCAGATCACATCGTCATCGGGCACCACGCCTTGCAGCGTGCAGCCAAAGGCCACGCTGATACCCGCCTCAACGTGCACCTGCGGGGCGGTGTCATTGCGCAGCGCCACAATGCTGCGCACCTCATCGACCATCTGCTCACGCGTTTTGTGCACATTGGCCAGGCTGTGCGCCGCGCTGGCAGAGCAAGGCACTGTAATTTTGTGCACGCCCGCGCTAATGGCCGCCTGCGCGCCCTTGATATTGGGCACCAGGCCGACGATGACCAGGCCAGGCAGCGTGCGTGCGTACTGGGTGATCTCGGTCGCGTCTGCCATTTGCGGCAACAGCTTGGGCGGCACAAAGCTGGCCACCTCAATCTCGCGCAGGCCCGCGTCGTACAAGGCTTTGATCCAGCGCTTTTTGTCTGCCGTGGCCATCGTGCGGCTGACCGCTTGCAAGCCGTCGCGCGGGCCCACCTCGCTGATGAGCACGTCAATGGATGTGCCGATGGTCTGCATGGGTTGAACAGCTAATGTCGCGGTGGTTTGCATGGTTGGATGGAGAAGGTGTTGACTTCAATTTCTTACTGACTATAGAATATACTTTTAATTCTATCTTGCAGAATTTATTTCTAAAAGATAGAATTACAACAGAATTTTAGCGCCAATTTGTTTTTCAAAAACTGCGTATTCACCCCCAGTTACTAACCCATGCCTCGCAAACCCGCCACCGCATCCATTGCCGACCAAACTGCCGCCCCCGGCGGCGCTGCGGCTGTGGACCGTGCGCTCACCCTGTTGCAATGCTTTCGCGCGGGCGACCCGCCGCTCAGCCTGGCCATCTTGGCCGGGCGCACCCAGCTGTACAAAAGCACCGTACTGCGCCTATTGGCTTCGCTGGAACACGCCATGCTGGTCCAGCGGATAGACAAGGCAGGCTATGTGCTGGGCCGCGGCGTGGCGCGCTTGCACCACGTGTACAACGCCTCGTATTCGCTAGAACGCATCATTGCGCCCGCCCTGCATGAGCTGGTAGCGGCAACGGGCGAAAGCGCTGCCTTTCATGTGCTGTGGGGTGGCGGCGCGCAGGCCCGGCGCATGAGCCTGTTTCGAGTTGACAGCCCCCAGCCTATTCGCGACCATTACAAAGCGGGCGATATGCTGGCTTTGAGTGGCGGAGTGGGTGCTAGAATTTTGATAGCGTTTTGCGCAGATACGGCGCTGGCAAACGCCTATTTTCCATCCAAAACACAGCAAAAACTACTGGAGCAGGCCCGCCTGGACGGCTACGCCGCAGCCATTGGTGACCGCGACCCTGAAGTTGCTGGCATAGCCGCGCCCGTTTTCAAAACCAATAACCAAGGGCACAAAACCCTGGAAGGCGCGCTCATTCTCACTATGCCTGCAAACCGTTATAACGCAGCGCATATTCCAGCGGTGGTGCAGGCGGCCAGCAGGTTGACAGGGTTGGTCTGACGCAGCTGTGCCTTTGGATCCCAAGCCAGCAGACTGAACGAAAGTCAAGAAAGCCAACGTGCGTTTAGCACCACCTCATCAAAAAGAGCGCGTAAGCTGGCGGGACTCATGAGGTAAGGGTCAAACTCTGCGGCTGTAGAGTATTTGAGGAAAAGCTTCTTGTTTGCTTCTGTGTAAGCCAGTAATCCCATGGACCATGTAGAAAAGCGCCGCACAGTAATTTCACTGAAATCAAGCACTGCAGGTTCTTTGTGGCGTTTGTCCAGCAAGATGCGGTGATACAACAGGTTCACCGCATCGCGATCGCCTTCAAGTTGCTGTAAAAAAATGCCATTACTAAGGCACAGTGTGCCAGTGACACCGAGCAGATTGTTGTTTCTGGCTGAGCTACCCAAAATATCCTTAATGTCTCCAGGGCCCAACATGGAAGTGGAACGGCTAGCGTAAGTTAGTTGAATCAACATGAAGCGTTTTTAAACCATAATTATTTCTATTTGTACTGTACACCAGTAGAACTAACCTACTGCACGCGGGGTTGACCTTAGCTTGCCTTGAAACCACATGCTGTGCTGTTTGGCAATTACCCCATTTAATGTCACAGATTTCGCAACTTCAGACCCATTAATCACTTGAAAAGGTTCGAGTAAAGTACCACGATGGATAAAGTACCTTCAATAGCCACACAGCCCAAAGTCGTGCTTTTTGACGCTTACGGCACATTGTTTGATGTGTACAGCGTGGCCCTGCTGGCCGAGCAACTGTTCCCCGGCGACGGTCAGCGCCTGTCGGTGTTGTGGCGTGACAAGCAGATTGAATACACCCGCCTGGTGACCACCTGCAACCACGGCGCGCATTACCAGCCGTTTTGGAACATTACCGAGGCTGCGCTGCGATATGCTATAAAAATAGTAGCTGCTCGCGCATATTCCACGCTGGCATTAGCCCAATTTGATGCCGAAATACTGCAACCAGCCGTGCACAAGCTGATGAACCAGTATCGCCACTTGTCTGCCTTTCCAGAAAACAAGGACGTGCTGCAATCGCTAAAAACCAAGGGCATTCCAACCGGCATTTTGAGCAATGGCGACGCGGCCATGCTGCAAGTCGCGGTAAAGTCTGCGGGCTTTGACGGTCTGCTCGATCATGTCATCAGCGTAGACCCGGTGCGCAAGTTCAAAACCCACCCCGACGCCTACGCGCTGGGCGAACAGGCCACTGGCTGCAAGGCCAAAGACGTACTTTTCGTCAGCTCCAACGCCTGGGACGCCCTGGCCGCCACCTGGTACGGTTACCAGACCCTGTGGGTCAACCGCGCTGGGCTACCGTTTGAAGAACTGGGCACAGTGCCATGCCAGGTAACCCAGCCCACGAGAGTGGGTACCAACTTGAGCGATGTATTGGGATTTTTTAATTCTTGAGTATGAATACCTTTTTGAACGCGAAAGACGCGAAAGTTACGCGAAAATCGCAAAAGGAATGCCAAAAATTTCTTGGGTAAATCTCTTTTTACCCGCAGTCATATTGATGTAAAGCCAAGAAATTATTTTTAATTTAATTTAATTTTTCTTATTTTTGCGACTTTCGCGTAACTTTCGCGTCTTTCGCGTTCAAAACCTCTTAAACCCCCAGAAAGCCCAAAATGACAGCCAGAACCACAACCCACAGCCTGCAAGTAGCCACCAACCTGTACAACTTCGTCAACGACAAAGTGCTGCCTGGCACTGGGGTGAAAGCTAATAAATTCTGGCAAGGTTTTGACACCATCGTGCAAGACCTGGCCCCCAAGA
Source organism: Polaromonas sp. (assembly GCA_043774625.1). GTDB lineage: Bacteria > Pseudomonadota > Gammaproteobacteria > Burkholderiales > Burkholderiaceae_C > JAAFIP01. Next base: position 4,634 of record JAYVTG010000056.1, on the reverse strand, counting down.
ACATCGCCCTGCTGGCCGAGCGCGACCGCTTGCAAACCGAGCTGGACGCCTGGCACAAGGCGCACCCCGGCCCGATTGCCGACATGACGGCCTACAAGAAGTTTCTGCAAAGCATTGGCTACCTGGTCAAGCAACCCAAAAGCGTCAAGGCCACCACTGCCAACGTAGATGCAGAGCTGGCCACGCAGGCAGGACCGCAACTGGTGGTGCCGATTTTGAACGCCCGCTATGCGCTAAACGCCGCCAACGCCCGCTGGGGCAGTTTGTATGACGCGCTGTACGGCACCGATGTTTTGTCCGAAGCCGACGGTTGCGGCAAAACTGGCGCAGACGGCGCAAGTTACAACCCAAAGCGCGGTGCCAAGGTGGTTGAATACGCCCGCCATGTGCTTGACCGCACTGCGCCGCTGCTCAAGGGGTCACATATTGATAGCAAACTATATAGCATTCGCGCTGGCAAACTGGTAGTTTCTTTGGCAAACGGCAGCACGACGGGCCTGCAAGACGCCAAGCAGTTCATCGGTTACCAGGGCGACGCCAAAGCCCCCACAGCGGTGCTGCTGCAACACAACGGCCTGCATATCGACATCCAGATCAACCGCGCTACGCCGATTGGCAAGAGCGACCCGGCGGGCGTGAGCGATCTGGTGATGGAAGCCGCGCTGTCCACGATTTTGGACCTAGAAGACTCGGTAGCCGTGGTCGATGCTGACGACAAAGTGCTGGCGTATAGCAACTGGCTGGGCATCATGCAGGGCACGCTGGTCGAAAAGTTTGAAAAAGGCGGCAAGGAGTTGACGCGCGGCTTAAACGCTGACCGCACGTACACGGGAGCCAACGGTAAAGCGGTGAAACTGCACGGCCGCTCGCTCATGTTCTTGCGCAATGTGGGCCATTTGATGACCAACCCGGCCATCACCTACACCGCCAAAGATGGCAGCGCGAAAGAGATTCCTGAAGGCATCATGGACGCGGTGATTACCACCGCTATTGCCATGCATGACCTGCAGCGCAGCAAGAAAGACGAAGCCTTAGGCAAGGTACGCAATTCACGCAAAGGCAGCGTTTACATCGTCAAACCCAAGATGCACGGCCCTGACGAAGTGGCTTTTGCCAGCGAGATTTTTGGCCGTGTCGAGAAGCTGCTGGGTCTGAAAAAAGACACCGTCAAGCTGGGCATCATGGACGAAGAGCGCCGCACCAGCGTCAACCTCAAAGCCTGTATTGCCGCTGCCAGCAGCCGCGTGGCCTTCATCAACACCGGCTTTTTAGACCGCACGGGCGACGAAATGCACACCGCCATGCACGCAGGCCCGATGCTGCGCAAAGGCGACATGAAAACCAGCGCTTGGATTCAATCTTATGAGCGCAACAACGTCTTGGTCGGCTTGTCTTGCGGCCTGCGCGGCAAAGCCCAGATCGGCAAAGGCATGTGGGCCATGCCCGACCTGATGGCCGAGATGATGAAGCAAAAAATCGCCCACCCCAATGCCGGTGCCAACACCGCCTGGGTGCCCAGCCCGACAGCCGCCACCCTGCACGCCCTGCACTACCACCAGGTCAAGGTGAGCAGCGTGCAAAAGCAGCTGGAAAAGATCGACGCAAGCAAAGAGCGGGGTGCTCTGTTAAACGGCCTGCTCACGGTCCCCGTCACCAATACACCCAATTGGACGAAAGAGGCCAAACAGCAAGAGCTGGACAACAACGCCCAAGGCATTTTGGGCTACGTGGTGCGCTGGGTAGACCAAGGTGTGGGCTGCTCCAAAGTGCCCGACATCCACAACGTGGGCCTGATGGAAGACCGCGCCACCTTGCGCATCAGCAGCCAGCACATGGCCAACTGGCTCTTGCACGGCGTGGTCACCAAGGCGCAAGTGCAAGAGACCTTTGAACGCATGGCAGGCGTGGTGGACAAGCAAAACGCGGGCGACAAGCTGTACCAGAACATGGCGGGCAACTTTGCCAAGTCGGCTGCGTACACAGCCGCGACAGATTTGGTGTACAAGGGTTTGACACAGCCTAGCGGATACACCGAGCCTCTGCTGCACGCCTGGCGACTGAATGTGAAAGCGGCTTAAACTCCAGCCTTTTGACGGCTGTAAATATTTACAGTTATAATCTTGCGATGTTCAAAGAACTGTTCAATGAAAAGAAAGCTGCTCAGACAGCCGCTTTCTTTTTAATAAGAGCCAATTCAGCGCTGGCGGTGCTTAAGCTCATGAAGCTCATGTACCTTGCCGAGCGGCTTTCTTTTCAAAACTACGGTGAAGGCTTGGTGGGTGACAGGCTAGTTTCTATGCCGCACGGCCCAGTTTTGTCCATCACGCACAACTACATGAACGGCGAGCTGGCATCCAGCATTGACGGTTGGGACTCATGGATCGCAGATCGAGCTGGTCATATGCTGTCCTTAAAAGATGCCAAGCTCCACACCGTAGTGACCGATTTACTCGAGCTAAGCGACGCTGACATTGGCGTACTAGAAACAACCTGGCTTCAGTTTGGCCATATGTCAGGCTGGCAACTGCGCGAATACACCCACCTGCATTGCCCTGAATGGAAAGACCCTGACGGCTCCATGATTCCGATGAAGCCGGAAGAATTGTTTGCTGCCTTGGATTTGTCTGCACAGCAAAGCGCTGAATATGTTGACCGCATGCAGCAGCAAGCAGCCATCAACGCTGCGCATAGCCCAAGCAAACACTAGCCGGCATGGCTGCGTGGGTTCCTCTTGCTGGGGCCACCCTGCACATGCCCTCAGGGCCTTTGACAGGCTCAGGCAGGCATTTATTTGTGGTGCTCAACAGCCCCCGAAACTTTGATAACTACGGTCCGGCCCTCTGTGTTGCGCTGGTCAATCTCTCTAGCGTTCCCAGCTCAGAGAACGTCAAATATGACACAACTTGCGTTTTACCTGCGGGATGCCACCCATCCATAATCAGCAGCAGTTACGTCTATTACAAAGGTACGCGGCTGGAGCAAGTGCGTGATGTGCAAGCGCGCTTGCTCGACGGTTTGTACATTCCCGGCGAACCTGTGGCACAGACATTACTACAAAAAATTCGCGATGGCTTGATCGCCTCTCCCTTTACAAAACGTGAATTCAAGCAAATAGGCATTTAGGCTGACGTACTTGCAAAGCCTTCTACTGGCCCCCTACTTGCCTACAAGTAACGCCAATCGCTCCAGCCTCAAGCACTATACATTTGATGTCTGATTGCGTACGCTCTGCGCTTGAAACAGGCATACAGGCCTTAACGGATTGAACCAAAAATTCAATTCGTCAAAATCTGCTGCACAGCCAGTGTTGACCAGTTGGTCGGTGCAGAAATAATCTCCAAGCTCATTAACGTATAGGCCGTTTTAGGCTGCCGATTGCGTACTGCCACTTTGCGCATTTTCATACTTACACGCACATGCTTGTGATAGGGCTCCATGCCTTCTGACGCTATTTTTTCAAGGGCTTGCCTTGAAATCGCACCTTGAACCAATTCCTGATCTAAATGCAAGCGCAGCTCAAACCTGGCTGAATAGTCCAGCCATCCAACAACTTGACCCTCCAGTTCAAGTGTTTGATCCGTAATCTGCATATTCTCCACACGGGCACGGGCTCGTTGCACGGCGGCTTGGTCCAATTCAAAATCGCGCTCACCTTCCACGATGCGCATCGTTGCACCTTCTGTATCCAACAATTTGAAAAATTCGGTCAAAGCACCTTTTTGTCGCTCGTCAATTTCAGACACAGCTTCATCGAACAGCCCTTCGTCCTGCGACGCAACACGAGATAGCGTGCCGGCAACTTCATCCACTACTGTTTTAAGCTTTGTATTCCGTGGCGCTGAGGTATCGTCCTGTGTGGCCGCTTGCAAAACAAACCCGAAAGAACCCCGCACCACATCAGTTACCAATAGATGGGTGTTGTCTTTTAACGGAACCCTGCCTTTAGAAGATAAAGGCCCCAGCTCTTGGGCAGCAAAACGCTGGCTAACGAGGCTTTGAAATTTTTCAATCGCTTTACTACTAAAGCCCGCATGAATACCCACAGAACCTACCACCGGGCGGCCACCAAAAAACAGCGCAATACCCGCAGGCGCATCGGCAATGGCTTGCGGCATAGCCACAAGCTTGGCGCGCAGATCATTCACCAATTGTGCATACTGGTGTTGTCCAATAGGGTCATCGTCCAGGACAGAATCGGCCAGCAACGCCTGTGCTTGCGCAAAATTCGCCTGCAAAAACTGTTGCTCAAGTTGTAGCAGCATTGGAGCCTCCAGAGTGGGTATTGTGGAGCATTTCAAGTGCCAATGCATCATCGCTTTCGAGAGGAATTTGCAAAAAACCTTTCCATACTTGGTCGGAACGGCGGTGCGAGAACAGTCCAAAATAATAGGTACAGCGTTTCACCAGGTTTTCGGGCGATTTATCCAGAGGCACCATGTAGGCATCACAACCGTATTTGACCTTGGCTTTGTCATTTTCAAACAAGTCCGGGTTGTCCGCCAGCACTTGGGCAAGCCGTGTGCTGCTAAGCCCTACGGGGGCGTATGCAAAAGTCACCACATCCACATCATTCGGCGATCTTTGTTCTTTCGCCTCTACATCTTCGGTAAAACTACCATCCAACCACTGAAAGC
>JAYVTG010000055.1:0-3176 GCA_043774625.1 Polaromonas sp. | reverse complement strand
CCGGATGATAAAAAAGTCTCCTTCAATCGACCAATGGCTTTGTAATAAGCCTGGTGCGTAATACCGCTTGCCCGAACAAGCTCGCGCAGCGGGACGCCTTCGTCAAAATGGCGCGTCAGGTCTTCCCTCATGCGGTCAGAGCATTTGCTTGCGGCCAATGCCGTCAGGCCGTCCTCCCGGCTTAGCGACTTGGCCCGCAGTAAGACCGTCTGAGCATCCTCCCATGGCGGCAGGCCATGCAGGGCAACTAGGCGAACGGCCTTGATAGCATCGGCCATCCGGTGCGCCGGGATGTCAAAATCAAGCTGCAATGTTCTGCTCATTGCGGTACTCCATAAATTCGAGAAAAGCCGCCTTGCTTTCGCTTGGCATGTCGCTCCATTTCTGGCCTGCACCGCTGCTGTGCCAACAGGCATGCAAAGCGGGAATGAGGGCGTAAAGCTTGGGCTCGTCCCTGCCACCCACCGCCTCGAAGTGCTGCATAGCTGCTGTCACCATATCAGCAGTGAATAGACTTGGCGGAGCGCACCCCGCACCGCGCTCAATGTTCGATTTCATCCAACACTCCAGGTAATGAGAATGTAGCGCCAGCTGCGCCCAAAGACCAAGCCGCAAAAGCAACCGCTCCGTCTTGGCCTGCAGAAAAACGGTTACCAATAAAACCGTCCAGAATCGCACGGATAGCTCGTGGCGCTGGACTGGATCGCAGCAACATCCCAGCGGCGTAATGCTTTTTGGCCCACTGGCTCAAAGTCAAGGCTTCCGCATCGCTAAGCGTTGCGTGCGAGTCAGCCACTGATTGGCGCTGCCCGCAAATTCTTGCGTACATCCTGCAGGCAAGTTCTGCCGCGCTTGCATCGGCCTTGATGTTTGTTCGCGGCGGAAAAGCCATATCAAGCTGCAGCTCCGTTTTGCCTTTGGCCTTGGTCTTGACCTCTTTCAATGTCTTGCCCACTACGTCACGGGCGTTGGCTTTCGGATCGAGCTTGAGAGTTTTGACAACCGCTTTCGCTGCCTCCTGGTCGATTTTTTCAATCCTGCCAAGTGCGTTCGCTGCCGTTACGTCCTTCGTCAGACCAGACATAAAGGCGTTTTTGGACACCTCGCCCAGTCGCAACAACCCCAAGTGTTCGTTCACCCATGCCTGTGTCTTGCCCAAGCTAACCGCCAGCGCTGCCTCTGTCAGCGGCTTTCCATCTTCAAGGGCCGCATCAATGTCCTGCTGCAGGCCGCGTGCGATTTCCATCTTGTTCAATGCCATGCGCTGGATGTTTTCATCCCACTGCATATTCCGCGCTTGTGCGTGTGTAGCAGCCTTTACCACCGCCGTTATTTTGTCCGACCGGGTAACGTCAAGCGGGCCGTTAGATTGAATGCCGCCCATCTGCTCGTAATAGGCTGCGAACTCAGGCGTTCGCATTGCAAGTTTCGCCCTCCAACGGTTCTCACCAAAAATGATGATGTATTTGTTCTGCCGCTGGATGTCTGGGCGTACCGCAATATTCTGCAGCTGCCCAGTCACGTACATGCGGTAAGCCAGCTCCAAAATGTACGCTTCATCAAAATCAGTACGGATTTGCTGCTCTGCAAAAACGTCATCAACACTCAGTACGCTGGGCATGTCTGCTCCGTTGCCCGGCGTGCTCAAAAAACCTGCAAGTGAGATTGCTTTTGCTGTGGTGGTCTTGTTCATGATCTTCTCTTTCTAGTTGGCTGAACGATTGAGTAATTCTCCGCAAACAGCTTTCATTTCAGCTGCTGCGTGCTTGTCAGATTTTGAGCGGGCTTTAACCCAAACGGCCCGGCCTTCTCTCATGGAATTTTTAATATGCGCCCTGCGGCATACTGCGCCTGGCACCATGAGCGAACCCGCCTGCTCCCGCAATTCAGCCAGCGCCGCCATTTCTGACTTGCTGCGGCATTCAATCATTGAAGCCACCAAGCCAAGGTGCTTTAACTCAGGTTTGAATTTGGCCCGAACTGTTTGGTAGGTTGCGCCAACCCGGCCAAGGTAACTACTGGTCTGCGCTTCAATTGAAAAGGGCGTGAATATCGCATCCGCCGCAAACATCACGCACAGCACACGGTCCTGCAGCGCGCCCGGTGTGTCGATCAACACCAGGTCGTAACCTGCAGCAGCCTCCATCAGATTCTTCCGAAAAGATACCGCTTCTTTTGGCAGAGTGCCGCCGTCCTCAAGCTGCAATCCCACCCGGTCAACGTCAACCATCGCGTCGTCTGCTGGTATCAGGTAGATAGCCTCTGAACACTTCAAAGCCTGCGCCTTCGCTTCACCTGTAAAAAGTGCTGACGCGCCGGTTACGCCCTGCTTGTCAATCCCAAACAATGCCGCCTGCCCGCCTGCAGAATCGGTATCGACTACAAGTACGCGCTGGCCCAGCTCGGCGGCATAAAAAGCCAGGTGAGCAACAAGGGCGCTTTTCCCAACCCCGCCCTTCTCGTTGACCACCGCAATTACGCGGGGCGTTTTAATTGTCTGCATATTCGCTTTCTTTAATTAGTCTACCATTGAACAAGCTTCTACTATATCACGTAAAACCCGCAATGCAACCATTTAATAAAATAAATTATAAGTAGTTTCCCTGAATATAAGCACGCTAATGATTGCTTTGCTCCGTCGTTTTTGGGGTGCCAGTTTTGGTTTTAAACCACCTACGCAAAGCGCTTAACACTTCTGCGGGCTGCTGGATTTGCCGAACGTTTTGCATGTACACAGTCATATACTGCAGCAACAGTTTGGTGCCCTGCCCTACCCTGCTGTCTGTAGCATTTAATTCAAGAATTAATTTAGCCACCATGGAAGCGTCAATGCCGTGGCAAATATCTAGCAAGGGCCTGCTTCTGTTTCGAGCAAGCAGCTTCAAAAAAGCAGCAGCTTGTGGCAAAGCCTTGGCCTGTAGCTCGTGCAGGTTGACCAACAAAAGCAGATCGTAATACACGATATCTGTGCTGATGCGATGGGAAAACTCTTCTTGTAACAGCAGACTAACCATATGAACAGATCAAAAAAAAGTATAAACAACTACAAATGTACTCCAATCGTAACAAAAAATCTCTTGATGGCCTCTATATGTTGTTTTGGCAATGTATTTCCGCCGATTAATTTCTTAATCGCTGTGATTGCAACCTCTCTATCGTCGAGCGCAGGTTTCCCT
>JAYVTG010000054.1:0-70780 GCA_043774625.1 Polaromonas sp. | reverse complement strand
CATATTTTTCGGGCGCTACGCGCTATTATTTTTATAGTGCATAAAAAAAATTAAACGACGCGAAGGACACCTTTGTTGCTTTGCATCTTGTTTGCACCCCAATTGTGCGGTGCACCATTTGAGCTTGTTTCACGGACGCGTGGTCAGCCCAGCAGGTCTGCCGCATCCAAGATGCGCTGGGCAATTTCCCCGAGACGCAGACCCTTGTCCATCGCAGCTTTGCGTAGCTTTTCGTAGGCCAGTTTTTCACTCAAACCTTGGCGCTGCATGAGTAAGCCTTTGGCGCGGTCAATCACCTTGCGGTCTTGCAGCTCGGTTTTGGCGTCCAGCAACTCGCGGCGCAAGCCCTGCTCGTGTTCAAAGCGGGCCATAGCCACGTCCAGAATGGGGCGAATACGCTCGGGGGCTAATCCAGCGACGATATAGGCTGACACGCCTGCGGCTACAGCGTCTTTGACATGTGTGGTGTCGTTGTCGTTGGTAAACATCACAATCGGTCGGCGCGCGTCTCGGGTGGCTACTACCACATGTTCCAGCGCATCGCGGGCGTCCGATTCCGCGTCCACTATGATCATATCGGGCTGTAGTTGGGACAAGCGCTCTTGCAGAAAGCTGTCAGCTGGTAGTACGGCAATCAGGTTGTAGCCGTTTTCCAGCAGGCCAATGCGTAACTGGCGGCTGCGTTCGGCTTCTTGCTGCGCATGCGTGTCGTTGGCATCTGGGGTGAGCGAAATAGGTGCAACAACGACAATACGCAAATTGGGTGCAAGATTGGTTGTCAGGCTACCTAAAACGGTGCTTGAGGATGTGTGCGTGGTTGCGGGCATTAAAGACATGTAGCCAATAGTGCAAAAATCGCGCCAACATACAATCTGCGTTGCCATGGTGCGTGGTCACCATCGCAACCAGTAGCTTCATTATTTTTATGCGTTTGAGTCAACTCTCACATTCACAGCAAACAGTCCTGCGTGTTACAGGCATGGGCTTTAACTACCCTGGCTGCGCCTTGTTTGTCGACTGGTCGGCCAACATTCCAGGCGGCGTAACACTGGTTACAGGCGGCGAGGGACGCGGTAAAACCACGTTGCTGCGTTTGCTGGCGGGGGATTTGGCGGCACAATCCGGTCTGTTGACGATTAACCAAGCCAGTCTGCGCACGCAAGCCTTGGCATACCAAGAACAAGTGTTTTGGATTGACCCTCGCACCGAGAGCTTTGACCAGGTGACTGTGGCAGATTACTGTGAGACTGTGCGAAAGCGCTATCCAGGCTTCGATCAGGCAGTTTGGGAAAAGCTGGTGCCAGCTTTGTCGCTGGGCGAGCACCTGCACAAACCCATTTACATGCTGTCTGCTGGCTCCAAACGCAAAGTGTGGATAGCCGCAGCATTCGCCTCGGGCGCAACGGTCACGCTGTTAGATCAACCTTTTACTGCGCTGGACAAGCCGTCCATCCAGTTCATTGCGGACTGGCTATGCGAAGCCGCAAACCACCCGTCACGCGCCTGGGTGGTGGCAGACTACACAGCGCCACACGGCGTGCCGCTGGCTTGCACCATCGACTTGGGTGATTGACTCAAGCGATTGAACAAAGAGCGTGATGTAATCACCCCATGATTGTTTTAGGTATCGAGTCTTCTTGCGACGAAACGGGCGTGGCCCTGGTGCAAACGCGCGCACAGGGCGCGCCGCTGCTACTGGCCGATGCGCTGCACAGCCAGATTGCCATGCACCAGGCCTATGGCGGCGTGGTGCCCGAGCTGGCCAGCCGCGACCATATCCGCAGAGTCATTCCACTAACAAAACAGGTGCTTGCCAGCGCCAATATTGCGCGAACAGCTATCGATTGCATAGCATATACCCGTGGCCCTGGCCTTGGTGGCGCGTTGCTGGTGGGCGCGGGCGCGGCCTGTGCGCTGGGTGCGGCGCTGAATAAACCGGTGCTCGGTGTGCACCATTTAGAGGGGCATTTGCTGTCGCCCTTTTTAAGTGCAGACCCGCCAGAATTTCCGTTTATCGCACTGCTAGTGAGCGGCGGCCACACGCAGTTAATGCAAGTGGATGGTGTGGGCCATTACAAATTGCTGGGCGAGACGATTGACGACGCTGCGGGCGAGGCGTTTGACAAGTCTGCCAAGCTACTGGGCCTTGGCTACCCCGGCGGCCCTGCGCTTGCCAAGCTGGCAGAGCAAGGCGACCCAGCGGCTTACAAGCTGCCACGCCCCTTGTTACACAGCGGCGGTTTGGACTTTTCGTTCGCGGGTTTGAAAACAGCCGTGCTGACCCAAACCAAGCGCCTGGTAGGCGACGTGCCCGAAGGCGCGGGCATTCGCGCCGAGCTGATGCAAACCCTAAGTGCGCAAACCCGCGCCGACCTGGCCGCCAGCACGCAAGCGGCGATTACCGAGGTGCTAGTCAAAAAGTCGATGAAGGCCTTGCAGCAAAGCGGCCTCAAGCGTTTGGTGGTCGCTGGTGGTGTGGGTGCCAATGTGTCGCTACGCTCGCAACTGAATGCCGCCTGCGCCAAAGCAGGCGTTCGTGCGCATTACCCCGAGCTGCATTTGTGCACCGACAACGGCGCCATGATTGCCATGGCCGGAGCCATGCGTTTGCAAGCGGGCATCTCGCAGGCCAATACCAATTACGCGTTTGATGTGAAGCCGCGTTGGCCTTTGGATCAGATTGCGGTTTAGATCGCTATCCGTTTCGTACCTGGTCTTGTGCGGGTTTGGCGAGGTTTTCACGATCCCGCTCATGATGCGAGATACGCATAAATCGCGGGAGTCGAGAAAACCTCGCCAAACCGTGACTGGGTAGGAGCGCAACGGTTAAGTACCTGCAAGCCCTGAGACCGTGACTGCCGAAACACCAACCACAAACGCCACAGGGTGAGCGTATGCTGTTGACCCGATTTTAGGTACTCCTACATGAGGTGCAAGAGCATACGCTCACCCTGTGTACAAGAGCGAATCTGCCCAGTGCATGCCAACCATCCTAAATACAAAGACGCACCCCGAGCGGGTCAAACCAACAAAGTAATCAAGGCAACTTGTCCAGCTTCAAAGTAGCAGGCTCCGCCATCACCCGCACCGTGTTTTGCAAACCGTCAATCAACCGGTTGGCAAAAAAACTGCTCTGCGTATCTGGCTCCAGCGCCGCGATCACCAGATTAGCCAGCGGTTGATTCAATGGCACGTAATAACTGCCCTTGGGCGCATCTACTAAGACGCGCGTCAGATTAACCTGCGCGTTGATGATCGGGGCGGCGCCTTCAATCGTGCCCAGCACGTCTAGCCGCTTGCCTTGCGTGCGCGACACTTCCAGGTAGCTGTCACCCAGCACTGAGCCATTCGCCCCCACCCGCATCACTTGCACCCCATGCATGCGCAAGCGGTCAACAGCCGTATTTGAATTGGCAGACAACCAATAACCGCAAGGCCGTGGGCGCGACTTCACAGTGTGCAAAACCAAGGCTGAATCCCATTGCACCACCATCACTTTGTCTGCGCCGGTCACCGGGTCCAGCATGGTTAAATCGTATTGTGTGGGGGTGGGCGCGGCTTCCACAATCGCGTCGTCTTTGCACGCTTGGGCACTGATGGTCTTGTCCACATAAGGGCGCAGTTGCATCAGTTCGGCAGACTTTTGTGCCGTGCTGGCTAGCACGCTCATGATGGCGATTACTTGCGTGTGCACGCGCCGCTGAATGTGCAAACGGTCTATGCCTACACCGCGCGTTTCTATCAGCAGGCTTACTGCATTCTTCAGGCTGTTGACGTTGCGGCCGGTGTCGGGTTGCGTGCCACCCATGGATATTTTTTTGTCAGCCAAATCGTTTGTGGTGGTGTAGTACCACTCGGCGCTTAGATTCTGCTCTTTCAGCGCAGCCAACAGCGGGCGGTGGTACCACTCCACAGCCGCCTTGGTCACAAATTCGTTCACGTTGGCAGTGGTGGCGTATTGCAGCAAGGCGTCAAACTTTTGCACCGTACCAAACTTTTGCAGATAGCGCCCCACCACGCTGTATTCATGTGCGTCCACCACCACGGTGGGCTGGTAGTCGCGCATCAGTTTGGCCAGGGCCTGCGCTTCGGGCGTGTTCAGCAACAAGTGGTCGCGGTTCATGTCCAGCCCGCTGCTTGTGGCGCGCTGGTCGCCGGCGCTGCCGTCTGGGTTGGCGCGCGGCACAATGATGACGTTCATGCGCTCCAGCGCGGGCTGCAGCAGGCCTTGGGCCAGTTCGCTGGCTATGACCAGCAATGCCTCGCTGCCCGCAGGTTCATTACCATGCTGCTGGCCTACCAGCAGCACCGTAGGCTTGCCGCTGGCCTGTACGGTCGCGCTGTCGGTACTGTTGGCATGGGTAAGTATCAGTGCTTCCAGCGCTGTGCCTTTTTGTGTTTGCCCAATCTGCAAAATATTGGCCTTGATGCCCGGCGTGCGTGCGGCGGCGCTGGCTTGCGTTCTTAACCAGGCAGCAATTTCAGCTTGGGACGTAAACGTAGTGCGGCCCGCTTGCAGGCCCGGCGTGCTATACACCACACTGGGCGCCGGGAAGCGGGCGGCTACGGCTGCGCTGTAGGGCGCAGGCTGGCCAGTACTTGCTACATTGGGTGCAGGCGTAGGCGGCGCACTGGTCGGCGTCGCTTTGCCAGGTGTGCTGGTGCCAGGCTGCGTGGGCTGTGTGGGCGCAGGTGCTGGTGCAGATGCTGGAGATGGGTTCCAGGGCGGTAGCGGTGTGGACGCACAGGCCGCCAGCAAGGCGATCAGTGCAGTGCCACCCAGCATGCGCAGATGGCAAAAAACAAAAGGCCGGTGAGCCCGGGCTACAGAGTGCGGTTGATGCATATTTCCCATCCATGGGCTCTGCGGTCCAGGCCCGTGCCTGGTCAGAGCTGAGTCGTACAAGTCATTTTTATTCTACTTGTACGCTGCCCCGGTGTGTATCCCCATGGCAGCGTCTCAGCACATTTTTTAGCTAATCGCCAGCACCGTTTCTTTGTTGACGGGTACCAGTTTGCCCAGTTTGAGGGTCAGCACGCCGTTTTCCAGCGCGGCGGTGCTGGTGGCGGTGTCAATCTCTTGCGCCAACTGGTATGCCGCCTTAAAGCTGCGCGGTGCGTCGGCTTTGGACTCGATACGCACGGTATCTGCCTCAATGGCGATGGTGAGCTGGTCTTTGGCTAAACCGGGCACGTCAATGTGTAACGTGACGCTGGTGTCGTCTTTTTCCACGCGCACGCCCTTGCTGGGGGCTGACGAGCGTTTGGCAAAAAAGTCGTCCAGATCGGACGAGAAGAACGATGAAGCAAGAGATTGCGACAGAGGGGCGCTAAAGCCGTTGACATGACCGTTGACATAACCGTTACGGTTTGTGCGATGAAAGGCTGTAGGTGCAAAAAACATGGTGAACTCCTAGTACACTTCGCGGCTTGCTTGCGGGTCATCACCATGATGCACCGTGTTTGCCGCATGGCCTGTATCTGTTGCCATGCTTTATGTTTTCAAGGGATTTTTTACATGAATAAATTTCGCCGCGCTCTATTGAAAAGCGCCTCTCTGGCTACCATATCGGGCAGTTTTTACTTGCCGTTTAGTGCCAATGCCAGCGTCGATATTGCGCAAGCTGCTACTATTAAGATAGCAATGGTAGAGGGTTTGAGTGGTGCAAATGCGAACGGCGGTGAAGCCGTTTTCCGCAATCTGGTGTGGGCGGTTGAACGTGTCAACGAACGCGGCGGTATCAAAACCGCAGCTGGCCCACTGCAAAAAACCTTCAAACTGGCGCTAGAGCGTTACGACAGCAAGGGCCTGATCGAAGAAGCCTTGTCTACCATGCGTGCAGCCATCGACAACGGCGCGCAAATCATCGTGCAAGGCAATTCGTCTGCCGTGGCGGCTGCGTTGATTGACGCCATCAACAAACACAATGAACGCGAACCCAGCAAGCGCGTGCTCTTCCTCAACTATTCTGCGGTTGACCCCACACTCACCAACGAGAAGTGCAGCCCCTGGCATTTTCGCTTTGACGCACATGCCGACATGCGCATGACGGCGCTGATGAGCGTGTTGAAAGACGACCCGAGCATCAAGTCAGCCTACCTGATTGGCCAGGACTACAGCTTTGGCCAAAGCGTGCTGCGCGAAGCCAAGCGCCAGTTGGCCCAATTCAGGCCCGACGTGCAAATAGTGGGAGACGAACTGCACCCGCTGATGCGCGTGAAAGACTTTTCCCCCTATGCCGCCAAAATCAAGGCCAGCGGGGCAGATGTCATCATCACCGGCAACTTTAGCGCTGACTTGACGCTGCTGGTCAAAGCCGCGCGTGAGGCGGGCTTTAACGGCAAGTTTTACACCTTCTACGGTAACGCTCTGGGCGCGCCAGCCGCTATGGGCGACGCAGGCGTAGGCCGCATCATCGCCGTGGCCGACTGGCTGCCCAATGTGCAAACCAAAGAGTCTGAAGCGTTTTACCAAAGCTTCAAAAAACGCTACCCCGCGCCTGCAGACGACTATGTGCATATGCGAATGCAGTTGATGGTTGAAGCGCTGGCGCAGGCTATTGCAGGGGCTGCACTCAAAGAAGGTGCTATGGATGTAGTAGCTGTTGGCGCACAATTGGCGCTGGCTAGCGTCGCATTTTCAGGTCAAAAAGGCTTTATGCGCATGCATGATCACCAGTTTCAGCAGCAACTCGTCGTCGGCGTGATGGACAAGGTGGGTACACCTGGCGTCAAGTTTGACGTAGAGGGCTCGGGCTACGGGTTTCGGGTGATCAAGACGATTGAAGCTGACAAAGCGCAGATGCCGACGACTTGCAAGATGGTGCGTTTGTAGCTTCGCTTGGCTTGAATGGTCACCTTGCGGTCAAGTGCGTAGTACCTCCCAATTTTTCTGCGCTTCTAGGCTCCACCGTCTCGTGTGCGCTGGGTGACTGCTCGCTGCGCCAGACGATCGTGCAAGGGCTATAAAAAGCAAGAATCGACTGCATAAAAGCAATCATTGAACTGCTACAGTCTTGCTATTACTCAGCACCACACAATGCCACCCCCATGAGAACTGCCATTCAAAATCTGCAAGGCTCCAAAATTCGCCTCGTCGTTAACGCCGCATTGGGTCGCCCCGATGTACTGCGCTTTTGGTTTGGCGAAAGTGACGAGGTAACGCCCTTGGCCGTGCGCCAGGCAGCTGCCGATTCGCTGATGCAGGGCGAGACTTTTTATAACCAGAATTTGGGCATTCCAGAACTGCGCGAAGCGATTGCCGGTTACATGACGCGGGTGCATGGCCCGGTGGCAAGCCATGGCGCGGCAAGCACCATTGGCGTAGACCGCATCGCTGTCACGTCCAGTGGAGTGAGTGCGCTGATGCTGGCTGCGCAGGCACTGGTGGACGCAGGTGATGATGTGGTGGCTGTCACACCGGTGTGGCCCAACTTGACGCAGCAGGTCATCATCATGGGGGGCAACTTGCGCACAGTGTCGCTGTGCGCTGTGGACGGGCAGTGGGGCTTGGACATGGCGGCGCTGAAGGCAGCGGTGACACCCAAGACCAAGGCGCTGATCATCAACGCACCCAACAACCCCACAGGCTGGACGATCTCGAAAGCCGAACAACTAGAGATTGTGCAACACTGCCGCAGCACGGGCACCTGGATTCTGGCAGACGAGGTGTATGAGCGTTTGTATTACGAGCCAACGCCCAACCACTGCGCACCATCGTTTTTGGACATCACCACGCCGCAAGACAACGTGATCGTAGCGCACAGTTTTTCTAAAACATTTTTGATGACGGGCTGGCGCTTGGGCTGGCTGGTGCTGCCGCCTGCTGTGACGGATCGCATCAGCGCCTTGATTGAATTTAACACCTCGTGCGCGCCTACCTTTGTACAGCGCGCAGGCATAGAGGCGATCAAGCGTGAGGCAGAGATCACGCCTGCTTTGGTAGCGCATTTCAAGCAATGTCGCGACGCACTCATTCCCTTGCTGCAAGCCGTGCCGGGCGTGCAGGTGCAGGCTGCAAAGGGCGGCATGTATGCATTCTTCAAAATGCAGGGTTACGAGAACGTGCCATCGCTTGATTTGGCCAAACGCTTGGTGCTTGAGGCGGGTTTGGGCCTGGCTCCAGGCAGTGCGTTTGGTGCTGAGGGTGAAGGCTGGCTACGCTGGTGTTTCGCGTCCAAGGACGTTTCGCGTCTTTCGCATGGTGTTGAACGCTTGAAGGTTTGGCTGGCCAAACAGTAGAGTCTGGGATAATCGGCAGATGAGCGGAAACACATTCGGACATTTATTTGCAGTTACCAACTTTGGTGAATCTCACGGCCCTGCCATTGGCTGCGTGATCGACGGCTGCCCACCCGGCATGGAATTGTCTGAGGCAGACATCCAAAAAGACCTGGACCTGCGCCGCCCCGGCACCAGCAAATTCGTTACGCAACGCAACGAGCCAGATGCGGTAGAAATCCTGTCTGGTGTGTTTGAGGGCAAAACTACCGGCACCCCGATTTGCCTGCTGATTAAAAACACTGACCAACGCAGCAAAGACTACGGCGAAATTGCCAAAACCTTCCGCCCTGGCCATGCCGACTATAGCTACATTCAAAAATACGGCCTGCGCGACCCGCGCGGTGGCGGGCGATCATCTGCACGCCTGACTGCGCCCACTGTAGCCGCTGGTTCTGTCGCCAAAAAGTGGCTGGCGCAACGATACGGCATCGTCTTCAGAGGTTGCATGACGCAGATCGGCGATGTGGCCATTGCTTTTGAGAGCTGGAGTCATGTGTACAGCAACCCCTTCTTCGCACCCATTGCCGACACGTCCAAGCTAGAGGACTATATGCAAGAGCTGCGCAAATCTGGCGACTCCTGCGGCGCGCGCCTGCGCGTGATGGCGACGAATATGCCAGTCGGGCTGGGCCAGCCGCTGTACGACAAACTGGACGCCGACATCGCCTACGCCATGATGGGCATCAATGCCGTCAAAGGTGTAGAAATTGGCGCGGGCTTTGCCAGCGTGACGCAGCGCGGCAGCACGCATGGCGATTCACTCTCGCCAGACGGCTTTATGAACAACAACGCTGGCGGCGTACTTGGGGGCATCAGCACTGGGCAAGATCTGGAAGTGTCCATCGCCATCAAGCCTACCAGCTCCATCCTCATACCGCGCCAGACGATGGACATTGATGGCAAACCCGCCGAGATCATTACCAAAGGCCGCCACGACCCCTGCGTAGGCATTCGCGCCACACCGATTGCCGAGGCCTTGTTGGCGCTCGTGGTGATGGAGCACGTGCTGGCGCAACGTGCACAGTGCGGCGACGTGGTGAGCAGCACGCCGGTCATCAAGGCACAGGCTTGAAGGAGCGCTCTGCCAGTTTGCTGCCGTTTGCCACGCTGTCAGCTACTTACTTCGCCCACATCGGGTTCTTCAACCCCTTCCTGTCGCTTTGGCTCAAAGACTTGGGCTTGAGTCTGCTAGCTATCAGCGTGCTCACTTCCATCCAGGCATCTACGCGCCTGTTTGCTCCTTACGGTTGGGGGTGGATCAGCGACGGTACGGGCGAACGCGTCAAGTTGCTGCGCATTGGCGCAACTTTGGCGCTTATTGCCTCCTTAGGGTTGTGGCTCGATTGGGGTCTGGTATGGTTGTCCGTCGTGTTGCTGCTCATGTTTATCAACACCAGCTCTATGATGCCCATGAGCGAAGCGGCCATGGCACATATCGTCAGCAGCGGTGGCACTTTCGATGCGCGGCGTTATGGGCGGGTGCGGTTGTGGGGATCGGTAGGGTTTCTTGTAGCGGTATTTTTTGCAGGCGCATGGTTTGAGCATTTCGGGATGCACCATTTTCCGGCCTGGACGATCATCACCATGCTGGCCCTGTGCGCCAGTGCCTGGTGGATGCCTGATGTGAAAGAAGCACCCCATGCACCAGGGGCTGTGCGCTTGAGTGTGCTGCCCATCTTGCGGCAACCTGCCGTGCAGTGGTTTTTTGTAACTCTATTTTTCCATGTGCTGTCCCACATCAGCATGTACGTATTTTTTTCGCTGTATTGCGACAGTTTGGGTTACAGCAAAACCACCATTGGCATGCTGTGGGGCATATCGGTTGTTACTGAAATTGTCTGGTTCTTTAACCAAAGCCGCTGGCTGCCTAAATTTAGCTTGACGGCCTGGCTGGTCATTTGCGCCGCAATCACGGTGCTACGCATGGGTTTGACAGCGACTCTAGCGCCTGTGTTGTTGGTGCTGATACTGGCTCAGAGCCTGCATGCAGTGACCTTTGCCATGCACCACACGGTTTGCACGGCTTTGCTATCGCACCACTTTGCGGGCCGCTTGCGGGGGAGGGGGCAAGCTTTGTACACGGTGATTGGCTATGGCTTTCCTGGGGTGCTGGGTGGCGTTACGGGTGGTTACCTCAGTACCCATTTCGGGTTGTCCAGCGTGTATTGGCTGTCTGTTGCTGCGGCCTTGATCGCCACGGCTTGCGCATACAGGGTCTGGCGTTATCAGCATGCACCAAGGCCTGACTAGCTTTGTGGGCTTGTCTGGACTCGTACGAGTGCTCACAAAATGGGAAATCGGGGCTAATGACGTTCGGGCTATAATCATAGGCTAAGCAAAAAGAGCTCGAGTCTTCTATGCTTGGTCAAAGTGCAAGCTTTGACAATTTCCCGGAAATTGTTTTGGTAATTTATTTGTATATTTCATTCGTTTAAGGAACACTCATGAAAAAGACCCTCGTTTTGGCATCTTTGTTGGCCGCTGTTGCATTGACCGCTTGCGGTAAAAAAGCTGAAGCTCCTGCTGCTGCACCTGCAGCCCCCGCTGCTGCCGCTCCAGCAGCAGCTGTTGAGGCAGCCAAAGACGCAGCTTCTGCTGCGGTTGGTGCAGCTTCTGCTGCCGCTGGTGCTGCTACCGACGCTGCCAAGGCCGCTGGTGCTGCCGCTGCAGACGCTGGTAAAGCAGCTATGGCTTCTGGTGCTGGTGCAGCTGACGCTGCCAAAGCAGCTGGTGGTGCTGCTGTTGATGCTGCCAAGAACGCCGCTGGCGACGCAGCCAAAGCCGCTGCAGAAGCTGCTGCTGCCGCAGTGAAGAAGTAATTCTTTTCATGCAAGTAAAAAAAGCTCCTCCGGGAGCTTTTTTTACGTCAGTTTGAAAATCTATATGACTGGAGAGCCAATTTTTTTGCAGCGGACCAAGTGCAGCATGCTACAATCATAGCTCTGAAATACAGACCTATAGGCGCATAGCTCAGCTGGTTAGAGCACCACCTTGACATGGTGGGGGTCGTTGGTTCGAGTCCAATTGCGCCTACCAAATATTGGCACATCAAGTTCGTTTATTGATAGTGTCCATGCCGTTCCAAAACTTCAATTTTGTACCCGTCCGGGTCTTGAATAAAGAAGTAACGGGCAATCAAGCTACCATCGTCTGCTTTGAATTCCTTGATATCCAGAGGCGCATAGCCCAGCTTTATCAAGCGCGCTCTGTCTACCGCTGCATCTGGCACGCACACACCAATATGCCCGTACCCATCGCCATGGGTGTAGGGCTCCTTGCGGTCGCGGTTGAATGTCAGTTCTATCTCGAAATCGTTGTCTGCATTGCGCAAATACACCAATTCAAAGCTGGGAAAAGGCAGGCGATGTACAGGTTTCAAACCAAACGCTTCGTCATAAAACTTGAGCGATTTGTCCAGTTCGAAAACCCGCACCATGCTGTGGATGACTTTTGTCATACGGTTTAAAGAGCTTTCATTTTCATTTGCCCAGCAATGTAATCGGCTTGCCTGATTGCCAGGGTTACGATGGTCAGTGTGGGGTTCTCCGCGCCGCCGGTGGTGAACTGGCTACCATCCGAGATAAACAGGTTGGAAATGTCATGCGTTTGCCCCCACTTGTTGCACACGCCGTCTTGTTTACGCGCGCTCATGCGGCAAGTGCCCAAGTTATGTGTGCTGGGGTACGGCGGAGTGCGATAGGTTTTGATGGCACCTGCAGCCATGTAAACTTTTTCACCTTGCCCAAAGGCGTGCTTGCGCATGGCGATGTCGTTTTCGTGGTCATCAAAATGCACGTTGGGAACAGGGTTGCCATACTGGTCTTTCACGTCCTTGTTCAGCGTAACGCGATTGGTCTCGCGCGGCATGTCTTCGCCCACAATCCACATGCCTGCGGTGTTGGCGTAGTTGTCCATCCACCAACCAAAGTCGTCGCCCCAGCCACCGGGGTCTAAAAACGCCGCCATGAATGGCAGGCCTAGTGCCAGTGTCTCCATTTCGTACCCACCCACAAAGCCGCGTTTGGTGTTGTGCCCCGATTCATCGCGAATAATACCGGCCATGGTGGTGCCCCGGTACATGTGCACAGGCTCTTTGAATGTTGCATACACTGACGCCGTAAGGTGCCGCATATAGTTGCGCCCCACCTGGCCGCTAGAGTTGGCCAGACCATCAGGGAACATATTGCTGGCCGACATCAACAGCAGGCGCGGTGTCTCAATCGAGTTACCTGCCACGCACACAATACGTGCTTTTTGCCGTTGCTCTTTGCCGTCTTTGTCTTGATAGATTACAGCAGTTACCTTGCCAGCTGCGCTGTGTTCAATGCGTGTCACATGTGACTGCGCACGCAAGTCCATCTTGCCTGTGGCATCAGCTTTGGGCAGCTCGGTATACAAGGTGCTCCACTTGGCGCCGCTCTTGCAGCCCTGAAAGCAAAAACCCAGTTGCATACAGCGCCCACGCCCGTCGCGCGGTTGGCTGTTGATGGCCATGTTGCCCGTATGTACTTCTTTATAGCCCAGCTTGGTGGCACCCGCGTGCAACACCTTGAAGTTGTTGTTGCCCGGAAGACCGGGGATGCCATTGGTGCGTGTGACGCCCATTTTGTTTTCGGCTTTGGCGTAATACGGCTCAAGGTCTTTCAAGGTGATGGGCCAGTCCAGCAGATTGGCGCCTTTGAGTTCGCCGTAATTTGTTTTGGCTTTAAACTCGTGGGCTTGTATGCGTAGCGAGGCTCCTGCCCAGTGCGTTGTTGTGCCGCCTACCGTTTTGCAAATCCATGTGGGCAGCCCGGCAAAGTCTTTGGCCACACGCCAATTACCAGACGTGGTCCGTTTGTCAAGCCAAGCCAGTTGGCTAAAACTCTTCCATTCATCATTGATAAAAGTGGCCGAGCTTTGCAGCGCGCCCGCCTCTAGTACCACCACTTTGATGCCTTTTTGGCACAGCTCGTTGGCCAAGGTGCCACCGCCCGCACCCGAGCCAATGATGACCACTGCGCCATCGTCGTTCATGTCTATAGTTGCCATAATGTAATTCTCCTTATCCGAGGTAGGGTGCAGGGCTGGCGGCTTTGGGTGGCTCGGGTAGCCACTTTAGATCTTGAAAACCGCGTGTGATGTAGCCGCCTTTTTCCCAGGCTGATCCGGGGTAACCCAGCGCTGCGTAAGCCATGTCGTTGTCGTACAGCGAGGTAATGCATTTGCCGCGCACTGAGCCAAAGAATGCATCGCCGTTCAGCGCTTTCACTGCTTCCAGTTGTTTGGCGACAGGTGCCTTGGCAAATCCGCCAGTTGCCTTGTCTAGTGCCGCAACCCCATCCTTGAGCAGCTTGGCCGCGGCGGGGTCTTTGGATGCATCGGCATCCAGGTCTTTGGCGAGCAATGCGTAGACTGCTTCTGGCAACTTTGTGCTCGGATACAGGATTTGGCCCATTTTCATGATGGCCTTACCTTCTGCTTCGGTCAGGCTTTTAAGCTCTATCGCCCAAACCGATGAAGGAGCCAGCGACGCGATGATGCCCGTGGTCGCGATGGTGCCCATCAAAACACCACTGCCACGCAACAAATCACGCCGCGTTAGCGGTAAATTGAGTTTAGGAACCTGGCCTTCGTTTTCAGATTCGCAGCTACCTGTGCCTGGTAGCAGGGCGCTATTCACCTGGATGGGAATCACCGTTTTCATGCTGTCTCCTTGGGTTTTATCTGGAATGACTACAGCCTCCTCAGGCAGTAGCTCTTGAAGTTTAAATCCGTGAATGGCTGAGGAGGTAATAGCCCCATACAGCTATGTAGCAACTTGCGACAAAAACCCTAAGGGAAAACCAGTGGGATGCTGGATAAACTGGCCAAAACCTAATGGTGAGCAGCCGTTGCGGAGGCAATGAGTGCCAGGTCGTCAGTGTTTACGTCCGTAAATTTGATTTGTCTGGTTGGTGGTTCGGCGCGCAAAAAACGCAGGCAACTGACGCGCAAAAAAGACGCAAAGTTAAGTACTTCACGGTGGTGCACAAGTAGTTCGTCGTGAAATTTCACAATCAACTGGTTGGTGGTGCAATGTTCGCGTACAGCCATTTGCTTCAAAGTGTCCCAGACCTCATTTTCAAGTCGAATGGTGGTGATGACACCGTGAATGCGTACGGTACGCGAACGTGGCTCGTAACTCACAGGGTCGGCCTTGACGTATATCTCGCACATGGTTTTTTGTTTCCACAAGGTGTAGGTTAAATGTTTGTATGCAGCGCAAAATTCACTCTACACTATTTTTACAAAATTGGTAGCCAAAAATGGGATTGCCATGCAGGGTAAACCTAGAGCCCAAGCCCCTTTGTGAACGCCTAAAATGTGTTGCAGCGCATCGATTGCGGGAAGACAATATCGTTTGCCCGTTTACAGGGCCAGGAGAACCGTTTTGCAGACCAAAAAAAGTAAAAACGATGATGCCAAGGCTCATGGAAAAAACGCTGATACCCCGCATGCCAAAACTGCTGTTCGGGTAATTAAAAAGTACCCCAATCGACGCTTGTACGACACCAACAGCTCTACCTACATCACGCTGAGTGAGGTCAAGCAGTTGGTGCTTGACGCCAAACCCCTTGTAGTGGTTGATGCCAAAACCAATGAAGACCTGACGCGCAGCATCTTGCTGCAAATCATCCTGGAAGAAGAAACTGCGGGCGTTCCCATGTTTAGTGAGGCAGCGCTGGCGAACATCATCCGTTTCTATGGTCATTCCATGCAGGGCTTGATGGGCAGCACCATGGAGAAAAACCTGCAGGCCTTTACTGACGTGCAAGCCAAAATGGCCGAGCAAGCCAAGGTTTTTGCCCCTGACCTGGCAGCTGGGCTACCAGGCATGATGAATACGGCGGTGGCCCAGTCGCAAACCATGTTTGCGCAAATGCAGGAACAAATGCAAAAGCAAACCGAACAGTTGTTTAGCTCGGTTGGTTTGAAGCGCTAGTCAGCTTGCGCACGCACGGGTAGCCGCACATTAAGGCCTGTTACACGCGTTGAAGATGGTTTGGGGTCGGGGACCCGTATCTGTGACAATAAGGGCATGAGCGCAGTTTTACCCCCTACCATTTCTCCCAAATCTTCCATTCCCAAAGTCGGTTTTGTCAGCCTGGGTTGCCCCAAGGCCTTGACCGATTCAGAGTTGATCCTCACGCAACTAAGTGCCGAGGGCTACGAGACATCCAAGACTTTTGAAGGCGCTGACCTGGTTATTGTCAACACCTGCGGCTTTATTGACGATGCGGTAAGAGAAAGCCTGGACACCATTGGCGAAGCGCTGGCAGTCAACGGCAAGGTTATTGTGACGGGTTGCCTCGGGGCCAAAAGTCTTGCAGGCGGCTTTTCGGCTGGAACGGGTGGCGACAAGCCCGACGAGAACATGGTCAAAAGCATTCATCCCTCGGTGTTGGCTGTTACGGGCCCGCACGCTACTCAGGAGGTGATGGACGCGGTACATTTGCATTTGCCCAAACCGCATGACCCATTTATCGACCTGGTTCCCAATCGCCACACCAACGCCGTGCCCGGCGTGGGAATCAAATTAACCCCCAAACACTACGCTTACCTCAAAATCAGCGAAGGCTGCAACCACCGCTGCACTTTTTGCATCATCCCCAGCATGCGTGGCGACCTGGTCAGCCGCCCGATTGGCGATGTGCTCAAAGAAGCGCAAGCGCTGTTTGCCTCCGGCGTAAAAGAATTGCTGGTCATCAGCCAAGACACGTCGGCCTATGGTGTGGACACCAAATACCGCACCGGCTTTTTCGACGGTCGCCCCGTCAAAACCCGCATGCTGGACTTGTGCGAAGAGCTGGGTAAATTGGCCGAACCCTATGGTGCCTGGGTGCGCTTGCACTACGTGTACCCGTATCCGTCCGTGGACGATGTGGTGCCGCTGATGGCGCAAGGCAGGGTGCTGCCATACCTGGACGTACCCTTGCAACATAGCCACCCCGACGTTTTAAAGCGCATGAAGCGCCCCGCCAGTGGCGAACGCAACCTGGAGCGCATTTTGAAATGGCGCCAGGCTTGCCCCGAGATCGTGATTCGCAGCACCTTTATTGCAGGCTTTCCGGGCGAGACGGAGGCCGAGTTTGAACACTTGCTCGACTTTATGGCTGAGGCACACATCGACCGCGCAGGCTGCTTTGCCTATAGCCCAGTGCAAGGCGCTGCGGCAAACGACCTTCCTGGCATGCTGCCACTGGAATTGCGAGAAGAGCGCCGTGCCCGTTTTATGGCGGTGGCCGAGGCGGTATCTGCTGCCAAGCTGCAGCAGCGCTTAGGCGCGACCATGCAGGTGCTGGTAGACAGCGCGCCAGCCATGGGCAAAAAAGGCGGCGTGGGCCGCACGTATGCCGATGCCCCCGAGATTGACGGCACCGTCAAGCTGCTACCGCCCGAAAAAATCAGCAAGCAGCTCAAGGTGGGCGAATTCACCAAAGCCCGCGTTGTGGGAACGCAAGGGCATGATTTGGTGGCTTTGCCGATATAATGCTATTAATTTAGTAGCTGCTCGCGCATATTCCACGCTGGCAACTGGCATAAAATGCTTCTAAATACACCTACTAGGCAATATTGAAGGCTTTGTAAAGCAAAAAGCCGCTTGATTTAACACTCTGGGTGTATCAAACGGCTTTTTTAAGGTATGCTTTTCATGTGAACACAGTTGAAAAACAACCAACAAGTATGTCAAATGGTGCCCAGGAAGGGACTCGAACCCCCACGAAGTTACTCGCTAGTACCTGAAACTAGTGCGTCTACCAATTCCGCCACCTGGGCATTCAGGACAATCGAGGATTCTATATCAAAAATACCCCCCAAACCCCATCTTCCCCTATGACTACGCCTAAAAACGTAGGCAGTTTGCAAGAAGAAATTGAAGGCACCGTGCAGGGCCACCGCGACGGACACGGTTTTGTGCAGCGCGACGATGGTGAAGCCGATTTGTATTTGCCGCAAAATGAAATGCGCGCCGTCTTGCACCGCGACCGTGTGCGCGCCCGCATAGTGCGCCATGACCGCCGCGGCCGGCCCGAAGGGCGCGTGACGGAGATTATTGAACGCTCAGCCCAGCCCATTATTGGCCGCCTGTTGCAAGAGTCGGGGGTGTGGCTGGTAGCACCTGAAGACAAGCGCTATGGGCAAGACGTGCTGATACCCAAGGGCGGCACAGGCAGTGCCAAAACCGGCCAGGTCGTGGTGGTGCAACTGACCGAGCCGCCCGCACTGTATGGCCAGCCCGTAGGCCGTGTGAGCGAAGTGCTGGGCGAGGTGGACGACCCCGGCATGGAGATTGAGATTGCGGTGCGCAAATACGGCGTGCCGCACGAGTTTAGTGACGCATGCCTGAAGGAAGCAGCGGCCCTGCCAGACAAGGTCACCCCCGCAGACAAAAAGTACCGGGTTGACTTGACAGACATCGCCTTGGTGACGATTGACGGCGAAGACGCTCGCGACTTTGACGATGCCGTGTACTGCGAACCTGCGCGCATTGGCAAAGGCAAGACTGCACAAGATGGCTGGCGCCTGCTGGTTGCCATAGCCGACGTATCGCATTACGTGAAGAATGGTGCAGCCATCGACATCGACGCCTATGACCGCGCCACCAGCGTGTATTTTCCGCGTCGGGTCATTCCCATGTTGCCCGAAAAGTTGAGCAATGGGCTGTGTTCGCTCAAGCCCGATGTTGAACGCACCTGCATGGTCTGCGATATGCTGGTGAGCGCTGCTGGCGAGGTGACGGCCTATCAGTTTTACCCTGCCGTCATGTTCAGCCACGCGCGCTTTACCTACACCGAAGTCGCGGCAATTTTGGGTAACACACGCGGCCCCGAGGCTAGCAAGCGCAAAGACCGCATTGACGATTTGCTCAACCTGCACGACGTGTACCGCGCCTTGCTCAAGGCGCGCAATGTGCGCGGTGCGGTGGACTTTGAAACCACCGAAACGCAAATTGTGTGCGACGAAAACGGCCACATCGAAAAAATCATCCCACGTACCCGCAACGACGCACACAAGCTGATTGAAGAGGCCATGTTGGCCGCCAACGTGTGCAGCGCAGACTTTATTTTGCAAAGCAAGCAGGTGGGCCTTTTTCGCGTGCACGAAGGGCCCACGCCCGAGAAGAAAGACGTGCTGCGCCAGTACCTCAAAACCATGGGTGTGGCGGGCACGATCAGCGACGAGCCTACGCCCGGTGAGTTTGCTGCCATAGCCGCTGCCACCAAAGACCGGCCAGACGCGCAGCAAATCCACACCATGCTGCTGCGCAGCATGTCGCAAGCCATCTACACGCCCATGAACAGCGGCCACTTTGGCCTGGCGTTTGACGCTTACACACACTTCACCAGCCCGATTCGCCGTTACCCGGACTTGCTGGTGCACCGCGTCATTAAAGCGATTTTGGCCAAAGGCAAATACCAGTTGCCCAACTTGCCCGTTCCGGGCGAGGCGCATGAAAAGCTGAAAAAGCGTTTGGCATCGCGTGTGCGCCCTCCTGCTGCGGGCGAAAAACCCAAAAAGTTGAACGGCGACCAGTTGGCCTGGCAAGCTGCGGGCCTGCACTGCAGCGCCAACGAGCGTCGCGCCGACGAGGCCAGCAAAGATGTAGAAGCCTGGCTCAAATGCAAATACATGCGCGAGCATTTGGGTGAGGAATATTCGGGCACCGTCAGCTCGGCTACCAGCTTTGGCTTGTTTATCACACTCGACGAGATGTACGTCGAAGGCCTGGTACACATCAGTGAGCTGGGCGGCGACTACTGGAAGTTTGACGAAACCCGCCAAGAGTTGCGCGGCGAGCGCACAGGCATTCGCTATGCGATTGGTAGCAGGGTACGCATACAAGTTAGCCGCGTAGACCTGGATGGTCGAAAGATTGACTTCAGGCTGGTGCGCGACGGCGAGGCGGTGAAGCTGCCTTCTGGCGGCACCGTGCGCTTTGATGCAGACGACAAAGCCAGTGGCAAACCCGCCAAAAAGAGCGAAAAAAAGAGTGATAAGCACACCACCAGCCGCAGTGCAGAACCAGCAGCCCGCAACAAACCCAGCCATGCGATGCCCAAGTCGCCTATTCAGGTTGTTCGGGCTGCAGCAAAAAAAGCGGTTGCCAAGGGTAAGAGCAAGCGCGCACGCCGATAGTTTTTGCATAAAAATACAAACCGTATACACAGCACATGAAAAGCAAACCACTCACCATCGGCATCCTCGGCGCGGCCAATATTGCCAAGAGCTTTGCCAAAGACGTGAAGGCCACAGACAAGGTGAAGGTGACGGCGGTAGCCAGCCGCACGAGCGAGAAGGCGCGTGCATTTGCCAGCGAATTTGGCATACCCACCGCCTACGACAGTTATGACGCGTTGCTCAAAGACGCGAGCATTGAAGCGGTGTACATTCCGCTGCCCAACACCCTGCATGCGCAATGGGCTATCAAGGCGACGCAGCATGGCAAGCATGTGCTGTGCGAAAAACCCTTGGGTGTGGGACTGGCCCAGGTGCAGCAGATGTTTGCAGCCGCCAAGGCCAACCAGGTGATGCTGCTGGAGTCGTACCCGTATTGGTTTCAGCCGCAAACGCGTGATCTGCTGCGTTTGCTGGGTACGGACGCAATTGGCAAAGTGCACAGCGTGGCCGCAGAATTTTGCTTCATGCTGGGAGATTCGCCTGGCAATATTCGCCTGAACCCGGACGTGGGCGGCGGTGCCTTGCTGGACCTGGGTTGCTACACCGTGAGCTTTATCCGCCTGGTGATGGGCGAGGCACCGCAGCGCGTAAGTGCCAAACCGCAGTGGGACGCGTCGGGGGTGGACATTGGCATGGACGCAGAGCTGGAGTTTGCAGGCGGCCGCACAGCCACTATTTCGTGCGCGATGAACCGCAACTTTCGCCGCTTTGCAACCATTGTGGGCACATCGGGCCAGATAGAAACCAATTACGACAACCACACCAGCGCACAGGCACCGAGCCAACTGCGTGTGATGGGCAACGCTGCCAAGCCTGGCCGTTTTGTAGACGTGCCTTCTGCCACCGGCAGCGGCTTTATGTTTGCTGCAGAGGCGTTTGCCGATGTGCTGCGGCGCGGCGACGTTGCAGCGGTACAGCGCGTGCAGCAGCCAAGCCTGGATATTGCAAGAACACTAGAAGCGATTGCTGTCAGCGCGCGTACTGGCAAACCTGTTTTGCTATAAAAAAAGTAGCTGCTCGCGCATATTCTGCGCTGGCTATTGGCAGTTTTTAGAGATTGCGCGCTGTGTCTTGTAGCGGGATCATGTCGCCGTGTTGCTCTGCTACGCGACTGTCACCCGCCCTTCGGGCTCCTTCTTTATGTCGCTACGCAAAGCAACCCATCGGCATGATCTGGCAGGCGTGGCGGGCAGGTTGAAGACAAGTCACACAGGGTGCTGTTTTTTCGGCGTTGCGGGGCGTGAATGAAAGAAAATATCACCCAAAGCGACAGAACGCTATGCCATTCACCACCGCAATCAAACCCTTCCAACAAAGCCTGCGCTGTGCCTTTGTTTCCATAGCCAGTTGGCTTGTTAGCAGCCAAGCCACAGCGCTAGACCTGCAACGTTCTACCGCACAGTGCGGTTCCGCTTACACGCAGCAGCAACCGTTGCGCCCACCCGCCGCAGCCGCCAAACGGCTGGCGCAAAGCCAGGTGGCGCAGGGTACGCGCGACATTGCCTGGGCGTGGCTTGCGTCGCCTACGCACCGCTATCCGCACAAATCGTTGGGGTCTACCGAGCATGCCGGGGCCTTGCATGTGCAGGCGCGCTTGCCCGATGGGCGTGTGCAGGACTTGACGCACAAACTGCCGCTTAACCGGGTGTACGAAGACCTGGTGCCGCGCCTGGTTGACCTGGACGGCGATGGGCGCGACGAACTGGTGTTGGTGGAGTCTGACCTGCTGCGCGGTGCGTCAGTAGTGGTGCTGGGGCTCAAGCCAGTGCAGCGTGTACCGGGTGAGGGAAAGGCAGATGCGGTGGTGCTGACCGAGCTAGCCCGCAGCCCGTTTACCGGCTCTTCGTTTTTGTGGCTCAACCCGCTGGGTTTTGCCGACTTTGACGGCGATGGACGCACCGACGTGGCCGCCGTGATAACTCCGCACATTGGCGGCACGCTCACCCTGTACCACTACCAACCGCCCGAATTGGTGCCGTTTGCCAAGACGATGGATGTGTCCAACCACCGCATGGGCGCGGTGGAGCAGCAACTGGGCGTGGTGGTGCCACCCAAGACGCTGGGCCAGGGCGCCAGTATCGTGGTGCCCGACATGACCCGCCGCGCCTTGCACTGGTTGCAATGGGGTGGTGCAGGGCGGTGGAACGAAATGTCTGACCTGATGGCCCTGCCCGCGCTGGTGGAGCGCATGCTACCTATTCCCGGGGGTGCCTGTTTGCAGATGGCGGATGGGTCTTGGTGGAAGCTGGCGTTGGTGCCTTGAAGTTTTCGTATTTCGTAACATCAATGAAATTCTCTTGACGGAATATTCTCTCTGAGCTATATTCCAGCATGACTTGAGAAGTTGAATACACCGACGAATTTGAAGCATGGTGGGCATCGCTCACTGAAGCCGAGCAAATTTCAGTGGCTGCGTCTGTAGGCTTGCTTGAAGCCAGAGGCCCCAACCTCGGGCATCCCCACAGTAGCGCGATCAACGGCTCACGCCACGGACATATGCGTGAATTGCGTACGCAGCAGGGCGGCAGACCGCTGCGCACGCTCTACGCTTTTGACCCGCGCCGCATGGCTGTTTTGCTGATCGGTGGCGATAAAACGGGCGATGACCGCTGGTACGAAGTGCATGTACCCATCGCCGACAGGCTTTACGACGAACATCTTGAGCAACTTAAACGTAAAGGAGAAATAGGATGAGCAAAAAATTTTCAGACCTGCACGCTAAACTGAGTCCTGCCGCTCAAAAGCAAGCTCAGCTTCAAACTAAAACCATGCTCGCCGAAATGCCCCTGCACGAGCTACGCCGAGCACGCGGTCTCTCCCAAAAAATGCTCGCCGAAGCCCTGCACATACAACAACCTTCAGTTGCCAAATTGGAGCGCCGTACAGACATGTATCTATCCACCTTGCGCAGCCATATTGAAGCCATGGGTGGCGAGCTGGAAGTGATTGCTAAGTTTCCTGACGGAGTGGTGAAGATTAATAATTTTGCTGAGATTGCTTGATGCAGAAAATGCAATTTTTAATGATATGCATAAAACAGCCGTATTTATTTAATAGTTTACTGTTTATTTTACAGCATAATGACAAGATTAAAGACATTAACCTTCAGAGTTAATGTAAAGGCCCCTATGATGTGACCCCAATTGTGATCGCTGGAGCTTTTCTCCCAGCGATCAAAGCAAGGATAGTAATAATTACCGTATCCCAAATGCTGCTGTCCCTGCTGTTCGCGTGGTGTTGAATCCAGCAATCAAGAGCTGATTTTTCCCTCCCGTAACTGGATACGAGAGTGCGATACCAGATGCTGATTGCCCAGGCAAAGCACAAGGACTAGATCCAAAAGTCATCGCTACATTAAAGACATTTTTTCCTGAAGATCGCGGTGAAATCGTGCCAGAAAAATTACACCCCAATCCCGACAAGGCGGTGAAAGTACCTGTCGAAGTGATATTGATGGATAGAGATTCTCCAGTGATGGCTGACAGTGACCAAGCGCCTTGAATGCTGGATATTAATGCTGCTGTGTTGTAGTTATAGGTAGAGCTTGAAATTGGCCCTCCGGAAAATGAAACTGATCCAGAGCCTGTGATCGAGGCTGCACCTGAAATCGTCCCTGCGGTGTTGTTGTATGTCGCAGACACAGCGCCGTTACCAACAACTCCTGACGCGGAAAAATCATTTGCCACCGTTGATGCGTAATTACCACCAGAGGCATTTCCTATTGCCTGAATAAATCCGCGAACTAAAAACTGTGATGATGATTGCGTACCGTAAAGTGACCACACATCGTTATTCTCAAGCACCAGCATTTGAAAATTAGGAGATGTCGTACTCGATGTCGTTCCTGCATAAACTCTCTCGGGAGAGCCAAAACTCGTGGTCGTGGTCACGGTTGAGCTAGTGCTCGGCGAAGATGAAGTGCCACCACCGCCACATGCCAATAAAGTCATGGCCGCTGCTGTCGTAGCAAATAATTTTGTTTTCAACCTATTGCTCATCCTGTTGCTCCTGTAAATATTGATGGATAACGGCATGTGCTTCAAAATTAAATGAGAAGCAAACTCCGTAGATGCAAATATAACATTTTGGCAATCTATAAGGATGCCAAAACAGCTAAGTATTCCGATCAAAAAACCACCGTTAGGTGATTTTCGACGGGTGCTTGCTTACAACATTCGTTTGCTTCGACTAGAAAAAGGCTGGTCACAAGAAGATTCAGCCCTCGAATGCGACTTAGACAGAACTTACGTTTCGGCAGTAGAGAGAGCTGTGTGGAATGTATCTCTGAGCAATTTAGCAAAATTTGCACAAGCCCTGCAAACGGAAGCTTGGAAGTTGCTGCGGATTGAATAAACCCAGATTTTCTATTTGTGAAAAGGGGTCGGGGCGATGAGTGCTTTGTGAAAAAGATATGAACAAGCTGGGCAAAGCGCAATCGACCAAGCCTTCAGTCCAATAGCAAGAAGTGCCAGCGCATCAGCGCAAGACCGTGAAGAAGCAATTGCAATCCTACCAAGCCGAGCGGCCCCAAGACCGCAATACTGCCATTCAGTCAGCTTTTGCCAGCGGCCACTACACCATGTAAGCCATCACCCAGCATTTTGGGCTTCACTGCACTTCAGTGAGCCGGATCGTGAAGGGTTTGTGAGCGAGCTGATTGCTGGATGTGATAATAAAAGATCTGACCAAATATCCCTCCATCTCAATCATCTTCTCATGCCCACCATCTCCACCTTTTTCGGCATCATCATCCGCATGTGGCACGACGATCATCCGCCGATCCACATTCACGCGGAGTACCAAGGCTTTGAAGCTTTGGTTGAGGTGCAGACGGGTTTGGTGCGCGAAGGCGAGCTGCCCAGAAAGGTTGCCAGCATTGTTAAGGATTGGTGCTTGGTTCATCAAGCTGAATTGCTCGATAATTGGCAACGAGCCCAAAACTTTGAACCTTTGAACAAAATCCAAGGAGCCGACCGTGATTAAGATTTTGAAATGCGAGCCCGTGAGTGATTTCAATTTAGATATCACCTTTTCCAGCGGTGAATCGGGGCATTTTGATGGCGCCGCCTACCTTGCCGGGCGCAGCGGCAGCCTGCTAAAGCCTCTGCGAGACAAAAGCTATTTCTCTAAAGCCTTCATTGACGCAGGTGCACTGTGCTGGCCTAACGGCCTGGAGCTATCCGCCAGCAGGGTGCTGGGGCTGTGTAAATTGCTTGCAGAGTGAAGCTGAAATTTATGAGCAATATGATGCTAAAAGACCTGACCCCGTGGACTTCCGGGCAAACCCGAAACTTTACCGGACTGCAAAATATTTATGAAGCATTTGCAGTAATTCTAAAATCCACTGCCCGCGCTACTGGTTGTACTTGCCTGGCGTTGACGGGGCGCATTTCAACAAAGCCGTAATTTGCCATTGTTTTCAGCGTGCGAGAAAGGTTGCTCGGCTTGCGGTGTGTTAACTCGGCCAGCATGGCAATGGATGTGGGTTTGGTGTCCCAAATAACTTTGAGCAAAGCGCGATTTTCATCGCTCAGCACTTCGGCTAGCGAACGCATCGAGGTAAACCACACTTTGGGGTCACCTGCTTTGGGCTTGATGTCACCTTTGGCGATGCCCAAAATTCGGGCTCGTATTTGGTCTTGAGGCATTATGCCGACCGTAATTGCTTTCATATTCAACTCCTTTTCAGTCTTATTTCAGACCATTCAAGCTAATTTGTGCTGTACCAGCACTATGTCAGCTTCAACAAAAAAATCGCTCAGCAACTGGTGTGCGTTTACGTAGGTGTAATGCACACCTACGTCGGTGGCATGGCGGTGCTTGTGGTCATATGGCAAGCGCTGCCCCGCGTGTTTGAACTTGCTGGCAGGCTTCACGCCGTGGGCATTGTCGTACCCCATAATGCGCTGCCCCAAAGGCTCATGCAAGGTCAAGCTGTAACGAATACCATGAGGCATATCCAAACTAGGTGCAACCTGCCAGGCCACAATTTTGATCCAATACCCATCACCTTGGTCTAGCACCGAGTCGTTTAGCTGCAGAAGATTCGCTAGCCCAGAATCAACCGTTTTTTCCATGCGTTAATCATATCATCTATTGATATATGTTCGTGCGATTTTATTGATTCGAGCGAAGCCAAAGTATGTAAAGGCCCTAAGAGCAGCAGACAGACCGAGCCAGCACATCCGCAGTCAAAGCAGAATGCGACGGCCAGTCATCAGCAGCCAAGCCATGCGCATACACCGCCTCGCAAGCAGACTGATGCGCAGAGCTACCCCGCGCCAGCAACGCGCCTACCATGCCCGCCAATACGTCCCCCGTGCCCGCCGTAGCCAGCCTAGCATTGCCAGTAGGGTTGATGCACGGCACCTGGCCCGCGCTGGCAATCACGCTGCCTGAGCCTTTGAGCACAACCGTGCAGTGGTACAGGTCGGCCAATTGTTGCGCGGCCTTGAGGCGATGGGCTTGCACGGCTTGCGTGTTGCTGCCCAGCAGGCGGGCTGCCTCCAGCGGGTGGGGGGTGAGCACAGTGGCCAAGCCGCGGGCGTGGCGCTGCTTTAGCAGCGTTTGCAGGCCTGGGTCGGTTGCTATCGCGTTCAGAGCATCGGCGTCCAGCACCAGTTGCGTTGCAGTGGACAGCACGCGGGGCAACGCGGCGCGCACGGCGTTGCCACCGCCGCAGCCGCATACGACACTGCTGCTTTGCAAGTCCAGCGCTTCAACGCTGCGCAACATCAGCTCGGGTTGTGTGGGGTCTACCTGCATGCCGTCGCCCAGCAGGCCAACGAAGACGCGGCCTGCGCCGCTGTGCAAGGCTGCTCTAGCGGCCAGCAGGGCGGCGCCGGTCATGCCCGCTGCCCCGCCAATGATGGCCACGTCGCCATAGCTGCCTTTGTGGCTGGCGTGCGGGCGCTGGGGTGCGGTGGCGCTAGCGCCGCCCAACAGCCAGGCGGTGGGTGGCTCGGTGTGCTGTACTTGCAAATCGTCCAGCCATACCTGGCCTGCAGCATCGCGCCCCTGCGCGGTGAACAAGCCGGGCTTCACGGTCAGCAAACTGAGGGTAAATGTGCCAAATGCCAGCGTGGAATATGCGCGAGCAGCTATTAATTGTGTAGCAAATGCAGGGTCGGTGTAGCAGCCAGTGTCGGCATGCAAGCCGCTGGGTACGTCCACACACAGCACGGGCGCCGGGCTGGCGTGCATGTTCAGCAGCCAGGTTTGCATGCTGGCAGGCAGTGCACGCGAACCACCGCCAATGCCCAGCAAGGCGTCTACGGCTACGTCAAAACTTGCAGGCGGCGCGTCTGCAAACGCAACACCCGCTGCACGCGCACGTAGCAGCGATGCTTGGGCATCCGCAGGGCAGCGCGCCTCGTCACCCAGCCAGGTAACCACCGGGTTGCGCCCCCAGCGCTGCAAATGCAGAGCCGCCTCCAAGCCATCGCCACCGTTATTACCTGGCCCGCAGGCCAGCCACACGCTGCGTGCGTGCGGGGCCACGGCGCATGCCAGGCGCGCCACAGCCAAGCCAGCGCGCTGCATCAGGGTGTGCGGGGGCAGGGTGGCGGCAGCGGTTTGTTCAATATGCTGGGTGGCAGCGATGCCGTGCAGCGCCAGTTGGTGCGCAAAGCTGATACATTGCGGCAAGCTTACTATATTTTTCATAGCTGCTCTCGCATATTCTGTGCTGGCTACCGGCCTATTTAGCTAGTAAAGTCTCTGCTGCTTCAATCGTATTGACCAGCAACATGGTAATCGTCATCGGCCCCACGCCGCCTGGCACGGGGGTGATGTAGCTGGCAACTTCTTTCACGCCGGCAAAGTCCACATCGCCGCACAACTTGCCTTCATCATTGCGGTTCATGCCCACGTCGATGACGACGGCGCCAGGTTTAACCATGTCGGCCGTCAGCACGTTGCGTTTGCCGACTGCGGCTACCACCACGTCGGCCTGCAACGTCATGGCTTTGAGGTTGGCGGTGGCGCTGTGGCAGATGGTGACGGTGGCGCTCTGCGCAAGCAACATCATGGCCATGGGTTTGCCGACGATATTGCTGCGGCCAATCACCACGGCGTGTTTGCCTTTGAGGTTGAAGCCAATTGATTCGAGCATTTTCATGCAGCCATAGGGCGTGCAGGGCCAAAAACCGGGCTGGCCCACCATGAGCGCGCCTGCACTGGCAACATGAAAGCCATCTACATCTTTGGCGGGCGATATGGCTTCGATCACCTTGTGTGCGTCGATGTGCGCAGGCAAGGGCAGTTGCACCAAAATGCCGTGAATGAGCGGGTCATGGTTGAGCGCGTCTACGCGGGCCAGCAAGGCTGCCTCGGTCATGCTGGCGTCGTACTTTTCCAGCACCGAATGCAGGCCGTTGTCTTGGCAGGCCTTGACCTTGTTACGCACATACACCTGGCTGGCGGGGCTGTCGCCTACCAGTACCACGGCCAGGCCGGGAGTGATGCCTTTGGATTTGAGTGCGGCGGCTCGTTTGGCAATGTCGCTGCGCAGTTGGGCAGAGAGGGCGTTGCCGTCGATAAGCTTAGCTGTCATGTAAAAATCAAACTTCAATAAAACAATAAAAATGCCCGCAGCCCATATGGAATGTGCGCGGGCAGCTACTAAATAAATAGCGACTACAAATCGCAGAAACGCTGGTTTGCGTTAGGCTCCAGCCTTCGGTGCGTTTTGTCCCAGTGCAATCTTGAGCAAGTCTGCCACGGTATTCGCGTTCAGCTTTTCCATGATGTTGGCACGGTGCGCTTCTACCGTCTTGATGCTGATGCCCAAGTCGTCGGCAATCTGTTTGTTCAGCCGGCCCGCGACAATGCGCTCCAGCACCTGCGCCTCGCGCCCCGTCAGCTTGGACAGCAGCGCATCGCGGCTGGCAGCTTGCTGGTGGCCTGCAAAACTGGCGCGCGCCTGCTCCAGCATGCGCTCTACCAGGCTTACCAATTCTTCTTCCTTAAAAGGCTTCTGGATGAAATCCATTGCGCCTTTTTTCATGGTGTCTACCGCCATGGGCACGTCGCCATGGCCGGTGATGAACATGATGGGCAAGGGTGACTTGCGTTCGATCAGCTTGTCTTGCAGCTCCAGGCCGGTCATGCCGCCCATGCGAATGTCCACGATCACACAGGCGACTTCACGCTGGTCGTAACGGGCCAAAAAGGTCTCGGCAGAATCGTAACAGCGCACCCGGTAGTCTTTGCCTTCCAGCAGCCACTGCAGCGAGTCGCGCACGGCCTCGTCGTCGTCCACCACGTACACGGTACCTTTTTTTGGGATCAAGCTCATGTTTGAAGACCTTTTTAGTCAAATGTCAGCGCCAACTATGCGCAGGCAGCTATCTATTTTATAGCGGCATGGTTGTGGTCTTCAGCCGCCGGTGCGCTGGCCTGGGCCATCGGTAACCAAAAGCTGAAGCGGCAACCCGCCACCTCAGGGCCATTGTAGAGGTTCTCGGCCTGCATCCGGCCCTGGTGAGATTCCACAATACTACGGCACAGGTTCAGGCCAATGCCCATACCCTCGGCCTTGGTCGAGAAAAACGCCTCATACAGGCGCTGCATTACCTCGGGTGCCAGGCCCTTGCCCGAGTCGGTCACCACAAATTCAGCCACCTGGCCCACGCCGTCCAAATGGCGCGGCAGCACCCGCAGTTCTACACTGCGCCGGGGCGTGGGGCGATTCGCCATGTCAATCGACTCGGCTGCGTTTTTCATCAGGTTGACCAGCACCTGTTCAATCAAAATCGGGTCTACCAGCAGGGGCGGCAAGCGCGCGGCTACGTAATGCGACAAACGCACATTGCGCCTGCGCATTTCAATCTCGGCCAGTTCCACCGCTTCGCTCACCATGGTGCTGATGTCGGACAGCGTGCGGTTAGGTTCAGAGCGTTTGACGAAGCTGCGAATACGGTGAATGATTTGCCCCGCGCGCTGGGCTTGCTTGGCGGTTTTTTCTAGTGCGGCCAGCATGTCTTCTTCATTGATTTGCTTGCCCTTGATGCGGCTGACCATGCCATTGCAATAGTTGTTGATCGCCGTCAATGGCTGGTTCAGCTCGTGCGCTACGCTAGACGCCATCTCGCCCATGGTGATCAAGCGGCTAGCTGAATGTGCGCGCTCTGCCTGCGCCGCCGATTGTTCTTCGGCATGGCGGCGCGGGGTAATGTCGGTGGCAATCACCATCTGCGCCAGTCGCCCGTCGGTCCAGGTTAAATAGCGCGAACGCACTTCCAGCCACTTGTTCAGGCTGGTGATAAAAATTTCGGCGTTCTCGCTCTTGGCCGTGGTCAGCTCACCCAGGGGCAGGCCTACCAGGCTGTCTACCTCGTCGTCTGCCTCGCCGCGCGGCGTGTCGGGCCGCCCGGCCTGGGCTACCAGGTTCAAATGCCCTTCGGTGCGCGAGCCAAACCACTGGCGATACAGCTTGTTGGCAAACAGCAGGTCTTCACTGCCCAGGGGCGCTACAGACACGCTAGCGTCCAGGCTTTCCAGCACGGTGGTAAAGCGCTCGTAAGACTCGGTCAACTGCTTGCGCACACGGTTGGGCTCGGTGATGTCGGTCATCGACGTCATCCAGCCGGTTTGTGCGCCTTTGGGGTCGATGAGAGGCGACACGTACATGCGTACGTCAAAAATGGCGCTGTCTTTGCGTTTAACCCGCACCTGAAAGCCGCCCGACGTGGTGCGGCCATGCAGCTCGTCTTCCAGCCGCGCGGTCAGCAATTCGCGGTCTTCATCGGGCCAGTATGGAAAGGGCGCCATGCGGCCTACCAGCTCGCCTTCAGACCAGCCCGTCATTTGGCAAAACGCGGGGTTGACGTAGGTAATACGGCCTTGCAAGTCCAGCGCACGCATGCCGGTGAGCATGGAGTTTTCCATCGCACGGCGAAAGTTGGTTTCTTTAATGAGTGCTACCTGCGTGCGCATGCGCCTGCGCGTGTGTCGCCAGTTGCCCACCAGCATCCACGCGGTCATCAGGCTGAGCACGGTCACCAGCCAAAACAAGCCACTGCCAATCACCCCGACCGATGTGCGGTAAGCGGTGGCGCGCAGTATCAGGCCATTGCCCACGGGTGAGACGGGCACCTCGTATTCGTTGGCATCTTGGTTCCAAGGCAGCAGGCGCGCTACGGGGTTGGCGCTGCGCACGGGTGCGGTGTTGCCCGCCAGCAGTTGGCTTTTGTCGCCCAGTAGAGCTACTGCGTGTTTGGCGCTGATTTCGCTAGGCACGGCGTAGCGCATCAGCCCGTCTATGCTGTATTCGCCCAGCACCACGCCGCTAAAACGGCCCTGGTCGGTCAACGGCACATGCAATTGCAAAATGGCCACCGTGCTGGTGCTGCCGCCAAAGGGGCTGGAATAAATGGCCTGGCGCAGGTCACGCGCCAGGCTGAAGGTGCTTTCGGCCTCGCCCGCCTTGAGTACGTCGCCAGGCACGCGCAGTTGCGCACCGGGCACGCTGGGCGATGTGTAACCCATTTTGACGCGCCGCTTGGCGTCTACCCACACAACAGACTGCAGCTCGGGGTATTGCTGCACCAGGTTTTCGGCCTGGGTGACGAATTCTTCGGCATCGATTTGCTTGTTATTGACGTCTGCAGCCAGGCGCATGAGCTGTTCTTGCCGCTCTAAAAGGCGCAGGCGCAGGCGCTGCTGGGCATATTCCACATCGCGTTTGACGGCTTCTTGCTCGCGGTCCATTTCTTCTGCACGCAGGTAGGTAAATGCGGCGACGATGGCGGCCAAAAACAGCATCACGGCAATCAGCGGGGCCAGCATGGCAAAGCGGTCTTGCCTGTGCGCCGACTGCGCACGCCACCAGCGCTGGTACCAGGGCGCGCTGGCAGGCAGGCCGGCTGGGCCAAATGCGCTGGGGCTCTCTAGGGAAGGCTGGCTGGAATTGACGAGTGACATAGTGCGATTGTCCTGCAATTTTGTGCCTTGGGAGCGTGTTGGCTTAACCGGGGGGGGTGCGTCTCGTTGGTGGGCTTGCGTCGTTCTCAAGGGGAATGCGCTCTGTCGGTGAGTTTTTGCTGAGTTCTGGGAAATACGCTCAGTTGGTGGGCTAGCGCCGCGCTCGGGGTATGCGCTGCAAAATGTTTTTGGGAATCACGCGCGAACTGTGTTTTGTAACGCTTGACCTTCAACAACGCGCGCCTTCCCAAAAAATTTTCATCGCACACCCGCTCACCCGTCGCCTGCATATTTGGCTGGTTTGCATTTGAATGCCCAATACCGAATACCTCAAACCCGTGGGGCTTGGTTTTGTAGCTGTGCGGCCTGGTGGTTGGGGCGCTTTGCCGTTCTGC
Organism: Polaromonas sp.; assembly: GCA_043774625.1. Lineage (GTDB taxonomy): Bacteria > Pseudomonadota > Gammaproteobacteria > Burkholderiales > Burkholderiaceae_C > JAAFIP01. The sequence continues at coordinate 38,975 of JAYVTG010000054.1, read as the reverse complement.
GACTGGTGACTTTGTAGCCTTGTGACCTGTGACTTTGCAGCTTGGTGACTTTACCGTCTTGTCATCTTGCATTTACTATGCAATTGCTATGTATTTAGTAGCTTCTCGCGCATATTCCACGCTGGCAATCGGCATATTTTCATGCTGAAACGCGTTAAAACGATTGCGCAGCGTTACCCACGTCGAATTGCAGGCTGTCGGTGCTCGATCTCGAAACTTTGGTGTTGCATCAAGGGTGTGTTGGGCCTTCGGTTTTGGTATTGGTATTCAAAGGCGAACCAGCCACACTTTGAAGGTTTTGGGGGAGGGGTGTGCTTAGACAAAATTTTTAGGAAGGCGCGCGTTGTTGAAGGTCGAGCGCTACAAAACAGCGTTCGCGCGTGTTTTCTAAAAACTTTTTGCAGCGCATACCCCGAGTCCAAAGCCTGCCAGCCAAGTCAGCCAAAGCTCACCAACTGAGTCCAAAGCATGCCCACCTAGTCAGCAACTCTCTAAAGCCCCGAGAGATAAAAATTCACCCAACTGAAGAGATTTTCCTGATAAAAACCGCCCAACGCCAGCGCAGAATATGCGCAAGCAGCTATTAAAAATGTAGCATAAAGCGAAATCTACTTTCCTTTACCACCACCCGATGAGCCCTTGCCCGAAGAACCACTACCTGAAGAACCACTGCCCGACGAGCCACTACCCGAAGAACCACTACCCGACGAGCCACTACCAGACGAGTCACTGCCAGATGAGTCACTGCCAGAAGAGTCACTGCCCGAAGAACCCTTGCCACTGCCCGATTCTGACTTTCCAGAACTATCACGATCATCGCTACTGCCGCCACGGCCTTTGCCGCTGCTGCCTTTGCCGCCACGACCATCGCTGTTGCCAGATGAATCACCCCGCACATCTACCCGGCTGGCGGAAAAGCGCCGATCAGAATCCAGACGGCCAATCACCTGCACCCGCTGGTCCACGGCAAGCTGGGTGTTACCAGAAATTTTCGCGTTCGACTGCAGCGTCACTACGCGGTCACCAATGCGCAGCTCACGCCCCTTCAAGGCGTGTACATAACCCTCAATCACCAATGTGCCAACAGCGCCCACACTGGCCAGCGTGGGTTCCAGGTGCAGGTCTTGGGCGCGCAGGCTGTTGCCGTCCCATTGGCCACGCACCGACACTTCGTTACCCGGCGCTGCACCCTGTGGCAGGCTGAGGTTACCCAATTGAACGCGGGCAGCCTGCAGCATGAACCCGTTGGCGTCCAGTTGGCTAATGGGCCCCGTAACCTGTGCTTGCGCCTGGGCTGCCACTGGCTCAATGCGTGACGCAGCCACGTCACCAGACACCAGTCGGTAGCCGCTCACCCGTACCCAGTCACCCGCTTTCAGGCCAGGCACCGCGTCGGCAGTGGCCGTGCGTACGGTTTGGCCCAATAGTTCCAGCTTGCCAGTGCCGGTGTCCACACTGCTCAGGGGCCCCACAGCTGCGTAAATCACCCCAATACTGCGGGCAGTCAGTTGCGCGCCGCTGCCTGAAGCGGATGCTTGCAGCGCCACTACCTGGCCCACCGACAGCTCGCTGGCCGTGGTGGCTTGGCCGTTGGCCAGCACGGGGGTGTTGGCGTCGTACAGCACTTCTACGCCGTTCACGCACACGCTGGCAAAGCCGGTAATCACGCCCACAATGCCGGTGCCGCCAATGCCACCCGTGTCAATGCCGGTGCCACCAATGCCGGGGCGGCCTACCACCACGTCGGTGCGCGGCGCACCTGTGCCGCCAATACCGCCCGTGCCAATGCCGGTGCCGCCTATTCCAGGGCGACCCACCAGCACGTCGGTGCGTGGTGCGCCCGTGCCACCAATGCCGCCCGTGCTGATGCCGGTGCCGCCAATGCCGCCAGCAGCAGCCGCCATAGCCGGGTTGACCAAGGATGCCTTGGTGCTGCACACGTTCTGGGCATTTAACGGGGTGGTGTCTACACTGGCACCGGGCGCTGCGCAACGCGTCAGCAACAGCGCCATGCACAAGGCCATGCATCGGCCAAGGGTACTGTTGGGTAATGGGTGTGTATGGGTGCTCATGGTGTTCTCTATTGCGTTATCCATCGACATCGCCCGATGCGGGCTCTGCTGGTGGAGATTCCTCGCTATAAAAGTAAATACCAAAGGTCATCCGCTGTTTGGGTGCAGCTTGTGCGGGGCTGGCCTTGGCGTCGGTTTCTTCCAGTGCAATGGCGCGTTCGTTTAGAGCCAGCAGCACCTTCATACCCATTTTCTCGGACTGCGCTGCCAGTTCGCTAATGGACTGCGCGCTGAGCGCGTCAGAATGCACGCTGCGCTCCAGAAACGGTTTGCCCACACCCATGAGGTTATGCGATGCAGCGGCCACGTGGTCATGCAAATTGTGACCAAAGTAAAAAGCTTTTTCATCAAAACCCGCAGCGGGTACAAAAGCCTGCACATTCAGGCACACCCGCTTTTGATCGTCCATATGCACCACACCCAGGCGCAGCCATTCGTCCAGCACCACGCGCGAACGTATGTCGCTGTTCACATTGGCCACCAGGGCTTCAAAAGACATATCGCCCCCATCGCTGGCAAAGCGCGCCAACGGCTTGGGTTGCTTGTTCTCGTCCAGATACTGCGCAGAACCCAGCCACACGGCCACCAGTTGTGCACCCAGCGACACGACGGAGGGCACGGTCTCCTGGTCGCTTTGCAGTTCCTGGCGCAGGCGGTTGACTTCCTTGCGGTGCACGCCAGACACCAGGCTGACCCGACTGTCGGTGGGTGACTTGCCTTCGATACGAAAGTCCTGGTCGGCCACTTCTACAAACAGCGCCTTGAGCAAATCGGCCAGATACGGGTAGGTGACCCCTCGCGTGAGCATGAGCTTGACCAAAGGCCGCAAAACGCGGCGCAGGGCCAGTACCAAGGCTGCTGGCGGTGCTGTGCTGGGTGTTTGAGAGGTGTCCATGGGTGAATTGGCTCGTTTTCGCTACTTTAACACATGACGTGGGAAAATGTTACACAAATATTTTCAAAAAGTACTTGACGTGGTAAATTTTTCCGCATACAGTTCAGACATGTGTGGGAAATAATCACACATAAAGGAGCAAAGAAGAATGAAAGTGAGTTGGGCAGGTTCTTCACGGAGCCAGATCAACAAACAACCAATTTCATTTTTCTTTGCTTTTCAATCGGTCTTAACTTTTTATTCTTAGGAGAATTTTCATGAAACAGCTCAAAAAATTGACGGTCACAGTGGCTACTTTGTTGGCCCTGGGCATGATGGCCAGTTCTGTGATGGCGCGTGATGGTAGTTCGGGCGGCGGTGGTGGCTCTAGCTCGGGTAGCTCGGGTAGCTCAGGTAGTTCCAGCAGCTCAAGCAGCAGCTCTAGCGGTGGTTCCAAGAGTTCTGATTCGAGCAGCTCCAGCATGGGTTCCAAGTCGAACGACAGCAACTCCAATTCCAGCTCCAGCAGTTCTGACAATAGCCGTGGTCGCGGCACCGATGACGCGGTAGGCCATGTACGCGGCGGTCGCGGTGCAGACGACGCGCCTGGTCACACATCACGTGGTCGCGGCACCGATGACGCGGTAGGCCATGTACGCGGCGGTCGCGGTGCCGACGATGCACCCGGCCACGTTCGCCAAGCGCGTGGTGCCGACGATGCACCTGGCCATGTACGCCAGTCTCGTGGTACGGATGATCTGCTCAGAAACTAAGGCGCTTCGAGGGCTGGACATGCACATAGTTCAGCATACAAAAAGCCACTTTGCGTGAAGCAAGGTGGCTTTTTGTATGCTGGGTTGTGTGTGGTGCCGGGGAGTGGAATCGAACCACCGACCTACGCGTTACGAGTGCGTTGCTCTACCAACTGAGCTACACCGGCAATAACCTGAATTATAACGTTCAGGCTATTTATGCGTGGTAACTGGTCACGCGGTTGACCTCGTTTTTGCTGCCCAAAATCACGCTCACACGCTCATGCAATTTTGTGGGCTGAATGTCCAGCACACGCTGCCTGCCATTGGTGCAGGCACCACCGGCCTGTTCAACCAGCCAGCCCATCGGGTTAGCTTCGTACATCAGGCGCAGCTTGCCCGCTTTGTCCGGTTCACGCTTGTCCCAGGGGTACATGAAGATGCCTCCGCGCGTCAAAATGCGGTGCACGTCGGCCACCATACTGGCTATCCAGCGCATATTGAAGTCTTTGCCGCGCACGCCTTCTTTGCCTTGCAGGCATTCGTCCACATAGCGCTTCACCGGCGCGTCCCAGTGGCGCATATTGCTCATGTTGATGGCAAATTCTTGCGTGTCAACCGGAATCTGCACATTCTCTTGCGTCAGCACAAAGCTGCCTTGCTCGCGGTCCAGTGTGAACATGGCAACGCCGTCGCCCACGGTCAGTACCAGGGTGGTTTGTGGGCCATAAACGCAATAACCGGCAGCGACTTGTTGGTGGCCGGGCTGCAAAAAATCTTTTTCTTCGATGCCCGCGTCCATATCATCAGGTTTTTTCAGCACGCTGAAGATGGTACCAATGCTCACGTTCACGTCGATATTGCTGGAGCCATCCAAAGGGTCAAACAACAGCAGATATTCGCCTTGCGGGTAACGGTTGGGCACCAGGTGAATGCCTTCCATCTCTTCACTGGCCATGGCAGCCAGGTGGCCACCCCATTCGTTGGCTTCAATCAATACTTCGTTGGCAATAATGTCGAGCTTTTTTTGTATCTCGCCCTGCACGTTTTCACTGCCCGCTGTGCCCAGCACGCCGCCTAAAGCGCCTTTGTTGACGGCGTGGCTGATACTTTTGCAGGCGCGGGCGACTACTTCGAGCAGCAAGCGTAGCTGCGAGGGAATGTGGCCTTCTTGGCGCTGCTGCTCCACGAGGTAACGGGAGAGGGAAATTTTGGTGCTCATGGTTTTGGTTTTGCTATTTGGCTGAGGGGACTGGGGAGGGGGAGGGGAGTTTTGAACGCGAAAGGCGCGAAAGTTACGCGAAAGTCGCAAAAGAAGAAAAAGAAGAAATTAAAAAATTAAAAAATTAAAAAATTAAAAAATTAAAAAAGCTAATTTATGAACTTCAGTTAGAAGAGACAAGATTTTTTTGGTATTTTTTTTGCGACTTTCGCGTAACTTTCGCGCCTTTCGCGTTCAAAAATTCCCCCAAACCCTCCAAGAATACTACCCCTCCAGAGCCCGAGACACCACCTCACGCACATCGTTACTCAAATTCACCTTATCTGCTACTCTTTGAATAGCAGCTCGCGCAGACCCCCTATACGGTTCAACCAGTTTTTTCCATCTGTCCAAGGCGCGGGCCAGGCGTGCGGCTACTTGCGGGTTGAGGGCGTCCAGGGCCAGCACCTGGTCGGCCCAGAACACGTAACCGCCTGCATCGGCGCGGTGGAATGCACCCGGGTTGGAGCTGCAGTAGCTGAAGATGACACTGCGGGCGCGGTTGGGGTTTTTCAGGCTGAAGTCGGGGTGTTGCATCAAGGCTTTGACTAGTGGCAGCACATCACCGTCACGGTCTACAGCCCCGGCCTGTAGGCTAAACCATTTGTCCAGCACCAGGGCTTCGTCTTTGAAGGACGCGTAAAACTTTTCCAAGGCAGGCTCTGTCAACGCGCGTCCGCTGCTGATCAGTGCACTTAAAGCGCCCATGCGGTCGGTCATATTGCTGGCGTCTTTAAAACGCTGGTAGGTTTTGCCCGGCCATACGGAACCAGTATCGCCTCGCGCAGCCAGGCACAGCATGCCCAAGGCCATATTGGCCAGCGAGCGGCGGCCACTGCTGTGATGGTCTGGCGTGTAGGCACCGTTGTCGTTGTGCGCTTCAAACGCCCATTCCCAGTCGGCATGCAAGGCGCTAGCCAGCGTGGTGCGCATGGCTTCGCGCACAGCGTGTATGGCTTGCGGGTCTACTTCGTTCAGCTGCTCTGCGATATAAGTTTCGGAGGGCAGGGTGAGTACCAGTTCTTTGAAAGCAGCGTCCAGATTCGGGTTGCGCAACACTGCGCGCAAGGCTGTTAAATAAGGTGACTGTGCGAAGTTTTCTATGCCGAATTGACCAAATGCCAGCGTGGAATATGCGCGAGCAGCTACTAGTTTAATAGCGTTCTGTACGCCCAGCCGCTGTCCGGCTTCCCAGCAATTGAAGGCGTCGCTGTCGTGTGCCAGCAGAGTGAGCAATTGCGCTTCGCTGTAGTCAAAGTCCAGAATCACCGGGGCCGAGAAGCCGCGCAAAATGGAAGGCACTGGCTCGCTGTCGATGTTGACAAATTGCAGCACCTCGCTGGCCTGCGTCATCACAAAGGTGCGTTGGCCGCCCACGGCTTGCGTCTCGGCGGCTAGTTGCAAAGGCATGTCGTGGCCTTGCGGGTCAACCAAACCCAGGTTCAGTGGAATGACAAACGGCTCTTTGCTCGGCTGCCCCGGTGTAGGCGGGCAGCTTTGCGCCAGGTGCAATGCGTAAGTGCGCGCGGCTGCGTCAAACACGCCATGCGCCTTGATGCGCGGTGTGCCTGCCTGGCTGTACCAGCGCTTGAACTGGGGCAGCAGTGTGCTCAATGCAGACGTGGGGTTGGCATCCGCAATAGCTTGCGCAAAGTCGTCACAGGTCACGGCCTGGCCGTCGTGGCGCTTGAAGTATTCGGTCATGCCCTTGGCAAAGCCTTCGCGACCGACCAGGGTTTGCATCATGCGCACGACCTCAGCACCTTTTTCGTAAATGGTGACGGTGTAAAAATTGTTGATCTCCTGGTACGCGTCGGGTCGCACCGGGTGGGCCATGGGGCCTGCGTCTTCGGGGAACTGGGCGGTGCGTAGCACGCGCACGTCTTCAATGCGTTTGACGGCGCGCGCCGAGGCTGCGCCAGCCATGTCCATGCTGAATTCCTGGTCACGAAATACGGTCAAACCTTCTTTGAGCGACAACTGAAACCAGTCGCGGCAGGTGATGCGGTTACCTGTCCAGTTGTGGAAATATTCGTGGCCCACAACGGATTCGATGTTGTTGTAGTCCACATCGGTGGCAGTGGCCTGGTTGGCCAGCACGTACTTGGTGTTGAAGACATTCAAACCCTTGTTTTCCATCGCGCCCATGTTGAAGTCGCTAGTGGCCACAATCATGAAACGGTCCAGGTCAAGTGACAGCCCAAAGCGCGATTCGTCCCAGGCTACGCTGTGCATCAGCGCGTTCATCGCGTGTTCGGTTTTGTCCAGGTCACCACGGCGCACATACACTTGCAGCAGGTGTTCTTTACCTGCACGCGAGGTAATACGCTGCTCGCGTGCTACCAAATTGCCTGCAACTAGTGCAAACAAATAGCAGGGTTTTTTGTGCGGGTCTACCCATTTGGCAAATTGACGACCATCTTCCAGCGTGCCTTCTTCCACCAGGTTGCCGTTAGACAGCAGCACGGGGTAGCTGGCTTTGTCAGCACGCAGCAGCACACTGTAGCTGGCCATCACATCGGGGCGGTCTAAAAAGTAGGTAATGCGGCGAAAGCCCTCGGCCTCGCATTGGGTAAAAAAGGTGTTCTGGCTGACATACAGGCCCATCAACTTGGTGTTTTTGGCAGGCGCGCAGGTGGTAAAAATTTCGATGTCAAAGGCCTCGTCACCGCCGGGCAGGTTTTCCAGCACCAGGGTGTCGCCGTCCATCTTGAACGAACAGCCGTTGCCGTTGACCTGCACGCGGGCCAGGTTCAGCTCTTCGCCGTCCAGGCGCAGGGGCTGGGGGGCTACTTGCGTATTGCGGCGCACGCGCATCTTGTTCAGCACGCGGGTTTTGGCAGGGTCCAAATCAAAAGTCAAATCGACGGTGTCTACCCAGTAGGCGGGTGCGGTGTAGTCGCCGCGCTTGATCAGCGTTGCTGGGCCTTCACGAAACATGGTGTTCCCCTCTGTTGTTCGGTCAATAACTGGTGTAAAAAATCAGCAGGCAGTTCAGTGTAGTCCCGCACTGCAGTTAACACATGTGGCCCAGCCAGTTCGTCTGCGCTGTGGCTGGTGCACAGCGCTACCGCCCGCATACCCGCACGCCGTGCAGCTTCTATGCCAAAAGGCGCGTCTTCAAAGACAATTGAGTGTGTAGCCAGCGTATTTAGTGCGCGAGCAGCTTCCAAAAAGATAGCAGGCTCAGGCTTGCCAGGCAAACCCTGGTCGCCACCCACCACCACTTCAGGCGCATGTTCCATTTGCAAATGTTGCATGGCAAAGGCAATATTATGCTTGTCACCCGCCGTGCCCACGCCTATCTTGAAACCCAGTGCCCGCGCCTGGGCAGCAAAGGCCTTAAAGCCCTTTACCTCGCTAAATTTCGGCGCAAACAGCTCGCGGTAAATCACTTCTTTTTCATGCACCAGTGGCGTGGCTTCTGCAACCGACATAGGCCTGCCAAACAGCAAACCCATGCATTCCACCCCCGTGCGCCCCGTGGTTTTCACCATCAGCTCTTTCAGGTCCATCTGAATGCCATGCTGCTGCGCAAACACCAACCAGGACTGCGCGTGGTAGGGCATCGAATCAATCATCGTGCCGTCCATGTCGAAGATCAGGGCTTGTGTACAAGTGGTGTTGCCGTTCATGCCTTACACCCCTTGCTTGAGCGACGCCTCAATAAACTGGTCCAAATCCCCGTCCAGCACCTTTTGCGTGGCCGATGTTTCGACACTGGTGCGCAAGTCTTTGATGCGGCTTTGGTCCAGCACATATGAGCGGATCTGGTGGCCCCAGCCTACGTCGGTCTTGGTGTCTTCCAGCTTTTGCTGCGCTTCTTGCTGCTTGCGCATTTCAAAGTCATACAGCTTGCTGCGCAGGCGCTTCCAGGCGATGTCGCGGTTGCCGTGCTGGCTGCGCCCGTCCTGGCATTGCACCACAATGCCCGTGGGCAAGTGCGTCAAACGCACGGCAGAATCGGTTTTGTTGATGTGCTGGCCACCCGCACCGCTGGCGCGGTAGGTGTCGGTGCGCACATCGGCGGGGTTGATGTTGATCTCGATCGAATCGTCCACCTCGGGGTAGACAAAGACGGAAGCAAACGACGTATGCCGCCCGCCCGATGAGTCAAACGGGCTCTTGCGCACCAGGCGGTGTACGCCTGTTTCGGTGCGCAACAGGCCAAAGGCGTATTCGCCTTCTACCTTGATGGTGGCGCTTTTAATGCCCGCCGTATCGCCCGCCGTCTCGTCTTCCACCATCACCTTAAAACCCTTGCGCTCACCATAGCGAATGTACTGGCGCAGCAGCATGCTGGCCCAGTCGCAGGCCTCGGTGCCGCCCGCGCCTGCATTGATGTCCACAAAGCAAAAGCTCGGGTCTGCAGGCTGGTTAAACATGCGGCGAAACTCCAGCCCGGCCACGATGTTTTCAATTTTGGCGACTTCAGCCTCAATCGTTTCCAGCCCGGCCAGGTCGCCGTCTTCCTTGCTCATCTCATACAGCTCGGTGTTGTCGCTAATGTCGCTGTCCAGCTTGCTGACCACCAGCACCACGCCTTCCAGCGCCTTTTTCTCTTTGCCCAATTCTTGCGCCCGCTTGGGGTCGTTCCACACCGCTGGGTCTTCCAGCGCGGCGTTCACGTCTTCTAACTTACGCTGCTTGCCATCGTAGTCAAAGATACCCCCGAAGATCTAGCGTGCGTTCCTTCAGGCTGGCTAGTTGCGTGCCGATGAGGTTGATTTGTTCTGCGTCCATAGAAAAAGTCTCTGTAAGGTCAAAAGTTGTATTTTCGCATTCTTCTTGCCCTTAAGGAGTATTCCGAAAGCAAGTACCTGCAACGAGTAATCAAGCGCGTAGGCCGTAAGCACATCCCCAGGTCACCGTGCTGTCATAAGTCAGTCCTAAAGTAGCTACGGCGTGTTAGCCGCTTTGCCAGCACGCTTATTCTTCAACACTGCATTTAGGAGTTTGTATGCGACGTACGATTTTTACGATAGTCCTGGCTGGCCTCGGTACTGTTTTGTCCGGCATGGCCTTTGCGGACTCTGATGACTATTCGCGTGGGCGGGGTGAGGGCAGGGGTGAGGGGCGAGGACCCAGTGTGCAAATGGGCCCGCGTCCGTTCTTTTTGGTCAACGATATGAAGCCCAGCCCATTGAAGACGCAGCTACAGGCCTGCGCTGCCAACCGCTCTACGTTTCAGCCGAGCGATTTTTCCATCGGCCACCGGGGTGCCGCCATGCAGTTTCCAGAGCACACCAAAGAGTCCTACGAAGCGGCGGCGCGTATGGGCGCTGGCATTGTCGAATGCGATGTGACGTTTACCAAGGACAAAGAGCTGGTGTGCAGGCATGCCCAAAATGACTTGCACACCTCAACCAATATTTTGGTAACGCCGCTGGCAGGCCGCTGCACCAAGCCATTTACGCCAGCCGTTCTGGACGCCACCGGCAAGGTGCTGACGCCCGCCACAGCCGAATGCCGCACCAGTGATATCACGCTGGCCGAGTTCAAAACTCTGCGTGGCAAGATGGACGGTTTTAACCCTGCGGCCCAAACCGTCGCGCAGTTCCAAAACGGCACAGCAAATTGGCGTACCGATCTGTACTCTGGCCCCAGCAGCGGCACGCTGATGTCGCATAAGGACAGCATTGCACTCTTCAAGAGCCTGGGTGTGAAGATGACGCCAGAGCTGAAAAGCCCCGCCGTGACCATGCCGTTTGACGGCTTTAGCCAGCAAGCCTATGCGCAAAAAATGATCGACGAATACAAACAAGCGGGAGTGTCTCCCAAACGGGTCTGGGCGCAGTCGTTTGACATCAATGACATTTTGTACTGGGTGCGCAACGAGCCGAACTTTGGCAAACAAGCCGTGTACCTTGACGATGCCAACACCGTGGCTGAACTGCCAGGCTTTGCGCAGTTGGCCAGCTACAAAAGCCAGGGCATTAATATTGTGGCGCCCCCATCTTTGGGCTGTTGACCGCTGACAGTGCGGGCAACCTGCTGGCCTCAGACTACGCCAAAAACGCAAAAGCCGCCGGGCTAGACATCATCACCTGGACGCTGGAGCGCTCTGGTATTTTGGCTGACGGCAACAACGGTTTCTACTACCAAAGCTTCGACTCCGCCATCACGCGAGAAGGCGACATGATGCGTGTGCTGGACGCGCTGGCTAAGCAGGTGGGTATTTTGGGCATTTTCAGCGACTGGCCCGGCACGGTAACGTTTTACGCCAACTGTATGGGGATCAAGTAAGGCGCTTGGTGCAGCTTGCACCTACGTTTTTGCAGTTTTTTTGAGCGCAGCAAAACCCTGTCAGCCAGTGCTGGCAGGGTTTTCTTCATGAGGTATCCTTGGAGCCATGCGTTTACTCATGGACTCCTTCTGGCGGGCTGCCGCCTACTGCATTCACCCCCGGGTGATTGCCTTGTCGTTCTTGCCGCTGGCCATCATGGTGGCGCTGGCTTTGGGGGCGGGGTACTTTTTTTGGGATTTTGCGCTCGATATTGTCAACACCTGGCTGAACGCCAGCGACTGGATGACGCGCATTACCGGCGGGCTGGACAGTATGGGTTTTGGCAAGCTCAAGGCGGCGCTTGCGCCGCTGATTATTGTGGCGCTGGCTACCCCGTTTTTGGTGATCGGCTCGCTGATGGTGGTGGCGCTGATGATGACACCGGCCATGGTGTCGATGGTGGCCGAGCGGCGCTTTAGCAAGCTGGAGCGCAAGAAGGGTGGCTCGCTTTTCATGAGTCTGTTCTGGTCGCTGGGTTCGACGATGGTGGCTTTGATTGCCTTGATAGCGTCTATCCCCTTATGGCTCATTCCCCCGCTGGTATTGATTTTGCCGCCGCTGATTTGGGGCTGGCTCACGTACCGCGTCATGGCCTATGACGCGCTGGCAGACCATGCCAGTGCCGACGAACGGCGCGCTTTACTCAAAGAGCACCGCAGCACTCTGCTGGCCATGGGCGTGATGGCGGGCTACTTGGGCGCTGCGCCTACGCTGCTGTGGGCGTCAGGCGTGATGTTTTTGGTGTTTGCGCCGATTTTGGTGACCGTGGCGATTTGGGTCTACACCCTGGTGTTTGCCTTCTCGTCGCTGTGGTTTGCGCACTATTGTCTGGCGGCGCTGGGCAAGATGCGGGCAGACAAGTCTGCGGCGCAAGTGGCTCCCGCTGCGCCACGCTTTGGGTCTGCCGAACCCATACAGGATGCTACAGAAGTAATAGCTGCTCACGCATATCCGACGCTGGCAAATAGCCAAAATGGCTCTTCAGCAGCATCCAGCAGCCCGCCGATGCCGCCCAACGCCGTTCCAGACGCCAAACCCTGACAGATAGACGGATGCTCAGACAAACATGACAACAGCACTTCACTTTGGCCTCATCATCGTCGGTGACGAAATCCTCTCGGGCAAGCGCCAAGACAAGCATTTAAGCAAAGTCATTGAGCTGCTCAGCGCACGCGGCATTCCCCTGGCTTGGGCCGAATACGTTGGCGACGACCCGGCGCGTATTACCGCGACCCTCAAGCGCGCTTTTGACGGCGGCGACATTGTTTTTAGCACCGGCGGCATAGGTGCCACGCCCGATGACCATACCCGCCAGTGCGCAGCCAAGGCGCTGGGTGCCGAGCTGTGCTTGCACCCCGGCGCAGAGGCGCTGATTCGCCAGCGCATGCAAGACCTGGCCAAAGAGCAGGGCACGGTGTACGAGCCCAACCATCCCGACAATATCCACCGCCTGAACATGGGCGTTTTTCCGGCCAGCGCACAGCTCATTCCCAACCCCTACAACAAAATTGCCGGCTTTAGCTGTTTGGGTTTAACTGCGCACCCTGCGGCTGGGGCAGTGGCAGGGGCAGAAGCACGGCACAAGGGCACGGTGCACTTTGTCCCCGGTTTTCCCGTGATGGCTTGGCCGATGGTGGAATGGGTGCTGGACACCCTGTACCCGCACCTGCACCGCAAAGCTGCCTACGTAGAAAAGTCGATCATCGTTTTTGGTGCGATGGAGGCGGCCTTAACGCCCCTGATGGTGGACCTGGAAGAGCGCCACAAGGGAGTGAAAGTGTTCAGCCTGCCCAGTGTGGACCATCCGCAATATGGGCGGCACATCGAACTGGGTGTGAAAGGCGCTCCTGGCGACGTGGACTTGGCCTATCCAGAGATGCTTGCAGGACTGCACAAATTTGGTGCAAAAACGGGTCCCGAGTTGGTGCGTTAGTATTGCCTTATTTTGGTGCATTGAAGTTAATTAAATAGCAATTAAATAGGGTCAGAACACAATTGTTTGGTTTTACGAAGCCCGCTGCATGGGCTTTGTAAAACCGCAACCATGCCGGACTAGGCGAAGCAAACCAAACTTGGCTGTCAATATCCAAAGAAATTAAGCCACCACCTTCCCATCCCATCCCAAAAATCGCGCACAATCGAGTGTTTGGGTAATCCCCACTTTGGCACAAAAAGTGCATCACAAGTGCGAGCTAACCTCAAAAAACCAGTTTAACAACCATCCAACCAGGAGCATCTGATGGCCAAGACCGTCGCAGACGTAATGAAAATGGTGAAGGACAACGAAGTCAAGTTTGTTGACTTCCGCTTCACCGACACCCGTGGCAAAGAACAGCACGTCACCGTGCCTGTGTCCCACTTTGACGAAGACAAGTTCACCGCAGGCCACGCGTTCGACGGTTCATCCATTGCTGGCTGGAAGGGCATTGAAGCCTCTGACATGCAACTCATGCCCGACGCCAACACCGCCAACATCGACCCTTTCTTTGAAGAAACTACGATGTTCATGAGCTGTGACGTCGTAGAGCCTGCTGACGGCAAAGCCTACGACCGCGACCCACGCTCGATTGCCAAGCGCGGCGAGGCTTACCTCAAGGCTTCTGGTCTGGGCGACACTGCCTTCTTTGGCCCCGAGCCAGAATTTTTCATCTTTGACGACGTGCGCTGGGCTACCGATATGTCGGGCACCTTCTTCAAGATCGACGAAGGCGAAGCACCGTGGAACAGCGGCAAGAAAATGGAAGGCGGCAACAAGGGCCACCGTCCCACCGTCAAGGGCGGCTACTTCCCCGTGCCACCTGTTGACAGCACGCAAGACATGCGGGCTGAAATGTCCCTGATTCTCGAATCCTTGGGCATCCCGGTTGAAGTGTTCCACCACGAAGTGGCGGGCGCTGGCCAAAACGAAATTGGCACCAAGTTCAGCACCCTGGTGCAGCGCGCCGACTGGACGCAAATGCTCAAGTATGTGGTGCAAAACGTGGCCCACGCTTATGGCAAAACAGCCACCTTCATGCCAAAACCTATCGTTGGCGACAACGGCAGCGGCATGCACGTGCACCAGTCCATCTGGAAAGACGGCAAAAACCTGTTTGCTGGTGACGGCTATGCAGGCTTGAGCGATTTTGCGCTGTATTACGTGGGCGGCATCATCAAGCATGCCCGAGCATTGAACGCCATCACCAACCCCGGCACCAACAGCTACAAGCGCTTGGTTCCAGGCTATGAGGCTCCGGTCAAATTGGCCTACTCTGCCAAAAACCGTTCTGCTTCCATCCGCATTCCGTATGTGGCCAACCCGAAAAGCCGCCGCATCGAGGCGCGCTTTCCAGACCCACTGATGAACCCGTACCTGGGTTTTACCGCGTTGATGATGGCTGGCTTGGACGGTGTGGAAAACAAAATTCACCCCGGCGAAGCCGCTACCAAAGACTTGTACCATCTGCCGCCCGAAGAAGACGCAAAAATACCTACCGTTTGCCACAGCCTGGACCAGGCGCTGGACTGCCTGAACGCAGACCGCGGCTTCCTGACCAAAGGCGGCGTGTTTTCTGACAGCATGCTGGACGCGTACATTGAGCTGAAGATGGGTGAAGTCACCCGCCTGCGCCAAGCAACGCACCCGATCGAATTCGACATGTACTACTCGCTGTAAGCCAGGTAGTACTCTTCCACGGCTGTATTCGCATACAGCCTGTGGCTCAAAAAGGACGGTAATAATCGTCCTTTTTCTTTTTGTATCAATGGGTTATTTGATGTTTCTGAGAATTTACGTCATACTAGCAAATCGTTCCTAGATATTTTTGTCTTGGAGGTTGCCATGCTGAATCTGAAAACCATTGAACTGACCCATCGTCGCCCACTGTCTTTGCAAGCCCAGCGCGCGCAGCGCAAACTTGCCCTGGCCAAGGCAGCTACATTTTTAGTAGCGCCCTTACTAATAGCCGCCGTGTGGATGCTGTCCACCCAGGCGCATGCACAAGCCATCTTCAAGTGCCCTACGTCCAATGGCATTACACCGTATACGAACGACAAGGTAGAGGCTGCCCGCTTGGGTTGCACGCCTCTGGTGGGTGGCAATGTCACCGTGGTTGAAGGCACCAAGGTGCAGAGTAGTTCCAATGTGCCTTCGACTGCGCCCGTCAAGGTGGCTACCGCTCCACAAGCTGGTAGCCGAATTGACGCGCCCGAACAGCGCGCCCGCGACAGCGACTCACGTGCCATTTTGGAAACCGAGCTGAAAAAAGCAGAATCTAAACAAAACGAGCTGCTGAAAGAATACAACAACGGCGAGCCAGATAAGCAGGGCAGCGAGGCACGCAACAACCAGAAGTACATTGACCGCGTGGCTGAACTCAAAGCCACTATTGCCCGCAACGATGCCGATATTGCTGGCATCAAGCGTGAAATAACCCGTTTGCCCAAGTAAAGTATGCGCAAGCAGCTACGAATTTTGTAGCAAAATTCAAAAAGCTGAAGCCAAAGCTGTCGTAATTCTTGGCCGCTCGGTCAAGTTGGCGTGGGCCTTGCTACGATATTGGCTTGGACAAGAAAATTAAAACCCTTCAACAACTGCCGGTACATCAGCCGCCGGTGCAGTCTGCGCTGCACATGTTGGACATGCTGGCTACCCTGGTAGCCGTGGTGGATCTGCAAGCCCGGGTTTCCTTTGCCAACGCAGCACTGGAAGATGCGCTGGGCACGTCGCGCAAAGCTATTCAAGGTACGGCATTGACCGATTGTTTTGTAGACCCGCAAGCTCTGGTAGCTGCCCTGGGTGGCGTAGCCAAGAACGAATTTTCTACCCTGCGTTATGACGCGCTGCTGAAAAAACCTGGCCATGAACCCATGCCCGTTCACGTCATCGTTGCGCAAACCGACCAAGCTCAGCAAGTGGTGGTTGAGATGTTGCCACTGGAGCAGCAAACCAAGCTAGATCGTGAAGAGCGCATTGTGGATCAGGCGCTGGCCAACAAAGAGCTGATTCGCAACCTGGCGCATGAAATTAAAAACCCGCTGGGCGGTATTCGCGGCGCAGCGCAATTGCTGCAGATGGAGCTCGATAGCAAAGAGCTGACCGAATACACCCAGGTCATCATCCACGAGGCAGACCGCCTGCAAACCCTGGTAGACCGCTTGCTGGAGCCGCACCGCAAGCCGCATGTGGTGAGCGAAGTGAACATCCATGAGGTGTGCGAACGCGTGCGCTCCCTCATCGTGGCAGAATTTCAGCAAGGGCCTAAACATGAACAAGGCGCTGGCCGCTCTGGCCTGCGTGTGGTGCGCGACTATGACACGTCGATCCCTGATTTTCGCGGTGACAAGGAGCAGTTGATCCAGGCGGTGCTGAATATTGCGCACAATGCTGCCCAGGTGCTGACCGAGCGTATAGCGCAAGGCGATGCGCAAATTACTTTCAAGACGCGGATTGCGCGGCAAGCGACATTTAGTAAAAAGCGCTATAGATTGGCACTGGAATTGCATGTAATAGACAACGGGCCGGGCATTGCGGATGAGATCAAAGACCGCATTTTTTACCCGCTGGTGTCGGGTAGAGATGGCGGTTCGGGCTTGGGGCTGACATTGGCGCAAACCTTTGTGCAGCAGCACGACGGGCAGATCGAGTGCGAAAGCCAGCCTGGGCGAACGTGCTTCAAGATTTTGATACCGTTGCCATAAGGTTTTTTTTGAATTCGGGGAAGACACTATAAGGATGCGTTGGATGAAACCCATTTGGATCGTAGACGATGACCAGTCCATCCGCTTTGTGCTGGAAAAGGCGCTGGCGCGAGAAGACATGCCCACGCGCAGCTTTACCAACCCACGCGAACTACTGGCTGCGCTGGACGATGCGGATGAGTCCAACCCCGAACAATTGCCCCCGCAGGTTTTGATCAGCGACATTCGCATGCCCGGTGGCTCGGGGCTGGACCTGTTGACCAAGGTGAAAGAAAAGCACCCCGGCCTGCCCATCATCATCATGACGGCCTTTAGCGATTTGGACAGCGCGGTGAATGCCTTTCAACGTGGTGCGTTTGAATATCTGCCCAAACCCTTTGACGTGACCAAGGCGGTAGATCTTGTTCGCCGTGCGGTTGATGAAAGCCAGCGCGAAGATGTGGCCGCTGAAGTGATGACCGCATCGCCCGAAATGCTGGGCCAGGCTCCGGCCATGCAAGACGTGTTTCGCGCTATCGGCAAACTCAGCGCCAGCAATGTGACGGTGATGATTACTGGCGAATCAGGCAGCGGCAAAGAACTGGTGGCGCGTGCCTTGCACAAGCATAGTTCCCGCGCCAATGGGCCATTTGTTGCTATTAATACTGCAGCAATACCCAAAGATTTATTGGAAAGTGAATTGTTTGGCCATGAGCGCGGCGCATTTACAGGCGCGCAAACCACACGGCGTGGCCGATTTGAACAAGCTGAAAACGGCACCCTGTTTTTAGATGAAATCGGCGACATGCCGTTTGATTTGCAAACCCGTTTGCTGCGCGTCTTGTCAGATGGCAGCTTTTACCGTGTGGGCGGCCATACGGCCATCAAGTCGCAGGTGCGCGTGATTGCCGCCACCCACCAGAACCTGGAAGAGCGCGTCAAAGCTGGCAGCTTTCGCGAAGACTTGTTCCATCGCCTCAACGTCATCCGCCTGCGCTTGCCGCGCCTGACGGACAGGCGGGAAGATATACCCATGCTGACTAAGCATTTTCTACAATTGTCTGCCAAGCAACTGGGTGTTGAGCCCAAACGCATATCGGCGGCTGCGGTGCAGCGTTTGGCGGGTTTTGACTTTCCGGGCAACGTGCGCCAGCTGGAGAACATATGCCACTGGCTGACCGTGATGGCACCTGCCCAGGTGGTAGACGTGAAAGACTTGCCACCTGAAGTGTTGGGTAGCGAGAGTGTGCGTGAACCCACCCATACGCAGCCTGCAGGCGTCATGGCGGGTGTTGCTGCATCTTCAGATGCTATCGATACTATAGCTGCTCGCGCATATTCCACGCTGGCAACAAGCAATATTGCTGTTAAAAACGATGATTTACCCCCCGCCGTGACGGCACCAGCCAGCAGTGCGTCGGGTTATGCTGCGCTGAACGGTGCTGGCGCATTGGCTGATGTGACCCTAGCCAGTCGCGGTTGGGAGGCAGAGCTGGAAGCCGAGGCGCTGGCCTTGCTGGCACATGACAAAGGCGATGTGTGGGATGCCCTGACCCGCCGCTTCGAATCGCGTCTGATACACGCCGCACTGGCCAACACCCGTGGTCGCCGTATCGAAGCCGCGCAAAAACTCGGTATTGGCCGCAACACCATTACCCGCAAGATTCAGGAGTTGGGGCTGGATTAGGACTTGCCGTAGCTGGCAGATTAGGGTGCGACGGCAGCGCCCTCAATCTTGTGCCGCGCAAGGGCCTGGGCCACAAAACCGCTGGTTTTCATATCTTCTACAAAGCTGCGCAGGTAAGCCACGGCGTCGTCGCGCCCCTTTGGCATGCCCATGGCCTGGTTGATGACCATGAAGCGGCCGTCCAGCAAACGCAGGCCGGGTACGCGCTGGGCGTCCATTTGCAACTGCTGCTTCACGCCAGCAGCAACGTCTAGCTTTTGCGCCATGAACACGTCAGTAACCGCGCCCGATGTAGGCGCCCGCACCAGGCTGGCCTGCTTGATTTCGCGCGTGAGGTACAGGTCATACGCACTGCCCAGGCCCACCACCACGCTTGTGCCGGGTTTGTCTACCTCAGCGTTGTCTTTGATGGGGGAATCGTTGCGCACCATGTAGGCACCTTCGATGACTACATAGGGTTTGGAATAGTCGATGTCTGCGCCGCGCACGGGGTCAATCGCCACAAAGGCGACATCTACTTGCCCCGCCTTGATGGCATCGACCACCTTGCCCGCAGCGTTAAAGATCACCAGCTCCAGTGGCAGGCCCAGCCTGCGCGAGAGCTCTGTGGCCAGGTCTACCGACACGCCGCTGGCTTTGCCTGTCGCTGCGTTCTGATTGGCCAGAATCGGGTTGCCAAAGTTGATGGCTGCACGCAGTTTGCCGGTAGGTGCAAACTGTTTGACTACGGACAGCGATAGGGGTTGCTGTGTGGGTTGCATGGTTTGGGTGGTACAAGCCAGTAACAGGGTGGACAGGCATACCGCCGTGGCGGCGCGGCGCACGGTGGCACCGGTGTTGTACATGTCGTTAAGCTAGGCTCACAACCACAGGCGTATGGTCGCTGGGCCGCTCGTTTTTGCGCGGCGCAACGTCGATGGTGCAGCTTTGCACCATCGGCTTGAGGGCATCGCTCACCAGGGTGTAGTCAATGCGCAGACCGCGCTTGCGCCTAAAGCCAAAATCACGGTAGTCCCACCAGCTAAAGCTCTTGTCGGGTTGGTCAAACAGGCGAAAAGCATCATGCAAACCCAGCTCGCAGATTTTGCGCAACTGGTCGCGCTCCTCGGTGGTGTGGTGAATGGTGTCTTTCAAACCCTCGGGGTCATGGGTGTCGCGGTCGTCTTGGGTAATGTTGAAGTCGCCTACCAAGACCAGGCGTGGGTTAACCGCCAGCTCTTCGCGCAGCCAGTCGCGCAGGGCGCGCAGCCATGTCATTTTGTATTCAAACTTGTCGGTGCCCGGCGCCTGGCCGTTGACAAAATAGCCGTTGACCAGGCGCACAGCCCCGCCCGCTGTGGTGAGAGTCGCCGCGATGATGCGCGACTGCTCGTCTACAAAGCCTGGAATATTTTTGACTACCGCATCTACAGATTGCACCGACTCATTGCGCGTCAAAATCGCTACGCCGTTGTACGTCTTTTGCCCAAAGTAGGTGCTGCGGTAACCGGCCGCGTGCAGGTCGGTTACCGGGAACTTGTCGTCCGACATTTTCAGTTCTTGCAGGCACAGCGCGTCCACCGGGTTGGCCGCCAGCCAGTCGATCACCTGGGGCAAGCGGATGGTGAGTGAGTTGACGTTCCAGGTGGCGATTTTCATGGGTAAATACCTTGAATATCAGCGTAGAATATGCGCAAGCAGCTATTAAATATGTAGCAGTGCCAATACACCAATCACCATGCCTACAGCGCCAGCGCCAAACATGCCCCATTCCAGCCACCTGCGTTTGGTCAGCAACGCAATGGCGGCCAGTGCAATGGCAATTTGCAAAATGGTGGTGGCCTGAGCCCAGCGGTGGTGCTGGTGCATTTGTTCGTCAGACTGTTTGTCCCAGGTGGTGGCATCAGCTTCCAGTTTGTCGGCCACGGCCTTGATTTCGCCTTTTTCTTTTTCGTAACGCTCAATCTTGGCCTGGTATTTGGCTTTGTCACCTTCCACGGTGGTCAGGTCGCGAGACACTTCTGCCAGCGACTGTTTGGTGCTTTTGGACTGAAAGTAGTTCCACTGGTTCGAAGCCTCCGTCTTTTTGATGGCGGCATTGTTTTTAAACAAACCCGCATTGGCCTGCGTGGCCCCGCCCATAAAGCCAAACATGGCACCCACGGTGGCAATGATGGCGGTAAACAGCGCAATTTGGCTGGTGGCGCTGCCCCCGCCAATGCCGCCGTGTGCATCGGCATGATCGCCATGGTGGTCGCCTTGCGCGGCGTGCTCCAGGACGTGGTCGTGGGGGCCGTGTACGTGAAATCCATCTGCTGACATGTGGTTGCTTTCTGTATGAATGTTGGAAAATAGTGGTCGAAAAAACTGCCTGCATCCGCAAGTTTAAGGCTTGCGCAGATAGCTAATAAAGTGGTAGCGCAAGCCGGTAGCAGACTCATGCGTCTCGCGCGCCGTTTCTGTCCAGGCAGCATCCAGCTCGGGTGCAAAGCTGTCGCCTTCAAAACTGGCATCAATCTGCGTGACGACAGCCTTGTGCGCCAGAGGCAACGCCTGCGCGTAAATTTGCGCGCCGCCAATCACCCACACGACAGCAGGTGTGGGGTAAATTCGCTCACAAATCAATAGCGCCTCGCGCAATGTAGACGCTGGCAATGCACCATTTTCTGTCCAATCTGCTTGCCTCGTCAGCACAATGTTGTCTCTGCCAGGCAGCGGGCGAAACTTGGGCGGTATAGATTCCCAAGTCTTGCGCCCCATGATGACCGGGCAACCCAGCGTGCTTTTCTTCAAGTGCGCCAGGTCTTGCGGCAAGTGCCAGGGCATTACACCGTCTTTGCCGATGACTTGGCGCTCGCTGCTGGTATGGTTGGCTTGCGCCCAGATCAAATTAATTTGCATCTTGGTAACTGCTGTGAAACAAATGGTTGGCTAAACCGCCACAGGCGCCTTGATCGCCGCATGGCACTGGTAGTCCAGCATGTCAAAGTCTTCGTACTCGTAGCTAAAGATCGAATCGGGTTTGCGTTTGATATGCAGCTTGGGGTAGGGGTAGGGCGCGCGGCTCAGTTGCAGGTCAACTTGTTCATGGTGGTTGCTGTAAATATGGCAGTCGCCGCCCGTCCACACAAAGTCGCCTACGTCCAGGTCGCACTGCTGGGCCACCATGTGGGTGAGCAGGGCGTAGCTGGCAATGTTGAAGGGCACACCCAAAAAAATGTCGGCACTGCGCTGGTAGAGCTGGCAACTCAGCTGGCCTTTGCCACCTGGTGTTTGCGCAGGTGCAACGTAAAACTGAAAGAAGGCGTGGCAGGGCATCAAAGCCATTTTGGACAAGTCCGCCACGTTCCACGCGCTAACAATAATACGGCGCGAATCGGGGTTGGTTTTGAGAGTTTTGATCACTTCGCTGATCTGGTCGATATGTGTACCCTCGGGCGTAGGCCAACTGCGCCACTGCACGCCGTAGACGGGGCCCAGGTCGCCGTCGGGTTTGGCCCACTCGTCCCAAATGCTCACGCCGCGTTCTTTCAACCAGTTGTTGTTGGACGAGCCAGTGAGGAACCACAACAGCTCTTGAATGATCGACTTGAGGTGCACTTTTTTGGTGGTCACCAGCGGAAAACCGCGACCCAAATCAAAGCGCATCTGGTAGCCAAACACACTGCGCGTGCCGGTGCCCGTGCGGTCGGTTTTGGCCACGCCGTTATCAAGAACGTGGCGCATGAAGGTTTCGTATTGGTTGGATGGCATGGTGTGAGCAAAAAATTAATAACCGCCAAACAGATTATCCATGGCAGATGTAATAACGCCTGCTTGTGATGCGAGGCGCGCCACGGGTTTTTTTAATCGCGCTGCAGGGTAGGCCGCAAGGGCCGTGGTGTCCAGCACCACAGACTTGCCGTCAATCTCAAATATCGGGTTCAAGTCGCGCAGCGGCGTATTGATCAGTTTGCGTTCTCGCATGGGGATGACCACACGCGTGGCTACGCTGTCGATAAAGCTGTTTTGCACATCTAGCAAATACGGGGTGGTTTTGCGCAACTCTACGTCGGGGTGCGCATATACGTCGTAACGGGCCATGGGGATGTGGCCTTAGAAGGTGCGGTACTTTTCAAGCGGCAAGCCTTCTTTGGCAATGCGCTCGTTGTACTCTTCAATCGCTTCGCGGTTATCGTCTTTCCACTGTGCCCAATAACGGCGTTTGACTTCCTCGCTGAGCAACTGGTCTACGGTCTGTGACAAGTTCATGCCCAACGCCTTGGCTGTTTCCAGCGTTTTGGCATTGAGCGACAAATTGATGGGGCGCTTGGTATTCTCTAGTGCTGAAGTGCCGGGCATGGTGCAACTCCTGATAGTGTGTGTATTTTATGCACATAAATAAAGTGCATAAACACTATCATACCTTCAAACCACCCGCCCGGGGTTCAACACCTTGAGCGGGTCCAGCGCCTGCTTTACCAAGCGCATCATCTGCAGCGCCACGGCAGATTTGTAATGCGGCAACTCGTCACGCTTTAAGCTGCCTACGCCGTGCTCTGCGCTGATGCTGCCAGCAAAGTTCAGCACGCTGTCGTACACCAGTGTGTTCACCTGGCGTTCATGCTGCGTCAAAAACTGTGGGCCGTCTGCACCCACGGGGCATTGCACGTTGTAATGCAAATTGCCGTCGCCCAGGTGGCCAAAGTTGACCAGGCGCATACCGGGGATGTGCTGCTCTAGCAATGCGTCGGTGCTGGCTACAAACTGCGGAATGCGCGACACGGGAATCGAGATGTCGTGTTTGATGTTCAGGCCTTCTTGCGCCTGCGCCAGCGGAATGCTCTCGCGCACATGCCACAGGGCGTGGGCCTGGGCTAGGTTTTCTGCAATCACGGCGTCGGTCACCACACCGGCTTCAAAAGCCTGCGCCATCAGCGCTTCAAACCGCTCGCGTGCGTGGGCTTCACTCTCTGCGTCAGACACTTCCATCACCACCGAAAATGGCGCGGCGTGTGAAGCCCCTGGCCACAACGGTACGCGCTGCTGCGCAAAATGCTTCACCACCAAAGACAGTGCAAACTGCCCCATCACCTCAAAGCCTGTCAAACTGCTGGCCAAATGCTTTTGCGCCATGCCCAGCAAGTCAACCGCTGCCTGCAACGAAGGCAGGGCGGCCCACGCCGTGAGGCTGGCTGCGGGCTGGGGGTACAGCTTCATCGTGGCGGCGGTGATGATGCCTAGCGTGCCCTCGCTGCCAATCATCAGGTTGCGCAGGTCGTAACCGGTGTTGTCTTTGCGCAGGCCACTCAGGCCGTGCCACACCTCGCCCTGCGCGGTGACTACCTCCAGCCCCAGGCACAGGTCACGCGCGTTGCCGTAGCGCAGCACCTGGGTGCCGCCTGCATTGGTGGCCAGGTTGCCGCCAATGGTGCAACTGCCCTGCGCGGCCAGACTGAGTGGAAACAAAAAACCTGCATTCGAAGCTGCGCCCTGCAGATTTTGCAAAATACAGCCTGCCTCTACGGTAATGGTCAGGTTGGCAGCGTCAATGGCGCGCACGGCCTGCATGCGCTGCAGGCTCAGCACAATTTGCTGGCCTGTTGCGTCTGGCACACCACCCACCACCAAGCCGGTGTTGCCGCCCTGGGGCACGATGCTGACCGCCAGGCCGCGCGCTTTGGCGGCTACACAGGCTTTGACCACCGAAGCAACCTCGTCCACCGACGCAGGCCGCACAACAGCCAATGCCTTGCCACGCGAGCGCTTGCGCCAGTCTTGTTCATAGGCGCTTAAATCGCCATCGGTCAACACATGGGCCGCGCCTACTGCAGCGCGCAGGGAATCAATCAGGGTTTTCATTTGCTATTATTTTAGTAGCTGCTTACGCATGTTCTACGCTGGCATTAGCGGTTTTTGTGCCTATTTTGATACTAAAACAGACTTGAAGCGCAGGCGCACGTGCAAGGCGCAGGCTATAAACAAAACCAGGCACAGCAGCACCTCCAGCAGCGCATAATAATTGCTGGGTGGTTTGTCGCTATAGGCACGCACGGCACCTTCGGTAAAGTACAGCCACACCATCAGGCTGACCCAGCGGTAGGTGTACATCTTGTTTTTTAATAGCCCCGCTAGTGGAATGCATAGCGGCAGCGCTTTGAGTGCCAACCAAGAGCCGCCAGGCCGCAGTGGGGCCAAAAACAGCTCCCAGGCGGTGCATAAAACTATCAGGCCCAGCAGGCTGCCCACGGCCAGCCAACGGGTGGTAGCCACGCCGCGGCTGGTGGGGGGAACGTACGGGTGCGCGGGAACGGTAAGGTCAGAAATTTGTGTCATTTGAATGGCATGATAACGGCATGCAAAAGTTTATCTCGTGGCTGGCCCCAATACCCGCGCTTATCCCGCCATTCATTGCAACGCTCAAGACCTTTCCGTGGCGCAATACGGCTGTGGTGCTGCGCGAGCGTTTCAGGGAAGACCGCCTGGGCTTGACGGCGTCTAGCCTGACGTTTACCACCATGATCGCTCTGGTGCCCCTGCTCACCGTGGCGCTGTCAATTTTTACCGCGTTTCCCATTTTTGCCAAGATGCAAGACGTGCTGCAAAAATGGCTGATAGAAAGCCTGGTGCCAGACAATATTGCGCGCAGTGTTTTGGGCTATTTAACCCAGTTTGCCAGCAAGGCGTCTCGTTTGGGTGCTGTAGGTTTGATAGCACTCCTGGTCACGGCGCTGGCCTTGATTTTGACGATTGACCGCACGCTCAACGGCATTTGGCGCGTACGCCGGCCACGCTCGCTGGCGCAGCGAGTGCTCATCTATTGGGCGGGCATTACCCTGGGCCCCGTGCTGCTAGCAGTTAGTTTGACGATGACGTCTTACGCTGTGTCCGCTTCTAAAGGCTTGGTGGGTGGCATGCCTGGCGGGCTGGGTTTTTTGCTGGGCTTGACGCAGTTTATTTTGCTGGCCGGTGGCATGGCCGCGCTGTTTCGCTTTGTGCCCAACACGCAGGTGCGCTGGGCGCACGCATGGTCGGGCGGCATTTTTGTGGCCACCGCGTTTGAAGCGGCCAAAAAGCTGTTGGCTATTTACCTGGGCGCGGTGCCCACATATTCAGCCGTTTACGGCACGTTTGCCACCGTACCCATCTTTTTGCTGTGGATTTATATTGCCTGGGTGATTGTGCTGCTGGGCGCGGTGATTGCCGCCTATTTACCCAGCTTGCTCAACGGCGTGGCGCGGCGTGGCGGCACACCGGGCTGGCGCTTTCAGTTGGCAGTTGAGGTGCTGCAACAACTGCACGCAGCGCGCAGCCTACAGGGCAAAGGTATGAGCCTGGCCGAGTTGTCTGCCAGGCTGCGCGTGGACGACCTGCAACTGGAGCAGCCTGTAGAGACCTTGCTCAAACTCGACTGGATTGGCCTGCTGGCAGAGGACGGCACCCCCGCCACCCAGCACGCCCCGCGCTATGTGATGCTGGCCGACCCCGACGCTACACCGCTCATGCCGCTGGCAGACAAATTGCTGCTGCAACCTGCTTCCACTTTGGTTTTTATCAGGAAAAATGGCCTAACGCCAGCGTCGAATATGCGCGAGCTGCTATAAAAAGTATAGTTATCAGACGCTTTCAGACGGAATTCAAGCAGTTGTAAACGGTGCCCGCAAGAAGCCCCTGAAACGTGCGCGGCCACCGCGTGTGGGGGCTTGCGCAAGCTGGTAGCCCGCAAAGCGCTGCACAAATCGCCCAATGGCAATACGCCCTTCCAACCGCGCCAGGCTCAGGCCCGCGCATTGGTGAATGCCAAAACCAAAAGCCAGGTGCTTGTTGTTGGGCCGCTCAATATCTAGCAGGTCTGGCTTGTCAAACACGGAAGGGTCGCGGTTGGCAGCGCCTATGCACAGGGTAATTAGCGCACCTTCGGGTAGCAAAAAGCCGCCGATGTTGCACGCTTTCAAGGCGCGGCGGTTACTTAGCTGGTTGCTCGATTCAAAGCGCAAAAATTCGTCGATAGCAGTGCTTAAATAAGCCTCTAGCCCTTGTGGATTGTGCGCGAGCAGCTCTGAATTTAATAGCAGTTTGTGCAACTGGTCTGGGTAGTCTTGCAACGCCACCAGGGCATTGCCAATCAAGTTGGTCGTTGTTTCATGGCCTGCGTTCAAGATAAAAATGCAGTTGTGCAGCAGCTCGGTTTCAGTCAAGGCCTGGCCTGCGCCATCACCTTCATTTTCACCTTGAATTAGTCGCGTCAGCACGTCATGTTCAGGGTCGCCAGGGTGTTTGCGGCGCTGCGCCACCAGGCCTCGCAAATACGCATAGAAGTCCAACACCGCCTGGTTGCCCAGCGCCTCTTGCGCAGGCGTTAGCTTGGGCTCCAGCGCTCCCAAAATCGCCAGCGACCAGCCCCGCAGCGGCGCGCGGTCTGCATGCGGAATATTCAGCAAATTGCCAATCACCTCCACCGGAATGGCCGATGCAAAGTCTTCAATCAAATCGCCGCCGCCTTTTGCTGCAATCGCGTCCAGCAAACTGTCCACCAGTTTGACCAAGCCTGGCTCCAATTCGGCAATCGCCCGGCGGCTTAGCGCACCCATCATCAGCTTGCGCACCCGCGTGTGCAGTGGCGGGTCGCTAAACACCAAACTGGTGGTATGGTGCGCCAGTAATGCGCGGGCAGCTGCATATTTAGGAGCAAACTCCACCCGCTTGTCTGAACTAAAAGTTTGCGCGTCGCGGTACACCGCCACCACATCCGCATACCGCGTCAAAAAATACGAGCCATCGGGCATGCGCCTGACCGGCTCGTTCTCCCGCAGCCAGCGGTACACGGGGTAGGGGTTGGCGTAAAACTCGGCGGGCAGGGCGCGCAGGTCCAGGCTTGAAGGATTCATGCTGCATGCCTTTGCAAAAATTGTGCAGGCGTAACGATGGGAGACTGGTCCGCAAGTGCCAACAAATCTTTGTCACCGGTAATCAGGTAATCAGCCTGCGCCGCTAACAGGGTGCCCAAAATGGGGTTGTCTTTCTGGTCGCGCACCATGTCAATGGTGACGGGTTCCACCAGATCACACAAAAAGCGCAGCAGCTCCACATAGTCGTGCCGCTCTTGCTTGGCCCACCCCAGTTTGGCCGTCATTTTGGGTAGCAGGCGGGTCATTTCGTCCAGCAAATATTCACTCACCACCGCCTGCAGGCTGCCGCTTTGCCACAAACGCATCACCTGGCCCGGCACACTGGCGGGGTAGGCCACGCCAGACAACACCACATTGGTGTCAATCATTACGCGCATGGCTGCACGTGCAGGTTAAGCGCGCTTTGCGCGGCGCGCAGCTGCCTTGCGCAGCGCAGGTGCCTTGCGTAGCGCAGCTACTGCTTTATCAATATCAGCCAGCCCCTGCGCTTCGGGCGTGTCTGCATAGGCCTTTGCAATACGATCAGACAGAGCGTCAAAACGCTCGCGCATGGCGCGAATGCGCGCAAACACCGCCGCGTCTACCAAGGCCGCCACTGGCTTGCCGTCTTTGGTCACTATCACACTGTCGTGCGCATACTGCACATAGTTCAGCATCTCCCCCAAGTTTTGACGCATGGCAACGGCGGTAGCTTCGCGAATCATGGTGATACTCCTATGACCGTATTGATCATTATGGTCAGTATAGCAGCGTCATACTTGTACCGTGTGGTCAAGCCTACCCACCCAGACCCGTAGCTTCCGTCAGTTTCGAGTTGTCCACGGGGGCCTACCCCCGCTTGCACGGGAAAACCGACTCAATCTGTCTGGCTCGCCAAAAAATCCCGCAACGCAAACAGCGTTGCATCCGGCGCTTCGCTCATGATGTTGTGGCCGCCTGGCAGGGTGACGACTTTGGCTCTGGGTGCGGCGCTGATCAGGGTTTGGGCGGCCTTGGGTGGGGTCATCTGATCCTGTGCGCCTACTATAAAAAGAATAGCTGCCTGCGCATTGTTGACGCTGGCTATGGCCGTATTTGCACCTGAATATTGGTCGCAGGCGTTGAAACCGATGTGAAAAACGTTCTCACGCGGGTTGCTGGCCAGCACGCGGCGCATGAGTGCGCGGGAGCCGCCGTACAGCCAGGTGCCGGGGCCTAGCGATGCGGGTGGTGGGGCCAGGGTGCTGTGGCTGAAGGTGTTGACCATGTTGATGGCGGCTTGCGGGTTGTTGAGCGCACTGTCTAGCAGGGCGGGTGACACTTTCATGGGGGACGCCGTGCAGACCAAGGCCAGGTGCGTGACGCGCTGGGGTGCAAGGCTGGCGGCGTGTAGGGCGATGAGGGAACCCCAGCTGTGGCCGACCAGTGCAGCTTTTTGAATGCCTGCTGCGTCCAGCAAATTTAAAACGGTTTGCGCGGCAGATTCAACACTCGTTGGGCACGCGCCTGCGCTTTTGCCGTGGCCGGGCAGGTCGATGGCCAGCACGTTGTAGCCGTGGTGGGCCAGGTAGCGGCTTTGCAAGATCCACACGCTGTGGTCGTTTAGCACGCCGTGGATGAAGACGATGCTGGGTTTGGCGGCGTCAAAGGCTTTGCCGCCGGTGTAGCAGTACAGGGGGTGCTGGTTGACGGTGAAGTGCATAGACCTGGGGTTGCAGCGCACGGCACTTGCGTGGGCAAAGGTGTTTATTTCTATTTCAATTTCTATTTCTTTTTGGCGGTGGGTGCGGCTTTGGCAGCATCAGCAGCTTTCGGGTCTTCGGCTTTGGGGTTGTCGCCAATCACGGATTTGAGCGGGCACACGCTGAACGCGGGGCATTTTTTGCAACCAACGGCAATGGCAATGGGGCATAGGGTCATGATGGTTCTCCTGAAATTTTGCGGGGTCAAGTTACAGAGTATGCACCTGGGCGCTGGCTAGGGCAAGCTCAGCCTGAACGGAAACGAATACTTCATCGGGTCCGATCAATACGTCTTTAGACCGCTTTTTCTGCGGCTTTCAGGGCGCGTTTCAGGTCATCTAGCAAGTCGGCCGCATCTTCCAGCCCAATGGACAGGCGGATGGTGCCTTGCGTAATACCGCCCGCTGCCAGTGCCTCGTCGCTCATGCGAAAGTGCGTGGTGCTGGCAGGGTGAATGACCAGGCTTTTGGCGTCGCCCACATTGGCCAGATGGCTGAACACTTTGAGCGATTCGACAAACGCCTTGCCCTGCGCACGGTTGCCTTTGATGTTAAAACTGAAGACGCTGCCTGCGCCTTTGGGCAGCAGCTTTTTGGCCAGTGCGTGCGATGGATGGCTCTCTAACATCGGGTGGCCCACATGCGCTACCAGCGGGTGCGCAGCCAAAAATTCCACTACCCTGGCCGTGTTCAAAGCATGCCGGTCCATGCGCAGCGACAGGGTTTCCATGCCCTGCAATATCAACCAGGCGCTGTGCGGCGACAGGCAGGCGCCAAAGTCGCGCAGGCCTTCACGCCGGGCGCGCAGCAAGAAGGCGCCCACGGTGCTTTCTTCGCTGAACACCATGTTGTGAAAACCTTCGTAGGCCTCGGTCAGCTCCCTAAATTTGCCCGACTTTTCCCAGTCGAAAGAACCCGCGTCCACGACGATGCCGCCTATCACCGTGCCATGCCCGCTTAAAAACTTGGTGGCCGAGTGGTAGACCAAATCTGCGCCGTGGTCAAACGGCTTGATGAGATAGGGCGAGGTGAGGGTGCTGTCTACCAGCAGGGGTAGCCCTGCGTCGTGCGCTATCTGCGCCACAGCGGGTATGTCCAGCACGTCCATGCCGGGATTGCCCACGGTTTCGCCAAATAGCAGTTTGGTGTTGGGGCGAATGGCGGCGCGCCAGCCGTCCAGGTCACCCGGTTTCACAAACGTGGTGTCTATACCAAAGCGGCGCAGCGTGTAGTGCAACAGGTTTTGCGAGCCGCCATACAGCGCGGTAGAAGCCACAATGTGCGAACCCGCGCCCATGAGGGTGGCAATAGACAGGTGCAGCGCCGCCTGCCCGCTGGCCGTGGCTATCGCCCCAATGCCACCTTCCAGCGCCGCCACACGCTGCTCCAGCACGGCGGTGGTGGGGTTGCTGATGCGGCTATACACATGGCCTGCGCGCTCCAGATTGAATAGCGCAGCGGCGTGGTCGCTGGAGTCGAATACGAAAGATGTCGTCAGGTGGATAGGCACGGCGCGTGCACCGGTGGCGGGGTCGGGTGCAGCACCTGCGTGCAAAGAAAGTGTGTCAAAACCAGGGTCAGCGTAGCCGGGCATAGGATCTCCAGATTTACAGGGTGAAAGTGTGGGTGAAACTGTGGGTGGTATTCGAAGCCATTGTGGGCTATATTGTGTGCAATACCCGTAACATTTGCACCCGTACCTGCCACCGTATGGAGTAACCTATTGAGGAGAGCGACATGAAAGTGAGCGATATTTTGCGCGTCAAGGGCGGCACCTTGTACACCACCACGCCCGAGGACACGTTGTCCCATGCCACTACGCTGATGGCCGAAAAAGATATTGGTTCGCTGGTCGTCATATCCAACGGCATGGTGGTGGGCATGCTGACGTTTCGAGAGGTGATTCAGGCCGTGGTGAAGAACGGCGGCAGCATTGGCCAGACCACCGTGTACCGCGCCATGGACCAGGGCCCGCTGACCTGCACCATGGAGACCGAGCTGGACGAAGTGCGCCGCATGATGCTGGAACGCCATGCGCGCTATATGCCCGTGGTGGACAATCGCTTGCTGATGGGTGTGATCAGCTTTTACGATGTAGCCAAGGCGGTGGTGGATAGCCAGAATTTTGAGAACAAAATGCTCAAGGCCTACATTCGCGATTGGCCTGAGGCGGACGAATAGACGGATACGCAAGGCATAGTTCGTCCAGCCTTTTGTATGGCTGGACTAAAAAACACACACAACCGGAGCGTGTCGTCTATGGCGGTGGCTGGCATTCCTATTGAATTCATATTGTTCGCTATCACGCTGCTGTGTGTAGCCGTATTTCATAACCAGACCTTGAATGTTGCCGTTAGCGGCATGGTGGCCATTGCGCTTTTCAAGCTCGGGTTTACAGACTTTTCTTTGACCAGACACCTGGCGCATGAATGGGTGACGCTGGCCAACTTGCTGGGCTTGCTACTGGGCTTTGCCTTGCTGGCCGACCATTTTGAAAAGTCACACATCCCTGCAGTTTTGCCCATCTACCTGCCCGACGACTGGAAGGGCGGCTTTGTGATGCTGGTTTTGGTCTTCGTCATATCCAGCTTTTTGGACAATATTGCAGCCGCAATGATCGGTGGCTCCATGGCCGCCGTGCTGTTTCAAAAGAAGTTGCATATTGGGTTTTTGGCAGCTATCGTTGCGGCCAGCAATGCCGGGGGCGCAGGCTCGGTGGTGGGCGACACCACCACGACGATGCTGTGGATTGGCGGCGTTGCGCCATCACAAGTGTTTGAAGCGTATGTAGGTGCCATACCCGCGCTGCTATTTTTTGGTGTGATAGCGGCCAAGCAGCAGCATGCCTACCAGCCCATCATGAAGGACGCTGCCAGTGGCGTGCGTTTAGAATATGCCCGGCTTGCGATTGTTGCTATTATTTTAGTAGCTGCGGTGGCTGCCAACGTATGGTTTAACCTGCAAAACCCTGCGGTGCTCGACCACTTTCCGGTGATTGGTGTAGCGGTGTGGATCGCTATTTTTGTCACCATACCGCTGCGCAAACCCACCTGGAGCTTGCTGCCCAATGCACTCAAAGGCAGCATCTTTTTGCTGTCTTTGGTCATGTGCGCGTCGATGATGCCGGTAGAAAAATTACCTGTTGCCTCGTGGGGCAGCGCACTGGGCCTGGGTTTTGTCAGCGCCGTGTTTGACAATATTCCTTTGACAGCGTTGGCACTGCGCCAGGGTGGTTACGACTGGGGCTTTTTGGCATATGCCGTAGGCTTTGGCGGTAGCATGATATGGTTTGGGTCGTCTGCCGGCGTGGCGCTGTCCAATATGTACCCCGAGGCAAAATCAGTGGGTGCGTGGCTTAAGGGCGGCTGGCATGTGGCCGTGGGCTATGTGTTGGGTTTTGCTATATTGTTGGTGGTGCAGGGCTGGCATCCGCAGCCCAAGCGTGGTGGTGCATTGCCTTCTGCCGCTGTACATGTACCTTCTGTTGTGGCAGTGTCTGCTACAAAATAAATAGCTGCTCACGCATATTTTACGCTGGCAAGGAGCCATTTTTATGACTAAACCCTCTATTCTCGTATCCCGCGCCTGCTTTGTACAAGTGCTAGACCGTTTGGCGCAACACTTTGTTGTGGAGTCTAACCAGGACGATGTTATCTGGACCAAGGCCGAGCTGACCGCCAAGCTGCAAGGCAAGGCAGGCATATTTACCACGGGTGGCGAACGCATCGACGCCGAGCTGTTGGCAGAGTGCCCGCAGTTAAAGGTTTGCGCCAACATGGCCGTGGGTTACAACAATTTTGATCTGCCTGCGATGACCGCCGCAGGCGTGTTGGGCACCAACGCCCCCGACGTGTTGACCGAAACCACGGCCGACATGGCTTTTACCCTGTTGATGGCCACCGCCCGCCGCGTGAGTGAGAGCGAGGCGTTTTTGCGCTCTGGCCAATGGAAAGGCATGCGTTATGACCTGTTTTTAGGCCCTGATGTGCATGGTGCCACCTTAGGCATTTTGGGTATGGGCCGCATTGGCCAGGCCATTGCCAAACGCGGCGCACACGGCTTTGGCATGCCAGTGATTTACCACAACCGTTCGCGCCTGGATGCGTCGATAGAGCAAGGCTTGAATGCCACCTATGTGAGCAAGCAAGATTTGTTCAAGCAGGCAGATCACATCGTATTGGTTTTGCCGTACAGCGCCGAGGCGCATCACACGGTAGCTGCTGGCGAGCTGGCCCTGATGAAGCCCACGGCAACGTTAATCAACATTGGGCGCGGTGGTTTGATTGATGAGGACGCTATGGCGGCAACTTTGGCTGCAGGCCAGATCGCTGGTGCAGGTTTAGACGTGTTTGAGGGGGAACCCCGCGTCAATCCTGCGCTGCTAGCTCTTAAAAACGTAGTGCTTACCCCGCACATAGGCAGTGCCAGCAAGGCAACACGCATGGCGATGGCCAACTTGGCGGCGGATAATTTGATTGCATACTTGACCCAGAATACCGCCAAAACTCCGCTGAATCCGCAGGTGATTCGTCCTGCTGCCTGACATTTTTGAGCTTGCATCGGTTTGACTTGATGCTTTACCGACTGTAGGGTTTTGTACGGGCTTGGCTTGGTGTTTGCGGTTCCGCTCATGATGCGGCATACGCTTAAATCGCGGAGCCCGCAAACACCAAGCCAAGCCTTGAAATGGTTGGTGCTCAACCGTTGAATACCCACAGTTGCTGAAGTCGCGACCCTCCGAATATTCACTACAATCGCAGCAGGGTGAGTGCATGCTGTTGACCCGATTTTAGGTACTCCTACATGAGGGGCTGCAGCATACGCTCACCCTGCGTACAAGAGGTGACCTGTTTTCAGGTACCCCTGCATGAGGGGCAAGAGCATACGTTCAGCCTGCGTACACAAGTAGCGGTAAACTGCCAGTATGGAAATTTCGACCCTTATCGCGCTCATTCTGGGCCTACTCAACACACTGCTTTTGGCATGGCTAATCTGGCGTAAACCCAATACAGACGTGCGCGATCAGCTACAAATATCGCAGCACGATGCGCGTAAAACTGAAGTGCTGAACACCCTGGCCGCTACCAACGAACGGCTGGAGCGCGAACTGCGCAGAGAAATTGCTGAATCTGCCCGTGGTGGCCGCTCTGAAATGGCGCAGTCTTTTGTATCGGTGCAGGGCAACCTGACGCAAGCATTGGCAGGTTTTCAGGGTAACTTGACCCAACAGCTCAGCCAAATTACCGAGACCAATGCCCGCCGCATGGGCGAGGTGCGCGACACCTTGAACCAGCAGCTTGCGCAACTGCAAAAAACCAACGAGGTCAAGCTCGATGAAATGCGCAAAACCGTGGACGAAAAATTGCAGTCCACCTTGCAAACCCGCTTGGGCGAAAGCTTTAAACAGGTGGCTGACCGGCTGGAGCAGGTACACAAAGGTCTGGGTGAAATGCAAACTCTGGCCCAAGGCGTGGGTGACTTGAAGCACTTGCTCACCAACGTCAAAACGCGCGGTATTTTTGGCGAAACCCAACTGGCTGCGCTGCTGGAACAAGTGTTTGCACCCGAGCAATACGCCGTGCAGATTGCCACCGTTCCCGGCAGTAAAAACGTGGTGGACTTTGCCGTGAAGCTGCCAGGTAAGTCGGACGATGGCACGCCACTGTGGTTGCCGATTGATGCGAAATTTCCTAACGAAGACTACGAACGATTGCTGGACGCCCAGCAACGCGCCGATGTGTTGGGCAGCGAGGTTGCGGCCAAAGCGCTGGAGCAGCGCATTCGGCTGGAGGCCAAATCCATCAGCGAAAAGTACATTGCGCCGCCGTACACCACCGACTTTGCCATTTTGTTTTTGCCGACCGAAGGTTTGTATGCCGAAGTGCTGCGCCGAAGCGGTTTGATGGAGTCGCTGCAGCGCGATTACCGCATCACGCTTGCAGGGCCAACGACTTTGCTGGCTATTCTCAATTCGCTGCAAATGGGCTTTAGAACCCTGGCACTGGAAAAGCGCAGCAGTGAAGTGTGGCAGGTGCTGGGCGCAGTTAAAACCGAGTTTGGCAAGTTTGGCGACGTGCTGACCCGTATTCGCACCCAAACGCAAACTGTGTTGACCACGCTGGACCAGGCGCAGACGCGCACCAATGTGATGAGCCGAGCTTTGAAAAACGTAGAAGCTTTGCCAGAGGGTGAGGCGCAAAAGCTGATTGCGCCGCCTGCTGAAACCGAAGAAGGTTTGGCGTAACGCCTGTGGCCTCAGTGACTTCAGCTTCGACTTCATCTTTATCTCGTCCGCTCGTCCGCCTCATTGTCGGTCATGTGTGTCTGCACGGCGCAATGGCCGGCATGCGGTTAGCTGCACCGCTATGGGCGCTGAAAGAGGGATTTAGTGCAGTAGCTGTGGGTGTGTTGCTGGCGCTATTTTCTTTGATGCAGGTTTTTCTTGCGCTACCAGCTGGCAGGTTTGCAGACCGTCACGGGCTCAAGCGGCCCGTGGGTTTTGCCGTAGTCCTTGCCAGTAGCGGTGCCTTGGTTGCTACGGTGTATCCGCACTTTGTGGTGCTGTGTTTTGCAGCTTTGTGTTTGGGTGGTGCAACCGGCATAGCATCTATTTCTCTGCAACGCCATGTGGGGCGTGCTGCGGAAAATCCGCTGCAGCTCAAACAGGTTTTCAGTTGGCTGGCCATCGGCCCTGCAGCATCCAATTTTCTGGGCCCCTTCACGGCCGGGGTGTTGATTGACACCCTGGGGTTTCGCGCGGCGTTTTTACTGTCTGCCTTGCTCCCCCTGGCTACCTGGTTCTGGATTCGCCATACCCAAGAACTGCCCCCTGTCGAGTCCGTTACCAAATCCGGCGGACAAAAGACCTGGGACTTGCTGCGTGAACCGCTGATGCGCCGCTTGATGCTGGTCAATTGGCTCTTGTCGTCTTGCTGGGACGTGCACACTTTCGTGGTACCCATTCTTGGCCATGACCGTGGCTACAGCGCTTCGGTCATCGGCACTATATTGGGCGCGTTCGCCATCGCCGCTGCTGCCGTTCGCGTGCTGTTGCCGCTTTTGGCCAACAGCTTGCGCGAATGGGCGGTTATCACCAGCGCCATGTTGGTCACTACGGTGGTGTTTGCTGTGTATCCGCTGATGCCTACCGCGCTGTCGATGGGCGCGTGCTCGGTGGTACTGGGCTTTGCACTGGGCTGTGTGCAACCGATGATCATGAGCACCTTGCACCAGATCACACCTGAGCATCGCCATGGCGAAGCGCTGGGCCTGCGCTTGATGGCCATCAACGCGTCCAGCGTGCTCATGCCCATGCTGTTTGGCGCGGTGGGCGCGACGGTAGGGGTATCTGCCCTGTTTTGGGTAACGGGCGCGATGGTGGGGGCGGGTGCCCACACGGCATCCAAGTTGAAGCTGGACGGCCCGCATTAGCCCCGATACCATCGCGGGCATGAATACAGCAGAAAACACGATTCGCAGGGACGGACTCCTCCTCGCAGCCAGCGCCATCGTGGGCATGGCCCTCATGAACAGCCCGCTCTCTAGCAGTTTTCAATCCGTTTTAGAAACACCGTTACAAATCGGCCTAGGCTCGGTTGTGCTGGCCAAACCCATAGAGCTGTGGATCAACGATTTTTTGATGGCCATCTTCTTTCTGGCTGTCGGGATTGAAATCAAACACGAATGGCTACACGGTTCACTGGCTACTGCACAAGCCAGGGTGTTGCCCTTTGGCGCTGCGCTGGGTGGCATGGCGGTGCCAGCGCTCATCTTTGTCGGCTTTAATTGGAACCAGCCACCCAACTTGGCGGGTTGGGCCATTCCATCGGCTACCGACATTGCCTTTGCTTTGGGTTTGATGGCATTGGCAGCCCCCAAAACGCGGCCTGCCTTTCTGGCTTTTTTAACAGCCGTGGCGGTGCTGGATGACCTGGGTGCCATCATCGTCATCGCACTGTTTTACACCGACCAACTCAGCAAGACCATGCTGGGTTTGGCGGCAGGTGGTGTGGCTGTGTTGTTCATGCTGTCAAGCTTGCAAGTGCGTCGCATTTGGCCCTACATTTTTGTCGCGCTGGTGTTGTGGTTGTGTGTGCTCAAGTCGGGTGTGCACGCCACACTGGCGGGCGTGGTCACAGGTTTGTTGATACCCAATGGCGCGGGTGATGCGTCCAAAGGCGAAGCTGCGCTGCCAGACCCCAGCCACGCCATCATGCACGCCATTAAGCCATGGATCCGCTGGCTGATCTTGCCGCTGTTTGGCATGGTGAATGCGGGTGTCAGCTTGTCTGGCATGGCCTGGTCTACCCTGAGTCAACCGGTGACTTTGGGTATTGCCCTTGGACTGTTGATTGGCAAGCCAGTTGGCATCTTGCTGGGCACCTGGGCAGCCAGCAAACTGGGCGGTGGGCTGCCAGACGGTCACCGTTTAAAGGACTATATTCCCGCAGCCTGCTTTTGCGGCATAGGCTTTACCATGGCGCTGTTTATCGGCACACTGTCTTACCCTGTGGGTTCGCCAGCTGCAGAAGCGGCCAAACTGGGCGTGCTGACGGGCACGCTTTTGGCATTTGTACTGGGCAGCGTGGTGGCGAGGATGCGAAGCTTTGAATAAAACCAAGCTAATTCAAGCAGCCCGTAATATGCCGGCCTTACTTCAGCGCGTAAAACTTCTTGATCGCATCCCAGGTGGTTTGCGGGTCGTCTACATAGGTAAACAGGTCTACATCTTCCGGTGAAATAGCGCCTTCTTCAATCAACACATTAAAGTTGATCAGCTTCTTCCAGTAAGCTGAGCCGTACAAAAAGATCGGCAAAGGTTTGGCCTTGCCCGTTTGCACCAGAGTCAGTACTTCAAACAATTCGTCCAGGGTGCCAAAGCCGCCCGGAAAGGCAACCAACGCCTTGGCGCGCATTACAAAATGCATTTTGCGCAGTGCGAAGTAATGGAACATGAAGCTGAGTTCGGGCGTGACATAGGGGTTGGCACTTTGCTCATGCGGTAGCGCAATGTTTAAGCCTACGCTGGGTACACCCAAGTCATGCGCGCCGCGATTGGCCGCTTCCATCACGCCGGGGCCACCGCCGGTGCAGATGAATATTTTGTCTTTGGTCGCGCAGGTTTTGCTGTATTCGGCCACCAAATTGCCAAACTTGCGGGCCTGGGTGTAATACGCCGCAGTGCGCATCAGGCGCTGTGCAACTGCTAGCGCTTTGGCGTCGCCTGAGGCTTGCGCTTTGGCTAAATCAGCTTGCGCAACTTCTGGGCTGTGAAAGCGTGCACCGCCAAATACAACAATGGTGTTGTCCACGCCCAGTGCGCTTTGCCCCAGGTCGGGTTTGAGCATTTCTAGCTGCATGCGAATGCCGCGCACCTCGCGGCGCAGCAAAAACTCTGGGTCAGAAAAAGCCAAGCGGTACGCGTCAGGCTCCAGGCTTTCGCCTTTGTTGGCATGGGCTTGCAAAGTAGCCCATGCGTCGGCCAGATGTTGTTCGGTAAGGTTTTGGGTGTTTTCCATGGGCGTATTCTAGGGCTGCACAGACTTTTCTGCGATTCCTCGTTGGTCTGTCTATTTGCTAAGGCGCATGCCGATTACTCGCGCTGGTGTATGCCAGCTCCTTGGGTAGACGTATGCCGATGGCCTGTGCAGCTACGCGGCTGTTCCCCGGCGTGGGGCTAAGTATCTTCTTGTGTCGTCTTGTACGCGCCTCCGCCTTTATGCCGCTACGCTGCACAGACCATCGGCATACGCCCGAACTGAGGGGGTTGGTACACAACCACACACGGCCACCCCACCA
>JAYVTG010000053.1:0-26412 GCA_043774625.1 Polaromonas sp. | reverse complement strand
GCCGTTGACCACGATGGTGGCCGTGAAGGTCGTCGTGGCCGAGCCCAGGTTGCTGAAGCTGACCGTGGCGTTGACCGTGCTACCGGCTGGTGCACTCGTTGGCAAGGCTACCGTGGTGCTCACGTCCGATTGCAGCGAGGTCAACGTGGCCGTGGCTAGGTTAGTGCTAGGACCAACCGATGTAGTCAACGAGCCGGCGGGAACCGTGTTAACTAACGGGCCGCCACTGTTACTGGTCACCACAGCAGACACCGAGCAAGTGCCGCCCGGAGCGATGGTCGCGCCTGATGACAGAGTCAAGTTGTTGGCACCGGTTATTGCACCCGGAGTTCCTGATCCGCAGGTGGTCGCAGCTGCAGGACTTGCCGCATTCACCAATCCCGTTGGATATATGTCTGTGAAGATGGCCGTTAGCGTTGCGGTGGTAAGCGCATGGTTATTGGTGATGGTAATTACCAATAAACTTGTACCACCTGCCGAAATGGTTGACGGGGTGAAGGTTTTAGTGACGATGGGGCTGCTAGACGTCACGTTGTCAATGTCGCTCGCGGAGCAGACAACCGGAGATGTGGATGTCACACAGCCAACCGTGGCGTTGGTGTTGGTAACCCCAGATGGCGGGGTGATGGATGCCGTGTTGGTAATCTGCGTTTGCGCAAAGGC
The DNA here is from genome assembly GCA_043774625.1 of Polaromonas sp. Classification (GTDB taxonomy): domain Bacteria; phylum Pseudomonadota; class Gammaproteobacteria; order Burkholderiales; family Burkholderiaceae_C; genus JAAFIP01. The sequence continues at coordinate 25,749 of JAYVTG010000053.1, read as the reverse complement.
GAGCTGGGGCACCAAGGTGGCGAGTAACAGACCAAGAACCAGGATGGAGGTATTTAATCCTCTGGCCAAAAAAGAACTCAAGAGATTAAGCGGCGCAAATTTTCGAAGCATCATAGAGGTAGCAATCTGTATACGAAAGCAAAATAATTGTTAATATTTACAACGTAATTGTAAACGTAACGGTTCGGGTTTCTGACCCTGAACGCCAAAAGGGATGGTTTGTGCAAAATTTCACACATTTTGCACAGGCCTGTGGATAGATTTAGCTCAAAGCGCGCGCTATGAAATCAGGCGAAACTTTGGTTTTAGGCACCTTGACATTGAACCAGGTACGCACGTTTTGCTCCAGGCCAATGCCGTGCATATAGTTATAGAGTGCTTTGTTCAAGCCTACGCCCAGCGCGTCGTGATCGGTGCCGGTAGGATCAATGAAGGCAATGTCGTTTTTGGCGAACTGGCCTTGGGGTAACGGCACCAACTTCACGCCATAGTCAGACGGGTTTTGACCCACCGGCGAGTGCACGGTGCAGGCAAAGCGGTGAAAAAAACCTGACTGGATGCAGCCGGCTTCGAACAACTGGCGCACATATTCCAGCGCATCCACCGTGTCTTGCACGGTTTGGGTGGGAAAACCATACATCAGATAGGCATGCACCAAAATGCCTGCGTCGCTAAAACCCTTGGTCACACGGGCTACCTGTTCGACTGAGACACCTTTTTTCATGAGTTTGAGCAAGCGATCAGATGCGACTTCCAGTCCGCCAGAGATGGCGATACAGCCGCTGTCTGCCAGTTGTTGGCACAGGCCCGGGGTAAATGACTTTTCGAACCTGATGTTGCCCCACCACGAGATGGCGGTTTGGCGTGTTTGAAGTTCGGCAGCCAGCGCTCTGAGGGATTTGGGTGGCGCGGCTTCATCCACAAAGTGAAACCCGGTTTGGCCAGTCTCTGCAACGATGGTCTCAATGCGATTGACCAGTTCGGATGCTTCCAGGCCTTCGTAACGCGAGATATAGTCCAGCGACACGTCGCAAAAGCTGCATTTCTTCCAGTAGCAGCCGTGCGCCACGGTCAGTTTGTTCCAGCGGCCGTCGCTCCACAGACGGTGCATGGGGTTCAGCATGTCCAGCAGGGACAGGTATTTGTTCAGTGGCAGGCCATCCCATGTGGGGGTGCCAACTTCTGCAAAAGGCACATCCGGCTCGACCATATTGATGTATTTGACTGTGCCTTCACTTTTCACAAAAGTGCGAACCAGACGCTGTTGTGAGCGTTTACCTTGCAGATGTTCCAGCAGAGCCAGCAGTGGGCGTTCGCCAGCGTCCAGGGTCACGAAGTTCACAAAGTCGAAAATGCGCGGATCAGCCAATTCGCGCAGCTCGGTATTGACATAACCGCCGCCTAGCGCAACTGCGATATCAGGGTGTTGCAGCTTGATCGCTTGAGCGATACGCAGCGCCGCATAGACTGAGCCGGGAAACGGGACTGACAGCAAAACCAAAGTCGGTTGATGCGTAGCAACGGATTGCAACGCCAAATCGACCAGCGAACTATCTACCAAGTTGCACGGCTGCGCCAGTGCATGGGCCAGCAAATCAAACGTGGGTTGGCTGCCCGCTAGCGACTCTGCATATTTCACAAAAGCAAAGCGGTCGTCCACCGCGTCGCGCACTACGTCGGCCAGGTCGTTCAAATACAAAGTAGCCATGTGGCGGGCGCGGTCTTGCGCACCCAGCGCACCAAAAGCCCAGCCCAGCGGGTCGCCACCTTCTTCGTCTACATACACCTCCAAAGCGTCAAAGCGCGGGCCTTCGGGCAGAAAGTTGCGCGAGTTGATGCGGTGCGCCAGTGTGCTGTCGCCGCCTTGCAAGAACCGAATGACGGGGCTGATGGTGGCAGAGTAGCGGTCAAACTGGTCGGTAAAGGCATGCACCGCAGGGGTCTTGTGGCTTTGCCCCATGACCATAATGTGCGCGTGGATAGCTTGCAGGCCCTGGAGTGAGAACAACTTTAAGACCAGGCCCAGTGCCACGTCTTCTTGCACTGCATCAAAACCGCGTGAGCGCAAAAACCCGGTGATATACGCTGTGGACGGGTACGGCGTGTTCAGCTGCGTCATCGGGGGAATGAGCGACAGGATTTTTTGTAGTGAACCGGGTGACAAAGAAGGCATGGCTTGATTATCGGGCTTCTATGCACCAGCAAGATGGTGTTTAATTCACCCATGCGCAGCCCTTCCAGCATTACTTTACAGCGTAGCCCCCAGCCCAGTATCTCTTGCGTTATGCCCGCCTACAACGAAGCGGGCAACCTGGGGCTGGTTGTGCCGCAGGTTTTGCAGGTGTTGCAAACACTCAGCGGCAGCATAGAACTATTGGTCATTGACGACGGTAGCCGCGATGACACGGCCTTAGTCATGCACGGCCTGTGCGCTGCGCACCCGCAGCTGAGTTATATACAGTTGTCGCGCAATTTTGGCAAAGAAGCAGCGCTAACCGCAGGTGTAGATGCTGCACGCGGTGATGTAGTCGTTTTAATGGATGCAGATGGGCAACACCCAGCGTCACTTATACAAAGTATGCTATTAAAATGGAAGCAAGATATAGACGTGGTGTACGCTGTGCGTACCGCGCGGCACGACCAGTCTGCCCTGCAAGTGAGCTTGACAGGGCTTTTCTACAAACTGATCAACCTGCGCAGCCGCGTGCAAATTCCGGCTAACGCGGGCGACTTTCGCTTGATGGACCGCAAGGTGGTAGATGCGCTCAAGTCTTTGCCAGAACGCAACCGCTTTATGAAAGGCCTGTACGCCTGGGTAGGCTTTAAAAGCGAGTCGATTGACTATGAGCCACTGCCGCGCGCTGACGGCAAAAGCAACTACGGACTGCGCGGCGCGATGTCGCTGGCTCTCACTGGCATGCTGGCATTTTCAACCGCGCCCTTGCGACTGATGGGCTGGCTGGGTTTGTTGTTGTCCATCGCGTCTGTGGGCTACGGCGTCTGGGTGGTGGCAGAATATTTCATTTGGGGTATTGACGTTGCAGGTTACGCCACCATCGTAGTCGGCATGATGTTTTTAAGTGGCGTGCAACTGCTGGCCATTGGCATATTGGCTGAATACGTGGGCCGCATTTACGACGAAGTGAAGCAGCGGCCTGCCTATCTGGTGGCGCAGCGCCTGGGCGGCGGTTTATCAGCCACTGGCAACGATGCGCCCCCACTACCGTGAGAAATAAGCTCAGCCCTGGCCTGTGGTTTTTAGCGGTGGGCGCAGGCGCAGCAGGCACGCATATGGCTGTGTTTGCGTTGTTACACCATCAACTCACACCCCATTTATGGCCAGAAATTGCCAATGCCATCGCCTTTGTCGTGGCATCTACCGTGAGCTTTGCAGGCCATCGGTACTTGAGCTTTCAAGACGCGGGCACCACGGTGCTGCAAAGCTTGCAGCGTTTTGGCGTGACCGCCCTGGCTGGGTTTGCTACCAATGAGCTGATGTTTGTGCTGCTCACGCGCCTGGGCGGCTGGTGGCCGCTGCTGGCGCTGTTGGTTGCGCTAGTTTTTGCAGCCGGGCAAACCTGGTTTTTGAGTCGTTACTGGGCTTTTAAGCGCTGAATCTTTAGGCCGCGACTGGTAGACACTCCAGGCTTTTCCTTTATAAAAAAGGCTCCAAACCCCCGTGGATAGTGCGTAAGCAGCTTCTGAATTAGGAGCAAGAAGCCAACGGCCTGGTTGCATGGACGCTGCGGACAACACGTCGGGAGTTTGCAAAACTTGAGCGGCCTGGGCGTCAAATTCTGCACCGTCCAGCAACTCGCGTCGCCAGTTATCCCCTGCTGTTTTGCGCTGCTCGGGCCAGTCTTGCACTACCACCATGGGCTTGGTGGTTTGCGCGTAAAACGCAAAGTCATACGGAAAGTCGTCCACAGCGTACACCGTGTCTTGTACGCTGGCGGCGCAGGCAAAGCGCTGGGCAGCGTCTTTGCTGCTCAGTTGCAGGGTGTAATTGGCAGCAAAAAAATGGGCGCCAACAGCCAAGGCTATGGACAAAGCGCACACAACAGCAAACCACACCCCCGCGCTTGCGCGGTGCGCCATGGTTCGCTGCCAGCCCATGGCGGCCAGAACGGCCAACGGAGCAATAGCAGGCAGCACGTAGCCCACCAGCTTGGAATGGGGGATAGAGAAAAAGCCCACGATCAGCACTGGCCAGAGCCACAGCAGCACATACGCCTTGCGGGCACCCAGGTCAGCAGCTATAGACGCTATTGAATTAGTAGCTGCTCGCGCAGTATTTAAAAGGGTTTTGGGCCTAAAACCTTCTAAAATCACAAAAATAATCCATGGAAAAAACAGCAGCACCAAAGCCACACCATAAAACCAGAACGGACGGGCGTTGTTGAAATTTTTGCCCGTAAAGCGGCTTAAATGCTGCGTGCCAAACAGGTATTCCAGCACGCCGCCAAACTGCATCTGCACTATGGCAAACCAGGGCAGCGCAATAGCGCAGAAGATCAACAAGCCACTCACCCAAGGCAAGTGCAAGACTTTGCGCATTTGGCGGGTAGCAAGCAACCACACCAGTAAAACCAAGCCTGGCAACGCAAACCCAATCAGCCCCTTGGCCAGCACACCCATGGCGCAGGCTGCAAAACCCCAGCGGGCCAGTGCGGCATGCGGTTTTTCGCCACGCACGTCGGTATGCAAAAAACTCACGCCAAAGCACCACAGCGCCACACTGATCCAGGCAGCCACCGCCATGTCATGGTTCACATATTGCCCACCCAACATAAAAGAAAGGCTGGTTGCCAGCATCCAGACTGCGCGGCGTGCTATTAACTCAGTAGCAAATTGCCTGGCACCCCAGTACGTCATTACCAGCATCAGTACGGCATGTGCAGCCACCACCAGGCGAGCGCTCCAGGCGTGCACACCAAAAACTGCCATCGACCCCGCCTCCAGCCAAGCCAAAAGCGGCGGTTTATGAAAAAACGGAATGCCATTGATACGTGGCGTGAGCCAGTCCCCACTGACCAGCATCCAGCGGCCTACGTCTGCATAACGCCCCTCGTCTGGCAGTGCCAGCGGACGCAGCGCGGCCAGAATGAGCAAAAGCAGGCTCATGCCGACTATCAACATCCAGGATTTTTTTTGCTTGGACATAGCGGTTATTGTCGCAAACCTTTTCTCATGTTGTGTAAAGCTCGTCTGGTTCAAGGTATTAATAAACAACACCACAAGTCGCAATACGTCATACAACGCACAAACAAATAGTACATTGCCTTGCAGGTCGCACAGTGTGTCCATCTTTAACCCACAGCGCATTGCGCAAGGATTCTTCAACATCACATTCTCCATCCGCTAACCACGCGGCAGCCTGGAAGCCTGTAGAAGTACGCTTGCAGATTATTGGCCTGTATGCGCTGGCCAAGCTGCTGGAACTGGGCGACGAAGACGTGTTTCATGCCACGCAAGCTGGGTGTCTGGCCCCAGTTTGAAGCATGTGGTGGCATGCTTGACGACACTACCCGTGATGCTGGCCTTGCAAGCATCAGTCACCATGAAAACGCACAAAACCCGCCATACCGCAGTCAAACCGCAGCCAAAGCGCAATGTGCCACGACATAATGTGTCCACAGAACCAACTAAAACGAAGGAGCCCCATGCAGCCTACTGCCAACACTGCTGATTCGCCCACAGTTGCAAACCCAGCACCCCACAAGCACCCCAACCAATTCGCCCTGCTCACGCAGCGCCGCTTTGCACCTTTCTTCTGGACGCAGTTTGCAGGTGCAGCCAACGACAACCTGTTCAAGTTTGCCTTTACCGTGATGGTGACCTACCAGCTCAGTGTGAGCTGGATGGAACCGAAAATGGCCGGGCTAGTCATTGGCGCCGTGTTTATATTGCCGTTCTTGCTATTTAGCGCCACCAGCGGGCAACTGACCGACAAGTTTGACAAAACCAAGGTGATTCGCTTTGTGAAGAACCTGGAAATCGGCATCATGTTGTTGGCAGCCTATGGATTTTTCACTGTCAACGTACCCGTGCTTTTGGTATGCACCGCTTTAATGGGCCTGCATTCCACCCTGTTTGGCCCTGTCAAATTCGCCTATATGCCCCAGGTACTGAACGAGCGTGAGCTGACCGGCGGTAACGGCATGGTAGAGATGGGCACTTTTGTTGCGATTCTTGCCGGGCAAGTGGTTGGGGGGCTTTTAGTGGCTATCCCCAGCGTCGGGCCTGCGTATGTAGCTATCGGATGTATAGCATTGGCATTGATAGGCCGCACCGTTGTGCAGTTTATTCCATCTACGCCCGCCACCGACCCCAACCTGGTGATCAACTGGAACCCGTTTACCGAAACGTGGAATAACCTGAAACTGGCGCACGGCAATATTGTGGTGTTCCGTTCGCTGCTGGGCATTAGCTGGATGTGGTTTTTTGGCGCGGTATTTTTGTCGCAATTTCCCAGCTTTGCCAAAGAGGTGCTGCATGGCAGTAGCCAGGTGGCGTCACTTTTGCTTGTGGTTTTCTCTATCGGCATCGCCATTGGTTCCTTACTGTGCGAAACACTGAGCAAGCGCCATGTAGAAATTGGCCTGGTGCCGCTGGGCGCCATTAGCATGAGCATTTTCTCTATCGACCTGTACTTTGCATCGCGCGGTTTGCCAGCCTCCGCAGAATTGTCGGTCGGCCAGTTCATCGGTATACACGCGCATTGGCGTGTGATGGTGGATCTGGCCCTGCTGAGCCTGTTTGCGGGTCTGTACAGCGTGCCCATGTACACGCTCATCCAGCTGCGCAGCCAGCCCACGCACCGTGCACGCATCATCGCTGCCAATAATATTTTGAACGCACTCTTCATGATCGCCAGCTCAATCATCGCTGGCGCCTTGCTGGGCGCGCATTTCAGCATTCCACAAATCTTTTTGTTCACGGGCTTGGCCAACGCGGTGGTGGCGTTTTACATCTTCATGCTGGTGCCTGAATATTTCTTGCGCTTTGTAGCCTGGGTTGCATCCTTTTTTGTCTACCGCTTTAAAGTGGTGGGCGACGAGCATATTCCCACCGAAGGCCCAGCCATCTTGACCTGCAACCATGTGAGCTTTGTAGACGCTGTGTTGCTCATGGCGGCCAGCCCGCGCCCCATTCGCTTTGTCATGGACCACCGTATTTTTGCAGTACCCGTGCTGGGCTGGATGTTCAAGCTGGCCAAGGCCATTCCCATCGCCCCAAAAAGCGAAGACCCGGTCGCCTATGAAAAAGCTTTTGCCGCTGCACAGCAAGTGCTGAAAGACGGCGACCTGCTCGCCATCTTCCCCGAAGGCGGCATTACCAAGAACGGCGAGCTGCAAGAATTCAAAGGCGGCATCATGAAGATATTGGAGCGCGCGCACGCAGCAGGAATTGAGCCGCCTGTGATTCCCATGGCGCTGACCAATCTGTGGGGCAGTTTTTTCAGCCGTGTTGAAAAGAGTGGCGCGATGGTACGACCATTCAGGCGCGGCATGTTCAGCCGTGTGGGCTTGAATGTGGGTGTGCCCATGGCTTCCAAAGATGTACAGCCTAGGGGTCTACAGGCTAAAGTGGCCGCTCTTTTAGCGCAGTAGACCTCTTGGTTAGTCGCTGTGGTATCAATTTTTGATACCAACCAGTTCAAACCCAAGCACTATCTACAAAAAGCGCATTACCCGACACAAGCGTCAGATACTTTAACCACCTTAACAACGGAAAGGCATTGATGCAACAACCCATTATTCAACGCGCTCAGACGCAGTTTACACACAGGAGTTTTGTATGAAGAAAGCTTTTTTGAAAATCAAATTTGCTACACTTTTAGTAGCTTCTTGCGCAGTATCTACGATGGTATTCAGCACAAATTGCCATGCACAGAGCGAAGCATCAATTGCTTTGTCGATGCTGCTGGTCGCGTCCGTCGTGGTGACAGGTGCTGCCGCCAGCACGGCGGCTGGTGCGGTCATCGCAGTGCCTGTCGTGTTGTCCACGGCTGGCGCGGTGCTGGTCGCCAAAGCCGTCGAAAGCACCGCTCGCGGCACCGTGTATGTGCTGCAACGTGCGTCTGACGGTGCGCGTGCCAGCGTCGAGCTGACCGGTAAAGCGGTAAGTGGTGCATCCATGGTGGCGGGCACTGCGGTGACCGTGAGCGTGATTGGCTCTGGTGTAGTGCTGTCTGCCTTGGGTGAAGCGATTGCCTTCTCGCCCAACGAGCTGGGCCGTGCCTTGCTGCACAACGAACGTTTGACCTACTAAGGGCCTCTTATGCTGAAAACTGTAAAAACCACCGCACTGGTGGCCATGGTGTCGCTCGCGCTGTTTTTTTCTGGCGTAGCGCAAGCGGGCCGCTCATGCGACGCTACAAAACCACCGCCATCACAAGTCATTGAAAAAGGCATGACCCTGGCCGAGCGCACCATGCATATGCTGGATGCCGAATATGCCAAAAACGGCACCAAGGTCGTGGTGCTGGCACGGGCTGGCCAAGACCTGTCCAAATACAAACTGCGCTATTCCCATTTGGGCTTGGCCTACAAAAACACAGACGGCCAGTGACTGGTCGCACACAAGCTCAACACTTGCGGCACGTCCATTGCATCGCTGTACCGCCAGGGCCTGGGCGAGTTCTTTTTAGACGATCTCTTTCGCTACGAAGCTGCCTGGGTCGTGCCGACCAAGGACGTGCAAGACAAGCTGCACGCCGTTTTGCTGGACGAGCAGAGCACCACGAGACTGAACACCCGGCCCTACAGCATGGTGAGCTATGTCTGGGGTCAAAAATACCAGCAGAGTAACCAGTGGGCGCTGGAGACGATTGCCATGGGGATGGAGAGCAGTGTTCGCAACAGGCAGCAGGCGCAGGCGTGGTTGCAGTTCAAGGGCTATGAACCAACGACTCTGAATATTGGGCCTTTGACACGGTTAGGTGGCCGCATCACGTCTGCCAATGTGGCGTTTGACGACCATCCGAACGAGAAACGCTTTAGTGATCGGATTGAATCCGTGACCGTGGATTCGATGTTTGTATGGCTACAGCGCGCCGGTTTGGGGTCTGCGCCTGTGGCACTGCAGTTGTGAGCTTTCCCTTTGCTTCAAGCAGGTCGCGTATCTATAAAACTCTGCCGTGCCGCCAGCTTGTCATACAGCTTGGCCAGGTTGCTGTAATCGCGCCAAGCCACTTGTGGAAAGCGAAAATCCAGATACCCAAACACGCAACCTACTGCAATATCGGCCAAACTAAAGTGAATACCCGCGCAGTAAGGCTTGTCGCCTAAACCGTGGTTAATCGCTTTCAAGCCTGCTGTGATTTTACCCATTTGGCGATTAATCCAGGCCTGGCTGCGTTCGCTGTCTTTGCGGCCGGGCCACATGGTTTCCAGACGAGCCGTGATGGCGGCGTCCAAAATACCGTCGGCCAATGCTTCCCAGGTTTTCACTTCGGCGCGTTCGCGGCCTTGCGCGGGAATGAGCTTGCCTACGGGCGACAGTGTGTCGATGTATTCCACAATCACGCGCGAATCAAACAACGCCTCGGCGCCTTCCATCACCAGGCAGGGCACTTTGCCTAGGGGATTGGAATCTTGAATCGTCGTGGTAGCAGACCACACATCTTCAGTAACAAACTGGAAGTCCAGCTTTTTCTCAGCCATCACGATGCGTACTTTACGCACATAAGGGCTGGCAATAGCACCGATCAATTTCATAGCGGGCTCTTTCTGTGTCAAGCTGTGTTTATTGGAATTTTATTTTAGGGCATGGACGCGTGCAGAAACACGCATGTGCCCAGTTGCGAGCGCACATCTGGCTACACAATGTTGTAATAGTACTGTTTTTAGGAGAAAAAACCACATTAACGCTGCTTGGTTGAGCCAGCGACTGCACCAAACAAGCGTACCGGCTACGTCTTTTACAATCAGTGGATGAACTTGTCCCCCCTCTCTGCCATTTCTCCGCTGGACGGCCGCTATGGCAACAAACTGGCTGCCCTGCGCCCCTTAACTTCTGAATATGGTTACATGCATCGCCGCGTGCAGGTCGAAGTGGCCTGGTTTATCGCTTTGGGGGATGCTGGGTTTGCAGAGTTTCCTGCATTGTCAGCCGCTGCACGCTCGCATTTGAATGGCTTGGTCAGCGGCTTTAGCGAAGCCAGCGCGCAAGCCATCAAAGACATTGAAAAAACCACCAACCACGACGTAAAGGCTGTTGAATACTGGATAAAGGCGCAGTTCAAAGGCCATGCCGAGCTGGAAAAGGTGGGCGAGTTTGTGCACTTTGCGTGCACGAGTGAGGACATCAACAACACCAGCCATGCACTGCAATTGAAGACCGCGCGCGATACCGTGTTGCTGCCGGCTCTGGATGCGATCACAAAGAAGTTGCGTGAGATGGCACACCAGTATGCTGCCGTGCCCATGCTCAGCCGCACGCACGGTCAAACTGCCAGCCCCACTACAGTGGGCAAAGAAGTGGCCAACGTGCTGGTGCGCCTGACTGCTGTGCGTGAGCGCATTGCAGACGTGAAGATCATGGCCAAGATGAATGGTGCCGTCGGTAACTACAACGCACACTTGTCGGCCTGGCCAGAGCATGACTGGGAAGCCTTTGCCCGTGGCGTGGTAGAAAACGGCTTGGGTTTGAGCTTTCAACCCTACAGCACACAAATTGAGCAACACGACTACATGGCCGAGTTGTTCGACGCCATAGCGCGCGCCAACACCATCTTGGTGGACTGGTCACGCGACGTGTGGGGCTATGTGTCACTCGGTTATTTCAAGCAGCGCTTGAAGGCTGGCGAGATCGGCTCATCCACCATGCCCCACAAGGTCAACCCGATTGATTTTGAGAATGCCGAAGGCAACCTGGGCCTGGCCAACGCGCTTTTGCGCCACATGGCTGAGAAGCTGCCCATTAGCCGCTGGCAACGCGATTTGACCGACAGCACCGTGCTACGCAACATAGGCGTGGCACTGGGTTACGCCGTGTTGGCGTACCAGTCTCTGGGCGTGGGTTTGAACAAGCTGGAACTGAACGAAGAAGCGCTGGCCAAAGATTTAGACGCTGCCTGGGAAGTGCTGGCCGAGCCCATTCAGACGGTGATGCGCCGTTACGGCGTGGCTGGCGCATATGAAAAACTCAAAGAAGTCACGCGCGGTAAAACCGTGTTGGCTGCAGATTTGCATGGATTGATCCAGTCTCTGGACATTCCAGCGGCAGACAAAGAGCGCCTGCTGGCCATGACGCCTGCAAGCTACATCGGCAAAGCTACCGAACTGGCTCGCAGAGTCTAGTTTTCCAATCAAAATGGCTGAATGCCAGCGTGGAATATGCGCGAGCAGCTACAAATATTATAGTAAAACAGTGCAGAGAAAATCGCTTCATGGCCATCAAATCTACTATCTACAAAGCCAATCTGGCGATTGCCGACATTGACAATAGCTACTACGCTGACCATGCACTCACGCTGGCTCGCCACCCCAGCGAGACCGATGAACGCATGATGGTACGTCTGGTCGCCTTGGCCTTGAATGCCCACAAACTGCAAACCGTGTGCAATGGTGACGCTACGCTAGCCTTTGGCGCAGGCCTGTCAGACCCGGATGAGCCCGACGTGTGGCTGCGCGACTTTACCGGGCAAACCAGGTTGTGGATTGAGGCCGGGCAACCCGAAGACAAGCCCCTCCTCAAAGCCTGCGGCAAGTCTGATGAAGTGATGCTCTATACCTTTGCCCATTCTGCCGAGGTGTGGTGGAAAGGCATGGAAAGCAAACTGTCGCGCCCGCAAAACCTGAGCGTATGGCGCTTGCCAAGCGAGGCCTGCAAAGAATTGTCATCTATGGCTGAACGCAGCATGCAACTGCAGGCCACCATTCAAGAAAGCCAGTTGATGCTCAGTTCGGGTAGCGCAACGGTGACTGTGGAGCCTCTGCGCTGGAAGTAGCCTGACTGCCTGCGCTCACGATAGCCACAGCATTCTTCAGCTTTATGGCAGTCGAAAGAAAACGCCTGCCCAAGGCGACATGCTTACCGTTGCCTTGTTCAGTGTTGCACCCTGCAAGCCGCTCTGGGTCAGTTCGGCTTGCACACTGATACCTGCAGGCAATGCCCATTGTGCTGCGCTTGAACTCATATTGAATAAACAAAGAATTTTCTGCCCAGCGCATGCGCGCACATAGGCCAATACCTGGTCATGCGGCGCAAGCAACTGCAGCTCACCATGGATAAGAGCTGCTTGTGACTTTCGCCAGGTCAACAATTGGCGATAAAACTGCAGTAAAGAACTACTGTGTTGCTCTTGCACATCTACAGCAAGTGCCCTGTGCGCCTCGCTTATGGGCAACCAAGGTTTTGATTCTGCATGACCGTTGATTTCAAAACCAATATCTTTGACCTTGCTTTGCCAGGGCATAGGCGTTCTGCAACCATCACGGCCTTTGGAGTCTGGCCACATGGTAATGCCGTACGGGTCTTGCATGTCTTCAAAAGCGATATCGGCTTCGGGCAACCCCAGCTCATCGCCCTGGTAAATGCACAAAGATCCACGCAAGCTCATTTGCAAGGCAGCAGCCATGCGCAACAGCGCCTGCGGTGGCTGTGCGCCGCCCCAGCGAGTTGCCAAACGGGTGACATCGTGGTTGGCCAAGGCCCAGCAGGGCCAGCCACTGCCCACTACCTGATTAAAGCGCTGTAGCACACCGTGAATGTGGCTCGCGCTGTGCGCAACGCCCAGCAAGTCAAAGCAATAAGCCATGTGCAGCATGCTGTCACCCGCAGTGTACTGAGCCACCATGCCCAGTCCGTCCACATCACCGATCTCACCTACCATCGTCGTATTGGGGTATTCGTCGAGCAAGGCGCGTAGGCGTTGCATGAAAACCAGGTTTTCTGGTTGGCTCTTGTCGTACTTGTGCCACTGCCAGGCATAGGGATTACCGGGACTGACATTGGCTTCATCCGTAGCTGGGCGACCGCGGGCTGGGTTGTCACGCAGTTGCGTGTCATGAAAATAAAAGTTTGCTGTGTCAAGCCGATACCCATCCGTACCCAAGTCCAGCCAGAACTTGACAGTTTGCAGCAAGGCCTCTTGCACCAGCGGATTATGAAAATTCAAATCTGGTTGACTGGTCAAAAAATTATGCATGTAGTATTGGCTACGGCGTGTGTCCCACTGCCATGCATTGCCACCAAAGATGGACAGCCAGTTATTGGGCGGTGTCCCGTCTTCCTTGGCATCAGCCCATATGTACCAGTCCGACTTGGGGTTGTCATGACTAGAGCGGCTCTCTTTGAACCACGGGTGCTGGTCAGAGCTGTGCGACAGCACCTGGTCAATCATGACTTTCAGCCCTAGTGCATGGGCTCGCTCAACCAGGGCTTTGAAGTCTTCCAGTGTTCCAAACATCGGATCCACATCGCAGTAGTCGCTCACGTCGTAGCCAAAATCCTTCATCGGACTTTTGAAGAATGGTGATAACCAAATGCCATCCACGCCCAGTTTGGCTACATAGTCCAGCTTGGCAGTAATGCCTGGTAAATCACCAATACCATCTGCATTACTGTCAGCAAAGCTGCGTGGATAAATTTGATAAATGACGCCACCGCGCCACCAATTGTCATTGGGTGCTTTGTTCATGAAAATAAAGAATGAAAGAGCTAGATGATCAGCCGCCTTTGACCGAACCAGACAGTAGTCCGCGTACAAAGAAGCGTTGCAAAGAGAAAAACACAGCGACGGGCACCGCGATAGATACAAACGCACTGGCCGTCAATATCTCCCAGCTTTCACCGCGTGAACCGAGCAAGTCATTGAGCTTGATGGTCAGCACCACTTGATCGGGTGCCTTGCCCAAATACACCAGCGCAATCAGAAAATCATTCCATACCCATAAAAATTGAAAAATAGCAAAACTGGCCAGCGCCGGAACAGACAGCGGCAACACAATGCTCAGGAAGATCTGGAAATGCGATGCACCATCCATCCGGGCACTTTCAATAATGTCGCGCGGCAAAGAAGCAATGTAGTTGCGCAGCAAATAAATGGCCAGCGGAAGACCAAATGCCGTGTGCGCCAGCCACACCCCTGCATAGGTTTTAGATTCTGTCCCCAAAAATTCGCCTACGCCGTTATACAAGCGTAGTAGTGGAATCAACGACATTTGTAAGGGCACCACCAACAAGCCCACCACCACAATGAAAAGCCATTTTCGTCCAGGAAACGACATCCAGCTAAAGGCATAGGCCGCAAACGCTGCAATCAAAATGGGAATGAAGGTGGCTGGAATAGTGACCTTGAAAGTATTCAAGAAGGCTTGTCCCACCCCTTCTGATGCCAGCACCCGATCATAGTTTTGCAAAGACATGATCGGCGGCGTATCTGCGATGTAAAAAATACGTATGCCCCTGTCTTTGTCATACGGTTTGTTCAGCTCCAAACGGTAACTGCCATCTACCGCCACGGTCAAAGTACCATCAGGCGTATTGTCTGCTTCGTCAAAAATCTGACCGCCAGCCACTTCAACCTTGGCACCGGCCTGGTGTTCGCTCGGTTTGGAGGACTTGAGCGAAAAGCTTTTGATGCGAATGTTGGTATCTGGGCCAAATAATTTGCCTGCTATGACATATTTATCGCCATCTTTTACCAGGCTTTGCGCCCCAGCGGTGCGTCGCATGTCTGCGCGTGTTTGGGTTGACAGTGCTGTCCACCACCCACTCGCTGCCAATTGCTCCCTTTCGCGAAAGCTTGATACCAAGAGCCCCAGGGTGGGAAAGACCCACAGAGCTACCAGCATGAGCAGCATGATATTCACAATGATGACTGAAGGGCTGAAGTACTTTTTCATCGCTCTGCCTCTTCGGTGCGAAACCTGCGAATATTAAAAGCCATCACCGGAATCACAGCAAACATCAAGACCATGGCTAAAGTTGAACTGCGACCATAGTCGCCACCGCCTCTGAACATCCAGTCGTACATCAGATTGGCCAATACACTGGTGTCCCATTGCCCGCCCGTCATGGCCATGACAATGTCAAACACTTTCAGTACCGTAATGGTGATCGTAGTCCACACCACCAAAATGGTGGACATCACCTGGGGCACCATGATTTCAAAAAAGATTTGCAATTCACTGGCGCCATCAATGCGGGCGGCCTCGATAGTTTCGGTAGGCACGCCGCGCAAAGCTGCAGACAAAATCACCATGGCAAAACCTGTTTGAATCCAGATCAAAATGGCCATGAGAAAAAAGTTGTTCCAGAAAGGAACGGTAACCCAGGCTTGCGGCTGAAAACCCATGCCCACAACGACTGCGTTCAAGATACCGATCTGGTCAGCGGTAGGGCCACGAAAATCGTAAACAAACTTCCAGATCACACTGGCACCCACAAAACTGATGGCCATGGGCATGAAGACCATGGACTTAGCAAAGTTACCCCACCATACTCTATCGGCCAGCACCGCCACAATCAAACCAAAAATCGTCGCCATGGCTGGCACTACCAGCAACCATAGAAAATTATTGCGGATCGTGATCAAAAAGTTTTGATCTACCAACACCCAACGGTAGTTACTCAAGCCCACAAACCGGTCGCCCGTTGCGTCGTAAAAAGTCAGTCGAAATGTTTCAACCAAGGGGTATAGCAAATACACCCCCAGCAATAGCAATGCTGGGGCCAAAAAAAGCCAGGGCCTGATATTGGAAATAACACTTTCCAGCCTGCTTTTGTTGCCACCAGGAAAATGAATGATCTGGTCCAGCAAAAAGTTTGATCCAGCAAAATACAGCAAACAAAACGCAATGCTGACCGCAACAGCAGTGATCGTTTGTGTAATTTGATCAAACATGGCGCTTTAGCTAAGGTGCATTCACTAACGTTTTGCCACAGACCTATTGCACCCTTCAAACATCAGAGGTAACCCGTGTTTGAAGGGCGCAATAAGAATAGCAATTACATCAGCTATGGGATTTACTTGATGGCGTCCCAGCTCTTTTGGATCTCATCGGCCACTTGCTTGGCAGACTGGCCGCCAGAGTAATTGACCATACCCTTCCAGAAACTGCCAGCACCAATGGCACCAGGCATCAGGTCAGAGCCGTCAAAACGGAAGGTGGTGGCACCCAACAAAATTTCGCCTTGCTTTTTCAGCGCTTTGTTGGAGTACTTGTTCAGGTCCACGCCTTTGTGCGGAGTCAGGAAGCCGTTTTCAGCCATCCAGATTTCGTGCGCCTGTGGGTGCTGCAGGTAGTCCATAAATGCATGGGCGCCCTTGCTGTCTTTGGTGATCGTCATGATCGTGCCGCCACCCAGAACAGGGTTACCCAGCTTCTTGCTGCTGTAAGAGGGGAAGTAGAAGAAGTCGGCGTCATCCTTTTTTCCTTCGGGAAAGAAAGCCGGAATGAAGCTGGCCTGGCGGTGCATGTAGCACTTGGGCGGAGAACCGAACAGGCCTTTGGGGCTGTCCTTAAAGCTCACGGTTGCTACGGCTTGTGCACCACCATCTACGTACGCATCGTTCTTGGCAAACCAGCCATAGGCTTCAATGGCTTCGATCACACGCGGGTCATTGAACTTGACCGAGTTGTTTACCCAGCCGTCATACACCTGTGGCGTCTGCGTGCGCAGCATGAAGTCTTCTACCCAGTCAGTTGCAGGCCAGCCTGTAGCGGCATCGCTACCCAAGCCAATGCACCATGGCTTACCACCGTCAGCGGCAATTTTCTTGGTCAGGTCTTGCAGCTCTTCCATGGACTTGGGAATTTTGTAGCCCTTTTCCTTGAAGTTCTCGGGGATGTACCACACCAGGCTCTTGACGTTGACGTTGTAGAAGAAACCGTAAAACTCTTTCTTGCCTGCCTTGTTGGCATAGGTACCCAAGTCAGCCCATGAGCTGCCAGCGGCGTAGTTCTTCTTGACCCAGTCCTCTGCCTTGGCACCCAGCGGAGTCAACCCACCAATTGCAGCCATGTTGGCAGCCAGACCTGGCTGCGGAAACACGGAAATATTCGATGGCGAGCCCGCCTTGATGTCGATCACGATTTGCTGCTCTGAGCTTTGTGAGCACGCGTGCTTCACCGTTGCTCCGGTGGCCTTCTCAAAGTTGGCAATCACCTTCTTGAACATACCTTCTTCGGCGCCTGTCCAAGGGCAAGTCACGGTAATGACCTCGCCCTTCAGATTTGGCCCTTTGTAATCAGCAGCAAAGACCGGGCTGCTCAAAGCAGCCAAGACCAGGGCCGAAGCACCTGCGATAGTAGATTTCCTAAACATTCGTTTCTCCTTATTTAATGCCTTACGGCCCATCCGCAAAACAAAACTTTTACATACTCAACAAATTCAACGCATCTGTGCGTCACAGGCTTTTCCCGTCAGTATCGAATTTATACAAATGTGCTGTGTCAAACCCCAATGCAACGGTTTGTCCTGGCTCTATTGCCACGACACCGTCCATGCGCGCCGTGATCTCGCCCATGCCGTTCGCTGTCACATAGGCAAAGGTTTCATTGCCTAGTTTTTCGGCATGCGTAAGCGTGCCTTGAATCGGCCCACCGGCTTGTACCTTCAGGTGCTCGGGGCGCACGCCTATGGTGGCTGCGCCATGCATCTTGGCAAATTCACCACTAATGAAATTCATTTGCGGCGATCCAATAAAACCGGCAACAAACAAGCTGGCTGGTTTGTTGTACAAATCCAGCGGCTTGCCCACCTGTTCAATGCGTCCTTTGTTGAGCACCACAATCTTGTCTGCCAGCGTCATGGCTTCTACCTGGTCATGGGTGACGTAGATCATGGTGGCACCCAAACGGCGGTGCAAGGTGGCCAGCTCGACCCGCATTTTGGTGCGCAGTGAAGCGTCCAGATTGGACAGCGGCTCGTCAAACAAAAACACTTTAGGGTCACGCACAATAGCGCGGCCAATGGCCACCCGCTGTCGCTGCCCGCCAGACAGCGCCTTGGGCAAGCGGTCCAGGTATTCGGTAATTTGCAAGATCTCGGATGCAGCCCGCACGCGACGATCAATTTCTGCCTTGTCCAGCTTGGCGATTTTCAATGCAAAAGCCATGTTGTTGTACACCGTCTTGTGCGGGTACAGGGCATAGCTTTGAAACACCATGGCAACGCCGCGCTTTGATGGTGGCAGTGTGTTGACGACTTCACCACCAATCGACATTTCGCCAGCGGTAATCTCTTCCAAACCTGCAATCATGCGCAGCAAGGTGGTTTTGCCACAGCCTGAAGGGCCTACAAAAACCACAAACTCACCCGGTTCAATGTCCAGGTCAATGCCATGAATCACATCAATCTTGGCATAACTTTTTTTGACACCACGCAAACGAACGTCGGATTGACTCATAGACAAAGCCTTTGCAAAGACGGCGCGATGTTAATGAACATGGTGTTGCGCTATTAAATCTGCGTACCCATGCGCACTGTTTTTCGCGGCTCTGGTCTGAGAACTCTACTCCACAATATAAAAAGGATTGATAGGAGGAATCCGTAGTCGCTCGCAGCATCGCTCCATTCGAAATTTGCAGGAAAACTAAGTGCATGCATGGCGAGTCAATGAAAATGAATAATGCTTGAAAATATTGAATACTGGGTATAAAGTAATGCTCAAAGCGCTTTGACTGTACTTTCAAAGCGCTTTGAGGTCATTCGGGTAAACACGGATAATATGTAACTTGCCATGTCGTTAAAGAAAATATCGGATGAGCTGGGTTTGTCACTCACCACCGTCAGCCGGGCCTTGAACGGCTACCCAGAAGTGGCAGCCGCTACCCGCGAAGTGGTATCAGCAGCTGCCAAGCGCCTCAATTACCGCCCCAATGCAGACGCCCGCAGGTTGGCTTTGGGGCGCACAGATGCCGTGGGCCTGGTGTATCCGATTTCTCCCACAGACCTGGGCGACTTGCCGTTTCTGGAAGTAGCCGCCTCGATGAGTGCCCGCCTGGCGCAAGAAAAAATTGATTTGCTCATTATTTCTGCGCCTTCTGACAACGAAATAGAAGCCTACCGCCGGGCCGTCGCGGCCAGGCGTGTCGATGCATTCGTTCTTGCACGCACACGCATCCATGATGCGCGTTTTGATTTACTCAACGCCGAAAAAGTACCCTTTATTGCCTATGGGCGTAGCAGCAGTACACAGCCGTATTCATGGTTTGACTTTGATAACTATGCAGGAGCACAGCTCGCTGCACACAGATTGCTCAATTTTGGGCATCGGAGATTTGGCTATATTGGCGCGTCTGCGCAGTACCAGTTTGCCACCCAGCGGCATGAAGGTTTCCAAAACGTTTTGCGCTCTGCGGGGTTAACACTGCCCGAATCTGCCACCTTGCGCGCATCGCTAGACCGGCGTTCTGGCTATGCGGCCATGCAAAAACTGCTGGCCTTGCCTGAGCCACCCACTGCCGTGTGTATTGACAATAATCTGGCCGGTGTGGGGGCGGTGCATGCACTTAACAATGCGGGCAAAGTGTTGGGCCGCGATGTGTCGATCATTGTGTTTGACGGTGTGGGTGCAGATTCCACCATTCGCAGCGCGGTGACGTCGATACTGCAGCCCACGTCACAGCGGGCCGGGCAGATCATGGCAGACATGCTGCTGGCACGGCTGCGTGGTGCAGCCCCCGAGTCACAGCAAATTTTGCTGTCCCAGGTGCTGGAGCCTGGCACCAGCGACGGGCCGCTGCCTTAAGTTTTAAGCCTCTTCGCGCCGCTTCTTGCGTGGCCGCCCAGACAAGGCCATGTCAAATAGCCCGTTGGGCAGCAGGCGCAGCAACTTGGCCACCACACCCATCTGCCATGGAATGACGCGATAGCTGGTGCCGTCTTGCACAGCCTGAAAAGCCTGATGGGCAAAATCTTCTGCCTGCATCAAAAAGGGCATGGAATACGCGTTGCCCCGAGTCAGCGGCGTGTCGATGTAGCCAGGCGCAATCGTCACCACCTTGACGCCATTTTTACCCGTTGCTGCGCGCATCTCGCCACGCAGGCTTTCGCAATAGGCAATCACTGCCGCCTTGCTGGCGCAGTACGCACCGTGGCCCGGCAAGCCGCGTATACCTGCCACACTCGCAATACCAACCAGGGCACCTGTTTTGCGCTGTTCCATGCCCGCAATAAAGGGGTGAAAAGTAGCTGCCAGGCCGATGTTATTGGTCGCAAAGGTTTGTGCCATGACATCCATGTCGCTGCGTACCCCCGTGTCCATACCCACGCTGATACCTGCGTTGGCGATCACCACGTCAGGCAGACCTTGCTGGGCAATGCACGCGGTACCTGCGGCTGCAATGCTGCCTGTGTCAGACACATCGGCACTATAAATAGCATAGCTGCTTACGCTTATTCCACGCTGGTTAGCCCATGTTTTTACCTCTAAAGTACGACGGGCCACCAAAGCCAGCCTATAACCGGCCTGGTGAAAGCGCCACGCCAGTGCCTGACCAATGCCGCTGGACGCACCGGTAATAAAGACGAGTGGCGACGAGGGGGTTAAGGCAGTGTGGGTCATGGCGATGTCATTTTCGGCGTGGCGAGGGCATTATTTGCACTTTCACGCGGCCTTGCATCGTTGCCACGCGGTCCAGGTTGCTATAGGTCATGCTGTCGGCAGTGAATGTGTCTGCCCCGCTGGTAATGGTCACGCTCTTGTGGGACTTGAGTCGTTCATCGTTTAAAAAAGCGTGCAAAAACTCCCCGCGAAATTCCATACGACGCAGGTCTTTGCCTTGTGCGTCTTTCGCGCTTTCGCGTACTACCACGGCGTTGCCCACCAGTTGCACTTCGGAGCCGTCGCCATTGCTGTAGGCGCGGTTGGCCGTGGCGGTGCTTTGGCGACCCTGCTTCCAGGAACGGATGCGGGCATTGTCAATTTCCAGCACGTCCGTGTCACCAAAATGCCGTGCTTTTTCTCCGGCCACTTCGCTGCTCAATTGGCCCTGGGCGTCGAAATTTTTGATGGCAAAGTTGCGCAGAAAATAATCTGCCTCGTGCCGCGCAGGTTTGTCGGGTTCGGGTGGTGTAAATACCGGCGTGTTTTGCGCCAGCCACCACGTGCCCAAAGCCAGTAGACCCATGAGTAACACCGGCAGGTAGATGGACGCGCTGTGCCATAGCCGCTGCCACAGCTGCCAGGCACTGCGCAAAAGGCTGACAACGCTCAAGGGCTGGGGCAGTACTGCACTCACCGCTGCACCGCTTCGTCCAAAAACCGCACGTAATGGCCTTGCGCCATCAGCACCAGGTCGCACAGCTCACGCGCGGCACCACGGCCGCCGTGGCTGGCGGTTATGTGGTGCGCCACGCTGCGCGCCTGTGCATGCGCGTTAGGTGGCGCGCAGGCCAGGGCTGCGCGGGTGAGCAAGGGCAGGTCGGGCCAGTCGTCGCCCATGGCGGCGGCTTGCGACCAATCCAGCTGCAATTGGTCTAATAGTTTCTGTGCAGCGGGGCGTTTGTCTTCGGTGCCATACACGGCATGCGTTACGCCCAATGCGGCTAGCCGCGTACGCAAGGGCGCACTGTCACGCCCGGTAATCACGGCGATGTGAATACCCGCCTGCTGCAAAAGTTTGAAGCCTTGCCCGTCCAGCACGCTGAATGATTTGATGGTCTCACCCGCTTGCGTAAATTGCAGAGAGCCGTCGGTCAACACACCGTCTACATCGAAAAAGACAATACGGACATTTTGAGCGCGCAAGAGTAATTCTGGCGAAAAGGTAAGTGCGGGTTTGGACATGGCTTAAATGACTTTGGCACGCATCAGGTCATTGGTGTTGAGCGCACCGATCAACACGCCATCATGGCCCACCACCAGCACACTGGTGATGCTGTACAGTTCCATCAGCTCAACTGCGTCTACGGCCAAACCATCGGCACTGACCGTGCGGGGCGATGGATGCATCACGTCTTGTGCGGTCAGCGCGCGCGGGTCCACACCGCGCTCAATCAGGCGGCGCAGGTCACCGTCGGTAAAGATGCCTACCGGCTTGCCAGCAGCATCGACCACGGCAGCCGCGCCCAGCCCTTTGGAACTCATCTCGCGCATCACTTCGGTAAACACGGTGTCGGCGCGCACGCGCGGCACCGCCTCGCCAGTGCGCATTACATCGTGCACGTGGGTCAGCAGCCTGCGGCCCAGGCTGCCACCGGGGTGCGAACGGGCAAAGTCTTCGGCCTTGAAGCCGCGCGCGTCCAGCAAGGCTACCGCCAGTGCATCGCCCATGACCAGTTGCGCCGTGGTGCTGGCGGTGGGGGCCAGGTTCAGTGGGCAGGCTTCTTTGGCGACACTGCTGTCCAGCACGGCGGCGGCATGCTGGGCCAGTGTGGACTGCAAACCACCCGTGATGGCAACCAGGGGCGTGCCCATGCGCTTGATAAAAGGCAAAATGGCATTGAGTTCTTCTGACTCGCCAGAATTGGAAATGGCCAGTACGGTGTCGATGGTTTTGACCATGCCCAGGTCGCCGTGGCTGGCCTCGGCCGGGTGCACAAACATGGCAGCCGTGCCGGTAGAAGCCAAGGTAGCAGCGATTTTGCGACCAATGTGCCCGCTTTTGCCCATGCCCATGACGACCACGCGGCCCCGGGTAGCCAAAATAAGCTCCATGGCCTTGGTAAACGGCGCTCTGCCACTGTTATTCAGGCGCGCTCGCAGCTCGGCGATGGCAGCGGACTCGATGTCAAAGGTGTCTAGTGCCAGGCGAATGGCATGTTCTGCGTTCAGGGTCATACCCGCATTTTAGGGGCTTGGCTGGTGTTTGGCTCACAAAGGAATACCCCAAGTTGGTGGGCGAGCGCCGCGCTCGGAGTATGCGCTGCAAAATGTTTTTAGAAAACACGCACGAATGGTGTCTTGCAACGCTCGACCTTGAACAACGCGCGCCTTCCCAAAAATTTTGTCTAAGCACACCCGCTCACCCGTCACCTGCTGCGTGGGCTGGTTTGCTGGTGAATACCGAATACCGCAAACCTGTGGTGCTCGGGTTTGTAGCTTTTCAGTCTAGTTGGCTAGTGGTGGGTGGCTGAGAGCCTTACATTCATACAGCGTGCCCTCTGCGATCGCGATGTATTTGCTATGCAGTCACTATGCATTTCATAGCTGCTTGCACATATTCCACACTGGCAATCGGCATATTTGAGTTCTAAAACTTGTCCAAACAGCTCTGTCTCCGTACCCACGCCGCGCCACGGGTTTGCGGTCTCGGTATCCTGTTCTTGGTTCTTCTTGGCTTTTGGTTTAAAGTTGCAGTTACCCCGTTTTCACGGACAGTTTAGAGGTTCTTGAGTTTTGGGGTATTTTCCACCAAACTAGCGACAGTGGCTTAACGGTAGTTTGAGTTCGGCGTTCGCTCAGGTGCAGGTTTATCCACCGGGCCTGCCTGTGGATAAGAGGGATGATGCAAGCGAAGATGTCCAGTGGAGCATCATCATGAAAAGGGGCAAACGCAAGGCTTTGGATAAAAATACAGTTGCAGGTCAAATCACTAATAAGCTGGAGAAAGTCAAATTCAAATCAAAACGACTCGCAATAAATGAGTTGCAGTGAGTAAGGTAGGATTAATCAAAATTTCGCTAATAGACAATCGCGGTTCAACAAATCGAAGGATGCTTGTGGCAGCCACAAGCATCTACAGCAACGCCTACAAAAACATTTGTAATGTTGACGCGGGGGCGATTGGCGGCTTTAGTGGCACACGTCTTGCAGCTATTACCTATGCCACCGGCCTGCTCTTGCTCCCACGCATCAAAAAATTACATCTCTTTAGCAAAAGCCAGTAAGTCGGCGTTGAGCCTGTCTTTGTCTTGCGTCGGTATTGCGTGGCCACCGCCTTTGTAGACCACCAAGCGCCCTTTTTGCAAAAGTTTTACAGCGTTATTAGCCGATGGGCCGATAGGCACAATTTGATCGTCATCACCATGAATCACCAAAGTGGGGATGGTGATTTTTTTCAAATCTTCGGTGAAATCTGTCTCGGAGAACTGTTTGACGCACTCGTAGGTGCTGCGCAAGCTCGCTTGCATACCCAAGCGTGCAAACGTGTCGCGACGACCTTGTGAGTCTTTAACACCTGGGCGGTTAAACCCAAAAAATGGTGTGGTGAGATCTTTGAAAAACTGCGCCCTGTCAGTTGTAAGCGCAGTGCGAATACCATCAAAAGCCGCCATGGGCGTGCCTTGCGGATTTGCCGGTGTTTGTAGCATCAGCGGTGTAACTGCGGCAACAAGCACTGCCTTGATCACACGGGCGCTACCGTTTTTGCCTAAGTAACGCACAACTTCTCCACCACCCATAGAGTGCCCGACAAGAATGGCATTTTTCACGTCTAGGGTGTTCAATATGGTTGCTAAATCTTGCGCAAAAGTGTCGTAGTTGTTTCCGTCCCACGGCTGGCTAGAGCGTCCATGGCCGCGTCTGTCATGCGCTATACAGCGATAGCCTTGATTGGCCAAAAACATCATTTGATCTTCCCACGCATCAGCGCTCAAAGGCCAGCCGTGACTAAAAACAAAAGTTATCGGCCCCTTGCCCCACTGCTTGACATAAATTTGCGTGCCATCACCCATAGTGATGTAGCTGGTGGCAGAGTCGCTTTTCATGGCGGGCGCAGTTTGTGCACTCGCCGATGTACCTGTTGCCAAAGCCGCAGCGGCAACACTAATTGCCGCTGCATTGATAAAAAGATCGCGCCTGGAAGCGCTTGCTTTTGAAGGTTCTTGAGGAGTTTGTGAAGCAATGTGCATGGTTGTCTTCCAATAAAAAATTAAAAACAGAAAAAGAGTAATAGCATCACATTTATATTGTGTGCAATTCCATTGTACACAATAAAATTACTTCAAGCATCCAACCAATGGCTGCTTGACTCGGATGATTTATCCGAGATTGCTCTTTATAGATAAGGCCCCGTAAAGTTTGAACTTCTTGTGACTTTTTGCATGAGAGATGCATGAAAAAAGAAGACGCAAAAAATCAGACGCTGGGGCAGCTTCATGAACGACGCAAGCAAGTCGTGAGGCTGCACAAAAGTGACATCAAGATCATGCAAATCGTTACCATGACAGGGCTGAGCTACCCGACAGTGCGAGCAGCCTCGACCTGTTTGAAGCGGGCAGCTGGAGCGCGGTTCGTCCTGCTGCGCGTGGGCGCAGTCGAGGTGATGGCTGCGTGCTCAGTGCAACGCAAGAACAGGCTATCCAGCGCCAGCTCATCGAGCAGGAATTTGGCATCAAACTGTAAGTACGCAGCATCGGTAAATACCTCAAGCGTTGGGGCATCACACCGCAAAAACCGAAGGGGCCGAAATTCACTGGGCAGATGAGACAGTTTTGGTCAACACCGACATGCGCGGCAGGGGCTTTGCGCCAGTGGGCAAAACCCCTGTGGCGATGGCTGTGGGCGGTACCCTCACAAGCTCTCGATGATCGCCACGGGGACCAACCAGGGCAAGGCGCGCCTTCTTAAAAATTTTGTCTAAGCACACCCGCTCACCCGTCGCCTGCTGGGTGGGTAGGTTTGCTTATGAATACCGAATACCGCAAACCCGTGGCGCTTGAGTTTTGTAGCCGGGTTGGCTAATGGCAGGCGGTTGGTGATTGGTGGCTGTGCAGCCTTACATGCACTCTGCATTTATGATATTACACCACTAGCGTCCCAACGTTACCGAACGGAACGCGTGTAAGTTAATGAATTGTTTGAAGAAATTGTCAATTTTGTTTGTCCTCGATATAAATCGTTTTTGT
>JAYVTG010000052.1:0-23781 GCA_043774625.1 Polaromonas sp. | reverse complement strand
AATCCGTTTAGTCTGTTGCGGTCGTCCAATGTTGTTGAGCCACGGCAAGTCGATGTCAAGCACTGCTCGGTAGAGGAAAAGCACCGCACTGAGCGTTTGGTTGTGCGTGGACGCGGATACATTGCGTTCGTTGGCCATCATCGACAAAAAAGCCTCAACTTCATGGGTGCCCATCTCACTAGGATGCCGCATACCACCCGCTTGTGTGGCATTCCAGCGGATGAAAAAACGTATCCAATACAGGTAGGCTTTCTCGGTCTTCAAGCTATAGTGCAGATATCGAAACTCGCTCACGAACTTGGTCGAGCAAGCGCGTAGCCTGTAACGGAGGAGCACCGGGTTTCATGAAAAATTTATATCTGAGTTTATATACAGTATATGAACTGCAAACCCAATGTGCAAGCGGGTTACGCGGCTTTTTTTCAAAAGATGTATCGTCAAGCGCAGGATGTATCGTCCAAACCTTGCCGTCTACATTACGTTAGCCAACACAAGAAGCCTAGATGCCCGCACCGCCACCGCCCTTGTACCTCGACTGGACGTTCTGGGCGGCAGTCTGGGCCTTTGCTGCAATAGTCTTCTCGCAGCTCCCGCCTATTCACCTGCTTCTTCGGCCTAAGAGACTGGAAGTGGAAGTGCACAGTCGTATTGGCATCACACACAAGGTCGGCAATCCCAATGCGAGCGTTGTGGTCAGCGTGCGCAACACAGGAGGGCGAGAGCTTCGCATCCGTGGTCTCCGAGTAGATATCACGCGTGATGGGAAGCCGCTGCTCGCCCTGCCGGCGCAGAACTATTTCGAGCTACCCTCTTCGCAGTCGTCTGTGCTTTTTGTCCCCTTTTCGCTTAAGCCAAACGAAACGTGGGCGCACAGCGTCGCGTTCCTCAACTACTTCGACAGGCTCACTGAGAAGCAGTTCCGGGAGAACCTGTCCGCGCTTGACTCAGACATTCGTCGAAGACTCCGAGCTAGACCGGAAAACGAGAAGAGCGCAGTCATGGCTGATCCAGCGCTTGTCCAGCCATTCAACGTCCTATTCGAAAAGCTGTTTGTATGGTTGCCAGGCGAGTACGTCGCGAACCTTCAGGTAGATGCTGAGCCGGGGTCAGCGTCATACAGCAAGAAATATCGATTCACACTTTATGAGTCGGACACGGCGGAGCTGAGGGAGCACGTGCAAGACTATCCATTCGGCGGCGGGCTCGCCTACAACGTTGAGCGTCACGCGGGCGTCAATGTTCCGCTGGCCGAGCATGTCGGCTAACCCCTCCATCGAGCGGACGTGCCAAAGGCCGCTTCGCGCCCTTTGGCCCGCCGCTTATGTCGAACGTTAGCCTGCTGGATAGAAAGTTGGTTAAAGTACCCACGTGGCACCAACCATTGTTCGCGACGGCCAGTTTCGCCTCTTTTTCTTTTCTCGTGAAGAAACGCGCATTCATGTGCATGTTGCGCACGCTGATGGCGAAGCTAAGTTCTGGCTGACCCCGCAAGTGGTTTTAGCCAATCACACGGGCCTTTCTGCTACGCAAATCCGTCAAGCGCAAGCAGTTGTGAACGCGCATTTAAAGGAGATACAGGATGCCTGGAACCACCACTTTGGCGGCTGAAGTTACCCACATCTCGAAGCACGGGTTTTGGCTGTTGCTTGCAAACGAAGAACTGCTCGTGCCATTTGACCAATTTCCGTGGTTTCGAAAGAGCACGATTGAGCAAATATCAGACGTTCAATGGCCTGCGCCCGACCATCTGTATTGGCCGGGATTGGATGTCGATTTGTCGGTGCAATCCATACGGAATCCGGCAGCTTTTCCGTTGATGTCGGGCGCAGCTGGTTAACATGTTGTTCGTTACGAACAAGCATCTGGAGGCTTGAGTGCGACTTATAGCTTCTTTGAAGTTTTTGCATTCTCGACATATTTACGCTACGATTTTAGTAGCTGCGCGCGCATATGCTGCGCTGGCTACCGGCTTATTTTCTTTCTAAAACTGGTTTACAACAGATAAACCAGCGTGGTTGGCTGGCGCGCCAGGTGTCCCCTATGGCCGCAGTTGCGCACTCGCGCGTAGGCGTTTTGGTTTTTCTAACGCTGTCTCATGAAAACGCTGGCTGGCAAACCAGCTTGGTGGGCATGCGCGAATCAGCTCCACTGCGTCCATAGGGGCGCACCTGTCACACCCACTGGCTTGGTTTGACTCAAAACACGTTGAACCTGTTTTTGTAGCTTTGCTTGATTGTTTTTACTTCAAAAACGGTCGATTTCCAGCGTAGGATATGCGCAGGAAGCTACTAAATTCATAGTGTCCATGAAATTTCATAGTGCCGTTCACCGCGCACTGAGTCTACTGAAAAACGCCCAAATTCTTTCAGCTTAAAGCTATAGTCATAAACAACGCATCGCTGGGACACAAAATCTCAACACTGTACAAACCATTGAAAGTGCCAGGTTTCATGCTGTATTTGTACTTGCTGATTTGTACAGACGAACAACTACAAAACCAGTGCGTAAGCCACTTTCTACGTTTTTCAAAGTCAATATACACCCCAGTCGCCAGATCATGTTGCAGCGTCTGCACTGTAGATTACGTTAGACCTCGAATACGAATATAGGAGCACTATGGGAGCGAAGACCTGGATGGCCGTCATTGCTGACGGCGACGCTCGCGAAAATCTTGCATCGCAGCCGACGCTTGACCGTGAGGAGACTCGAAAGATCGCATCGATCCTTTTTCCGAAGGAGAAGCTTGAGCCGCTAGAAGATAGTTGCCTTACCTGGACCGCACCGGCTGATGACGAAATACAAATTGGTTGCTTTCCCGGTCTTACGATCGTGGCGGCCAAGGAGTTTGCAATCGACAACCCTTCTGCAATTCCAATCCGATTCTTGGACTTCGCAGGGGCACGCACTGTGCACGTTCACGCCATGCATAGCGTGGTGGACTGGTTCGCATTTGCTGTGTGGCGGAACGGAAAATTGGAACGTGCACTCAGCCTTTCGCCCGACAGTGGGATCGTGGAGGACATTGGTCAACGGCTCTCGTTTGAGATGCCTTACTGGGATGGCGCTCACCCAGCTATCGATCCAGAAGACATGGACGAAGGCGAGCCTGCCTATCCATTTCCCTTTCATCCCTTGCAGCTAGGCGAGGCCGCACTAGCGGAATTCTTTGGGTACCAGTTGGAAGGATATATTGATGCCTTTCCAGTCAATACCGAAACGATCCCTTTGCTCCGGTACAAGCGCAAGAAGTCGCTCTTCAAATTGTGGTGAAGTCGAGATCTAACCTTGCCATGGATCGGATAGCCAAGAGCTGGCCGAGCTACCCCTCACCTTCACGTTAAATTTCCCTTGCATTCAACTATTTTGTAGATACAATTAAACATGCTCACATGGGACGAAGCAAAGCGCAAGCTGAACATCAAGAATCACGGGCTTGACTTCGTTGGATGCGATGCAATCTGGGACCACTTCACTGTGACCCGCGAAGACAAACGCCAAGACTACGGCGAAGAGCGTTTGGCGTGCTTCGGTCTTCTAGGGGCAGATGTGGTGGTGATGGTGTACACAGAGCGCCCGAAAGGGCCTCACGTAATATCGCTGCGAAAGGCAGAAAAACATGAAGCTCGCTACTACCGCCAAGTTGCCAAAGAAAACCTCGGCAAAGGTTAATGACCCGGACAATCCGGCGTGGACGGAAGACATGCTTGGAGCGCCCGTTCTAAAGCGTGGTCGTGGGCCGCAGCTCACCCCCACGAAGGTGCTCACCTCTGTTCGCCTGGATGCAGACATTTTGGAGTTTTTCAAGTCCAAAGGGGCTGGCTACCAGTCACGGATCAATGCAGCGCTTCGGATGGAAGTGGAGCGCAATTTAACTGGTCGCTCAAGTACAACAACGCGCAAGCGCGTTGCGGCTTGACTGCGACGTTACTACTAATTCAATAGCTGCTCACGCATATTTCACGCTGGCTTTTGGCATATATTGCACTGAATCCTAAATTACCAATCAGTCAACACCGCGTTACGCCAACTCTTCCTTACGAATCCGCACAATCGGTGCCAGCACGGTTTTTAAGGCCTGCATCTGCGCCATGGCGGCGTTCATCGTGCCTTCAGTGGTGTCGTGGGTTAGGATGATGAGGTCTGTTGACGGCACGTTGTAGGTGCCTTCAGTGCCACCACCCTCGCCGCCTACTTCGTCAGCCTCGCGCTGCAGCACGGCGTCGATGCTGATGCCTGCACCGGCGATGATGCCGGTGACCTTGGCCAGCACGCCGGCTTCGTCGGCGACCCGCAGGCGCAGGTAGTAGGCGGTTACTGTGTCGGTCATGGGCAGCACGGGCATGGTGGTCATGGCCAAACCTACCGACTCTGGTTGAAACGCTAGCGCAGGCACGCGCTGGGCGGCGTTGGCCTGGCCCAGGCGGGTAATGTCTACCAGGTCGGCAATTACGGCGCTGGCGGTGGGCTCGCTGCCCGCGCCTTTGCCGTAATACAGCGTCGTGCCCACGGCGTCGCCCTGCACCATCACGGCGTTCATGGCGCCTTCTACGTTGGCAATCAGGCGCTTGGTAGGAATGAGCGTGGGGTGCACGCGCAGCTCGATGCCCGCTACGCCAGGATTGGCTGTGGTGGCACCACCCGGTGTAGCTTTGTTTAGCTCACGCCGCTTCGAAATACCCAACAGCTTGATGCGGTAGCCCAACTGCTCGGCGTATTTAATGTCGGTGGCGGTGAGCGCGGTGATGCCTTCCACATAGGCCTTGTCAAACTGCACCGGAATGCCAAAGCCAATGGCCGCCATGATGGTAGCTTTGTGCGCGGCGTCTACGCCTTCAATGTCAAAGGTGGGGTCGGCCTCGGCGTAGCCCAGGCGCTGCGCTTCTTTCAGCACCACGCCAAAGTCCAGGCCCTTGCTGCGCATCTCGCTCAAGATAAAGTTGGTGGTGCCGTTGATGATGCCGGCAATCCACTCAATCTTGTTAGCCGTCAAGCCTTCGCGCAGGCTTTTGATGATGGGAATGCCGCCCGCCACAGCCGCCTCAAACATCACCATCACGCCCTTGGCCTGCGCGGCCTGAAAAATCTCGGTGCCGTGCACGGCCAGCAGGGCCTTGTTGGCGGTAACCACGTGTTTGCCCGCTGCAATCGCTTCCATCACCAGCGCCTTGGCAATGCCGTAGCCGCCAATCAGCTCGATGACGATGTCGATCTCGGGGTTGGCAATCACGGCGCGCGCGTCGTTCACTACCCGCACCTTGTCGCCCACTACTGCCTGGGCGCGGGCGGTGTCCAGGTCGGCCACCATGGTGATCTCGATACCTCGGCCTGCACGGCGGGTGATCTCGTCGTAGTTGCGGTTCAAAACGTTGAATACGCCGCTGCCAACGGTGCCGATGCCTAACAGGCCTACTTGGATGTTTTTCATGTGATTTAGATAAGAAATATGCCTAATTCCAGCGTGGAATATGCGTGAGCAGCTATTAATTTAGGAGTAAGGTGTTGTCAGAATATTCAGGCAATCAGCTAAACCACCCGTTCAAGCCACCAGCTTTAATGGCGCTTTGGCCGTGTTGCGCGCACGGTAGCTTTCCAAAAACTTGGCAATGCGGCCAATCGCTTCGCGCAGGTCGTCTTCATGCGGCAAAAAGACGATGCGAAAGTGGTCGGGCGCGCCCCAGTTAAAGCCGCTACCCTGCACCAGCATCACCCGCGTTTCGCGCAGCAGCTCTAAAAAGAACTGGCGGTCGTCGTCAATCGGGTACAGCTTGGGGTCTAGCCTGGGGAACATGTACAGCGCGGCTTGTGGTTTGACGCAGCTCACACCGGGAATGGCGGTAATCAGCTCATACGCCAGGTCACGCTGGCGTCGCAGTCGGCCACCTTCCTTGGTCAGGTCGTTGATGCTTTGGTAGCCGCCCAGCGCGGTTTGAATGGCATATTGGCCGGGCACATTGGAGCCCAGCTTCAGGTTGGCCAGCATGTTCAGGCCTTCGATATAGTCTTTGGCAATCTGCTTGGGGCCCGACAAAATCATCCACCCCGCGCGGTAGCCGCAAGAACGGTAGGCTTTAGACAGGGAGTTGAAGGTGAGTGTCAACACGTCGGTAGACAAGCTGGCCAGTGCGGTATGTTTGGCACCCTCGTACAGCACCTTGTCGTACACCTCGTCGGCCAGTAGCACCAGCTCATGCTCGCGTGCAATCTGGATGATGCCGCTCAGCAATTCGTCGCTGTACAGCGCACCCGTGGGGTTGTTGGGGTTGATGACCACAATGCCCTTGGTACGCGGCGTGATCTTGGCGCGAATGTCAGC
Source organism: Polaromonas sp. (assembly GCA_043774625.1). Classification (GTDB taxonomy): domain Bacteria; phylum Pseudomonadota; class Gammaproteobacteria; order Burkholderiales; family Burkholderiaceae_C; genus JAAFIP01. The sequence goes on along the minus strand of JAYVTG010000052.1, from coordinate 17,468 downwards.
CAAATTGGGCATCCAGCCATTGTCTTCGTCGCACAGGTAATGCACCGGCTTGCCGCCCGACAGGCTGGTGGCTGCCGTCCACAGCGGGTAGTCGGGCGAAGGCACCAGCAGATCGTCGCCGTTGTCTAGCAGCGCGTTGGCGGCCATCACAATCAGCTCGCTTGCGCCATTGCCCAGGTAAATGTCGTCCAGCGTCACCCCGGCAATGCCTTGCTGCTGGCTGTAGTGCATGACCGCCTTGCGCGCGGCAAAAATGCCCTTGCTGTCGCTGTAACCTGCCGAATTAGGCAGGTTGCGGATCATGTCTTGCTGAATTTCTTCGGGCGCATCAAAACCAAATGGGGCCAGGTTGCCAATGTTCAGCTTGATGATTTTTTGGCCTTCGTCTTCCATCTGGCGCGCCGCGTCCACAATCGGGCCGCGCACGTCGTACAACACATTGGCCAATTTGGCAGATTTGTTCACTGTTTTCATAGCTGCATCACCCTCTTAAACCCATCTTATTGGCCTGCAAAACCCTAGTTTTGTCGCCTAGCAAGGCCAAAACTATAATTTGACCACATTTCCGTACACATTTTGTGCAGTGCAGCACCTTCTAGCCCGAGCGATTGATGAAATTACAACCCGATAAAAGCGACACCCAGGTTATCAATGCCTACGGCCCTGGTTGGGTTATGCTGGGCAGCATCAAGGACGGCGTGGCATCGCAAGAGAAAATCAGCCACAGCATCGTCATTGGTTCACATGGCGAGAAGCTGGACTGGGCGGGCACGGCCTTTGACGACGTGGCTGCTATACATTTTGATGCATTGGCAGCGTTGAAGCCCGAACTGGTGATTTTTGGCAGTGGCAGCAAGCTGCGCTTTCCCCAGCCAGCCTTGCAACGCGCGCTGATGCACGCACGCATTGGCCTGGAGACCATGGACACCCTGGCCGCCTGCCGCACTTACAACATTTTGGCGGGCGAAGGGCGGCATGTGCTGGCCGTTTTACTCGTGAACACGTGATCAGATTCTGGTCCGTTGTCAACCGTGTAAAACGATTGCCCGGTAAATCTAAAGCGTTCACTTTAGGATTGCCAGCCTATTTCAGGTAAAATACGAAGTTGTTTACGAAGTAGCGTTCGTCTTGAAGAATCATTCTGTCACGTGAGAAAATATGGCCGTCGTAGTAAATAAACCTCTCCCAGAATTTGAAGCAAGCGCCACTGGCGGTCTCAAAGTTACCAACACTTCTCACCACGGCCATGTTGTGGTTTTGTACTTTTACCCCAAAGACAACACCCCCGGCTGCACCACCGAAGCGATGCAGTTTCGCGACAAATACAAAGACTTTGTCAAAGCCGGTGCTACCGTGTTTGGCGTAAGCCGCGACAACATGAAGTCGCACGACGAGTTCAAAGCCAAGCTGGAACTGCCTTTTGAGCTGATTGCCGACACCGAAGAAAAAATGTGCCACGGCTTTGGTGTGGTCAAAAACAAGATCATGTACGGCAAAAAAGTCAAAGGCATTGAGCGCAGCACCTTTTTGATCGGTGCCGACGGTGTTTTGAAAGAAGAATGGCGCGGCCTGAAGGTGCCTGGCCACGTAGAAGAAGTGCTAAAAGCTGTAAAAGCACTAAAAAAAGCAGCTTGATTTAATTTTTCACAAACTTTTTACAAGCCGGGTGTATAGTATTGCTATGCATTTGATACCGGCGCTTATTTGTACAAGCCAAACAATTCGTCAGTCAACTGCTGGGCCTTCCAGCAAACACACAAGCCGCCCGGCTCGCCAGGCGGCTTTTTATTTTCTGGAACTGTGTTTTACCTTTTTTGGTGATTTAACCTATGCCATTACCCGCTGCCCCTACCCAACGTGCCGCTTTTTTATCCCCCGATGCCTATGACGCACCGGCCAAGACCAGTTCCAGCCGAATCGCACGAAAACCCCAGCAACGTGGCGCCAGCTTTGACGACGAACCCAACAGCAAACCCTTAAGCGTAGACTACCTGGACCGCCGTGGCGGCGCACCCGTAACGGCAGACCTTGATCTGCAAGACGACCAAGACCTGCCTGCCTACACATCGCCTGCCAGCCCATCCAAGGCCCGTTTACTGGACAAATCTGCCCCGGGCCAGCGTGGAACAAGCGCAAGCAGCTATCAAAAAGATAGTACTATTCAACCTGCTGCGACCAAAAGGAGCAGCAAGCCTGCGGGCCCAGCCAAGCTTTTTGTACTGGATACGAACGTGCTGATGCACGATCCGATGAGCCTTTTTCGCTTCGAAGAGCACGACATCTTTTTGCCCATGATCGTGCTGGAAGAGCTGGACGGCCATAAAAAGGGCATGACTGAAGTTGCGCGCAATGCACGCCAGGTCAGCCGTAGCCTGGACGCACTGGCTGGCGGGCAAGGCAGCGACATGACCGTGGGCCTGAAGCTGGATACCACCGGGCACCGCGAGGCCAAAGGCCGCTTGTTCTTCCAGACCCAGCCCCTGGTCTATACCCTGCCTGCCAGCCTGCCCCAAGGCAAGGCCGACAACCAGATTTTGGGGGTCGTAGGCGCTTTGGGCGAGCTGCACAAGCCCACCGAGGTGGTGCTGGTGTCCAAAGACATCAACATGCGCGTCAAGGCCCGCGCACTGGGTCTGCACACCGACGACTACCAAAACGACAAAACTCTGGAAGACGGCGACCTGCTGTACAGCGGCGCACTCGCCTTGCCTGCAGACTTTTGGGAGAAAAACGGCAAGAAGGTGGAAAGCTGGCAAACCGGCGGCCACACTTTTTACCGTATCAATGGGCCCATCGTGCCCAGTCTGCTGGTCAACCAGTTTGTGTATTTTGAAGCCCCCGGCGAACCTGCGCTGTACGCCCGGGTGACCGAAATTACCGGCAAAACCGCCGTCATCAAAACCCTCAAAGACTACGGCCACGCCAAAAACAACGTGTGGGGCGTTACCACCCGTAACCGCGAACAAAACTACGCCATGAACCTGCTGATGGACTCGGAAATAGATTTGGTGACCCTGGCAGGCACGGCAGGCAGCGGCAAAACCCTGATGGCTGTGGCAGCTGGCCTCACGCAGGTGCTGGACGCACGCCGTTACACCGAAATCATCATGACCCGCGCGACAGTGAGCGTGGGCGAAGACATAGGCTTTTTGCCCGGCACCGAAGAGGAAAAAATGGGCCCCTGGATGGGCGCTCTGGACGACAACCTGGAGTTTTTGGTCAAAAACGACGGTAATTCAGGCGGCGCAGGCGAATGGGGCCGCGCGGCCACCAATGAGCTGATTCGCAGCAAAATCAAAATCAAGAGCATGAACTTCATGCGCGGCCGCACGTTCTTGAACAAATACGTGATCATTGACGAGGCACAGAACCTGACGCCCAAGCAGATGAAGACCTTGATTACCCGCGCCGGGCCAGGCACCAAGATTGTCTGCATGGGCAACCTGGCGCAAATTGACACGCCGTACCTCACCGAAGGTTCGTCGGGCATGACCTTTGCCGTCGATAAGTTCAAGGGCTGGCCGCATGGCGGGCATATCACCCTGGCACGGGGTGAGCGGTCGCGGTTGGCGGATTTTGCCAGCGAGGTGTTGTAGAGTCCTTCCAGCTTACTTTTAGCTAGAAGTCGTCGCCGCTGCCCCCAGCCCCAGCCAAACTCTCAAACCGCGTCTGTGATTTCTGGAAGAACAGCTTGGTCGTGCCCGTGGGGCCGTTACGCTGCTTGGCGATGATCACCTCGGTCACGTTGGGCTCTTTGGATTCTTTGTTGTAGTAATCGTCGCGGTAGATGAACATGATGACATCGGCGTCTTGTTCAATCGCGCCCGATTCGCGCAAGTCGCTCATCATGGGCCGTTTGTCCGTGCGACTCTCTACCCCCCGGCTAAGCTGGGACAGGGCAATAACGGGGCATTGCAGCTCTTTGGCCAGCATTTTCAGGCCGCGTGATATTTCGCCCACTGCCGTGGCGCGGTTCTCGCCGTCCATGCTGCTGGACACGCTCATCAACTGCAAATAGTCCACCACAATCAGGCCCAGCTTGCCACACTGGCGCGACAGGCGGCGCGCATTGGCACGCAGCTCGCTCACCGTCAACCCCGGCGTTTCGTCGATATGCAGAGACACATGGCGCAGCTTTTCAATCGCCTCGGTCAGGCGCGGCCATTCATCGTCTTTGAGTTTGCCAGTGCGCAGGTTGGTTTGGTCGATGCGGCCAATGGAGCCGACGATACGGATAGCCAACTGGCTGGCCCCCATCTCCATCGAAAAAACCGCAACCGGCAGACCCTCATTCAGCGCGACGTGTTCGGCGATGTTGATCGAAAGCGCGGTATTGTGGGTCACTATATAGTCGTCTGTCACATACAAGTGCGATGGGTGGCTGACTGAAATACACTGGCACGGCACGGTTCTGCTCGGAGCAATGGACGTGAAAGTCGGACGCTTTTGGCGCTGCCAGCTCTCGGGCAGACGTAACTGCTTTTCCGAAAGCAAAAACAGCGATTTTGGTTCTGGATGAGAGATGTTGCAGACGTAAGCAGGCAGGCCCGCTACTCGCATGCCTGCAGCGTTGGTAAAGTGCGGTGCCTTGGGTTTGATAGAGCACCACCCCCCTAAAGAGCGAACAAGTGCTGCAATGTCATCTGCCATGCGCTTGCTGGCAGTGCTGATACGAATGCTGCCCCATTTTTCTACCCAACCGTCGGTGTCAAGCAAACCCCGCAGTACATCCAGGCGAGCGGCTTTGCTGGCATCCAGATAAAGTTGTGGAATATACTTTTGGTCACTCGACAGACCCGACAAACCAAGCGCCTGCAATACCAGGCGTACCGGGTTGGGGTGGATGCCCTGATAGCCCTTCACGCGACCACGATCAGTTTGCACAATGCGGTAGTCATAGTTGTCTGCATGCACCACTTGCATATCGTCGCCCAGGCGGTCACGTAAAGTGCTCAGTATTTGGTCAGATGCTGTTGAAAACCGCACGGTACCCTTGCCGGTCAAACCACCATCGCCCAGCAAAGCGCCCAACACCCACGGATCCAGTGGCAACTCGTCATGGCTACCAAAGTCTCCGCTCGTGCGGTCGATCCAAAGGCGATTTTTATAACGCACACGGGTTAACATGGTCTGTAATTTTTCTGTACTGAGCACCCTCGGCGCATCCCAGTCTCGGTACATCACTCTCCATAAATGTTCTGCACAGCACTCAGTATGGCGGCCATCAGACAGGGTCACGGTGTAGGTTTGTTTGCTACCCTGAGGGAAGATACCCGTGACAATGGATGGTTTGCCGTCTACCGAAGCCAAAGAGTCACCGGGTGCCAAGTCCCCCATTGATTTCCAACCCGTCAGCGTGCGCACCTTTGCGTCTAGCGGCTGCGCTTTCCCCATACTCGGTCTTGCCGCTAAAATAATCAAATCGCCCGCCTGCATGCCGGATGTCATGCGGTCCAGGTCATAAAACCCCGTGGGCACGCCGGTAATATCGTTCGGGTTGGCGGCCATTTCTTCCACCCGGTCCAGCAGCTGCACTACCAAGGTTTCCATGCCCTGAAAGCCCTGCTTCATGCGCGAGCCCTCTTCGCCAATGGCAAAGATTTTTTGCTCGGCACTGTCCAAAATTTTGGCCACCTCAACCCCACCCGTGTTAAAGGCGCTGGTGGAAATTTCGTCACTGGCGCTCACCAGCTTGCGCAAGATGGAACGCTCGCGCACGATCTCGGCGTAGCGGCGGATATTGCTGGCGCTGGGCACGTACTGGGCTAGGGAGTTGAGGTACACCAGGCCGCCCACTTCATCGGCCTTGCCCTGCGCTTGCAGGCGCTCGAACACGGTGATCACATCCGCTGGCTTGGTGGCGTTCACCAAGGCGCTGATAGCGCTGTAAATCAGCCGGTGTTCGTAGCGGTAAAAGTCCGCGTCAACCAGCAGGTCGCCTACCCGATCCCAGGCCCCGTTGTCTAGCAGCAGGCCGCCCAGCACGCTGGATTCGCCCTCGATGCTATGGGGCGGAATGCGGAGCTGGGCAATTTGGGGGTCGCTACTGGTGTTGACGCCATAGTCGGACAAATCGGGCGTGTAGTCGTCATCGACGGCGGTTAGTGCGGCTGGCATTTATTCTGGATTCCTAAACGTTCATCCTAAATGCAAACAGCTTGTTAAGCGCTCGCAAGCAGCGCTTTATCGCAGTCTGTGTTCAATATTTTTGTTATGAGAAGCCGTTTAAGCTTGTGGATAAGGCTGTCAATAAGCTTTGTACAAAGCTTGCAAAAGCCATGGATAACTCAAGCATGTACTACATCCAGCCAAATACAAAACGGGCTCAAATTTCTCTGAGCCCGTCATACTGTACTAGACTGGTCGGTGTGAAAGGATTCGAACCTTCGACCCCTTGCACCCCATGCAAGTGCGCTACCAGGCTGCGCCACACACCGAAGCATCAAATTATAACTTGCGAACCCTAGTGGGGCACGGCCAGCAATTCTCGAATTTCAAATAATTCTCTGCGCAATTGGAATATGGGTACATTGAGCGTATTGGCGCTCAGGTGCGCCACGCTGTCTTGAAAGTCGTTTTCAAAATCCATGTCTGGTGGAAACTCGGATGGAAATTCCGAATCTCCGCCCTCGATCACTTCCAGCCCTTCCAGCATCACCTCGCCTGCTTTACGGCGGTCGCGCTCGGCTTGCACAATGTCGTGCAGCTTGTTGCGTGCACCACTGATGGTGAAGCCCTGGTCATACAACAGGTCACGAATTCGGCGAATCATCAGCACTTCGTGGTGCTGATAATAACGACGGTTACCGCGCCGTTTCATGGGTTTTAGTTGTGTAAATTCCTGCTCCCAATAGCGTAGCACGTGCGGTTTGACGTCGCAAAGCTCGCTTACCTCACCGATAGTGAAGTAGCGCTTGACAGGGATTGAAGGGAGGGTTTTCTCCATGTAAATCAAGGTTCTACAGAGTTAACCTCGAAATTTACTCCAAGTTGGCAGTAAGTGCAAAACTTGTTGAAGAGCAAGCGCTAAGCCCTTGAATTTGTTGTATTTTTGCGCTCAGTTAATAAGAGCATGCAACCAAGACGCCATCTTGGCAAAGTAAGCATTTTGTTACTTATTTTGAAGCAATTGCCGAAAGCCTAAGCATGTTGGTTAAACAGGGGAATCGCCCTGAATTTGCTCTTTGAGCTTGTGGCTGGCGTGAAATGTCACCACACGGCGCGAGTCGATAGGGATGGACTCGCCTGTGCGTGGGTTGCGGCCCGGGCGCGGAGCCTTGGTGCGGATCTGAAAGTTGCCAAAGCTGGAGATTTTCACGTCGGTGCCATCGACCACGCTTTTGGCGATCAGCTCAAAAAACGCATCGATCATGTCTTTGGACTCGCGTTTGTTCAGGCCAATTTGGTCAAACAGCAAATCTGCCAGTTGCGCCTTGGTCAGGGCTGGGGTTTCCAGCGTTTCTACGGTAAAAAAATCCATTTCATGCTCCTTTTTTTATAGCTGCTCGCGCAATAAATACGCTGGCAATCAGTACTTTTTCATCTCAAATAGCTTCATACAAGTGAAAAAACCAGACAATCGTCTAGCTGCGCAACCGGGCTCCTACGTTACTTTGTAATTGTGCCAATATGGCGGCTACAGCGGCTTCAATTTGCACCTCGGTCAGCGTGGCGTCCTGGCTTTCCAGGGTCAGGCGAACGGCCAGGCTTTTCTCGCCTTGCTCCATCCCCGCAGCGGCTTCTTTCGGGCGATACACGTCAAATAACAGTGCGTCAGATAACAAGCCCTGTGTGGGCGCTGCATGGATAGCCGCCATGAGCGCAGCATGGCCGACAGATTCTTTGACTATCACGGCAATATCGCGTTCCACAGGCTGGAACTTAGCAACCCCTTTGGAAGCTGGCAGATGGCGCTGCATCACGGCAGCCAAGTCCAGCTCAAACAGCACGGGTGCCTGGGGTAGTTCGTAGCCTTGGCGCCATTTGGGGTGCAGTTCGCCTACAAAACCGATGTCAACGCCGTTTAAAACGATTTTGGCGCTGCGGCCTGGGTGCATGGCTGGGTGCTCTGCAGCTACAAATTCAGCAGTTTGGGGAGCGAGCAGACTTTCTACATCACCCTTCATGTCGAAGAAGTCTGCGGCGGCTTCTTTGGCACTCCATTGGCGCTGCACAGCACCGCCAAAGGCCAAACCTGCTACGCGCAGCGGCTGGTCGATTCCAGCAACGGACGAGTCGCTGGCAGCCACGCTGGCATCGCGCGCGAATACGCGGCCCAACTCAAACACGCGCACTCTGGTGACCTTGCGGTCCAGGTTGTACTTTAAAACCTGTAGCAAAGAACCCAATAGCGATGAGCGCATGACGCTCAATTGGCTGGCAATAGGGTTTAGCAGCTTGATCGGGTTAGTGTTGCCCGCCAGTTCAGCTTCCCAGCGCTCTTGCACAAAACTGAAGTTGATGGTTTCCTGGTAACCCAGGTTGGCCAGGGCATGACGCACGGCGAAGCGGCTGCGCTGGCTTTCGCTGTGCGCTTTGGGTTCGATGGGGGCGATGGGCGCGGTGGCGGGCAAATGGTTAAAACCAACCATGCGCACGACTTCTTCGATCAAATCTTCTTCAATATTGATGTCAAAACGATAGGCTGGGGGCGTGACGGTGACCACGCCGCCCTGCTCTGCTGCGGGCAAACCCAGGCGTTTGAAGGCATCCAGGCACTGTGCAGCGGTAACCGGCATGCCAATGACCTTGCTGGCCCGCGCCACGCGCAGTTGCACGGGTTTGCGCACGGGTATGTTCACCTGTTGGTCGTCGATGGGGCCAGGCTGGCCGCCGCAAATGTCCAGCACCAGTCGGGTAATGCGTTCAATGTGCTCCACGGTCTGGCTCGGGTCTACGCCACGCTCAAAACGGTGACCAGCGTCTGTGGCAAAGTTGAAGCGGCGCGAACGGCCTGCTACGGCTTCGGGCCACCAGAAGGCGGCTTCGATGTAAATGTTTTTCGTATCGTCAGTTACCGAGGTGCTGTCGCCGCCCATGATGCCCGCTAGCGATTCAATAGCGTTATCGTCAGCAATCACGCCGACCTTGTCGTCTATGGTGATAGTGTTGCCATTCAGCAGCTTCAGGCTTTCGCCCGCTTTTCCCCAACGCACATCCAGGCCGCCGTGAATCTTGTCCAAGTCAAAAATATGGCTTGGGCGACCGTATTCAAACATGACGTAATTAGAAATATCTACCAGCGCCGTCACGCTACGCTGCCCGCAACGCGCCAGGCGATCCACCATCCACTGAGGTGTCTTGGCCTGTGTATTCACACCCTTGACCACACGGCCAGAGAAGCGACCACACAAATCAGGCGCTGTAATTTTGATAGCTAACTTGTCAGTACCCACGCTGGCAACTGGCGCAAAAGCCACTGTTTTCAGTGGCGCACCTGTAATGGCAGAGACTTCACGCGCTACGCCAAACACGCTCAGGCAATGGCCCAAATTGGGCGTGAGTTTGAGGGTGAAGAGTGTGTCGTCCAGCTTCAAATAGTCGCGGATATTCGTGCCAATCGGCGCATCCAGCGGCAACTCAAACAAGCCACTGGCTTCTTCGGTAATCTTCAATTCACTGGCCGAACACAGCATGCCCTGGCTTTCGATGCCGCGCAGCTTGCCCAGCTTGATGGCTAACGGATTACCGTCCGCACCGGGCGGCAGCAAAGCGCCCACGGTGGCCACTGGAACGCGAATGCCCACCCGTGCATTGGGTGCGCCGCAAACGATGTTCAGCAGCGTATCTGTACCAGCCGCCATGCTCGCGTGACTTCCGATGTCCACTTGGCAGACGCGCAAACGGTCAGCATCGGGGTGCTGGGCGCATTCCTTGATCTCACCCACCACCACACCTGTAAACGGGGGCGCGGCTGGCGTGGTGTCTTCCACTTCCAGTCCCGCCATGGTCAAAGCATCGGCCAGCTCTTGGGTCGTTAAATCAGGATTGCAAAATTCGCGCAACCAGCTTTCTGGGAATTGCATGTTGTTGGACTCTAAAATTTATCTATGATTTACAGGGGAAAACCGGGGATTTTTGAACGCGAAAGGCGCGAAAGTTACGCGAAAGGAAAACCAAAAAAATTCTTATTGATGAGGTTTTGTGATTTATTTATTAAATTTCTTTTTTTGCGACTTTCGTGTAACTTTCGCGCCTTTCGTGTTCAAAAAATCCCCTCTTCGACCCAAACCTAACGAAACTGCCCCAAAAACCGCACATCGTTCTCAAAAAACAACCTCAAGTCGTTCACCCCATATCGCAGCATAGCCAGCCGGTCAATACCCGACCCAAAGGCGAAACCAATAATCTTTTCCGGATCCAGGCCCATGTTACGCACCACCTGCGGGTGCACCTGACCAGAGCCTGCCACCTCCAACCAACGGCCCGCCAGGGGGCCCGTGCTAAAAGCAATATCAATCTCAGCACTCGGCTCGGTAAACGGGAAGTAGCTGGGTCTAAAACGCAGTGTCAAATCGTCGGTTTCAAAGAAGGCCTTGCAAAAGTTGAGAAAGGTAACCTTCAAGTCCTTAAAACTCACGTTCTCACCCAGCCACAGGCCTTCAAACTGGTGGAACATGGGCGAATGGGTAGCGTCGCTGTCCACACGGTAGGTGCGACCTGGGGCGATCACGCGAATCTCGGGCATGGTGCCACTGGCTTGCATGGCGCCATCCAGGCCCTTTGTCATGCCCGCTGCGTGCTGCTTGGCATGCGCCACGGCGTAGCGCGTCTGCATCGGGCTGGTGTGCGTGCGCAGGCACAGCGGCAGGCCACCCTCATCTTGCATGTCCACGTAAAACGTGTCTTGCATGGAACGCGCGGGGTGGTTCGGCGGGTTATTCAGCGACGTGAAGTTGTACCAGTCGTTCTCAATCTCGGGGCCATCGGCCACGTCAAAACCCATGCTGTTGAAGATGAACTCGATACGCTCCCAGGCCAAGGCAATCGGGTGCAAACCACCCGTGCCGCGCTGGCGGCCCGGCAAAGTCACATCCAGCGCTTCGGCTTTCAATTGGGTTTCCAGCTCGGCATCAAGCAGCGCTTGGCGGCGGGCAGTCAAGGCGGCTTCAACCGCCTGTTTGGTGACGTTGATCGCAGCGCCACGGGTCTTCTTTTCTTCCACCGCAAGAGCGGCCATGCCTTTCATCAAATCGGTAAGCTTGCCCGCTTTACCCAGAAAAGCGGCTTTGGCATTTTCCAGCTCGGCGGGTGTTGCGGCAGCGGCAAATGCGGCTGTCGCACTGGCAAGAATGGAATCAAGATCGCTCATAGAGTTGCTAACAATCAGACAAAAGACGTGAAGTGGTGCGGATAACCTGCTTGGATCAACAAACTATCCGGACGACTCAAAATCATGACAAAAAATAACAAGGGCCAGTGCTTTTTCAAGCGCTAGCCCTTTATTTATATGCGCGAGCAGCTATTAAATAAATAGCGGACTGCGGCGTGAATTTAAGCTGCCAGCTTGGCTTTGACCTGGTTCACGATAGCCGTAAAAGCGGGCATGTCATGGATAGCCATGTCAGACAAGACTTTGCGGTCGATTTCGATGCCGGCTTTGCGGATACCGTTGGCAAACTGGCTGTAGGTCAGGCCGCACTGGCGGGCTGCGGCGTTGATACGGGCAATCCACAACTGGCGAAACACGCGCTTTTTAGTGCGGCGGTCGCGGTATGCGTATTGACCGGCCTTCATCACCGCTTCTTTGGCGATGCGGAAGACATTACCGCGGCGACCGCGGAAACCTTTTGCAAGGGCTAGAACTTTTTTGTGACGGGCACGTGCCGTAACACCACGTTTTACGCGAGGCATATATTTACTCCTTATTCGTCGGTTACTTCACGCCCATGCCGGGCAGCATTTGCGCTACGTGACCCATATTGGTCTCATGCACAGCAACTGCACCACGCAAGTGACGCTTGTTTTTGGTGGTTTTCTTCGTCAAGATGTGACGCTTGAAAGCTTGGCCGCGTTTAACGGTGCCACCGGGACGAACTCGAAAGCGCTTTTTCGCGCTGCTCTTGGTCTTCATTTTGGGCATTTGGATGCTCCTTCACGTTTAGCTCGCGAGGCGTCTGCCAAACATTGGCAGCCTTGTTGGCCCCGAGCGTTTATGGTGGCAAACCTTTAGGCTTACTACCTTTGCAGTGCACCGGTGACCAAACCTGAACACGCAAAATCCATCTCATCTACTTAGCTTCAACCTAGCTTCACCATTACTGCGGCGCTACGTTTTCTGTAGCTGCTTGCGCAGTAACCACGCTGGCAGAAGCCATATTTCCTTCAACTTCAGCAACTTTTACAACCGGTTTGGCAGTAGGCGCTGGCGCCTTGGACCCTGCAGCATGCGCAGCAGGTTTACCGCCACCCGGCTTCTTCTTGCCCGGTGCAATCATCATGATCATCTGGCGCCCTTCCAACTTGGGCATGCTCTCCACAATGATCGAATCAGCCAACTCGTCTTTAATTTTTACCAACAGAGCCATGCCCAATTCCTGGTGCGTAATCTCGCGCCCCCGAAAGCGCAAAGTCACCTTGACCTTGTCACCATCGTCCAAAAAGCGCCTGATATTGCGCATCTTGATGTTGTAGTCACCATCGTCCGTCCCCGGGCGAAACTTGATCTCTTTGATCTCGATCACGTTTTGCTTGAGCTTGGCTTCGTGTTCTTTCTTCTGCTCTTGGTACTTGAACTTGCCGTAATCCATCAACCGCACGACTGGCGGCACTGCCGTCGCTGCAATTTCAACCACATCCACTTCCATTTCGTTGGCCAGGCGCAGGGCTTCCGACATACTCATCACGCCCATGGGCTCGTTGTCTGGGCCAGAGACCCGAACTTCGGGGGCCATGATTTCACGGTTTAAGCGGTGTTTGCGCTCTTCGCGGTGATAACGCGACTGGCGCGGTGGGCGTGGCGGGCGCGGAACTGCGGGCCTGTATGGTGCGGTAGCGATGGTTCAATTCCTTTTGTTAACTTAATAACTGTCACTATTAAAAGCATAGCTGCTTGCGCATATTACATGCGGCTCACCACTATAAATGGTGCAAAAAAATGACCCGTGTAAATGGGCGCTTATGCTGCGCGAGAAAGGCTAAAAATCAGGCTTTGGATGCGATGTCGCTGGCGATCTTCAAAACAAAGTCATCAAACGGCATCACCCCGAGGTCTACATTACCCCGGGCGCGCACTGCAACGCTGCCAGTTGCCTTCTCTTTGTCGCCAACGACCAAGATGTAAGGCAGCTTTTGCATCGAATGCTCCCGTATTTTAAGCGTTATTTTCTCATTTCGCAAATCGGTAACCGCTCTAAGCCCTTGATTTTTCAGCTTTTTTGCGATTTCGACCACATAATCGGCTTGCGCATCGGTAATTCCGCAGACGATCACCTGTGCCGGCGCCAGCCAAACAGGCAGCGCGCCCGAGTGCTGCTCGATCAAAATACCGATAAAACGCTCCAAACTGCCCACAATCGCGCGGTGCAGCATGATGGGGCGGTGGCGGGCACCGTCTTCGCCTACAAAGTCCGCGTCCAGCCGCTCGGGCATGTTCGGGTCTACCTGCATCGTGCCGCACTGCCAGGGGCGGCCCAGCGCGTCTTTCAGGGTGTATTCGATTTTGGGGCCGTAAAAAGCGCCCTCACCTGGCAAATACTCAAAATTGCAGCCTGAGGCTTTCAGGCCTTCGGCCAAGGCGTTTTCGGCCTTGTCCCAGCTTTCTTCGCTGCCGATGCGCTTTTCGGGGCGCGTGGACAACTTGTAGATGATGTCATGGAAGCCAAAATCGGCATACACCTTCTTCAAAAGCGTCGTGAAAGCGATTACTTCAGCCAGAATTTGGTCCTCGGTGCAAAAAATATGGCCATCGTCTTGCGTAAACGCCCGCACCCGCATGATGCCGTGCAAGCCGCCAGAAGGTTCATTGCGGTGGCAGTTGCCAAATTCGCCAAAACGCAGCGGCAAATCGCGGTAGCTTTTCAGACCTTGTTTGTAAATCAGGATGTGGCCTGGGCAGTTCATCGGCTTTAAGGCGTAGTCACGCTTCTCGCTCTCGGTGACAAACATGTTTTCTTTGTACTTGTCCCAGTGGCCAGACTTTTCCCACAGGCTTTTGTCAATGATCTGCGGGCCCTTGACCTCCTGGTAGCCGTTGTCTTCATACACCTTGCGCATGTATTGCTCGACCTGCTGCCACAGCGTCCAGCCCTTGGGGTGCCAAAACACGGTGCCGGGCGCATGCTCGTCAATGTGGAATAAATCGAGCTCGCGGCCCAGTTTGCGGTGGTCGCGTTTTTCGGCTTCTTCCAGCATCGTCAAATGCTGTTGCAGCTCGTCTTTGGTGGCCCAGGCTGTGCCGTAGATGCGTTGCAGCATCTCGTTGCGGTGGTCACCGCGCCAGTAGGCGCCAGCCAATTTCATCAGCTTGAAATGCTTGAGCTTGCCCGTGGACGGCACGTGGGGGCCACGGCACAGGTCTTCAAACGCGCCTTCTTTGTACAGCGACACATCTTCGCCCGCTGGGATGCTGGAAATTATCTCGGCTTTATAGTTTTCGCCCAAACTTTTAAAGTACGCAACGGCCGCGTCGCGCGGCAGTACGCGGCGCGTAACGGACTCGTCCTTATTGGCCAGTTCGGTCATCTTTTTCTCGATCACAGCCAAATCGTCCAATGTGAACGGTCGCTTATAGGAAAAATCGTAGAAAAAGCCATTTTCAATGACCGGGCCAATGGTGACCTGCGCGTCGGGGAACAACTCTTTCACCGCGTAGGCCAACAAGTGGGCGGTGCTGTGGCGAATCACCTCCAGGCCGTCAGCGTCTTTGGCTGTGATGATGGACAGTTTTTCGTCACTCTCAATGCTGTAGCTGGTGTCAACCACCTTGGCAGCGTCGCCCTGCCCCACCTTGCCAGCCAGCGCGGCCTTGGCCAGGCCAGCGCCAATAGACGCCGCCACTTCTGCGACCGTGACAGGGCCCGGGTAGTCGCGCAGGGAACCGTCGGGGAGTGTGATTTGAACCATGGTGAATTCTCTTGTCGGATAAAAATGTGCGAAAAAAAACGCGGCAAGTAGCCGCGTTTGCTATTATTTTAGTAGCTGCTTGCGCAATCTACACGCGGACTATAGGCAATCAGCTGCCAAAAATGGCATGCTGGTGGAGGTTCGTGTAGTTCGCGGTGTCATAACCAGCAGTGCCTTTCTCGCTCTTACATATAAAGTTGTTGATGGAAATGATTTTACTCTGTTGCCCGGGCGGGTTGTAAATCAAGTTACATCCTGGTCAATTTGCACCAGACACACAAGTGACAACCCTAGGACAGCTTGCAAGTCTGAAGCGTGACAATGGAGGCAAATTAAGCCACCGAAACGACTGTACATGAACGAGCCCATTCTTACCATCGACGAACGCGAGGCGATCAATTCTGGTCGCTGGTTTTCATCCCTGTCCCCCAGCCTGCGCCACGACATTCTGCGCTGCACCTACGTCAAGCGCTACAAAGACGGCGAGCTGATTTGCGCGCGCGGAGATACACCCGACGAGTGGATAGCCTGCGCGCGCGGCGCCGTGCGCGTCAGCAGCACATCGGTATCGGGCAAGCTGGTGACTTTGACCTACGTCGAGCCTGGCATTTGGTTTGGCGATGTCAGCATGTTTGACGGCGACCGGCGTACGCACGACGGCTATGCGCACGGCGACACGACCATTGTGTGCGTGGCGCGTGCCGATTTCCGCAAAATTTTGGCGACGCATGTGGAGCTTTACGAGGCGCTGATGCGCCTGCAAGCACGGCGCATTCGCCAGTTGTTTGGCTTGGTAGAAGACTTGAATACCCTGCCCTTGCGTTCTCGCCTGGCCAAACAGTTACTACACTTGGTGCGCAGCTACGGTGTGCCCAGCCTGTCCAACGGAGAAGAAATGCGCATTGGCCTGCACCTGGCGCAAGAAGAGCTGGCACAATTACTGGGCGCATCGCGTCAGCGGGTGAACCAGGAGCTTAAAGCTATGGAACGGGACGACATCATTCGTGTAGAACCGGGGGGCCTGGTGGTGCGCAACCGCGATGCATTGATGAAAATTGGCGAATCGGAGTAAATTAATGGGTAATTTTGACCATTTTGTGGGCACTGGCGAGGTTACCGCCAAGCATGCGGTAGACACCAAGGCTTTGAGCGCTTGGCTAGAAGCGTATCTGGAAGGCTTTGAAGGCCCCTTGACGCTTGAAATGTTCAATGGCGGGCAGTCCAACCCTACCTACAAGCTCATCACCCCCGGCAAAAGCTATGTGATGCGCGCCAAGCCCGGCCCAGTGGCCAAGCTGCTGCCTTCTGCCCATGCCATAGAACGTGAATTTGCGGTCATGCAAGGCCTGTATGGCACCGACGTGCCCGTAGCGCAAATGCATTGTTTGTGCGAAGACGAGTCCGTCATTGGCCGCGCCTTTTATGTAATGGAATTTGTGCAAGGCCGCGTGCTGTGGGACCAGGCCATGCCCGGTATGACGCCCGCACAGCGTGGCGAAATTTACAGTGAAATGAACCGCGTGCAGGCTGCACTTCACACCGTCAAATTTGCTGAGCGGGGTTTGGCTAACTTTGGCAAGCCTGGCAATTATTTTGAACGACAAATTGGCCGCTGGAGCAAACAATACAAGGCCAGTGCCGACGGCGCAGGCCCCATGAGCCAGCCTATTGTCGAAATGGACAACCTGATTGCCTGGTTTGCCGACAACATTCCGCCCAGCGCGCGCGACGAATCCAAAGTGTCCATCGTGCATGGCGACTACCGCCTGGACAACATGATTTTTCACCCCACCGAACCCCGCGTGTTGGCTGTGCTGGACTGGGAACTGTCTACCATCGGTCATCCGCTGGCTGACTTTAGCTACCACTGCATGGCTTGGCATATTCCCCCCGGTGCTTTTCGCGGCATTGGCGGACTGGACCATGCGGCACTGGGTATTCCCAGCGAGCAGGACTACATCCGCATGTATTGCGAACGCACAGCTTTGGCCACACCTGCCGCATTAGCGACTGACTGGAACTTTTATCTGGCGTACAACCTGTTTCGTATGGCGGCTATTTTGCAAGGCATTGCCAAACGGGTAGAGGCTGGCACGGCAGCCAGTGCCCAAGCGGTAGCGTCGGCAGCCGGAGCGCGGCCTTTGGCGCAGATGGCTTGGGCTTTTGCTTCAAAGGCTCGGTGAACACTTACCAAGAAATACTTAGGGGTTTGAACGCTAAGGATTAATACAGAAGACTTTGAACGCGAAAGACGCGAAAGTTACGCGAAAGTCGCGAAATGAAAACCAAATTTTGAATAGTTAAATTTATAAAAATTGAGTAAAAAAATATCTAATATCTCAAACATAAATTTTTTGTATTTTTTCGCGACTTTCGCGTAACTTTCGCGCCTTTCGCGTTCAAAA
>JAYVTG010000051.1:0-2018 GCA_043774625.1 Polaromonas sp. | reverse complement strand
CACGCCGGTTTCACCGCCTAGGAGTTCGTAAGGGGTTGCTTGTGTTGCGGTTGAGGTTTGGGTTGTCATGCTGCTATTTTATGATTCAGGTCTGTAATTGCGTAAAAACCCGAAATTCACCCCTCATTTACACCTCTAGCCAGCGTATTTATTGCCTAAGTTGCTATTAAAAAAATAGTAAATTATGAGCAACTACAATTTGACGTCAACAAACGTTAATATCAAAAAAACATAAAGAGACAAAACCATGGATTTAACACTAGCCTTTCACCAACAAACCATCACCCTGGCCAACGGCTTGGTCGGTAGCTTGCATGAAGTTGCCAGCGTGAATGTGAAAAATTACGAAAACATCGTTGCCGGAAAACCAGCGCCTGCGGTGACCTTGCATGCGCAGTTATTCATGCCCACACCTGCTAAAAAGCCCTGCCCCGTCGTCATTATTCTGCCCGGCTCAGGTGGCGTCAGCCCTGCCATGCTGGTGCATGCTGAAAAGTTGACCGATGCAGGCATGGCCGCGTTTGTGATCGACCCGTTCACAGGACGTGGCGTTGAGGACACCATCGCCGTGCAGCAGCAGTTTTCATTTGCAGCATCCACCTGGGACGTGTTTGCCGCCATGAAAGTGCTCAACACCCTATCAGAGATTGACCCTAAACGGATTGGCGCTATGGGCTACAGCCGTGGCGGTACAGCGGTGATTCAAGCGGCCATGGCCACTTTGGCAACACCAGCCTTGGGCGATTTGCCGCATTTGCGGGCTGTCGTCGCCGGCTGGCCGTGGTGCGGTTTTCAATTTACCCATCCCAATATTGGCAACACGGCTATTCGGCTGATAGCAGCTGACCATGACAACTGGGCGTCTGTGGTGCAAAGCCAAGCTTATTTCAACGCCATCAGCGCGCGCAGCAACAAAGCCAGCCTGCGCATCGTCAAAGACGCGCACCACGCCTTTGGCTACGGTCTGCCTGAAGACCAATTTCCAGACGCCATGAAAGCCATGCATGCGCCCGTGGTGTATTTCAACGACCAAGGCGTGATGCTGAATATCTGGACTGGCGCACCCACCCTTGGCATGGACGACCACGCCATCGTCGCCCAACTGGCCAGCTACATCACCCGTGGCGTGACCGTGGGTTCTAAAGAGGGGCAAATGGCGGACTTTATGCAAGACTTCACGCAGTTTTTTACAGCTGAGCTTTTGAAATAATTGTCACTTATTTTTTGCTGAAATCCAAACGCTTGGCGGATTCTGTGTAAAGCTTGGTTTTGTCGGCCATGAAAGCGTCCATTTTCTCGACACCCACATTTACCAACTCAAAACCGTTTTTGGCTGCCAGGGCGATCATTTCAGGGTCGCTGTTCAGCGCAGCCCATTGGTCAGAAAAGCGTTTTTTCGCTTCTGCAGAGGTTGATTTCGGCACACCAATGCCACGGTAAGCACCGTCCACCCAATCCACGCCCAGCTCTTTGAAGGTGGGGACGTCTGGCATCAGGGGGTGGCGTTTGTCCATCGCCACGGCCAAGGGGCGCACGCGGCCTTTGTTGGCAATGGCAAACGGCACATAGGTCATGGCGCCGTCCACTTGGGCACCCAAAACCGAGGTGGCCATGTCGCCTGTGCCTTTGAAGGGGATGTACACGGTTTTGACACCAAAAGCTGCGTTCATGCGTTCGTGTGCAGCATGGTTGGCCGAGTTCAGCCCCGAGCCACCCAGGCTGAATTTGTCGGGCGTGGCTTTAGCCGCTTTGATGAAATCCGCAAAGTTTTTGATCGCGCTTTGCTCAGGCACGACCAAGATGTCTGGCGTGTAGTGGAACCAAAACACGGGCGTGATATCCGCCGTTTTGTACTGCACTTGGCCTTCCAACGGTTGAAACACGATGTGCGGCAAGTTCACGCCGACGATGTTTTGGCCGTCGCCGGGCAGCTGGTTCATCTGCCCCCACATCAGCGCACCGCCCGCACCGGCTTTGTATTGGATGATGGTGTCAATGGCGGGGCATTTCTTCTTCAG
>JAYVTG010000050.1:0-3433 GCA_043774625.1 Polaromonas sp. | reverse complement strand
ATCATTCAGCGCTTTGGCCGTATTGACCGTATTGGCAGCTTGAACAGCAGCATTCAACTGGTTAACTTTTGGCCCACGCCAGACTTGAACAAATACATCAACCTCAAAAACCGGGTTGAGGCCCGCATGGCGCTGGTTGACATTTCAGCCACCAATGAAGACAACATACTGACCAACGACGAGATTGAAGAGCTGATAACCCAAGACTTGAAGTACCGCGACAAGCAGCTCATGCGCCTGAAAGACGAAGTGCTTGACCTAGAAGACTTCAACGAGTCAGTGGCGTTAAACGAGTTCACGCTGGATGACTTTCGCATGGACTTGTCGAACTACGTGACCGCTAACCGCGCCAAGTTGCAAGATGCACCCTACGGCCTGTACGGCGTGGTACCGGCCAGCACTGGCGATGCCGCTGCCAAGCCCGGTGTTATTTACTGCTTGCGGCAACAGCACGCGCCAGTAGCCGGGGGCGAGGTAGCAAACATCATCAATCCGCTCAGCCCTTACTTTTTGGTTTACATACAGGCTGCCGGCAATGTGCTCTACAACTTTACTGCGCCCAAGCAAATTCTTGAAATCTTCCGCGCCCTATGCCAAGGCAAAACCGAGGCCTATGCGCAGCTGTGCAAGCTGTTTGACGAGCAAACCAGCCACGGCCAAAACATGACAACTTACAGCGCCCTGCTAGACCAGGCTGTAGCCACCATCGTGGCTCAATTTGCCCGCAAGAATGCAGCCAATCTGTTTACAGGCCGAGGTGGCAAGCTGCTGGATGCGAACAAGGCTGTAAAACATAGCGGCGATTTTGAATTGATTACTTGGTTAGTGATTCAACCCACACAACACCCAACTACACACCCAAATGAAGGTAAAGCAGCGTGAGCAGCCTTCAACTACTCAACGACGTTAAAGCCGCCCTGCTCAACTTGGCCACGGGTGACTTAGCCTCCAGTGCCACAACGCTTCTAAAAGTGCTGGGCTACGCTAGCAACAAGACCATTGACTTACCAGCAAAGCCTGCCGCGTTTGTAAAAGAGTTAGAGGCGCTCATGGGCAGCACCCGACAAATGAACGCACTAGAGGCCAGCCTGCCCGACTGGAAAAGCGCCGCCTTTCTGTTTCAGCTTACCAACGACGAGCTGCCCGCACTTGCAGCAGGTCAGCCAAGCCTGTTGGGGAACACTGGTGGCGTGCAAGCCCACCAGGTCGAGAGCTTTGTTTTTATCGCCATTGACTTAAAAGCCCGCACCTGGTCACGTACTGGCCTGGCCAAGCTCACGCGAGAGGTCAACCGCCTGTTTCCCATGCCGGCCGTCTTGCTTTTCAGGCATCGGCGTGAAGATGGCACACCCCTGCTATCCCTATCGGTGATTCACCGCCGTGCCAACAAGCGAGACAGCACCCGTGACGTGATTGAAGGCAAGGTCTCCATCATCAAAGACATTGACTTGGCCAACCCGCATGCCGCCCATTTGCGGATATTGGTAAGCATGGCTTTGACGGAGGTAGATGCCAAATACGTACCGTCAAATTTTGACGACCTATACGCCGCCTGGCGCAACGCACTTAGCGTTAAAGAGCTCAACAACCAGTTTTACGACGAGCTGGCCAGCTGGTACTACTGGGCTATTCTCAAAGACACAGGCGTGGTCTTCCCCAAAGGCCAGCCGCTGGATGACTCTGACGACCCCTTCACAAAAGAGCGCCCCACGGTTGCGCTGATTCGCCTGCTAACCCGGCTGATCTTCGTTTGGTTTTTGAAAGAAAAGCGCTTGGTGCCCGCCCAGCTGTTTGATAAGGATGCGCTGGCCAAGCTGCTAAACATCGCACCCCAAACCAATGGCCGCGAAGGCAACTACTACCGCGCCATTTTGCAAAATCTGTTTTTTGCCACCCTCAACACTGAAATGGCAGACGAGGACGAAGACGGTAACAAACAGCGCGTATGGCGCGAGGCGGCTGGGCCTAAACGGGCAAGCCAGTACCTCATCCACACTGCCTACCGCTACAAAAGCGAATTTAAAGACGCCGACGCGGCACTGGCTTTGTTCCGCCAGGTGCCGTTTTTAAACGGCGGGTTGTTTGAATGTTTGGACAAACTCATCACCCCTGAAGACATCAAACGCGACCCAGATCTTGATAAGCGCGTGGTGAAAGAAGGAAAGCAAAAAGTTCTGCGGGTTGATGGCTTCTCAGAACAGCCTGAAAACGCGCTGCACATACCGAACGAATTGTTTTTTTCAGACGGCGCTGAAAACATTGACCTGAGCAAGGTGCTGCCGAATAAGAAAAAGACCAAACCGCGCGGCTTGCTCAAAATTTTTGACTACTACAAGTTCACGATTGAAGAAAACACCCCGGTTGAAGAAGAAGTAGCGCTAGACCCCGAGCTTCTGGGCAAGGTGTTTGAACACCTGCTGGCCAGCTACAACCTTGATACGAAAACGACTGCCCGCAAAACAAGCGGCTCTTTCTACACCCCGCGCGAAATCGTGGACTACATGGTCGATGAGGCGCTGGTTTGTCACCTCGATTCATGCATTAATCGGCCTGCAACCCAATCATCAAGGACGAAAAAAGCTCCTGAATACATAGCTAATGGCATGCTTGACCTGACTGCCGGCCCGGGCGACCTGGATTTACCCCCTGCCCTCCCGGGGGAGGGCAGGGGTGGGGGTGACCCCGATTCCGAGCCCGCGCCCGCCGCCCCCAACCCCACCCCAAACCGCCTGCGCCGCTTGCTCAGCTACCGCCAAACCAGCCACGACTTCAGCCCGCCTGAAACCCTCGCGCTGATCGCCGCCATCGAGCAACTGCGCGTGCTCGACCCGGCTTGCGGCTCGGGTGCCTTCCCCATGGGCATGCTGCAAAAACTCGTCCACGTTCTGCGCAAGCTGGACCCAGACAACGCGCTGTGGAAGGCACAAAACCGCGTGCCGCTGCTCAAGCAACTCGCATCAAGCAAAGAAATCCGCGACCCCACGCAGCGCGACGAATCGATCACCACAGCCCTAGCCACACTAGAAAAGTTTGACGCAGACTTTGCCGACCCCGACTATGCAGACTATGCCCGCAAGCTCTACCTAATCGAGAAATGCATCTACGGCGTTGATAAAGAACCAATTGCGGTACAAATATCGAAGTTGCGCTTTTTCATCAGCCTCGTCGTGGAGCAGAAACTGGGTACTAGTCACCAGCGCCTGACACCCCTACCCAATCTGGAAACCAAAATCGTCGCCGCCAACACGCTGCTGCCGATTCCGCGCGACACCAGCAAAAAGGATGCCCAGTTTGAAATCATTACCCGCAAAGACGAGATTGAGGCCATAGAAGCGGAGCTTCGCGAAGCCAATGCCAGTCACTTCGCCGCGAAACGGTTCGCCGACAAACGCAAGCGCAAACAGCGCATCCTGTCACTTCGAGATCAGCTTTC
>JAYVTG010000049.1:0-2255 GCA_043774625.1 Polaromonas sp. | reverse complement strand
CCAAACCCGGCCCGCCGCAAAATGTCCGGTTGAGCGATGAGTTATGCGTGCATTGAGGGTGACGTGCAGCGAGAGCTGTGTGCTGCGATGGCTGACCGGTACCGCGCTGATGAGCTTGACCTGACTTTTGCATTTGAAGGCTGAAACTGGAGGTCTGCAACTGCTGAACGAGGAAGAGGGCGCCTCGGTGCCTACAAGCTGGCCGCTGAAAACTTCGGTGGATGAAAGCGAGAGCGTGCCGGTTGCGTGCGGTGCGACAACAAGGTTGGCGCGACACCACCTTGGTTCGCCGGCCGCCAAAGGACGGGTGGCCCGCATTCAAACTTTGGGGTGCGCTGTGTTGCGGCGAACTGGAAAACGCTGGACGGACTGCCGAAACGAGTGCTGCGATAAAGCGGGAGCAATGACCTGCGAGGCTCACGCTATTTACTATTGCCAAGAATCTTTGTCTTCGGACGCATAACGTTTGAGCTAACCGGCATTTTGCGGCGTATGGCAATTGGGCGAGAATGAAATGAAGCCCAATTGCCATACGCCGCAAAATGTCCGGTTGAGCGAATGGTTAGGCCGCGCTGAATGCAGCAGTTCGCTTGCTCATAGCTTGGAGTGAGGCTGAAAAGCCAGTGGCAATTAAAGCAGTACGCAACCAATCGTAAAGCAACCACTTGTTTGCAAGTGCAGTTGCAGCTTGGGTATCCAATGGGTGTTTTCCGGTACTTGCCCAGTACAGTTCTTGAATCATTGGCCAGAATATAGTCGGTGTAGCTGCCCAAATTATAATTAGCGATACCAAAGGAATCCAAAGTAGCCTCTTGAAACTGGCCGTAGTTCGCCAGCCGGCAGCGAGAGTACCGACGATTGTCAATACCAGTACCGCACTCAACGGTTGGAAAAAGTCTCCAGGATTGTTTGGCCAGCGCGGGCCGTATGGTAATAGGCTAAAGGATAGAGGCGGATTTGAGGCCCATGCCTGGATAAGCACAGTGAGTTCAAATAGCTTTGCCCCCAAGCCTATTCCCCATGCTGCAACAGCGAGCCACAGAGATAAAAGTAGCCAACGCTGGTTTGAAGATTCAGAAGGCATACTGAAGCATCCTGTTGGGTAGCGGGTAGCGGGTAGCGGGTTGCGAGGCCTAACGTTGCGGCTAAGCGGCAGACCGCGGACGGCGAAGCCGGCCGTGGGCTGTCCGCTTGAGCCGCGGGTTGGGCGTCAAACCTTGATAGACATCAAAGGTCCAGATTCGCCCAGAAGCACGCGCCCGCCGCCAGTCAGGGCGGTCGAATACCGCCGGCGGAGAGCTACCGAGACGGCGCCCAAGCCTGCCAGCAGCATGGCGTAGGGTTGCGGCTCAGGCACAGAGCTCACAGCCACGGCATACCGTAAATTACTTTTGCCTGCGGTGGTCTGCCAGTAAGCGCTGGGGAAAAAGTACCACGCCTGATTCGGATCCTGCGCGTACTCCGTACTGGACCAGTAGCTGACTCGCACGTTTTGAAAGACGCTCCCGTGCGCAAAGTCTCCATAGGCGGCACTCAGGGAAGCGGTTTCGGCGATGCTCGGCAGCGCCCAGTTGGCGTTGCCCGCAAAGACCAGGTTCTCGGCCCAGGCCATTTGCGTCGACCAATCCTTGAGTCCACTGGCATCCCAGTTCTGAAGCCAGATCAGGTTGGTCGTAGTGTCCTTCACGCTGCCATTGCCCAAATCGAGCAGCGCTGCTTGCGCCGCGCCGGTCAGTGCCACTAAGCCAAGCGTAGCGGCCCGAGTCTTGAGTGCCATCATGTGTGTGGTCCTTTGATTGCAGAACGATCCGACGTAGATTGAAGCGAGATTTATTCCATCACACCCCACGAGATAAAATCCCAATCCGGACAACGTATTGCCGACGCATCTTGTGCTCCTTGAGGGACGGGCTGTAAATAAACTCGATGTTGCTTCGGCTTGAACTGGTGCTGGCGCCTTTCCGACCGGCTGCCGCAATGGCGCCGCAGCCTCTGGCGCGAACGGCGGGTTCAGGTCGACGGGCCGAGTGACTGGACTGGGTCGAGAGCGGGGATTCTGCGCTCATTGACGCCCAACGTTTGAGCTAACCGGCATTTTGCGGCGCACCGGCTTTGGGCGAGAATGAAATGAAGCCCAAAGCCGGTGCGCCGCATAATGTCCGGTTGAGCGAATGGTTAGCCAGCATTGCACCTGATTTGCAGGCGCTGACATTTTGAAGCCATTGGGCCCGCCGGAAGAGAACTGCGCAACTGAT
>JAYVTG010000048.1:0-19945 GCA_043774625.1 Polaromonas sp. | reverse complement strand
GCCAGCAAAGACCGCTACCCAGAAAGCCCTAGCCAAACTTGGCCTGCGCCGCGACATCGACCTGGCCCTGCACCTGCCGCTACGTTATGAGGACGAAACTCGCATCGTGATGTTGAAAGATGCGCGCGATGGTGCCATGGTGCAGGTCGAAGCGCAGGTGACAAATAGTGAAATCACTTTCAGACCGCGCCGCCAGTTGCGCGTGACGATAGACGACGGCACAGACAGCTGCGTGCTGCGCTTCATTAACTTCTATCCTTCACATCAAAAAACGCTTGCAGTGGGCGCGCGGGTGCGGGTGCGTGGCGAGCTGCGCGGTGGCAACATTTGCCGTGAAATGATTCACCCCAGCTTCAAACTGGCCGGCGGCGAGCTGCCGGGTGCGCTGACACCGGTGTATTCAACCGTGGCCGGTTTGCCGCAGGCTTATTTACGCAAGGCCGTGCTCGGCGGCGTTGCGCGGGCGGATTTAAGTGAGACTATTCCAGCGCTGTTTTTAAATCGGCATCTGCCGCAATCGCTGGCCGGCCTATTGCCACTACGCGATGCCTTGCAGTTCTTGCACAACCCCACGCCTGATGTGTCGCTGGTCACGCTTGAAGACCACAGTCACCCGGCGTGGCAGCGCCTGAAGGCAGAAGAATTATTGGCCCAGCAACTGTCACAGCTGCAGGCGCGGCGCGTGCGTGCGGCGATGCGCGCGCCACCTCTTGCGCAACAAGCCATGCGCGGCCCGCAATGCACGCTGCATGAACAGTTGCTTGAACGGCTGCCGTTTAGATTGACGGATGCGCAACAGCGCGTGGGTCTGGAGATTGATGTTGACCTGCAAAAAAATATTCCCATGCACCGCCTGCTGCAGGGCGATGTGGGCTCTGGCAAAACAGTGGTTGCGGCGCTGGCAGCCAGCCGGTGCATGGACGCGGGCTGGCAGTGTGCACTAATGGCACCGACTGAAATTTTGGCCGAGCAGCACTTTCGCAAACTCATCACCTGGCTGGAGCCGCTGGGCATTAAAACCGCGTGGCTCACGGGTAGCCAAAAAGCCAAAGAGCGGCGCGAAGCACTGGCCATGATTGCCAGCGGCGAGGCCGGGCTGGTGGTCGGCACGCATGCAGTGATTCAGGACAAGGTGGTGTTTAAAAACCTGGCGCTGGCCATCATCGACGAGCAGCACCGCTTTGGCGTGGCGCAGCGCCTGGCCTTGCGCAGCAAAATGCTAGCACGCCCTACAGACAGTGCGGGCCCTGTGTCAGTGAAAGGGCTTGCCAGCCAGCAGGCAGCAATGGAACCCCATATGCTGATGATGACCGCCACCCCCATACCGCGCACCCTGGCCATGAGTTATTACGCCGACCTGGACGTGTCCACGATTGACGAGCTGCCGCCCGGTCGCACGCCGATTGTTACCAAAGTGGTGAGCGACGCGCGACGCGACGAAGTGATTGAACGTATCCGCACACAGATTAGCGCGGGCAGGCAGGTCTATTGGGTCTGCCCGCTGATTGAAGAATCGGAAATGCTGGACCTGACCAATGCCACCGAGACGCATGCCGAATTGAGCGGCGCATTGCATGGCACGCGTGTGCCTGCGCCGCAAGGCGTAGCGGCGGCTTCTGTGCATAGCGAAAGTGTGGGTCAAAGTCCCAGCTCGGCCACCCTGCCGGTGATGGTGGGCCTGCTGCATTCGCGCCTGCCGCCTGCGGAAAAGAAAGCCATCATGGCCCTGTTCACCAGTGGCCACATGCAGGTGCTGGTCAGCACCACGGTAATTGAAGTGGGCGTAGATGTACCCAACGCCTCGCTCATGGTCATCGACCACGCCGAACGCTTTGGCCTAAGCCAACTGCACCAGTTGCGCGGCCGCGTGGGTCGTGGTGCAGCCGCGTCCGCCTGCGTGCTGATGTACAGCACGGGCGACAGCGGCAAACTGGGCGAAACCGCCCGCGCCCGCTTGAAAGCGATGGCGCAAACCAATGACGGATTTGAAATTGCCCGACAAGATTTGGACATTCGCGGGCCCGGAGAATTTTTGGGTGCCAGACAATCCGGCGCCGCGTTGCTGCGGTTTGCAGATTTAACAACCGACACGCAACTGCTAGCTACCGCCCGAACTTTAGCCCCTTTAATGCTGGACCACCACAAAGACCTGGCCCAAAAGCACATCGCCCGCTGGTTAGGCGGGCGAGTGGATTATTTGAAGGCTTGAAATTTGCCAGTAACTGTATTTTTACTGCTTGGTAAAGAACACTGCTGGATCAAGCACGGTAGGATATTGACCTGCTGGGACGCTAACACCGGTCGACCATTTTGTGCCCTCAACCAAGAAAATGTCTTGGTCGACGATGGTGCTGGTGAAATAACTGCCAGGGTAAACCACGCCGTTAATAGTAATAGTGCTACCGGCTGACAAACCACCTATTGCAGCTTCTGTCACCGTAACTTTGTCTACTGTTTTATCGCCTACTACAGCTTGGCCGTCGATAGTGAACGAAAAGCCACGCGTCTGTTTGTCTTTAGCAACACCAGTGCAAGTTGGATTATCAAAATACTGTGACTCAGTTTGCCCTGCGAATTTGTTTGAACCACTAGCCGCAACGCTCTTTAATGAGAAGATAGTATAGGCTGGCTTCGTTGTTATTGGAGTAACATTTGCTGCGCTAGTAACAATGCCTACCTCGCTACTTGCATCACATGACAAGGCCCAGTTTCCAGCGTATGACTGTGTAGAACTTGTAACTGGTGTTGCTGGAGCCGAGCCGCCTCCACCACCGCCGCCGCAAGCAGCTAGCATCGTCAAAACTGCTGTAGTTACAGCAGCATAAGTTGTAAATTTATTCATGAAATGTCCCAAAAAAAGTAACGTCAACATTGAACGTGCTTTGACTTTAGGGGTTTACCCCCCCCCCGCAGCAACAATCGTTACACCTCTAACTCGATAAAGAGGTACTCCATCACGCAATCATTTGCGCATTTACAACAAAACATGAACTGGCTTTAGTGCATAGTCTGCAACTATGACCCTTACCGAACTCAAATACATCGTCGCCGTAGCCCGTGAAAAGCACTTTGGCCGGGCGGCAGAGGCTTGCTTTATCTCGCAGCCCACCTTGTCGGTGTCCATCAAAAAGCTGGAAGAGGAGCTGGACGTAAAGCTCTTTGAGCGCAGCGCGAATGAGGTGACGGTGACCGCGCTGGGCGAAGAGATTGTGCGTCAGGCGCAGTCGGTGCTGGAACAGGCGGCGAATATCAAGGAAATTGCCAAGCGCGGCAAAGACCCGCTGGCGGGGGCCTTAAAGCTGGGCGTGATCTACACCATTGGTCCGTATTTGCTGCCCGCGCTGGTACGCCAGGCGATTGCGCGAACGCCGCAAATGCCGCTGATGCTGCAAGAAAACTTTACCGTCAAGCTGCTGGAAATGCTGCGCACCGGTGAGATTGATTGTGCGATTTTGGCCGAGCCTTTTCCCGACACGGGGCTGGCCATGGCAGCGCTGTATGACGAGCCTTTTATGATTGCGGTGCCCAGCACGCACGCGTTTGCAACACGCAAATCTATTCCCGCAGAAGAGTTGAAAGCCGAGACCATGTTACTGCTGGGCAATGGCCATTGTTTTAGAGACCATGTGCTGGACGTGTGCCCCGAGTTTGCGCGCTTTAGCAGCAATGCCGAGGGTATTCGCAAGAGTTTTGAAGGTTCGTCGCTGGAGACTATCAAACACATGGTGGCTGCGGGCATGGGCGTAACCGTGGTGCCGCAACTGAGCGTGCCGCGCAGCGCCCTGCGCGCTGCAGCGCACGCAGCGGCCAAGCCCCGTGCGAAAGCGGCGACCCAATCTTCTTCTAAAGCTTCTTCCAAAACCTCGCTGAAGGCGAGAGCGTCCGATCTGGGTTTGCACGACAGCGACGAGACTTTTGTGCGCTACATTCCCTTCGCAGGCGAAGCGCCTACGCGCCGTGTTGTGCTGGCTTGGCGGCGCAGCTTTACGCGCTATGAAGCAATTGCCGCGCTGCGCAACGCGGTGTATGCCTGCGAACTACCCGGCGTGCAGCGCTTGACTGCGTAAGTTGGCTTTGCTTGGTTGGCTGTTTCCGTGCTCTGAGGTGTCTGCCTAGTTGGTAAGCTTTTGCTGCGTTCTCGGGAAACACGCCAGCTTGGAGGGCGAGCGCCGCGCTCGGGGTGTGCGCTGCAAAAAGTTTTTAGAAAACACGCGCGAACTGCGTCTTGTGGCGTTCGACCTTGAACAACGCGCGCCTTCCTAAAAATTTTTCAACGCACACCCGCTCACCCGTCGCCTGCGAGGGTGGCTAGCTTGCTTGTGAATACCGGATACCGCAAACCCGTGGGGCTTGGGTTTGTAGCTTTGCAGTCTGGTGGTTGGGTAGCTTTGCCGTTCTGTGACTAGCGGTTTTGTGGCTTGGTAACATGGTGACTCTACCGCCTTGCAAGCATACACGTACTATGTATTTGATAGCTGTTTGCGCATATTCCACGCTGGCAATCGGCATATTTGAGTGCTAAAACGCTTGCGCAGCGTTACCCAGGTCGAATTGCAAGCTGCCAGCGCTCGATCTCAGGACTTTGGTACTTCGTCTTGTGTATTCGCTCTTCGGTTTTCGGTTTTGGTATTCAAAGGCGAACCAGCCACACTTTGAAGGCTTTGGGGGAGCGGGTAGGTGATGAAAAATTTTTAGGAAGGCGCGCGTTGTTCAAGGTAGAGCGTTACAAAACGCAGTTCGCGCGTGTTTTCTAAAAACTTTTTGCAGCGCATACCCCGAGTCCAAAGCATGCCCACCAAGCTAGTCCCCAAAGTCCACCAACCAAGCAAGCCAAAAGCCAAAGCTCGCCTAAACCGCGTCTTTCGAGAAAATCACGCCACCACCCAGGCACACCTCACCGTCATACACCACGGCTGACTGGCCCGGCGTGACCGCCCATTGCGCATCTGGAAACTGCATGTCAAAACCTGCTCCGTTGGCGTTGCGCAAAATGCATGGCGCGTCTGGTTGGCGGTAGCGCGCCTTGCTGTGGTAGTTACCGTCGGCTGGCGCATGGCCCGCGCACCAGCTCACATCGTCTGCATGCAGGCTGTGCGACAGCAGCCACGGGTGGTCATGGCCTTGCACTACCCACAGCGTGTTTTTATCCATGTCTTTGCGCGCCACAAACCACGGCGAATGGTCGCCCACGCCACGCTGACCGCGGTCGCGGGCAGCTTGTAGCTCTGCACCTTTGGCTTTCAAACCACCAATGCCCAGGCCCTGGCGCTGGCCCAGTGTGTAAAAGCTCAGGCCCACATGCTCGGCAATCGTCTGGCCTTTATCGTTCTTGATCGGGCCAGGTTCCTTGCTGATGTAACGGTTCAAAAATTCGCGGAATGGCCGCTCGCCGATAAAGCAAATGCCGGTGGAATCTTTCTTCTTGGCATTGGGCAAACCAATGTCACTGGCGATGCGGCGCACTTCGGTCTTGTGTAACTCGCCCACAGGGAACAGCGTTTTGGCTAACTGCGCCTGATTGAGCCGGTGCAAAAAATAGCTTTGGTCTTTGCTCTCGTCCAGGCCTTTGAGCAGCTCATGCAAACCAGTCTGTGGATTGTGGCGCACGCGGGCGTAGTGGCCTGTCGCAATTTTTTCTGCGCCCAAGCGCATGGCGTGGTCCAGGAAGGACTTGAACTTGATTTCGGCATTGCACAAAATGTCGGGGTTGGGCGTGCGGCCCGCCTGGTATTCGCGCACAAATTCTGCGAACACGCGGTCTTTGTAATCAGCGGCAAAGTTGACGTGCTCAATCTCGATACCCACCACGTCGGCCACTGCGGCGGCGTCTACAAAATCTACATTGCTGGAGCAATAGTCGCTATCGTCATCATCTTCCCAGTTCTTCATGAAGATGCCAACAACCTCGTGCCCTTGTTTTTTCAAGAGGTGCGCCGTCACCGCAGAGTCTACGCCTCCGCTCAAACCCACTACAACCCGTTGTTTTGTACCCATAGCCTTTGATTTTAGGCGGGCTTGGGAGTTTTCAAGAGCAGGGCACGCCCAATGCCACTTCCCGTCAGCGACAATCCACAGATGCAGCGACTTACCCCCACCCAGCTTTGGCTTTTAATTGGTTTGACGATTATCTGGGGGCTGAACTGGCCGGTGATGAAACTCGGCGTGCAAGGCTACCCGCCGCTGACTTTTCGTGCACTGTCCATTTGGCTGGGTATCCCGGTGCTGGCGCTGGGCCTGCGGGCATTGAAGGTGCCTTTTGGCATAGCGCGTGTGCATTGGCGCGAACTGCTGATTTTGGCGGTGTTCAACATGTTCATCTGGCATGGCTGCATCATCGTCGTCGTCAAGCTGCTGTCCAGTGGGCGAGCCGCGATTTTGGGTTACACCATGCCGATTTTCAGCGCGATGATAGGTGCCTGGTTTTTTAGTGATCGGCTTTCAGCGCGTGCGTGGCTGGGTGTTGGTGCTGCGTCGCTGGGCGTGATTTTGTTGCTCACGCACGAACTGTCGCAATTGTCTGGCAAGCCAGTGGGCGTGGCGCTGGCGCTGTTTGCGGCGTCTACCTGGGCCCTGGGCACGCAGTTGTTGCGCCGCACACGCATAGCAGCACCTACGCTGGCTATTTCGTTCTGGATGACGGCGATGGCAGCGGTGGTGATGGCCGTGTTGAGCCTGGTGTTTGAGCGTGCGCAGTGGCACATGCCCAACCCCACGACCTGGTGGGCGATTGGCTACAACGCGGTGCTGGTGTTTGGCTTTGCCCACGCGACCTGGTTTTATCTGGCACGCAGTTTGCCGCCCACTGCCTCTACTCTAAGTGTGATGATGATTCCAGTACTAGGGGTGTTTAGCGGTGCGTATGCGTTGGGCGAAGTACTGCACTGGCAAGACTACGCGGCCATGTTGCTGATGGTGGTAGCCATTGCCAGCGTGCTGTGGCCCCGGCGTGTAGGTGCGTAGTGGTTTGGTACGGTATTTTTGGTGCTGCTTGCACTTTTTTACTCTTGTACGGGCTTGGCGAGGTGCTGGTATGGGGCAAGCGCGCTGGCATTGTGTCAGTTTTGCGAGGTGTTTGCGGTTCCGCTCATGATGCGGCATACGCATAAATCGCGGAGCCCGCAAACACCTCGCAAAACCTCAACATGGCTAGCGCGCAACGGTTGAAAACCCACAGTTTCAGAGGTTGTGACCCTCCGAATATTCACCACCATCGCCGCTGGGTGAGCGTATGCTATTGACCCGATTTTAGGTACTCCTACATGAGGGGCAAGAGCATACGCTCACCCTGCGTACATGAGCCCCCGTCTCCAGCACGGCAAAGAACTAGCCCGTAGTAAACACCGTCAACACCCCCGTGTAACCATACAGGTTCTGGTGCGCAATCTCCCCACCCGCAAAGAAACCCACCAAGGGCACATCACCCAGTGCACGGCGAATAATTTGCAGCTCTGCACTCGGTGCACCAAAGTGTGGGCCACCGCGTCCCGCGCAGCTCACATACACCGCTCCGGCAATATTTCGCTCCATAGCCGGCGCAGCATCTGCGTGGTCAGCTATTAGATTAGTAGCAATCTCGGTAGACATTTCAGCAGGTTCCAGTTCCTCGCGTATCTCGGCGCAAATGCGCACCAAATCGCGCCGCGCTGCTTCTACATTGCGTTCGCAAAACGCCAGCGTGCTGCCCACTTGCACCATGTCGGCCACGGCCACGCCGCGCCGCGCCGGGTCCAGGCCGATGATGTGACGCACGCGGGTGTCGGTGCCAAAGTTGCCTTGTAGCGTGACTGCGCTCTCACCTGCAGGCGTTAAACCTACCAGGGTTGCGCGCAGGCGTTCCATGGCCAGTTGCGGCTCGTCCAAAGTTACATTCAGCTCATCCAGCAGTACGTCCAGCGCGGGCTCGCCGTCCAGCTCGATCACCAAATTTCCATCTGCCTGCGTGACGGTGCGCGCCACAGATTTTTTGCCATCTACCAGTCTCAGCGGCTCGCAGCCTTGCGTCACGCGCGACAGCAAGGCCACACCTTCGCCAAAGGCCACGCCGCTCAAACCACCGCTGAACACCCCCCGTGTTTTGCCCTGCCCTGGCAGCGCACCATGGCTGCTAAAGGCAAACTGCACCGTGTTGTGGCGACTCGACGCCAAGCCACCAAACAGATAACCACTGGCCGTGCGATCTGACAATTCATGCAGCATGTCGGACATGTCGGGCATGCCGCCATCTGCATGCACCAAGGCACTGTGCGCAGCAAAGCCAGTGGGGCTATGGGACTGCAAGGGCGCTACGCCGCTAAATACGCGGTATTGGTCGCTAGGCAAGTCGCACAGCAGCACGGCCAGCGCAGGCTCATCAAAATATTCCACATTGTTGGACGCAATGCCCACGCCCACCGTGCCCGCCCAGTCGGTCACCTCGGGCAGTTCGGCGCTTAGCAGATCCAAAATGTCTTGCGCGTCGCTGGCGTAAAAGTCGGTGATGTACAGCAGACCCAGGGGCGGCGAACTGGCGTAGCTGGGCAGTGCCATGGTGGCACGCAACTGCGCCAGTACCAAGCCTGCCGCCATGCGCCACTGCGGATGCGTGGCGTGGCCGAATGGAAACAGTTTTTTCAAGTCTTTTTGCCTTTAGATTTGCCCGTTGCCCTAGTAGATACTGCGCGAGCAGCTACTTTTTTAGGAGCAAGAGATTTGCCCGCAGCGGTCATTCGCTGCATGGTCTGGTTGGCCGTGTTCATCGCTGTATTGACCGCTGTTTTGGTCATGGCTTTGGCCATGTTTTTTGTGGTGTCGATAGCCGTTTGCTTGGCAGCGTCTTTCATGGCGCTGCTGGCGATTTGGCCAAATTGCTGGGTGAGCGAACCCCACAATTGCATAGGGTCAATCATGCCGCCCAGGCCGCTGGCTCCAGGCTTTGCTGCTGTTTTGCCAGCTGCCTTTTTTCGTACCGGCTTTTTGCCTGTGGCTACTTCGGTCACCGTGTCTTTCACACCCATCACGGTATTGGCCACGGTTTCGCTAGCTTTCAGCTTGAAGGCGTTGGCCACGTCGCCCATGTTGAAGTTCATGCCTTTCAGGGTGGCCAGTGTCATCTTTTGCACTTCCAGCGCCGTCACGGTCGCCGCCAAAGCCTTGGCATTTTGGTCTAGCCAAAACTGCACGGCTTTGAGTTCGGTGATGCGCTTGTCCAGCTCTTCCACACTCAGCGTGGGTGCTATCCAGTTGGCCGGGTTGGGCATTTGCGGAATGTTGCTGGCAGCGCCTTTGGCCAGACCTTGCAAAAAGTCAAAACCGGGCACGAATTTGGTGAAATTATTCTCGCTCATGGGGGTGTCTCGCTTGTGTTATTGGCTGCATACAAGCTTACCCCACATTGCCGCAAAAGGCCAGAAGACTGCGCGCATGATTGTCAGTTGCAGCACGATGCCATTCGAGCTGCACGTCGCTTTTGGGTGGTGCTTGTTTCGCGGTTTTGACGGCCCCGTTCGGCTTTAAAACTTGGGTGAGCGCCGCTCACGCAAACTGGCCAGGCCTTCGTGCACGTCTGGCCCAGCAAAACCCATAAATTCCAGCGCCAAAGACGCATCAAACGCAGGCCCGGCCTGGCGCAGCCAGTTGTTCAGCGCGTACTTGGTCCAGCGGATGGCGGTTTGGCTGCCTGCGGCCAGTTTGTCGGCCACCTCGTACGCTTTAGGCAACAATTGCGCGTCGTCTACGCACAAAGACACTAGGCCAATACGTTCGGCTTCTTCACCGCTTACGGCTTCGCACAGCAGCAAATAATATTTGGCCTTGGCCATGCCGCACAGCAGTGGCCAGACGATCGCTGCATGGTCGCCCGCCGCTACGCCTAGGCGGGTGTGACCATCGACAATTTTGGCAGTTTTGGCCGCAATCGAAATGTCGGCCAGCAAGCCTGCCACCAGCCCCGCGCCCACTGCGGGGCCGTGCAGCGCGCTGACGATTGGTTTGTCGCAATTGATGACGTTGTAGACCAGGTCGCGCGCTTCTTTGTACACCTGGCTGCGCACGGCAAAGTCGCTGGCCATGTCTTGCACCAAGCCCAGGTCACCCCCGCCCGAAAAGCCCAAACCTTCGCCGCGCAGCACGGCGACTTTGACGCTGTCGTCCGCGCCCACGTCACGCCAGATTTCGGCCAGCTCACGGTGCCCGGCGTGGCCTGCCGTGGGCAGCTTGCCATTGAGGGCACGCATTTGAATGTCGAGCACAGTGTTGTCCACACCACGGCGGGAGATGTGCAGGGTTTGGTAACGGGTGTAGTCGATTTTCATGCGGCGCACTCCAGCAAGATGTGGTTGAGGTCTGCCGCCGCGCTCACCATGATGTCGTGGCCTGTCGCTACCTCAATACAGCGTGATTGTGGCAACCATGCACCGCCCCAAAACTGCGCGTCTACCGTGCGCGTGCGCATGGGGTCGATGGTAGGCGACGCGGGTTGTGTGCAGCTAACATAGGTGCGCGGTGTTGCAGCTGCGGCGGTTAAACGTTGTTCGAGCGTGGCCTGGCTATGCGCTCTGCCCCAGGCTTCGCCCGGTTTGGGCAGCACGGCATCCACGTAGCAAATATGGCGAATGCGCGCGCTGCCCAGTTTGTCTGCCACGCCTGTTCCCACAACTCCTGCGTAGCTGTGCAATACCAGCACCACGTTATGTAACTCTTCGGCTTCGATCAGGCCCAGCACATCGTTGATATGTGTTTGCAGGCTGATGTTTTTAGACAGCAAATGCGCCCGTTCACCTACGCCGGTGAGTGTGACGGCATGTGCCGCGTGGCCAGCTTTTCTCAGCTCGGGTATTACCCGGCTCCAGCACCACGCGCCATGCCAGGCACCGTGCACCAGTACAAAATTAACCATGGGTTTGACTCCTCAATTGCTATTTATATTGTGCACGTTTTGTTTGCTCGGTAGCGGTGGGGTGCGGCTTGAGGGAAACTGGCCAAGTTGGTGGGCTCGCAGGGGAATGCGCTCAGTTGGTGGGCTTACGCTGAGGGGAATACGCCAGCTTGGTGAGCGAGCGCCGCGCTCGGGGTATGCGCTGCAAAAAGTTTTTAGAAAACACGCGCGAACGGTGTTTTGTAGCACTCGACCTTCAACAACGCGCGCCTTCCTAAAAATTTTTCATCGCACACCCGCTCACCCGTCGCCTGCATAGTTGGCTGGTTTGCTTTTGAATACCCGATACCGAATACCGCAAACCCGTGGGGCTTGGCCTTGTAGCTTTGCGACTTGCGGTTGGGTAGCTTTGTCATGCTGTAACTGGTGACTTGCAGCTCAGTGACCTGTGACTCTGCAACTTGGTGAATTTACCGACTTACAATCTTGCACTTACTATGTATTTGATAGCTGCTTGCGCATATTCCACGCTGGCTATCGGCATATTTGAGTACCCAAACGCGTCAAAACTGTTACGCAGCGTTACCCAGGTCGAATTGCAGGCTGCCGGTGCTCGACGTCGAAATTTTGGTGTTGCATCTTGGGTACTCGATCTTCGCTATTCGGTTTTCGGTATTGGTATTCAAAGGTGCACCAGCCAGACTTTGAAGGCTTTGGGGGAGGGGTGTGCTTAGACAAAATTTTTAGGAAGGCGCGCGTTGTTCAAGGTCGATTGCTACAAGACGCAGTCCGCGCGTGTTTTCTAAAAACTTTTTGCAGCGCATACCCCGCGTCCGAAGCCTGCCAACCCACTGGGTGTCTTCCTCTGCGCGCAGCACGCTTAAAGCATCTCAAAAACACTAATCTCCACCCGGTCTGGAAAGCGCGCGCCCGTACCCACAAACAGGCTTTGCGTCATCCATACGTGGGCAGGGTTTTCTACTTCAAAGCGTGGCACGCAGCGAAAGTAAATACGTTCGAGCGCAACGGGCTCGCCGCGTACCAGACGAGCAATATCTTCGGAGCTGCCGCGCCGCAACGCAGAGTTTTGAACGTAAATGTGGCTGCCATCGTCCAGGCGCAGCACATAGCGCGCGTCCAGGTCGGCCGTGGTGGCGCTGAGCACCATTTGAAAGTCTGCCCCGCCCGGCAACACCTGGCCGTTGATGCGACCACGCACCGTGCCGCCCGTGATGGGAATGATGCGGCGTTTGCCCTGCTGGCTCAGGCCTTGCACCGTACCCGCCTCAATGGGCGCGGCAACAAAAACGATCAGGTCGCATACGTGCGCTAGGGCAGGGGTGGGCAAAGTCATAATGTTGTTATTAACCGTATACCAAGATAGCGCTTTTTAACATGACTTCTGTAAGTACTACAGCCCCCTACATTCCGCAAATTCGTCTGTACCAGGACTGGCTGGCACGCGAACGGGGTTTGCGCTTTGCAACCTATGACGCGCTATGGACGTGGTCTACCACCGACCTGGACGGCTTTTGGCAGTCCGTGTGGGACTACTTCTCAGTGCAGTCACCCACGCCACACCGCAAAGCACTGGCAGATGGCCGCATGCCCCATGCGCAGTGGTTTCCAGGCGCGCAGGTCAATTACGCGCAGCAGGTGTTGCGCCACGCACAGGCGGCGCATGCAGCAGGCTTTATGGCGATCATCAGCGAAAACGAGCAGGCTGATGTGCGCGAACTGTCCTGGCCTGAACTGCAGCGCCAGGTAGCATCGCTGGCTCTGAGCTTGCAAGAGATGGGCGTGCAGCGCGGTGACCGCGTGGCGGCCTACCTGCCCAACATTGCACAGACCATCATCGCCTGCCTGGCCACCATCAGCATTGGTGCCGTGTGGAGCGTGTGCGCGCCCGACATGGGCACACCCGCCGTGCTGGACAGGTTCAGCCAGATCACGCCCAAGGTGCTAATTGCGGTCGATGGCGTGTACTACGGCGGCAAGGCGCTGGACCGCAGCGATGTGGTGCATGCGCTGTGCGCGGGGCTACCCACGGTAGAGCATTTGCTGCTTTTGCAAACGCCTTATTGTCGTCAAGAAGGAAATAATGTTGCTATAAAAACAGTAGCTGCTTGCGCATATTTTACGCTGGCTACAGGCAGAAATGATGCCCAAACTTCTGCATTCACGCCCGAATGGCTGCCCTTTGACCATCCCCTGTGGATCGTCTATTCCAGCGGCACCACCGGCTTGCCCAAACCCATCGTGCACGGCCATGGCGGCATCATCATGACGCTGTTGGCACTCAAGTGCTTGGGCAACGATATTGGTGCCAGTTACCACCCCAACTCATGGGGCGAGCGTTTTCACTGGTACAGCTCTACGGGCTGGGTGATGTGGAACGCGCAGATGGGCGGCCTGGCGACGGGCACGACGATTTGCATTTACGATGGCAATCCCTCGGGCAGCAAAGACAAGCCCGACTGGACCGTGCTGTGGCGTTTTGCTGCACGCCACCGCGTGAGCTTCTTCGGTGCAGGCGCAGCGTTTTTTACCAACTGCATGAAGGCGGGGCTGGATGTGTCGACCTGTGGCGATTTGTCGCGCGTGCGTGCGCTGGGATGCACGGGTTCGCCGCTGCCTGAAGACGTACAGCGCTGGGGCACGGCCCAGTTTGCCAGCCTAGGCACAGCCGATATCTGGTGGTGCAACATCAGTGGTGGTACCGACTTTTGCGGTGCGTTTATTGGCGGCAACCGCGAGCTGCCGCAAGTACCCGGCCAAATGCAATGCCGCCTGCTGGGTTGCGCGGTCCAGGCGTGGAACGAAGACGGCACACCGGTGATGGCTGAAGTGGGTGAGCTGGTGTGCACGCAACCCATTCCGTCCATGCCCCTGTATTTTTGGAACGACGCTGGCGACAAGCGCTACATCTCTAGCTACTTTGACATGTATAGCTTGATCGACAGCAAGGGCGAAAAGAACCCGGTGTGGCGCCATGGTGACTGGCTCAAGATTGGGGCTGACGGCGGCTGCGTGATCTATGGCCGCAGCGACGCAACCATCAACCGCCAGGGCCTGCGCATGGGCACCAGCGAAATTTACAGCGCGGTAGAAGCCTTGCCCGAGGTGCTGGACTCGATGGTGGTCGATTTGGAATACCTGGGCCGCGAAAGTTATATGCCGCTCTTTGTGGTGCTGCGCGAAGGTATTTTGCTGGACGAGGCGCTGAAAAACAAAATCAACTATGCGATCAAAATCGCACTCAGCCCGCGTTTTGCGCCGAACGCGATATATCAGGTGGCCGAGATACCACGCACGTTGACTGGCAAAAAACAAGAGCTGCCGATCAAAAAATTGCTGCTCGGCCAGCCGCTAGACAAAGTGGTGAACCAAGACGCGATGGCGAACCCGGCTTGTCTGGATTGGTATGTGGCGTTTGCTGCGCAACACAACGCTGCTGTTTGAGTACACGCGCAGGCGCACGCCTGAACTGGGGGGGTGCTACCAGCAAAGGCAAACCTAGCGTTTGTTGACCAACAATATTCCCACTGCCACCAAAGCAATCGAGAGCACCAGGCTAAGCGTGAACGGTTCAGACAGCCACAGATGGCCAAAAACCAAAGCAAACACCGGCGTGAGAAATACAAACGCGCTCATCTTGGCGGCGGGGTAGCGGCCCAGCATCCACATCCACACCAGGTAGCTGGCAAAAGCACCCACCACCGTTTGCACGGCCAGCGACGCCCAGACAAAACTGCTCAGTTGCAAACTCCAGCGCTCACCCAGTGCCAGCGACACCCAAGGCAGCAGCACAGCGCTGATAGCCACCTGGTACATCAGCAGTTTTTCTGGCGACACCGTGGCAAGTTTGCTGGAGCGGATCACCACCGTGGTCAGTCCCCAAAACATGCCTGCTGCCAGGCCCAAAAGGTCTCCCAACCACGGCGCACCCGCATGCAAGGCAGCACTGGGTCGATTAGCCAAAGCAAACACCACGGCGGCGAATGCACACACCAGGCCTGCCCATTGCACCGCGCGCAGGCGCTCGCTGGTAACCAGCACGGACAACAGTCCCGCGACCCAAAAGGGAGAGGTATATAAAAACACCGTCAAACGCGACGCACTGGTGTATTGCATGCCTACATAGATGCATGCAAACTCAGCTGCAAACAAGGCTCCTGCCAGCAGCCCCGGCAACAAAGCCTCGTCTGCTGCCCAGAGCTTCACGCCGCGCCAACGGCACCATAACCACAGCAAAACACTGGCGGCGGCAAAGCGCAGGGCTACCTGAAACACGGGTGGCATTTCGGCCACCGTGGCTTTGACCAGCACCTGCTGAAAGCCCCAAAAAAGACAACATGCCAGCAGCAAACTACAGGCCAGCGCGTCCAGATGATTTTTACGTTCTGCCATGCAAAAGCAGCTTGTACCTGGACGAGATCAGGGCGCTACAAAACTGCCCGACTTGCCGCCGTGCTTTTCTTGCAGGCGCACGTCTTGCAGAGTCATGCCACGGTCTACGGCTTTGCACATGTCATAAATGGTCAGCAAGGCCACATTCACGGCGCACAGCGCTTCCATCTCGACACCTGTGGGGCCGACGGTTTCTACCGTGGCGGTGCACACGATGGCTGGTTCAGGTGCATTTATAGAAACATTTTGCCCGGTTGCCAGCGTAGAATATGCGTGAGCAGCTACGAAATCAATAGCAACACGGGTCAATGCCAGCGGGTGGCACAGCGGAATCAGGTCGCTGGTTTTCTTGGCGGCCTGTATGCCCGCAATTCGTGCAATGCCCAGCACGTCGCCTTTTTTGGCGGTGCCTGACAGGATAATTTCTAGCGTGGCGGGCTGCATCACAATGCGGCCCTGGGCCACGGCAATGCGGTGCGTGGCGGCTTTGCCAGCCACATCTACCATATGGGCCTGGCCATTGTTGTCAAAATGTGTCAATGAAGAAGAGGATGTGTCGCTCATGCCGTGGTGCTGCCTGTAAGCTTGGTTTACGAAACCTTTATCTGAATGCGTCATCATAAGCCTATGTTTAACCGTTTTCATACTCTGAAAAACCGCCAAGCGTGTGAGGCTTGCAAAAATTCATGAAAAAACTGCCAAAAATCATCGTTAACAGTGCGCTGGCAGCTACTATTTTTATAGCATCTATCGCCACACCTGTGCTGCATGCGCAAGCCAGTTTGCCGCAACTGGGCGATGGCGAGCAGATGAGCGTGTCGGCAGAGCGCAGCCTGGGCACCCGCATTGCCCGCGAGATTTACCGCGACCCGGACTACCTGGACGACCCGCTGATAGGCGATTATGTGCAGCGCATTTGGCAACCCCTGTTGCAGGCGGCGCGTACGCGTGGCCACATCACGTCTGAACAAGATGCACGCTTTGCCTGGGAGGTAATGCTCGCTCGTGACCGAACCGTCAACGCCTTTGCCCTGCCTGGCGGCTACCTGGGCGTGCACCTGGGCCTGATTGCACTGGTGGCCAACCGCGACGAACTGGCCAGTGTGCTGGCACACGAACTGTCCCACGTCACCCAGCGCCACATCGCGCGCATGACCAGCAAACAAAGCCAGCAGGCACCGTGGATCTTGGGTGCCATGATTCTGGGCGCCCTGGCCGCGAGCAAAAACTCAGACGTCGCCAGTGCCGTCATCACTGGCAGCCAGGCCGCCGGTGCACAAGCGCAGCTGAACTTTTCGCGCGACATGGAGCGCGAGGCTGACCGCATTGGCTACCAGGTGCTGCAAGACGCAGGCTTTGCCGTGCAGGGCTTTGTGGGCATGTTCGACAAGCTGGCGCAGGCCAACCGCATCAACGACAACGGCAGCTTTCCCTACCTGCGCACCCACCCGCTGACCAGTGAACGCATAGGCGACATGCAGTCGCGCATGCAATTGGGGTCTGCAGCGGCGGGGTCTGCAGCGACAGCGTCTGCACAACCACCTATACCTGCCAGTACCCTGCAAGCTCTGGCTACCGAACACGCCATCATCAACACCCGTGCGCGCCTGTTGGCAAACCCGTCGGCCGACGTGCTGCGCGCTGAACTGGCGCGTGCACGCAGCGCGCTGGCAGCGTCTCAAGTTGCCAATGCCACACGCAACGCAGCCACCAGCGACAAACTGATTGCCCAACTGTACGGCGGCGCATGGGCAGCGCTGCGCCTGCGCGAGTTTAGCCTGGCCCAGCAACTGGCCCAGCACGCAAGTGATTTGGTTAAAAATGTATCCAATAGCCCAGATGTCAGCGCAGAATATGCGCAAGCAGCTACTGATTTAATAGCGGCAGAAATTGCCATGGCGCAAGACGCGCCAGAGCGCGCACGCAGTGTGTTGCAGCCCTATCTGCAAGCCAAAACCCCGCGCCGCCCCGTTTTGCTGATGTGGGCACGTGTGCTGGCTACCCAAAAAGCACCCCAGCCCGCAGACTTGGCACAGGTGAGCGACCGCCTGCAAAGCTGGGTGGCCGACCACCCGCGTGATGCGCTGGCCTGGGACACCCTGGCTGGCATTTACACCGCACAGGGCCAGCGCCTGCGCGCCGTGCGCGCCCAGGCCGAGGCGCGTGTGGCGCTGCTGGACTACAGCGCCGCGCTAGACCGCTTCAAGGCGGGGCAAGAACTGGCCAAGACGGGTGGGGCCAGCGACTATATCGAGTCGTCCATCATCGATGCCCGCACCCGCGCCGTGCAGGCGCAGCTGCGCGAAATAGAAAGCGAAAAGCTCAATTAGGCTTTGCGAAACAGTCTTTCCAGCGCCGCCTCTATCACCATACCGGCCACCGAATACAGCAGCGAGCCGATCAGCGCTGCCGTAAAGTCGCGCACTTGCAGCCCGTCCAGCAGCTTGGACGCCGCCCAGAACATCAGCGCATTGATGATGAACAAAAACAGCCCCAGCGTGATGATGGTGACCGGCAGCGTCAGCACCACCAAAATGGGCCGCACAACCGTGTTGAGCAGACCAATCACAAAAGCGGCAATCAGCGCAGAGGTAAAGCTAGTGACCACGACGCCAGAATAAAAATGCGCCACGGCCAGCAAAGCCATGGCACTTAATAACCATTTGAGTATGAGTTTCATGAGCTAAAGCATACCACTGTGCAAAGCCCCAGCCCTGTGCCTGACCGCAACGTCTATAGCCTCGCATACTGTGGGGTTGTTTGTTGCCCACCGCCAATTGCCACCATAATTTCTAGACCGAAAGGGGAGTAGCGCGTTGTGGACAGTGCCTGGCACTGCCGTCAACTGCATCGCAGTTTCACAGCGCCCGTGTATCGTCAATACGTTGTTCTGCAAGAACAGCCGGTGCACGGGAAACACCCCCGCAAGACCTTTCGGCCAGTGTTGCGTTTCACTTTGCAAAGGTCTGTCATGTCTCTTTTTAATACCGTTGCCCCTGGGTGGCTCTGGGTCGCTTTTATCCTGTTCGTTATCGTAGCCCTGGTGGTTGATTTTGTCTTTCTCAAAAAGCAGGGCGCGCATGAGGTCAGCATCAAAGAAGCCATCAACTGGTCCATCGTCTGGGTGGCCTTGAGCCTTATTTTCAACGGCATGTTCTGGTGGGCCGTGCAGGGCACCACGGGTAGCACCGAGATAGCCAATACCAAGGCGCTGGAGTTTTTAACGGGTTATCTGATTGAAAAGTCACTCGCTGTAGACAATATTTTTGTCTTCTTGATGATCTTTACCTACTTTGCTGTGCCCGCGCAGTACCAAAAGCGCGTGCTGATGATCGGCATCATCGGTGCCATCGTGCTGCGCACGATCATGATCCTGGTGGGCGGCTGGTTGCTGCAACAATTCCATTGGATTTTGTACCTGTTCGGCGCGTTTCTCGTCATCACGGGGCTGAAGATGTGGTGGGCCGCTGGCAAG
The DNA here is from genome assembly GCA_043774625.1 of Polaromonas sp. Taxonomy (GTDB): domain Bacteria; phylum Pseudomonadota; class Gammaproteobacteria; order Burkholderiales; family Burkholderiaceae_C; genus JAAFIP01. The sequence goes on along the minus strand of JAYVTG010000048.1, from coordinate 1,208 downwards.
GAACAGTCGCTGGACGACAACCCGGCGCTCAAATTGCTGCGCAAGATTTTGCCGGTGAGTCAAAACTACGACAGTGAAAAGTTCTGGACAATTGAGAACGGCAAGAAAGTCGCCACGCCACTGTTCATGGTTATTTGCCTGGTCGGCTTGACGGACGTGATCTTCGCGGTGGATTCCATTCCAGCCATCTTCGCCATTACCAGTGACCCGTTTATTGTGCTGACCAGTAACGTATTCGCCATTCTGGGCTTGCGCGCGATGTATTTCCTGCTGGCTGCGGTGGCCCATAAATTCCACCTGTTGACTTACGGTTTGGCGGTCATCCTGGTTTTTATCGGCAGCAAGATGATGCTGATCGACGTCTTCAAAATACCGGTCTTGCTGTCTTTGGGTGTGGTGGTTGCCATTCTGACGGTCACAATGGTCTGGAGCTTGAAAACGGCCAAACCGCAAGAGGTGGGTTGATGGGAGGGGGGTTAGCTTAGCTTGCCTAGCTGTAGGCTCTTGGCTTGGTTGGTGGGCTTTGGGGAATGTGCCAAGTTGGTGGGCTAGCTTTGGACTCAGTTGGTAGGTTAGCTTTGGACTCAGTGGGTTGGCTAGCTTTGGACTCGGGGCATGCGCTGCAAAAAGTTTTTAGAAAACACGCGCGAACTGTGTTTTGTAGCATTTGACCTTCAACAACGCGCGCCTTCCTAAAAATTTTGTCTAAGCACACCCCTCCCCCAAAGCCTTCAAAGTGTGATCGGTTCGCCTTTGAATACCAAATACCGAATACCAAATACCAAGACCGAAAACCGAAGAGAGAATACCCAAGACGCAGCACCAAAGTCCCGGGGTCGAGCACCGGCAGGCTGCGATTCGGCCTGGGTAACGTTGCGTAAGCGTTTTGGCGAGTTTTAGCGCTCAAATATGCCGATGGCCAGCGTGGAATATGCGCGAGCAGCTATCAAATGCATAGTAAATACAAGATGACAAGACGGTAAATTCACCAAGCTGCAAAGTCACAGGTTACTGAGCAGCAAAGTCGCCAGTCACAGAACGGCAAAGCTACCCAACTACCAGGCCGCAAGGCTACAAACTCAAGCACCACGGGTTCGCGGTATTCGGTATTCAAAGGAAAACCCGCCAAACAAGCAGGCGACGGGTGAGCGGGTGTGCGTTGAAAAATTTTTAGGAGGGCGCGCGTTGTTCAAGGTCGAGCAATACAA
>JAYVTG010000047.1:0-29739 GCA_043774625.1 Polaromonas sp. | reverse complement strand
GGCGGCCATTCATCTGAGCGGCGATTACGTCAGCGTTTACGTGCCGACCACACCGAACCCGACTTCGGGCTTCTTCCTGATGGTGCCGCGCGCCGACGTGATCGTGCTGCAGATGAGCGTGGACGAAGCGCTGAAGTACGTGATTTCGATGGGCGTGGTGGCGCCGCCCATGCACCCGACACACGCCGGTCTCGCTGTTCGCGCGGCGCCGCCCGAGCCGGTCCGAAATTGACCGGGCTGGGCGGCCTGGCCACCGCCCAACGCCACGGCCTGCTCGCCAGCGCCACAGAGCCCGCTGCACCTCAAACAGCACCCGCCCGCCAGCGCCCTGCGCGCGCCGGCCCTCACCCAAACACCGTGGAGTGATTTCATGAGAACAACGTATTGCGGCCTCGTCAGTGAAACCCTGATGGGCCAGACCGTGACGCTGATGGGCTGGGCGCACCGCCGCCGCGACCATGGCGGTGTGATCTTCATCGACCTGCGCGACCGCGAAGGCATCGTGCAGATCGTCTGCGACCCCGACCGCGCCGCGATGTTCGGCGTCGCCGAGGAAGTGCGCAACGAGTTCTGCTTGAAGATCGTCGGCAAGGTCCGCGCGCGGCCCGAGGGCACGGTCAACGCCAACATCACCAGCGGCAAGATCGAGGTGCTGTGCCTCGAGATCGAGGTGCTGAACCCCAGCATCACGCCGCCGTTCCAGATCGATGACGACAACCTGTCGGAGACCACGCGCCTCACCCACCGTGTGCTCGACCTGCGCCGCCCGGCCATGCAGCGCAACATGATGCTGCGCTACCGAGTCGCGATGGAGGTGCGCAAGTTCCTTGACGTCAACGGCTTCATCGACATCGAGACACCGATGCTCACCAAGAGCACACCCGAAGGCGCGCGCGACTACCTCGTGCCCAGCCGTGTGCAAGAAGGCCAGTTTTTTGCGCTGCCGCAGTCCCCCCAGCTCTTCAAGCAGTTGTTGATGGTGGCGGGCTACGACCGTTACTACCAGATCACCAAATGCTTCCGCGACGAAGACTTGCGTGCCGACCGCCAGCCAGAATTCACGCAGATTGATATTGAAACCAGCTTTCTCACCGAGCAAGAAATCCGCGACATGTTTCAGGGCATGATGGTAGAAGTCTTCAAGAAAACCATCAACGTAGATTTGGGTGCGTTCCCCGTCATGGCCTATGCCGATGCCATGTACAAATACGGCTCAGACAAACCTGACTTGCGTGTGAAGTTGGAGTTGACCGAGTTGACCGATGTGATGGGCGATGTGGATTTCAAGGTGTTTTCTGCACCCGCATTGGCCAAGAATGGCCGCGTGGTGGCTCTGCGCGTGCCCAATGGCGGCGTGGAAGGCGCGGGTATATCGCGTGGCGAGATTGATGCTTACACCGAGTTTGTGAAAATCTATGGTGCCATGGGCTTGGCCTGGATCAAGGTGAACGACGCGAGCAAAGGCCGTGAAGGTCTGCAGTCGCCTATCGTCAAGAACCTGCATGACGCCGCACTCAAGGCCATCGTTGAGCGCACGGGCGCACAAAACGGCGATATTTTGTTCTTTGGCGCAGACAAGGCCAAGATCGTCAACGACGCTATCGGCGCGCTGCGCCTGAAGATCGGTCATAGTGAGTTTGGCAAAAAGAATGGCCTGTTTGAAGACCGCTGGGCACCTCTGTGGGTAGTGGACTTTCCCATGTTTGAATTTGACGAGGACTCGCAGCGTTACACGGCTGTCCACCACCCCTTCACAGCGCCCAAAGATGGCCACGAGGACTGGATGGTGACCGCGCCTGAGAAGTGCATTGCCAAGGGCTACGACATGGTGTTGAACGGCTGGGAAATTGGCGGTGGTTCGGTGCGTATCCACCAGGCAGATGTGCAGTCCAAGGTGTTTGACGCCTTGAAAATCACCGAAGACGAACAAAAGCTCAAATTTGGCTTCTTGCTGGACGCACTGCAGTACGGGGCGCCTCCGCACGGTGGTTTGGCTTTTGGCCTGGACCGCATCATCACTCTGATGACCAAGGCCGAGTCGATCCGTGATGTGATTGCCTTCCCGAAAACACAGCGCGCCCAGTGTTTGCTGACGCAAGCACCAAGCCCAGTGGATGAGAAGCAGTTGCGCGAACTGCACATTCGTCTGCGCGCACCAGTGGCTACGCAAGCCGCCACATAAATTTAGGCAACACTCATGCGGACAAGGCGCTGAACTTCAGCGCCTTTTTTTTGCGCATACCTTTTGAAATGGCTAAAATGGCTAATCAACAAAAGGATTCGCCATGCAAGTGACCGCGACCGAAGCCAAAAACCGATTTGGCTATTTTTGTACTCAGGCCAAGATAGAACCCATCGTCATTGAAAAAGATGGCAGGCCTGACTCTGTGATTGTGTCTTATGAAGAGTTTAAAAGCTTGAAAGCTGCGGTGAGTCATAAAATGCAAGCGCAGAAGAAAAAGGCATTTCAAGAAAAATACAAAGACTGGATACAGGAACAGAACACCCATTTTGATCAGCATGGTTTGTGGTCAGACGGATTGGTGTCCTGGTTGGAGCCTGCGTAATATGGCGCAGTTTGACGTGCACCCCAATCCACAGCCAATACAACGCCAATTTGTACCGTATCTGGTAGATGTCCAAAGCGATTTACTCGATAGTTTGCCTACCCGCCTGGTGATACCCTTGTCGCGTGTAGGCGCTAAGCAAAAATTTCTACCCACCCACTTATGTCCTAGCGTTATGGTGGAAGGAGAAACTTTATCTTTGCTGTCCTACAGTGCGGCTGCTGTGCCCGCTCGCTTGTTGCAAAAGTCTGTTGCTTCGCTACAGTCTCATGCGCTGGAGATCACCGTTGCTTTGGATGCCGTGGTGTCGGGAATTTGAATTGGCTGCCTTTAAAATTCCCATCTCCGTTTTGGTTGTCATTCACACAGCAGATGCCCAGGTGTTGTTGATTGAGAGGGCTGACACTTTGGGGCAGGGCACTGCGTTTTGGCAGTCGGTGACTGGCAGCCTGGACGCGGTAGACGAACCCCTGCGCGACACCTGTGTGCGCGAGGTGCGGGAAGAAACAGGCATTGACGCTCTGGCACACGGCTGCACGTTGGCAGATTGGCATTTGCAAAATATTTACGATATTTACCCACAGTGGCGACACCGCTATGCTCCCGGTGTGCTGCGTAATACCGAACATGTGTTTGGTTTGCAAGTGCCGCCAGGTATACCCGTGCGTTTGAGTCCGCGCGAGCATGTGGCTTACCAGTGGTTGCCGTACCGGGAGGCAGCAGATCAATGCTTTTCAGCGTCGAATGCCGAGGCCGTGTTACTGTTGCCCCATTTTTTGATCTAAGCTTTTTTCTGCTGACACAATTTGCGCCACAATCAAAAATGTGAAAACCCCACAAACTGTTCAAGTGCCTTTGCGTATTGCTACATGGAATATCCATAAGGGCGTGCGCGGCCTGGGTTTGAACAAACGGCTGGAGATTCACAACATGCTGCATGCGGTCGAGCAGTTTGATGCTGATCTTGTGTGCCTGCAAGAGGTGCGGCGCATAAACCGTAAAGAGGCCAGCTTCTTCACGCGCTGGCCTGAACTGCCGCAAGCGGACTATCTGGCACCTGATGGCTATGAAGCCGTTTACCGCACCAATGCACACACCCGCCATGGGGAGCATGGCAACGCACTCTTATCTCGCTGGCCCGTCATTGGGCATCAGCATGAAGACATGAGTGACCATCGCTTTGAACAGAGAGGCTTGTTGCATGCCGAGGTGCTGGTGCATGGCAATAGCGTGTATGTGATTGTGGTGCACCTGGGGTTGATAGCGGGTAGCCGCACAAGGCAGCTTGCGCAACTGGCCAAATTTATTCAACGGGAAGTACCTGCGCAAGCTCCACTGATAGTGGCTGGGGACTTCAATAGCCCGTTAGCGCCCGTAAAATGGGCGCAAGCAGCTATGAAAAATGTAGCTAAAAAAACGGATGCAAAGACAAAAACTTCTGCTTCAAAGCCCAGAAATATTGCGTCGGTCAATGCAATGCTGACCCGCAATGCCACATTCCCATCGCGCTTGCCATTAGTGCAGCTCGACCATATTTTTATCCGCCATGCCACCCAGGTGGCGGTGCATGTGCCTCGCGGCAAGGTGTGGGCGCAAATGTCTGACCACTTGCCCCTGATCATGGATATTGGTTTGGACCCACACTGAATGAGGAACTGACACAGTGCCCCAGTCACAACCCGGTCATCACGTGCAATTGCTGCAAGGCGCGCAAGAATATTTTGCGGCACTGATAGCAGCTATGGATGCAGCCCAGGTTGAAGTGTTGATGGAAACCTACATTTTTGACTTTACTGCCAGCGGTGCAGACGTAGGCAGCGCCTTGCTGCGCGCAGCTCAGCGCGGCGTGCTGGTGCGCCTGGTGGTGGATGGTGTGGGCACGGGCGCCCTACCCGCTGACTGGCAAGCACGCTTTGACGCAGCCGGGGTGCACTGGCAGGTCTTTAATGCTGTGGGCCGCCTGGGCATGTTGCAACCAAGCCGCTGGCGGCGTTTGCACCGCAAACTGTGCGTGGTGGATGCAGGTACGCCCCAGGCGGTGGCTTTTTGCGGTGGCATCAATGTGCTGGACGATTATTACGACCCCAACCACGGCAAGCTGAGCGCCCCGCGTTTTGACTTTTGCGTGCGCGTGCAAGGCCCCTTGGTGGCCAGTGTGCACGAAGCCAGCCAAAAACTGTGGCAGCGTGGCACCATTGCCATGCAACTGCGCGAACGCGAGTTCGGCGCTGCATTTCAAGGTGTGCAGGGCGTCTTGCAGAGCTCGCGCTCCACACTGTTTGGCAGAGCTGGGGACGCTACAAACACTACAAAAGAAATTGCTATCAGCGCATATTCTGCAAGGGCTGCACTCTTGTTCAGGGACAATTTCAGAAATCGCAAGCGAATTGAGCAGGCGTACCTCAAAGCCATTGGCGCAGCCCGCCATGAGGTGTTGATTGCCAACGCCTACTTCTTGCCAGGAAAACGCCTGCGCCATGCTTTGGTCTCTGCTGCGCAGCGCGGCGTGCGTGTGCAATTGCTGTTGCAAGGCAAATATGAATACTTTATGCAATACCACGCAGCCCGTCCTATTTACAGCGACCTGTTGACAGCCGGTGTAGAAATTCACGAATATTCGCCGAGCTTTTTGCATGCCAAGGTGGCTGTGGTGGATGCTGACAGCAATAAACCCTGGGCAACGGTAGGATCGTCCAACCTGGACCCTTTAAGCCTGCTACTGGCCCGCGAAGCCAATGTGGTGGTGCAAGACGCAGGTTTCGCCCAAGACCTGAAAGCCAGGCTGGTACATGCCATGGAGCAAGAAGGTAGCAAAATTGACCCCACAAAATACGCTAACCGCGCCCGCACGCAGCGCCTGCTGGACTACCTGGCACTCGGTTTAATGCGTGCTGCGCTGTGGATTAGTGGCAAACGCTATTAAAAACATAGCTGTCGGCGCATTGTTTACGCTGACATTTGGCTAAAAACCCTATTTTTTACTCTCTGGTAATATATTGCAATGTCAATAAAAGCCTCTACTACTATGAATGTAACTGATGCAGAGCACGGAACGCCAGTCTCCGTGAAGATCCGAGAACGCATCAAAGCGTCCAAAAAACGTTTTAACGCAAACGACAATATTGCCGATTTCATTGAGCCGGGTGAGCTGGCCAAACTACTTGACGAAGTGGAAATCAAGATGAAGGGTGTGCTGGAAAGTCTGGTGATTGACACTGAGACCGACCACAACACCGGTGATACCGCGCGCCGTGTGGCCAAGATGTACCTGAACGAGGTGTTCAATGGTCGCTACGTCAAGGCCCCCAACATCACTGAATTTCCTAACGCTGAGCACTTGAACGAGCTGATGATTGTGGGCCCCATCACCGTGCGCAGTGCTTGCAGCCACCATTTTTGTCCGGTGATCGGCAAAGTCTGGATTGGTGTAATGCCTAACGAACATACCAATGTGATTGGTCTTTCAAAATACGCACGCCTGGCCGAATGGATTATGGGACGTCCCCAGATTCAGGAAGAAGCCGTGGTGCAACTGGCCGATCTGATTCAGCAAAAAACCCAACCCGATGGATTGGCCATCGTGATGGAGGCCACCCACTTTTGCATGGGCTGGCGCGGTGTGAAAGATGTGGACAGCAAGATGATCAACTCGGTAATGCGTGGTGCTTTTTTGAAGGATGCCAACTTGCGCCGTGAGTTTTTGTCACTGATTCCGCGCCAAACGAATTAAGCATAAAAATAACGAAATAAGGACACCATCATGTTAGTACGCCTCTTATACGTCAGCCGCTTGGCTGACCTCTCCAAACCCGAAGTCATTGAAGGCATCTTGAGCGATTCACGTACGCACAACCCGGCGTCTGGCATTACAGGCATTTTGTGTTACGGCGCTGGCATCTTTTTGCAAGCCATTGAAGGCGGCCGTAACCAGGTGAGCGAGCTGTACAACCACATCACCCACGACAAGCGGCACAAAGACGCTGTGCTGCTGCACTTTGAAGAAATCACTGAGCGACGCTTCGGTGGCTGGACGATGGGGCAGGTCAATCTGGCCAAGCTCAACACATCTATCGTGCTCAAATATTCAGAGCGTGCCGAGCTGGACCCATATGGCGTGAGCGGACGTGTCAGCCTCGCTCTGCTGGAAGAATTAATGGCTACAGCCAGCATCATTGGTCGGTCCTGATTGACACAGGTCGCAACTGATACGTTGAACCTCCTTTGCCGCTCACCGCACTCGCGCTCGTACTTTTAGGCGCACTCATCCATGCGGGATGGAACATCGTTGCCAAAAAGGCCGGTGGAGACGCGCGCTTTACCTTCTTTAGCTGCATTATCATGGCTGTCGTGTGGGGGCCTTTGTGCATCTGGCTAGGCTGGCGTGTGGTGCCAACCTGGGGCATGCTGGAATGGTCCCTGATTGCAGCCAGCGGTTTTATCCACTGGCTGTATTTCATGTGTCTGCTCACAGGCTATCGCAAGAGTGACCTCACCGTGGTGTACCCGATGGCGCGTGGCAGTGGTCCGCTGCTGTCTTCCAGCATGGCTGTTGTGGTGTTTGGTGAAAAGCTGTCTGCCCTGGGCGCTGTGGGCATTGCCGGTGTAGCAGTAGGCGTGTTTTTGGTAGCTGGTGGCCCGGCTTTGTTCAAAGCGGCTCACGACCCGCACAAACGCGCGCGCGTAAAAGCAGGTGTTGTATGGGGCCTGATGACGGGTGCGCTGATTGCCTGCTACACCGTGCTGGATGCCTATACCGTCAAAGTGGTTGCTATATCCCCCATTCTTTTTGACTTTTGGTGCAACATCTTGCGCATGCCCTATGCCGTGATTCCCGTGCTACGCGACTTTCCAGAAGCTAAGCGGTTGTGGAAGCTGCAGTGGAAGTACGCTGCCATCCTGGCCGTCTTCAGCCCCATCGCTTACGTATGCGTGTTGTACGCCGTTCTTTTGGCACCCGTGAGCCACGTGGCCCCCGCGCGTGAGGTCAGCATGTTGTTTGCCGCGCTGATTGGTGGACACCTGCTGGGCGAAAGCGACAGGGCTCTGCGGATTTTGGGTGCGCTGTGCATCGCGCTGGGCGTGATGGCGCTGGCACTGGGCTAAAGTATGCAAGCCATTGGGTGTGACTTTTCCAGCAGCCCCACGCGGCGCAAACCGATTGTGGTGGCTATTTCAACACCATTTATTCATCAAAATAGCTTAATGCCAGCGCAGAATATGCGTGTGCAGCTATTAAAATTAGAGCGCCTGGAAACTCTGGACGCATTCAGCGCCTGGCTGTCCTCCAATACCGGCTGGATAGGCGGGTTCGATTTACCGTTTGGTTTACCACGCGAACTGGTTGAGCACCTGGGCTGGCCCACCGACTGGCACGCCTGCATGCGCCATTACGCCGGCCTGAGCCGCGAGCAAATCCGCGCCACTTTCAAAGCCTTTTGCGATGCTCGTCCCACCGGCAGCAAGTTTGCCCACCGCGCGGCAGATTTGCCAGCGGGCAGCAGCCCCAGTATGAAGTGGGTCAACCCGCCTGTAGCCTTTATGCTGCATGCGGGCGTGCCGCGCTTGCTGGACGCGGGTGTGCACTTTGCAGGTTTGTTTGACGGCGACACCCAGCGCGTAGCCCTGGAAGCCTACCCTGGTCTGCTGGCCCGCGAAATACTGGGCAAGCGCAGCTATAAAAGCGATGACAAGGCCAAGCAAACCCCAGACCGCCTCATCGCGCGCAAAGACCTCATCACTGCGCTAGAGCATGGCCAAACCCGTCTAGGCCTGCGCTTGAAGCTCAGCCATGCCCAGCGCGACACCCTGATTGCCGATGCCAGCGGCGATAGCCTGGATGCCGTGCTGTGCATGTTGCAAGCCACTTGGGCACAACTGCAGCATATGCAAGGTCATGTCCGATATGGTCTGCCTGTCTGCGATCCACTTGAAGGCTGGATTGTTACGGCTTGAGACTTGTAGCTGCGTCCCCAGCTTGGCAGTTGCCAACTAATGGGTAGTCGCCCTACCTGCCAGCGAGGGGCAATGCCCATGCCCTCGCTGCATAAGTTTATGTAACATAAGCTTTATGGGCAAAAAAACCAACCACTACTGAGAACAAGAATGTACAGAAGTGTATTTTATGTAACTGCGTGCATGGCCCTTTGGAGTCCCATGCACATTGCCTATGCACAGATATTCGGCGCAGTTTCAGACAACGGGTCGGTATATTTGTCCAACTTTGCTTCTGAAGAAGCTCAAAACGTGATAGTTTCAACCACCGCTTTTTCTCCAAGTTCACTTGCCACAGCTGGAGTGACAAAAACTGCGCGTGCCGATGTGCCGCCCATTGTGCCGACAGCCTTTGAGCCCTTCATTGCGCAGGCCAGCGCTGAATCCAGATTACCTGCTGAGTTAATTCGGGCAGTGATCAAAACAGAGTCCAACTACAACCCCCGTGCACAGTCCAACAAAGGCGCGCAAGGCTTGATGCAACTTATGCCAGCGACAGCAAAACGTTTTGGTGGCACCAATGCACTTGATCCGCGTGACAATATCCTGGCGGGAAGCCGTTATTTACGCTGGTTGCTGGACTACTTTAACCAGAACATGGAGCTTGCCGTAGCGGGCTATAACGCGGGCGAGGGCGCCGTGGTGAAAGCAGGTCACAAAATTCCACCTTATCCAGAAACGCAAAAATATGTACCTAAAGTGCTCCTGTACTATAAACAAGCTACGGGCTTAAACTTGCTGGCGTCCAAAGAGCAAGGTGTCGTACATTACGAATAAGCCAGTAATTTTGACAAACAAGGCTCATGATAAGAGCGCAACGCTAGGATGTGAATGACAGAACTCGACCTGATCGTCAGTGCCATTAAAAATATCCAGACCCACGCGGAATTGTCTGGAGGCCGTTTTGCAGCATTGACAGATTCACTTAACATAGCCACTTTGTTTTGCGACAGCACGGGTAAAGTTATTTCCGTGAATCAGCAAGCGCTCAAACTGCTACGCTCAAGTATTTCCAGTGTGTTGAAGCTTGATGTAAGCAATATTTTTGTCCAGGTCGGGGTTGACCTGGTGGATCGCATGCGAGAGCAACCAGGCGGGCTGGGTCAGCAGCCGATTGACTGTGTGCTGGTAGACGAGCGTGGCGCACGGTATCGGGTTTCCATATTGGTGCAACCTCTTGACGTGACTGTCTCTGGTGCAGCCCACGCGATGATTATTTTCGTACCAGAAAGCAAGCGTGCCGATCTGCACCACGCGCTAGCGCGCTCAGGTTCAGCCTTTGACTACCTGTCAAACTTCTTGTTGTTGGCGCAAGAAGCAGAGCGCAAAAAGATTGCTGCAGATTTGCATGATGGCTTGGGGCAGGTACTCACCATGCTCAAATTTCGTGTGGAAGACGCCTTGATTCGCCTGGGAGCAGACAAGGTGGATGAGACAGAAAAAATTCTCAAAGAAGTAGTTGTGCAATTGCGTGGAACCGTCGGGGAAGTGCGCCGTATCTCCACAGAATTACGTCCCAGCATGATCGACGACCTGGGGCTGTTGCCAACTCTACAGTGGTTTTGTAGACAATTTGAGGCTGCGCATGGTGGCACTAACGTCACACTGGACGCCAAAATTAAAGAAGAGTTGATCCCCATTCCTCTCAAGTTACCTGCTTTCCGATTGATTCAGGAAGCGACAACCAATGTGGCCAAACATGCGCATGCAAAAAACGTGTTTATCTATATTCGCTCACACGAAAACGGATTCCTGGTGGGGATTGTGGACGATGGTGTGGGGTTTGATGCCGAGCGCTTAACTTCAGGTGCTGCCTGCCTCTTGGGTGTAGGTATCAACAGCATGCGTGAACGCGTGGAATCTTCACATGGAGCGTTTCGCATTCGATCAACCGCTGGGGTAGGAACCGCCATCAGTGCCGTATGGGGCGTCAAGCATGACGACTTTCAGTGGACGGGTACCTGGTCGCTGGATGGCCTTTCTATGGTGCAGGCCATCAATACCCAGCCGCTGGACCTAGACCTTACCCACCACTAACGACGTGATTCATCGTTCATGCCCAAAGGGCATGGTGTCGTCAAAGCCTTTGTCTACCGTGCCACTGTCAATGAAGTTGGAGTCGCTGAACCCACTCATGTGTTCGCGCTCCACCCAGCCTTGCTCCAGTGCCAGCAATACCAATTCGGTGGCGTTTTTCAGCCCAAGCTTGTGCATCAAACTGGCACGGTGTTTTTCAATCGTTTTTGGGCTAACGTTCAAAAACTCAGCCGCCGAGCGGTTGGTACGGCCTTCAGACACCAATTTGACGATAGACCGTTCGCGAGAAGTAAGCCTGTCCCAGGGTGTTTGAGGCTTGTCGGCCGAGTCGCCATTGAGGTAGCTGTTGACCACCTGGCCAGATACATCCGGGCTCAAAAACTTCTTGCCATTGAGCACACTGCGTATGGCAACGATCAGTTCATCGTAGCTTGCGTCCTTGAGCACATAACCGTCCACACCAGCCTTGAGTGCCTCGCGCACATATTCTTGCGATTTGTATACCGTCAGGGCGATGATGCGAATTTCAGGTTTGCGCCGCTTGATTTGCATGGTGGCTTCAATGCCATTCATGCTAGGCATGGACAAATCCATCATGATGACATCGGGCACAACGGTAATGGCCGTACGCAGCGCCTCTTTGCCGTCTCTGGCCTCGGCAACTACTTCAAAATCTGCTACTGCAGAAATCATTGAACGCAAGCCCTCACGCAATAAAGTGTGATCCTCTACGATCATAATGCGGTGCTTCATTGAAAAACTCCTCTCATTTATCTTGACACGGAAATCGGCGCAGTGCCTGAATTGTTTCTGGGGGCACTACTGGAAGGGGCGGGATTCCCGACTGCTTTGGTTGCTGCTGGCCGAAACTGAAAGCGCCATCCACGATAGCTTTGTGCAGATGCAAAGTCTGTATATTTTGTATTAAAGCCAAATTTTTTCATGGGGGTTTGATCCGACGTACTATGTACGCCTTCGATTCTGTTGCCTCTCAGTAACAGCCCCCATTTTTCGCTATTGGTCATGGGGTCGGCATACAGTCTGCGCAAATGGTGCAGGGGCTTGGGGAAACGGTTATCGCTAATCAAATCGTCCAATGTTGGTGGCAGCACTTTATTGGCACCGGGTGTTGCGTAGTAATAACGCTCAATCGCAGCCCGATATTGCTCCCCCACAAACAACAGCTCTTGCTCACGTTCCCGTACCAGTGTAGTGGACCAAACTTCTGCTGACTTGGTAACCACCAGGCCCATGATTGCAATAAAAATCAGTAAACCCATCAACATGACACCCGACTGCATGCGGTGGGTAAGCGCGTAAGGAAGGTTACGGCTGCGTTTTGCTTGCATCGCTACCCCCTTGCTTGTTATAGGCACTCTTGATATCGTAAACACCTGTAGTGTTTTGATCTGGCGCTGGCATGGTGATCCAGTCGCTGCGCTCAGTTAATGGGTCTAGCGGCACGGAGCGCAAATACCGCTTAGTGACCAACTCATCCAAACTGTCGGGGTAACGGCCTGTATCGCCAAAAAATTTATCTATGGCATCGCGCAACGAGTAAAGATTTTGTTCTTGTACAACTTCCTTTCCGCGATCAATACTCGAAAAATAGCGAGGAACGGCAATGGTGAGCAGCAAGCCAATAATGCTGATCACCACGATCAGTTCAATCAAGGTAAAACCTCTGTGTGTGCTGTGATGTTGTTTCATCATGGCTTCACCATTGGTCGTAACGGATACCGTTGAGTCCAGTTTTGGTGGACGGGGAGTGAATGTCAAACACATCGTCTCCAGCACGCGGGTCACTCGCAGAGCTTCGGTACTCTCGTAGTGACCAAGTGCCAGATGGCGGAAGTGAAGGGTCCGTATTGAACGGATCACGCGGCAGGCTACGCAGAAAAACTAGCGGTATCTGAACAATCTCTTTGCTGCTGGTAATAGGCGATGTCAGAACATCAAGGTTAGGTGGATAACCGGACTCACCTGCTGCTTTCGGAATCAGTCCGCTATCAGAAGCAGCTTTATATTGGTCTAACGCAGTACGAATTAGACGCAAGGATTGGCGAAGTTCATGTTCTTTCATGCGTATGCTGGCAAGCTCTGCCAATGGCATAGCCGTCAATGCAATGATGCTGAGCAGGGTAAGCGTCACCATCAGCTCCACCAGGGTGAAGCCTGAGCATTTTTGATTGAACGTACGAACCTTCATAACTTGTTCTGGATCATTCTGTCTTCAGCGGATTTGCAGTCGTAGCATCTGCTGGTGGCGACGTAGGTGGCACTTGACCCGTTCCTGGTGCGTCAGGCGTAGCGGGAGCGATGGGCGTGGTCGTGCGCGGCACAACGACTGGGGCAACTGGCGCTGGAATGTTCGCCGGCGGGGCAACGGACGGTGCCACCGTGCTTGACCCTCTACCAGCAGCAGGAGGCGTGATGCGCGGGTTCACTGAATTGCTATCGCCAGTTGAATTGGCCCGTACGATGCCGATGGGATCAAGGCGCAAAGGAGCTTCACGCACTTGTGAATCAGTACCCGACCAAATATCGCGTAGGGCCTGAGCCGCCAGGTTTTGAGTGCGAAGAATTCTTGGTGTAATGGACAGCACGATTTCGGTTTTGGAGTTATTACCGTTATCGTTCGAGAACAAACGCCCCAGTAACGGTGTTTGCCCCAGACCAGGAACTTTTGCTGCCGACGTGCGCTCCTGATCGCTGATCAAGCCTGCCAAAACTTGCGTCTCGCCGTCTTTTAAGCGCAATGACGTAGAGGCGCTGCGCGTTCCTATCTGGTACAAAATATCCCCAGTATTTTTATTGGGAATTTCTTTGGCAATATTGCTCACCTCCATATTGATTTTGATGCCCACATCGTTTTCTGAATACACGTAGGGTTCTACTTCCAGCTTGATACCCACGTCCAGGTACTGCACCGAGCTTGAAACGATAGGGCTGGCGCCAGTGGTGACAGTATTGCTGCCAGACACAAAGGGCACGCGGTCACCAATCAATACACGGGCCTTTTCTTTGTGGCGAACGCGAATGCGAGGGCTGGCCAGCAAGTTGGCGTCAGAGTCAATCAGCTTTGCATTGATTCCAACACCAATGGGTGTAGGTCCGATGAGAAATTGGTTACTGCTAAGGCTCTGGATGTCACTCACGGTCAAATCACCACCACCGATACCTCTGGGCAAGTTGATACTTACGGCATCTGGCCATTTGATACCCAGATTGGTGACGCGATCCCGCGAAACTTCCAGAACCTCTACTTCCAGCATCACCTCGGCATCCGGTACGTCATGGGCGGCCACCAATTTCTCTGCTACAGCAATGGCCTCAGGCGTATCGCGAATCACGATGGTATTGGTTTTTTCGTCAATCACCAGGTCTTTGATTTTTAGAATAGTCTTTAGTACGGTTTGCAGATATTTTGCGTCCACATTGGACAACTGAAATACGCGCACTTTCAGTTCCTGATATTCTTTTTGTTTAGCTGCCGTAGCCGGATAAATAAACAGCGTGTTGCCGTTCAAGACACGCTTGTCTAGTTGGTTTTGAAGCAAGATCAAATCAACGGTGTCTTCGACGGAAGCATCTTTGACGTAAATGGTAGTTTTGAGATCACTGCGTACATCGCGATCAAGAATCACGTTCAAACCTACAGAGCGTGACATGGCTTCAAACACCATGCGCAAGTTTGCATCCCGAAATTGCAAGGAGATAGGTTTCTTCATCACGGATTGCACACTTACCTGTGCCAGTGAACTGGCTTTTGCTTCATCCAGTTGTTCGTCAATTTTCTTTAACAAGATCTGTGCAGGGCCATAGCTGGCATCTTCAGACAGTGCGCGTTTGAGCTTCTCTTTTGCAGCTTCTAGTTTTTTCGCATTGAACAAGGTTTGCGCTTGCGCAGTTAAATCAACAACAGATTTTGTGTTGAGACTTTGGGTGATTTTGCGACGCGCCACTTCGTTTTGCGGATCCAGACGCAGCACGTTGCTATATGTTTCCAGGGCTGCGTCCAGCTTGCCTTCGGTGCGCTGTTCATCACCCAGGTTCAATATGGTGTTGGCCAGTTTTGTCTGCTGGGTACGCACTTCCATCCGGTACTGAGCGTTATTGGGGTCAAGACGCAGAGCTTCACGCAATTGCTGAAGCCCTTTTTCGGGTTCTCCTGCATCTACCAACCTTTTGCCCTCGCCGAAGTGGCGCGGTGCAGCACAGCCTATCAGCAGCGCCAATATGCAAATGCTGGCAACAGTGCGCGTACCGATGCGTGAAGCGGTAGCAAGTGTTTTGAAATTAGACATAAATTTCATATGCCTCCCAGTTGAATAGATATGGTTTGTTTTTGGTTTAGCGGCAAATACATCAACACGACCGCGCTTTCCGTGATCTGCTCGATACGGTATCTGCCCTCGATTACATCATTTACTTTCGCAACCAGTAACTGGTCGCCCTTGCTCAGGAAAACGCGCGAGACGCCTGCTTTTTCGTCAAGAGAACCCACAAAACCAAACGGAACAGGCGGAGCAACAGGCTGAACTGGTGGAGGAGGAGGGGCGGGCGGCGTGGGTGCAGGTGGGGGTGGCGCAGGCGGAGGTGGGGGTGGAGGTGGCAGCCAAGAGTGCGGCAAGAAAACGTCTTTTTGATTTTTGGATGAAATCACACCACGCTCTGGCGTCTCCAAGCGCTCCAGCGGCAAGGAAGACGATTGTGGCAAGGCAGCCTGTGTTGTCCGGTTTCTGGTGCCTTGCGTCACGGGCTGTACCACTGCAAGCTCGGTGTCTGCGGGTTTGTTAAACCAGTAAGCGGCTGAAAATGCAGCTACACCTGCAACTCCCAGGACCAGTGATTTATTTTTGAGTAGGGCAGACATATTTATTCTGCCCTATAAAAAAAGGTAAAACGAAGCTGGGCATCTACCACTTCAGCGGTAGATTGCGTACGTGAGAACTGTAACTCGTCCAATGCCAAATGAGGCAAGGCGTTCAGTGCGCTGGATGCAAACCTGCGTACAGCAAGGTACTTGTCTTTGACAGGCACTATGACCTGATAGCGAAAAAATTGCGCACCTGGTTCTGTAGTGAGCTGGTAATCTACTTTCAGCAAGTCAATGCCACTTTCTTTTGCCAAGGCAAAGAGTTTTTCTACGTCTTTGGCGTTTGCAGCAAGTGGGGGCAACCAGGTTAAAAAATTCTGCAACTGCGACATGGTATTCGGTGTCTTGCGTCGCAACTCACTGGCCTGGAGAGCGCTTTCCTTTGCTACAAGCTGTTCCTGCTCGAGTACAAGACTTTGCTCTTGAGCCTGCGGAATCAGAAAGTAGGCTATCAAAAATGCAGAGGCGCACAACAAAAGCCCCAGCACGCCCGAGACTCCCACCCGTCGCAGTATCTGAAATTTCAGGTTCAGCAAGAGAGTGTTCATGGCAATACCTTCTCATTGCTGGTATTGCCTGTACTGGCATCTGCCGTGGTGGTAACGGCGGGCGCTGCTTGAATACCTTTCCATTGTGCAAGAACTTGAAACTTCAGTGGTGCGCCGGGCAATTGAATTTGTAGCTGCTGGGTGGTGAGCAAAGCACTTTGCAGTTGCGTATTTTTTTGCAAACCAGACACATAAGCCATCATGGCTACGTCATTCTTGGCTTCAGCAGTCAATCGAATTTGACCGTTACGGCTCCTGGGGTCCAATGACAGCAGCGCAACGTCTGGATGCTGGGTAGTTTCTATCAAGCTCAATAGCGAGTCCCAAGGGTAATTCAACTGGCCCGTTGCTGTGCCCGCTTGCGTTATGGCAGCGCGTTCTTGTAGTGTGGGCGGGGGTTGCCGCTTCACATCGTCTTTGCTGATTTTCAAACGCTTCAATGTGTTTTGAAGATCAGAACGCAATTGTGAGTTGGTTTGCAAAATTTGGCTGTAGTCCAGCATTTGCCAGCCAACCATGACAGCGCCAATGGCGAGCAGAACCCATCCGAGCACGGAAGAGCGCTTTTGTGTGCCTAAAAAATCAAGATGAATGGCTTGGCTCATACGATGGCTTTCAGGCGCGCACGCCCATATGCGGCACAACATTCAAAAGTGACCAGTGGTTCAAGCCTGCAGAGTTTGGCGTGCCTGCAGCAAGCGGCGCATACGCCCATACTGGCATAGCCTTCGGGTCTGCCAGACCCGTACTACGACAAAAACGTGTAACTCTGTTGGCTAGCTCACTCCACTCGGTACTTTCGCAAGCTTCACTGCTCCAGGCAGCCCATTGCCCGCCATGCTGCACACCGATGGACAGCATTTTGTCTTGTGCGACCAGCATGCAGCAATTGCGCTGGCCTACATGTTGGCGATTGTCATTCCAGGTTTTGGCAATGTTGGGCGATAACTTTTTGACCACCCAATTGGCATTTCGCAATGTAGTTTCAATAGTGCTGACCAAACTGGATTCACAGCAACTGGTAAACACCGACTGGCCATTAGGCTGAATTTGATAGGTCACCTTAAGAACCTGCGCTGATACATCCAGCGTGTCTTCCCAATACGCGCCCAAAGTGGTTGCCAGGTCGGTGGCTTTCATGGCACGCGCGTCAATTTGCACTATGCTGTGCGGCACGATCCTATGGCTCAGCCAAACGTTCACATGGCGTTTGCTATTGGAAGGAGCCAAATTAATCAGAACGCGCAGGGCCAGGGCAATACGGTTGTTTGGTGTGTCACCTCCGACTATGGGGTTGACTGGAACGCGGATGGTGGTTTTCCCAGACTGTGACAGTTCAATCACATCAGATGCGATCACCAGATCACTGCTTTGGGAAAATAAATTATTCAACCATGGTGACACGATTGATCTCCCCCAGCGTTGTTTCGCCATTACGCACCAATGCGAGCGCAGATTGGCGCAAACTTTGAACACCCGCTTTTTGTGCCACTGCCTTGATACGGGTCATGGGTGCATGCTCGGCAATCAGGTCGCGCAGTTCGTCAGTCAGTGGCAGTGTTTCTGCAATAGCCTTGCGGCCTTTAAAGCCCGTACCGCGGCAGTGCGCGCAACCCATGCCTTTGCGAAATGTCCAGCCAGTTAAATTTTCGTCTGACAACCTGGACTCTTTCAGCGCGTCTTCTGTGGGTATTTCTGGCACCAAACAGTGTGTGCAGTTCACGCGTAGCAGGCGTTGTGCGACGATGCCGTTGAGGGCAGACACAAAGCTGTAAGCGTCTACCCCCATGTTGGAGAATCGCCCCAGTACGTCAAAAACGTTGTTTGCATGCACGGTGGTAAAGACCTGATGGCCTGTGAGTGCGGCTTGTACTGCAATTTGTGCAGTTTCAGAGTCGCGAATTTCGCCCACCATGATCTTGTCGGGGTCGTGTCGCAATATAGAGCGCAGCCCGCGTGCAAAAGTCAGGCCTTTGGCTTCGTTCACCGGAATTTGCAGTACGCCAGACAATTGGTATTCCACAGGGTCTTCAATGGTAATGATCTTGTCCAGGCCCGTATGAATTTCTGTCAAAACCGCGTACAGCGTGGTTGTTTTACCGCTACCGGTGGGGCCAGTTACCAGCAACAAGCCGTAGGGCTTGGATGCCATCTTGCGAATAAAACCAATGTCGTCTGCACTAAAGCCCAGGCCGTTCAGTGTGAGCCCGGACTGTTGGTCAGACAACTGGTAGCGGTCCAGCACCCGCAGCACCGCATCTTCCCCATAAATGCTGGGCATGATGGAGACGCGAAAATCAATGGCACGGGCTTGGGCAATCACCTTGAAGCGGCCGTCTTGCGGAATACGTCTTTCGGCAATATCCAGTTCCGACATCACCTTGATACGCGAAATGACCTGGTTGGCGGTATCCAGCCCGTCAATTTTGCTGACTTCGGTCAGCACGCCATCAACCCGGTACTTGATGATCAGCCCATTGGGTTGTGTCTCCAGGTGAATGTCGCTGGCCTGCGCTTTGAGGGCATCGTAAATGGTGGAGTTGACCAGCTTGACCACCATGCTGTCATCGCTGTCAATGGCTTGCAGCGAGATGGTAATGCCTTTTTCGCCTGTGCCTTGCGTGGCTTCGTCGTGCGTGACCAAACTCTCAAAAGCGCTGACGTTGACCTCATGCGTTGCCAGCACAGCCTTCAGGTCTCCAGAGCTTGCCAAGCCCCACTGCGCATTGTGAATCTGGCGTTGGCGCAATCGCGCTTCAACCCACTGCCGGTCACGCTGGTTGAGCGGATCGGTAACCACGATATAAATGTCTTGATCTCCGCGAAACGCTGCACAGCCACGCTTGCTGGCTTCTACAAACGGAACGATGTCAAAGTCGGGCTTGAGTTCATGCATGCGCAGTGCGCCCATGGCCTGCATGCAAAAGTAGGTCGCGGCTACTTCGGTAAACAACTCATCCGTACCCATAAACTGGGACAACAAAATATCAATAGCACGCAAATTGCCCCTGGCTTTGCTTTGCGCGTCGCGTACGGCTTTGTCGCTGAGTTCTATGGAGGCTAGGGTGTCCATGCTTTGCTCACTGAATGCTTGAAGCCAGGTCAAAAATAGGCAGGTACATCAATACCACAATGCCGCCAA
Source organism: Polaromonas sp. (assembly GCA_043774625.1). Classification (GTDB taxonomy): domain Bacteria; phylum Pseudomonadota; class Gammaproteobacteria; order Burkholderiales; family Burkholderiaceae_C; genus JAAFIP01. The sequence continues at coordinate 10,575 of JAYVTG010000047.1, read as the reverse complement.
TGGCCAGGCCAATCACAATCATCAAAACAGGTTCCAGCAAACGCGTGAGGCGGTCTATGCCGCGCTCTAGCACATCGTTTTGAAAGCCTGCCAACTGGCCTAACACGCGACCCAGCTGCCCTGTTTTTTGCGCCACCTTGAGCATGCGGTACGACACGCTATCGACCATGCCCGCGTTGTTAAAGGCTTCTGCCAGCTCGTGGCCCGAGTTGATTTTGGACAGCGTGCTGTTCAGGCGCTGTGCGTCGTCTGCGCCCAGCAAATTGATCGACATGCCAAAAGCCTGTGGCGCGGGTATGCCGCCCTCAATCAGCATGGCGCTGGTTTGCCAGAACTGGGTTTGCCTATATAGCCGAACATAGTGGCCCACCAGGGGTAACCTGGTGGCGCGTGCGCTGATCCATTCACGCACCGTTGCGCGCGACTGCGCAAAAATGCCCGCTGCACCCAATGCGGCCAAAGCAATCACAATCTCGGTAAAGTGCCTGTTGACCAGTGTGCCCCAGCGCATCAGCATGCGTGACGCTGCTGGAATTTGTTGCGAACTGCTGTCAATCAAGCCCGCAAACTTGGGCACCACAACTCCCAGCAAAAACACCAATACCAACACCCCCACCACCGTCAGCAGCGCGGGGTAAATAGATGCGCTAACCACTTTCTCGCGCAAGGCCTGCATGCGTTTGTGGGTTTGTGCATAACGGCGTAGCGACGATGCCATGTCGCCCGTATATTCGCTGGCCTTGACGCTGGCAATCAGCAGGTGTGGAAACTTACCGGCAATGCGGTCCATGGCGATTGACAGTGGCTGCCCTTCTTCCAGCGTGCGCTGCATCGGGTTGTACATTTGCTCGCGCACGGCCAGCGGTTCGCGGCTACCCAGTGTTTGCAGCGACTCCATCACGCTTAAACCGGCCTCCAGCAAAGCCCCCAGTTCCTGTGCAAACAGGCCAGGGTCAAACTGCGAACGGCCACCCATCCAACGCTTTTGTGCGGCTGCGCTGGGAGCGTTAGATTCTGTGCCCGTGGCTTTGACCGACAGAACCTTAAAGCCTTGCGCCTCTGCTGTACTGCTGGCTTGCGATTCGCTGCCCGCAGCCATATGCAGCATGCGCATGGCACCCTGAGAACTGCTGACAAGAACCTGGAATTGCATATGGCCTACCTGGTTACCAAGAAGTCACATCCACGTTCTCACCCGTGCCGCCCAACTGGCCATCGGCACCCAGAGAAAACAAGTCATAGTCACGGTTGGCCTCACCTGGAGAGCGGTATAAATAGGGCTTGCCCCACGGGTCATTGGGCAATGCTTTTTTAAGGTACGGCCCCTGCCACTTGACATCGCTCTCGGTGCTGGGCTTGACCAAGAGCGCGGCCAACCCTAATTCGGTAGTAGGGTAGCGACCCACGTCCAGGCGGTATTGGTCCAGCGCTTTTTCCAGTGAGTCGATTTGCGCCTTGGCTACCTTGGTGTTGGACTTGCCTACCTGGTCAAAATAACGCGGTGCCACAAAACCGGCCAACAAACCAATAATCACTACCACCACCAGCAATTCCAGCAAGGTAAAACCTTGCATGCGTGCTGGTGGTGCGGTACGACTTTCCCCTGTTGTTGGCCGGGCGGTGGTGACAGCATTCACAATACATTTCCTCTATCTATTTGAGCTTGGGTACATCTTGCAACAAGCTTATGTGAATGTCACGGGGTGGCACCCTACTTGAATGGTAGGGTCAACCATACCCTTAGTAAGATGGTAGGGTGGTGTCTGTTTTTTGCTTATTTTTAAAGTAAAAGTACTACTTTAATGCGGCGGGGTTGCTTCACATCTCCGTTTCCACATCGGGTATTCGGGTAAACGCGATGCGCATGGGCGCGTGGTCTAGCGCGCCGTGGGCGGGGGCGAAGTACAGGGCGTTTTTGCCTTGGGATTTGTTGATGCTGTCCATAGCCGCATGCAGGCGGCTACGGTCGCGGGTAGGGCGGGCGTTTTGTACGTGGGCGATATTGCCTGGCTGGGTGGTGGCTGGCGTTGCTGTGTTGCTAGAGGCTACTGCGGGCGCATCAAACAAGTCGCCGGTATGTTGCCCCGCCAGTACCAGCCCATGCAGCACCATGCCTACGGCCTTGGGTTTCGCAATGGTGTGCAGACCGCTGTGCCACAGGGTGTGCAGCGCTTGCAGAAAAAACGCGGTGTCCTGGGTTTCGCCAAAGCGGGTGTCGCGGCCACCGCCTTTCTGCTCTTCTGTGCGCATACCATGTTCAGGGGCATGGTAGTAGGTATCGCTGCGTACATGCACGCCCATGGCAGTGGCGTAAAAGCCTTGTTTGCGCAGCCGCATGGCGGCTTTTTGCGTCAGGCGGTTCAGCACCGCTAGTGCGTCCACAGGGTTGCGCATCTGCGGCGGCAGCATGTGTGAATGGCCCAGGCTGCGCGCAATGGTTTGGCGCGGGGCATAGGGCAGGCCGCGCAGCATGTCGTACATCTCGTTGCCCGCTTTGCCGCCCCAGGCGGTGTGCAACAGGTCGCGCGGCGCGCCATACAAGTCTGCCATGCTATGAATACCGCAGCACACCAGGCGCTTGGCCATGCGCGGGCCAATGCCGTTAATGGCAGACGGCGGCAGGTGCAAAAACTTGGCCGGAATGTCTTGCATGCCCAGCAGCACCAGGCCGTCGGGCTTTTGCATATTGCTGGCCAGCTTGGCCAGCAGGGTGTTGGGCGCAATGCCAATGGACACTTGCATGCAATCGCCCAGCTCGGCGCGCAAGGCGGCCTTGATGCGCTGGGCAATTTTGGTCGCCTGCTCGGGCGCGCTCCAGCGGCCCGTCAGTTCGCAGGCCATCTCGTCAATGCTCAGCACCTGGCACACGGGCGCAATGCGGTCCACAATTTGCACCGACTGCTGGTGCACCTGCACATAACGCGCATGCCGCGCCTCTACAAACACCATGCCAGGGCACAGCTTGCGCGCCTCGCGCACGCTGGTGCCAGTCTTCACGCCAAAGGCCTTGGCTTCGTAACTGGCGGCAATGCAACAGGTGGTCTCGGCCATCACCGGCAACACCCCCACGGGCCTGCCGCGCAGTTGCAGATCGTCTTGCTGCTCGACCGAGGCAAAGAAGGAGTTGAAATCGACTAAAGCGATGGAATTCATGGGTAAAAGTGCCTGCAATCAGCGTGGAATATGCGCGAGCAGCTATTAAATAAATAGCAAAATGGGTTTATAAATACTGGATAAAATAACAGTATAAATGAGGTTTTGCAAAAATCAAAGCTTCATTGCTTACCCGTTTACCCGGCGCCTGCAAGCGTGGTTGGCTGGCGCGCCAGGTGTCCCCTATGGCCGCAGTTGCGCACTCGCGCGTACGCGTTTTGGCTTTTCTGGCGCAGTTGCATGAAAACGCTGGCTGGCAAACCAGCTTGGTGGGCATGCGCGAATCAGCTCCACTGCGTCCATAGGGGCGCACCTGTCACACCCACTGGTTTGGTTTGACTCAAGACACGCTGAATCTGCTTTTGTAGCTTTGCTTAATCGCTTTTACTGCAAAAATAGTTGATTGCCAGCGTAGGATATGCGCGAGCAGCTATAAAATTCATAGTAACTATGAACCTCCATGATGCTGATCACTACGCACTGAGCCTGCTTTGGGCTATCAGCTAGAAAAATGCTCAACATTGCTGCTCAGGCTATCTGAACTGGACGCAACGGCATTGGCTAAGCAATAATGCGGAAAAGCAGTAGGGCAATTAACTCAAATCCCCTATGACCTCAACATCACACGTCACCGCTTCTTTGGCGGCTTAGTCCAATATGGTTTACCTGCCGCCAACGACATCCTCGCTTTGTGCTCACATTGTGGCGCGGTGGATAAACGCTGATTGTTGGGCCTCACAATTCCCTTTGAGGTAGAACATACCAAATGCCGACCATCCCAAGCTACTCTTGTCTACAAAACGAAGGAATCTGCAGAACATGAAGAACATGAAACACCTGCTCAGCGCAGTTATCGCTTGCACCACACTTCTGGCCAATCCAACGCTAGCACAGGACAAGCCTGTTGCCGCGCAACCCGGCGACCAGCCGCAGGTAAATCGTAACTACAAAGACCTGGTCGGCTCGATCGCCACCGAACAGATGCCCATCCTCACTGAAGGACTTCCCGTGTACGTTGGCTATGCGCTTAAGCCCTTTCGCTCACGCGACGATGCAATGAAAGAGGCTCTTGGCAAAGCAGCGAAATCTGGGCGAACTACGTTGCTCGCGCTAGCAGATCGCGAGCAGACTTACCCAGCAACCAACCCACCACCGGGCAGCTTCTCCGGCGGCGTATATGCCGTTGTCGCATTGACACCTATTCAGGTACAAACTGTGACTCCGGATCTCCTATTCTCAGAACTCAAAAGGCACATCTTCAGTTCGCAGTCGGTTGTGACTGAGCACTCTCAGTGGTTGCTGCAAAGAATCGTTGCAGACAAGCCGGCTGGGGCACCAGATGAGCTCAAGGCTCTTATTCGCAGTGTGCGTGCAGAACAGATGAATGCCTTGCTAGCCGAGCAGCTTGTCCAATCGGTATTCTTGCTAACTGACAGCTCCTCAGGTGAAGATATGCTGAGATGGGCAAAATTCCACAAAAACAGTGGCGCTCGCCAAGCATCTCTTCTAGCCCTTATAAAGCTTGGGCGAATCAAGGAGGTCGAGGAAGCTCTTAAGACCGAGGTGGATCGAAAGGTCAAGGCAACAGTAGAGCGTCAGCTAATTTGATCCGCAGTGAGGCCTACCCCTCCATCGAGGGGATGTCCAAAAGGCTGAACCTTTCGGTCACCTCTCATGTCAAACGCTATGCCGCATAGAAACAATCATGCGAACTCTGATCTCAGCCGCACTGCTCTTTGTCGTTGTTGTCGGCGCGTCCAGCCAGCCTACCGCCCCCAATGCCGATGCCGTTGGCTTATGCAGTAGTGATCGCGAACGCCTTGCGATTGGAGAGGTTCTGAGCCGCGCAATTGGCTGTAAAGCGACCTATCCGGATCTGCAAGTCCAGATCGACGAAACCTTGAAACCGCTGCGACAGGCGTATGCAGAGTGCTTTGCGCAGTACGAGCACACTAGACGAGGGCGAGAGGCACTCGAGATTGCCATTGGCATGGGCAGTGCGCAGCTGCGGCGGGATAAGACGCAGTCCTGCGTTACCGAGCTGCGAGACGCGGTTGAAAAGACGCAGACACTGCCCGGGAAGTAAGTTGTGCAGCCAAGAATTCAGACAGTCAAAAAAGAAAGCTTTGTCCAGCGATGCGGCCTCACCGGTTGTTCAGCAGGACCTCTACCGGCTGCGCTGGCAGCCACCCGTTAACGCAGGTGTTACTATTAACTTCATAGCTGTTCACGCACGTTCTACGCTGGCTATCAGTGATTTTCATCACTAAAGAGTGCAAATCACTCTGCAAAAACGTGGCAAAAAATCGCGCCCTTAGCAATCCAACCCCGCTTGCCGGATCGGGCCGATGGGTTGCTTTGCGAAGCGACATAAAGGCGGAGCCCGAAGGGCGGGGGACAGTCGCGTAGCAGAGCAACACGGCGGCCCGATCCTTGTACAAGAGCCAGAATATTAATGGTGTACTGACCCTATTTACTTCAGCGCTCTGTTATGGGTTGTACACGGCATGTTGGGAGTGCTACCATTCGTCCATGAACATGATGACTATTCAAATGCAGGCTATGCCATTGAGCTTTGGTGAGCTTGGGTGAGCTTGGGTGAGCTCGGGTGAGCGCGCCGCGCTGGCTGCCCATTTGTTGTCCAGCTTGGATGTTTTACCTGAAGGTGAGGTAGAGCAGTTGTGGTTGACACAGGCTACCCGCAGAGCGCGTGAAATAGACCAAGGCCAGGTTGCGCTTATTTCGGCAGAGCAGGTACAACGCGAAGCGCACGCACTGTGCCGTTAAATTATGCTTTCCATCCGGCTGCACGGGCAGAGCATCTAGAGCAATAATAAAACTGAACATCGCGGGTTTTTCCGTACAGCGCTTTATACCGCGTGAGAGCCAACGCCGTGGAGGTTCTGGCGGTAGCGCACCATAAGCAAAGGCCTGCTTATGGGGTTAATCGGGTTTAAGACTTTTCGCGCTTACAAAATTTACACTAACTATCAATTTAGTAGCTGCTTGCGCATATTCTGCGCTGGCTATGCGCCTATTTTGACTCTAAAATCCGCGCAAGCACAAAGCAACAGACTTTACACGATGCGCTTGCACACCATCGACTTTAGGCGAGCGCAGCAAGGCGGCTAGGCTAGGCTAGGTTATTTCGAGTTTTCAGGGGTTTGGGTTAGTGCAAGTAACAAATTCGCTCGCGCAACAAGTCCAAAAGGCGCGGCGACACTAACAAAGAATAAAGAACAAAGGCTTGCAGGTTCTCATGCTTTTATATCTGTTAATTTGCACAGCATACCGACTGCAAAGCCAAGGTGCAAGCCGCTTTACGCGCTTTTCTCAATTCAATGCATACCGCAGCTGCCACATTATTTTGCAGCGGCTGCGGGTATACCTCGCATTGGGTGCAGCAACCATTCAGATGAACAGGGGGGGCAAACATGCATGGCTTATCGATAAGCGATTCCGGATTCAACTCTAGTTCTATTGATTTTCATTCAATTTATTCACCACACTGAAAGGGCTACATCATGAAATCGAACACGGCTAAAAGTTCATTCACTCCGCATGGCGGTGGTATCCGTGGCGCCGATGTGCGCAGACAATCATCACTGTTTGAAGGCCGCTTTGGCCGCATGTTTCGCGAGTTGCCCGCAGCAGTACATGACAAAGCTGCATTGCGCAAGCTTGGCGAAGCAATGACCGCTGACGCCGAAGGCGCTGCCGACAACCCACCCAAACCCAAAGCCGCACCGGAAACTGCCGCGCATATTCAGGACGATGAAGAAAACAGCGGCATTGATGCGGGCTATACCTACCTCGGGCAATTCATCGACCACGACATCACTTTTGATCCAGCTTCCAGTCTGATGCAGCAAAACGATCCCGAAAGCCTGGTCGATTTTCGCACACCGCGCCTGGACCTGGACTGCGTGTACGGTCGCGGGCCTGCCGACCAACCCTACCTGTATCTCGGCGACAAATTTCGTCTCGGCAAACCGCTCATGGCATTGAACAAGCCGACGACATCACGCGATCTGCCGCGTTATCACGAACCGGGCGAGTCGGCGTTTCCTAACAATGTGACGGTAGCGCGCGCGTTGATCGGCGATAAGCGCAATGACGAGAACGTGATCGTCTCGCAGTTGCATGGCACCTTCCTGCAACTGCATAACCGGCTGGCCGACGAGCTGAAGCCGCAGGGCGCGAACTTCGATGATGTGCAACGCATGGTGCGCTGGCATTACCAGTACATTGTGCTGAACGATTTCTTGCCACGCATCTGCGGCAAGGAATTGATCGATGAAATTTTGCCGAATCGGTTGAAGATCGCCAGTGCCAGCGACAAAAAACCGCATCTGCAACACTTTCACTGGCACAACACGCCGTTCATGCCGCTGGAATTCTCGGTTGCGGCGTATCGTTTTGGACATTCAATGGTGCGGCCGATTTACCGGCTCAACACCGAACTGCATGGCGGCGACGACCCACTCACCGCAACGCCCGAGGAAAAACAACGTGGGCTCGAAGGCCGTTTCTTCGTGTTCGCCAACGTGGCGCAACGGGCGCTGAATGGATTCGGCGAATTTCCCAGCCAGTGGGCGATTGACTGGAGCTTGTTCTTCGACACTGATGGCTCGGGCACCAAAGGCGGTAAGACGCGTGCGCAACCGTCTTACAAGATCGACACCTCGATGGTGAACCCGCTGGGCTTCTTGCCAGAGTTCTCCAAGGTAACGAAGTTGGTGCCGCCGCTGTCCATCCCGCAAATGCAAGGCGCTGCGATTGACGCGGTGAATGATCCGGCAAACCTCGCGGCACGCAATCTGCTACGCGGCCTGTCATTGCAGATGCCCAGTGGCCAAGCCGTAGCGCGCGCGATGGGCGTGCCGGTGATTGCCGACCGCGACTTGAAAGTGGGCAAAGCCATTGTCGATGAATGGAAGAACGCCAAATCCATTACCACCATCGATCCGGCGTTCGCCGATAACGCACCGCTGTGGTACTACGTGCTTGCGGAAGCTCAGCATCATTGGTTCAATCGCGCCTCCAAGGTGGGCAGCAAGGGCAATGAAGAACCGGTAACGCTGGGACCAGTGGGTGGCCGCATCGTGGCTGAAACACTGATCGGCCTGGTGTATGGCGATGGTCATTCCTACCTACAGCAAGACCCCAATTGGGAGCCGCTGATCGGCGGTCGAAATGTGACGATGGGCAAGTTGATCAAGTACGCGTTGACGGGTGTCAAATAGCGACCAGGGGAATGAAAATTGGCTGTGTTTGAATCTGGCGGTAACGCCCCATAAGCAAAGGCCTGCTTATGGGGTTGATCGGACTTAAGACTTTTCGCGCTTACGGGATTTGTATTTACTATCAATTTAGTAGCTGCTCGCGCTTATTCTGCGCTGGCTATGCACCTATTTCGACTCTAAAATCCGCGCAATTACAAAGCAACAGACTTCGCACACGGCACTCCGTGCCATGGATTGTTGTTGGCTATGCGGGGCAGGTAAACCAGGGTATTTTGAATTTTCAGAAGTTGGGGCTATAGTGCCGGTAGCGAATTCGCTCGCGCAACAGGTCTAAAAGGCGCGGCGACACTCGCACAGGCTTGCCGGGTTTCATGCTTTATTTGATCTTGTTAATTTGCACCTTTCAACGTGCATCCCCTCAGGAATACGTTTAGCGGAAAATACGTGCGGGCGTGGAGCACTTTTTACAACTGGAGATAACTATGTTCAAGCCTGATACCTGCTGCACTCTCGTGCCCTATTTTGAAATTCAAGAAGGTAAGCTTCAAGAATTCAGGGCGCTGGGGCCTAAGTTTGTCGCCAAAACCCAGACCGAGAGTGGCTGCCTGCACTACGCCTTCTCGTTCAACGAAAGCACCGCGCACTGTCGCGAGGGCTACGAAGACGCCAACGCTATCCTGGCTCACCTGCAAAATGTTGGCGAGCTTCTTGGAGAAGCATTGAAGATGTCCAAGATCGTTCGCCTTGAAGTCCATGGGCCAGCAGCAGAACTCGAAAAGCTACGCGGCCCTATGGCATCGCTCGGCCCACAGTTCTTTGCGCTCGAACCCGGTATTCGGCGCGTAAACGAGGCCTAAGCACTCGCGCTCTCAGTCGTTTCACCGCACGGCGAGAGCATCGCATCAGGCAAGAAAACTATCTGGCGGTAGCGCACCATAAGCGAAGGCCTGCTTATGGGCTTGATCGGGTTTAAGAATTTTCGCACTTGCAGAATTTTTATTCACTATCAATTTAATAGCTGCTTGCGCATATTCTACGCTGGTTTAGCGCCTATTTAGTCGCTAAAAATAGCGCAAACACAGAGCAACAGACTTCGCACATTGCGCTTGCACGCCATGAGCTGTTGCTGTTTATGGCAAGGCAGGTAAGTTAGGCTATTTTGAATTTTCAGAGGTTGGGGCTATAGTGCCGGTAACGAATTCGCAACGCGATGGTGGCAGCAACCAACCATCGTCGTAGTCTCATCAAGTACAGGAGGATCGCAGCATGGCCGAAGAAGCAAAGCAGACTGGTTGGTGGCAAACACTCCCCGGCATCCTGACTGCGATAGCAGGGATTCTTACGGCAGTAGGAGGCCTTGTATTGGTGCTTCATCAAACAGGGCTACTCGGAAAGCCAGCAGAGGGTGCGGTTTCCAAAACAACCGAACCGGCCAAGCCTATTGGCACCGTAGCAGAGAAAAATCAACCCAAAGATCAGGCAACTGCACCGCAGCCTGCAGGTCCGATGAAACCGTGGGCTCAAGCACAGGCAAAGATTACCTCCAAAGACGGCTCCATAACTAACGTGCGCGCAAACTCGCTAGTAATTTGTTATTCTGGTGCAGGGCTGAATTTGCTTAGCGGGCAAGAGATCAAGTTCGAGCTGATGAAAGGGTTTGAGGTCTTGCGCGCAGATCCCGATACTTCGGGTGCTCAGGCGGAGATTGTCATCACGCTAGTCGATGGAAGGAGCATCAAGGCTCAAGTTGCCGCAAACTGCACTACACGAGGCCACAACGACCTTGGGGAATTCACCACCAATTATCAGAAAATCCAGAGAATCGAATTTCAACGATGACTCAGGCACGACGACAGCAACTATCTAGCCCTACGCTCAAGCAGGGTTGTGCAAAAGCACGCGGCCCCTTAGCACCACGATACTATTAATTTCATAGCTGCTCGCGCACATTCTGCGCTGGCTAGCAGAGATTTTCGTCACTAAAGAGTGCAAATAATTCTGCAAAAACGCAGCAACAAATCTCGCCCTCAGCAATCCAACCCCGCTTGCAGGATCGGGTCGATGGGTTGCTTTGTGAAGCGACATAAAGGCGGAGCCCGAAGGGCGGGGGACAGTCGCGTAGCAGAGCAACACGGCGGCCCGATCTGGTACAAGAGTCAGAATATTAATTATGTTC
>JAYVTG010000046.1:0-8082 GCA_043774625.1 Polaromonas sp. | reverse complement strand
CAGGGATCAGCAGCAAGGGCTTCCAGTCAAAATCTGTACTCATAGAGCCAACCCCAACAATTTCTTTTGTAAGGCCACATCTGTAGCCAATGCAGGCATGGAACCCGCGTGGATCACGACACCGTTGTCCATGACCGCCACATGGTCACCCAAACGCTGGGCAAAGCTGAGGTTTTGCTCTACCAGCAAAATGGTGACGCCGCTAGTTTTAAGCTGGGCAAATGCGTCGATCATGTTGTTGATGATTGCGGGAGCCAGCCCTTTGCTGGGCTCGTCCACAATCAGCAGCTCACGTGGCTCTACGATAGCGCGGGCAACAGCCAGCATTTGCTTTTGCCCCCCAGACAGCTTGCCCGCAGGATGGTTCCAGAATTTTTCTACCGCTGGAAACAGCGAAAAAATCCACTGTAGACGCGTACCGTCAATATCTGCAAGACGGCGCGAACCGCGAGCTGCCAACAGCATGTTTTCTTTCACACTGAGATCAGCAAAGATACCCATGTTTTCGGGCACATAGGCAATGTTGAGTTGTGCAATTTGCGGGGTCGCCAGCTGCGTGATGTCCTGCCCGTTGAACAGTACCGTGCCAGTGGACGCCTTCCACAGCCCCATGATGGTTCGCAGCGTCGTGGTTTTTCCAGCGCCATTGCGCCCCAGCAGCATAGTGAGTTGGCCTCGCGGCACCTGCAAGTTCACACCGTGCAAGATATGGTAAGCACCAATATGGGTGTGCACGCCTTGAAGGCTGACCAGGTTGGTACTTTTGTCTGGAGTAGTCATAGCGCAGTTTCGGCTTCGGGTGCAATGCCCAGATATGCCCGCTGAACGATGGGCGATGCCATCACAGTGGATGGATCCCCGTCTGCCACCAGACAGCCGTTGTGCAGCACGATGATGCGATCGGCCAGTTCGCGCACCACATCCATTTTGTGCTCTACCAGCAAGATGGTTTTACTTTTGTCATTTTTCAATTGCCGTATCAGATTCAAAATCACGGGCGCTTCGTCCGCGCTCATGCCTGCGGTAGGCTCATCAAACATGAACACCTCTGGCTCAAGCGCCATCAGCAAAGCCACTTCCAGCTTTCGTTGATCGCCGTGCGGCAAACTGGCAACTGTCATCTCCAACTGGTGCCCCATGGAAACAGACTGCAAGATGTCGTGCGTCCGATCCAGTAAACCGGTGTGGTCACTCCAGATACTCCACAGGTTCATGCCACGGCGGTGCGCCCCACTGCGCGTGGCCTGTACTGCCAAGCGTACATTCTCCAGCACGCTCAGATTGGGAAACAGGTTGGTCAACTGAAATGCCCGACCCAGCCCAGCGAGTGTTCGGGCAGATGCGCTCAAACCCGACAAGTCACGCCCACCCAAACTGACCGAGCCACTGGACGCTTTGAGCTGGCCCGAAATCAGATTGAAGTAGGTGGTCTTGCCCGCGCCATTGGGCCCCACGATGGCGGTCAGCGTTCCAGGCTCGAAGCTGCAGGTCACCTTATTCACGGCGACATGCCCGCCAAAGCGAATAGTCAGATCACGGGTAGAAAGCGCACGCATGGCATCAAAAAAAATCAGGTACAAGTGCCCACAATGTAGTGACCAGCCCTGCTACTGGAATGCTGGTGCTGTGCGTCATGCACCGGCCCGTCGCATTTGGCACCGAACCCTCGGCACTGTAAAATGGTGCCCCGGCAACTACAGCCGCGCGCAAGGGGTTACGCAGAGAATATTTTTGCATGCTCCAAGTCTCCGGTTTAATTTTTAGAAAAAACTATCCCAGCCCCGTGCTACCCGAGGCTTGCATCGACCCTGAATGGACTGCCGATCAGCGCTTGTTGCGGATCGGTACGTTCATCTCTTCTGGCTTGATCTCGCGCACCAGCTCGGGTACGCCCCAGGCAAACGCGGGGTCTACCTTGATCTTGAAGTGGAACATGCTTTGCATGGCCTGGTGGTCTTCCTTGCGGAACGTCATCTTGCCCTTGGGGGTGTCAAAACTCATGCCCTCCATGGTTTTGATCAGCGTGTCAGCCGATGCATCACCATTGGATTTTTTCAGCGCAGCCACTACCGCCATGGCTGCAGAAAAACCGCCTGCGGTAAAGAAATCAGGCGGGGTTTTGAATTGTTTGTAATGCTGCGACACCAATGCTTCGTTGACCGGATTTTTCGGCATGCCAAAGTAATAGTAAGCGGCTCCCTCCATACCGGGGAACTGCTTGTACGCGGTCATGGCAGGCAAAATATTGCCACCCGTGGCGATTTCGATACCCTGGCGTTTCAAGTCCATGTCGGCAATCTTGAAGGGGTTGCCCCCTGCCCAGATGATGAAGATCACTTTGCGACCTGGCTGGTCTTTGAGCTTGTCGATCAAGCGCTGGCCGCCCGCTGTAAAGTCGCTGGTGGCTGGCGGCAGATATTCTTCGTGCACGATCTTGGCCGACTTGATAGCTTCCTTAAATGCCTTCACCCCGTCTCTGCCAAATACAGAATCTTGCGCCATGGTGGCAATGGTGATGCCCTCCTTGTCCAGAGCTACAGCGTTGGCAATGGCGTCCTGACTGCTGTTGCGTCCCGTGCGAAAAATATATTTGTTCCACTTGTCGCCCGTAATGCTGTCTGCGACCGCTGGCTCCACCAGCAGGATCTTTTTGTATTCTTCTGCTACCGGCAGCATGGCAAGCGCCACTGGCGACGCTGTAGGCCCCACGGCAATGTCTACCTTGTCATCGCCATACGCGGCTGCCAGCAGGCTCTTGCCCAGGTCGGGCTTGCCTTGATCGTCTTTCTCAATCACCACAATTTTTTTGCCTGCCACCTGCATGGTGCCGCCAGTTGCATAGTCCAGGCCCATCATGAACCCCGTGGCCGTTTGTTTGCCGTAAGCCTCCAGCGGGCCGGTGCGGCTGTAGATATGCCCGATTTTTATTTCTTTGGCCTGGCCAAAGGCCGCAGAACTCATCAGGCTGGTGGTAACGGCTGCCAAAGCTAGCCAGGTGCGGTATGTCATCGTTGTCTCCTCAATGGATGCAGGTATATGAATGTCTACTGGTTAGATTGCACAGAACATGCCAATACATAGACTGTTGATTTCAAAGGTATTTTTTCTTTTTTTAATCATCAAATTGTCTAAATTTTAGACAATGTATTGTCTGATTATCAGGCAATGTTTATTTTTCAGACAATTTTTGCAATCGCCCATACAGCGTCGCGCGCGAAATGCCCAGCAGCTTGGCCGCCGCCCATTTATTGCCCTGCGTGGCAGTCATCGCTGCTGAAATGGCCCTGCGCTCCAGTTGCTCTACCTGTTCATCTAATGGACGCAGGGTGTCTGCTGCGCCTAAGTGACTGATGTCGGCCAGTTGCCCGGCCAGCGTGGGTGTAGGCAGTTGTTCAATTCCCGCATCTCGCAAAACCGCAGCCAGGGCAGTCGCATCTATGGATGCGGCATCGCTGCGCATGGCCGCTTGCTCCAGTACGTTGCGCAACTCACGGATATTGCCCCGCCAGGTTTGCGCACTCAGCAAAGCCAGGGCATCGGGCTCCACTTCTATGGGCACCGTACCAGCCGTAGAAGGGCCACTGCGCTGCGCCATGTCGTCGGTCAATACTTCGACAATTGCCGGTATGTCTGCGCGCCTCTCGCGCAAGGGTGGCACACGAATAGGCAGTACATGCAAACGGTAGTACAAGTCTTCTCGGAACTTGCCTGCACGCACCATAGCCTGCAAGTCGCGCGAGGTCGCGGCAATGAGGCGAGCATCAAAAGGCACCAGTTTGTTGGAACCCAGGGGCTCAATCTCCCCCTCTTGCAGCGCGCGCAGCAACTTGGCCTGCAAGGCCATAGGCATGTCGCCAATTTCATCCAGAAACAGCGAGCCACCATCGGCCAGTTTGAACTTGCCATCGCGCCCCTTGCGGTCGGCTCCGGTATAGGCACCCCCCGCTACACCAAAGAATTCGGCCTCGAGCAAGGTGTCTGGCACGGCGGCAATATTGATGCCTACAAAAGGTCCGCGCGCTCGGCTGGATGCCGCATGGATGGAGTGGGCCAGTAATTCCTTGCCCGTACCCGTCTCGCCCAATAGCAGTACCGGGCTGCCAGACTGCGCGGCGCGTCGTGCCTGGCGTTTTACCTCCACAGCAGCGGGACTGCTACCCACAAAGCTGGCAAAGGTGTATTTGGATTGGCGCTGTCCAGAGGCAGCGGCAGGTTTGGTGCGCTGGGCTGCCAACTCACGGCGGGCGTCGTCCAAGTCCCTCTGCAACAAGGAAAATTTGGCTATCAAAGGCTGCAAGTGGGTCTCGGGCTGGTCAAACAGCACAATACCCAGGGCACCAATCACCACCCCAGCAGCATCACGCAGTGGAAAGCGGCTGACGACAAAGGTGCCAGCGCGGTTGGTCAGCAAGTCAATCAGGATGGGTTTGCCCGTTTTCAAGACCTGGTGCATCTGGGTGTTTTGCACCACGCTGGACACCGGGTGACCCACAAAGTCTTCTTCGCGCGCAAAGCCCAGAGCGGGCAAAAATCGGCGGTATTGGTCATTGACCCACACCACCCTCGCATCGCGATCGACCAGAAGCATGCCCTCGCTGGCACTGGCAAACTGTTCAAACAAGGAGCGCGCAGCCAGCTCCAGAATGCTTTGCGCATCGCGCGGCAGTACCTGCGCTGGCGTGCTTGTGCCATTCTTCTTCATTTCAGAATGCACCCAAAATACAGACAATTGCTACACATTCAATAGCTGCTCACGCATATTTCACACTGGCAATAAGCCTTTTTATAACTTATTCTAGCGATTGGCACCACCCTCACCCTCTGGGTCGCGCCCCATCTCGGTACGGATGACTTTGAGGTTGCTGTCCATCACGGCGCTAAACACCATCGCCGTGTTGGGCGCTTCCAGGTAGCGCCAGTTGTAATAGGTTTCTTTTTTCAGCTCGTAGGTAATCACGCGCATGGGTTTACCCAGCATTTTGCGCACGTCTTCCATCATCATGCCGGGCTTGACCTTGGCAAAGTTTTGCTCGGTCAGCACCTGGCGCAGGGCGGTCATTTTGCCGTCGGTACCAATGCTGATCATGTAGTTGCGGTGGCCCTGCGGCTGGCGGTTGTATTCAAAAATACGCACACCGTTTTCGCCGTCCCACACTTTTTCGGGTTCGCCAAACCGGGTGCGCACATCGGCTTCGGTGGCAACGCCTTCTTCCAGCTCTTGAATGCGGTACTGGTCGCAGCCGACCAGGCCCATGACAAAAGCTAAAAGCCCCATACAAATGACCCTTTTCAGGCTAAATAAGCGCATAGTTGCCTCTTTTTAGTGCAATATTGAACCAACACTGTAGCCCGGTAAAATCGGGTATTCGCCATTTTGAACCAAATTACAACAATGTCTTCTCTGCTCGACTCCCTCAGCCGCATTTTTTACAAACCCAAGTATGAATCAGACACCACGCTGTTCATTGCCGACCTGAAGGCCAAGCGCCCCGCGCTGGAGTCTGAACAACGCGCAGGCCGCGCCTTGCTGTGGGACAAAAACGTTGACCGCAGCGCTGCTGCTGACGAAGCAACCGGCCGTGTGGAGCAACAAGCCTACGTCTACCAAACCCGGGTTTAAGTTTGTTTTAGCAAGCTTTTATGCCTGATGCCAGCGTGGAATATGCGCGAGCAGCTATTAAATCAATAGCTCATCACTTCACAGTTTTACAACCCTTACATGCGCGAACCCCCCGTTTTAGCCACCACCATGCCAGACTCTGGCCAGGTGCTGCTGCCCGAGCTGGTAGCGCCGGGTGATGTGGCGCGTTTGCCAGATGCACTGGACGTGATGGAGGGAATGCCTTTGGTAGTGGATCAAGTTGCGCTGGCAAAACTGTATGGTGAACCGCTGTTTGCCATGCCCCATGATTTGTACATTCCGCCTGAAGCGCTGCAGGTTTTTTTAGAGGCGTTTGAAGGCCCGCTGGACTTGCTGCTGTACCTCATCCGCAGGCAAAACTTCAATATTCTGGACATTCCCATGGCGGCCATGACCCGCCAGTACCTAAGCTATGTGGACGAGATTCGGCAAAGCAACCTGGAGCTGGCCGCCGAATATTTGCTGATGGCCGCCATGCTGATCGAGATCAAGTCGCGCATGCTGCTGCCACCCAAAAAGACGCTGGACGGCAAAGAACCCGAAGACCCGCGCGCCGAACTGGTGCGCCGCCTGCTCGAATACGAGCAGATGAAGCTGGCCGCCTACCGCCTGAACGCCGTGCCCCAGTTTGGCCGCGACTATCTGCGCGCCCAGGTCATCATCGAACAGTCTTTGGTGCCGCGCTTTCCCGACGTGCATGTGCTCGATTTGCAAGAAGCTTGGGCAGCGATTGTGAAGCGCGCCAAGTTGATTACCCACCACAAAATCACGCGCGAAGAACTCAGCGTGCGCGAGCACATGAGCATGGTGCTCAAGAAGCTGCAGGGCCGCAAGTTTGTAGAATTTGAGTCGCTGTTTGAAGCCAGCTACAGCATGGCCGTGCTGGTGGTAACCTTTATTGCGCTGCTGGAACTGGCCAAAGAGACGCTGATCGACATTACCCAGGCCGAAGCATTTGCGCCGATTTATGTGCGCCTGGCCTATACGCCGTCTTGATACACGCCGTTTTGATACACGCTATCGTCACCCGCAGGGGCGGATAATGGCTTGGTCAATACTCTTGCTACCGTCACCTTTCCATGTCCACCTACAGCGTTAAAGAAATTTTCTACACCCTGCAAGGCGAGGGTGCGCAAGCGGGCTTGCCTGCGGTATTTTGCCGTTTTGCAGGCTGCAACCTGTGGACAGGCCGCCAAGCCGACCGCGCCGACGCGGTTTGCCAATTTTGCGACACCGAATTTGTGGGCACCAACGGCACCCTGGGTGGCAAGTTTGCCGATGCAGCCGGTCTGGCGCAACGTATTGCTGACCAATGGCCTGTGGGCGACCCTGTGGATAGTGGCAACCGCCTGACGGTGCTGACAGGTGGCGAACCTTTGCTGCAAGTGGACCCCGCCTTGATCGACGCCCTGCACGCCCAGGGTTTTCGTATTGCTGTGGAAACCAATGGCACACTGCAAGCGCCCGCAGGTATTGACTGGCTGTGCGTCAGCCCCAAAGCAGGCGCGCCCTGGGTGCAACAACAGGGTCAAGAACTCAAGGTCGTGTGGCCGCAAGTGGGGCTGAACCTGTCGCAACTGGCGGGCACTGGGCAGTTTGCACACCGCTTTTTGCAGCCCAAAGATTTGGCAGCAGTCCCGGCCCAACCGCGCGGCGTTCAACTAGCTGACCCTCTGCAACTGTGCATAGACCAGTGCCTGCGCGACCCCCGCTGGCGTTTAAGCCTGCAAACCCACAAAATCAGCGGTATTCGCTAACAGCCCCTCCCCATCTGCCATGCCATCCACACCCGCGCCCACCCGCATTGCAAGCAGCACCGCACCGGCCATGACGGTCAGCCAGCGTTTCTACTTTGATTCTGCCCACACCCTGCAGCGCAAAATTCAAACCGAGAGTAGCCGCCGCATTCACGGCCACACCTACCATGCAGAAGTTTTTATCACCGGCCCGCGCAACGCTGCCACCGGCATGGTTATAGACCTGGGCCTACTGCGCGAACGCCTGCAAGCCGTGCGCGACCAGCTAGACCACCATTTGCTGGACGAGGTGCCCGGCTTGCAACAGCCCACCCTGGAGAACCTGTGCCTGTTCATCGCCCGGGCTCTGCAAGACATGCAGCCTGGGCCTTCGCAAGTGCGGGTGTGGCGGGAGTCGCTGGGGGATGGTTGTAGTTTGGTGTTGTAGCTTGCTTGGCTTGAGGTTCCAAGAATCTTGCTTGGTGGACAAGCGCCGCGCCCTGTTGGTGAGTTGGTACCGCTCTCAGGGGGAACACGCCTCGTTTGCAGACTTGTGCTGTTCTCAAGGGCGAATACGCCAGCTTGGTGGGCGAGCGCCGCGCTCGGGGGGTATGCGCTGCAAAAAGTTTTCCTGATTAGTGACTTGCCTCAGATGGGTGCATCCAATATTCTGTGCATGTGTACATGCTTATCAAGGATCGAGGT
>JAYVTG010000045.1:0-2302 GCA_043774625.1 Polaromonas sp. | reverse complement strand
GCAGAAGCGGCTGAACTGATGCAGGTGGGCCTGGGTACGGTACAAACCAACATCAAGCGCATCTACACCAAGCTGGCCGTTAACTCGCGTACCCAAGCTA
The DNA here is from genome assembly GCA_043774625.1 of Polaromonas sp. Taxonomy (GTDB): domain Bacteria; phylum Pseudomonadota; class Gammaproteobacteria; order Burkholderiales; family Burkholderiaceae_C; genus JAAFIP01. The sequence goes on along the minus strand of JAYVTG010000045.1, from coordinate 2,202 downwards.
TTTTTGAAGCGCGCGCGCTGGGCGCTTTGATATGAAGCCACGGGGCTGGGTGCTTTTGCTTTTGCTTTTGCTTTTGCAATTGTTATTGGCGATGTTTGCAAACATCGCGGCAGCGCAATCGTTACCCATCAAACTGGAGCAGGCGCAGCTGACGGTCACCCTCAGTCAAAACGACGGCTCACCCGCCGAGGTGCGTGAGCTGGGTTTGCAGCAACTGCCGTGGAAGTGGGACAAGACATTTCTGCGGCAACGCGGCGTCATGCAATTCAGGTTTGATGTCCCAATGGATGAGGCGCTGATCAAGCAAATCAAGGCCGATGGTAAAGGCCTGGGCTTGTCATCCCTCAATATGGGTAACCGCTACCGTTACCGCATCAACAGCGGCAACTGGACAGCTGTTGGCTGGGAGGAAAACAACACACAGTTCAGAGTCACACCACGCTGGCATTTGCTTGGGGACGACGACTTGAGGGCAGGTAGCAATCTGCTTGAGCTGGAGATAAAAGCAGAGCCGGCCAATGATTCAGGTTTGACTGCGCTTGAACTCGACAAAGAAATAGTTTCTCTTGCCGTACATATGAAGCGTGTGACGGTAAGGTATGCCACCGCATTGGTGGTGGCAAGCGTTTCGGCCATCGTTTGCCTGATGGCGCTGGCCATTGGCTGGTCAACGCGGGAGAAGTTTTTTTGGGTGGCTGCCGCATCTGAAGCTGCGTTTTCCATCAGGCAAGCCGATTGGTTGATGGACTACCCGCCTGTCCCCACTTGGGTGTTTAACGCAACACGGTCTGTGCTGGTTGCCTACTATGCAGGGCTGATGTGCTGGATAAGCGTATTGCTGATCAAACCAGTATTGCCATGGCTTAACCGTTCCATCAAACTTTATCTGTGGCTGGCCTTGCCAGTGCTCGCGCTGGGCGCTGCCATCGGCGATTACCGGATATACCAAATCTTCTGGAATGCCGCAACACTGCTGCTGGTCAGCGCATGCGTTGCCCGGCTTACTTACCACTCATGGCGCGGAGCCGACACCACGGTCTACATCTACACCGTTGGCGCGTGGTTGGCATTTATTTTTGGTTTATACGACTACGCCATTGAGCTGATGCCCTCTGGCTTCGGGCAATGGCGCTTGGGGAACTATTCTTTTTTAGTGTTTAACTTTGCGCTGGGCACTGTGGTGGTGCAGCGCTACCTGGCAGCTCACGATGAACTGGGTTTGTTACGCGCATCACAGAGCTTGCTGGCTGAAAACGCCACATACCGTGAACGCCAACGCATGATCCAAGACATTCACGACTCAGTAGGCTCGCAGTTGGTGGCGCTGTTGGGGCTGGTCAACAGCAGTGCACCACGCGAGCAAATTAAAACCCATACATCGGACGCGCTGGACGATCTGCGCATGGCTGTGGATGCGATCAGCAACATAAACGGAGAGCTAACCGTGGTTCTGGCCAGCTTGAGGCACCGTTTACAGCCTCGGCTGGACGCAGCGCAACTGCGCCTGATGTGGCAGGTAGACGCACTGCCCAAATTTGAAAAGCTGACGCATCAAGACATTCAAAACGTCCAGCGCATCTTGCTTGAGGTGTTCAGCAACATCATTCAACATGCCAAAGCTACAGAGGTATTGCTGAGTGCCCGCTACGACATAGATGCCAAGGTGTGCCGAATCATCATCAGCGACAACGGCACAGGCTTTGACGCAAATGTCACAACAGGACGCGGCCTGAGCAACATACAAAGCCGCGCAGAGATGCTGGGGGCAACGCTGTCGATAGCAAAAAACGAACCTGGCGGTACATCTGTGAAACTAGGGATTGCCGTAAATTAGTTGCTATATTTTCAGGAGCTGCTTGCGCATGTATCTATTGGGCTAGAGGCCTAAAAGATACCCAATAATCGTTATTTTAGTCCGTTTTGGGTCGTTTTGAAGCCCAAACCCACAACGCGACACCGCCCAAGATCATCGGCACACACAGCCACTGCCCCATGCTCATGCCGAGCTGCAAAATGCCCAGATGTGCATCGGGCTCGCGAAAGAATTCTGCGATGAATCTGAAAACGCCGTAGCCGAATAGAAAGGCACCTGAGACCTGGCCCATCTTGCGCGGTTGGCGTGCGTACAGCCACAGCAGCACAAACAGCAGCAGACCTTCCAGCAAAAACTGGTAAATTTGCGACGGGTGACGCGGCAAGGGG